>NZ_JAIPUT010000012.1 GCF_020055635.1 Marivita sp. | reverse complement strand
CCCGGCTTCAGCCCGCGCTTCTGGTCATACCGCGCCTCGACCGGGTTCCAGTCCGACAGCGCGCCGTCGCGGGCGGTGACGCCGTGCTTGGAGAACTCGCCATAGCCCGGCGTGATCTGGCATTTCGAACAGATTCCGCGCCCGCCGCAGACGCTGTCGAGATCCACGCCCAGTTGCCGTGCGGCGGTCAGGACGGGGGTCCCCACCGGGAACCGGCCGCGTTTGCCGGAGGGGGTGAAAACGACAAGCGGGTCTTGGTTGGACATGGGATTCTCTCTGATCACGGTTGTCGGGGACCATAGCGTCCCGCGCGTCGGGAAAAAGGTGATTTGCGTCATAATGTTTATGCAGAGCGGCATGGCTGGGCCAAACGCCGGACATGCCTGCGCGCCGGTGCGGATGTCTCCGCCCGGTGTGCAGGTGCTGAGTTGGTCATGGAAGCGGCGCCGCCCCTTGGGCCTGACACTGCTCTTTTGCTGCAAAGCCGATGGCTTTGGACCTGTACCCCCGCTGTAGGGGCCTTGTGAGACCGGTCTCTCATGGTCGGCCCCGGTTGGGGGCGTCAGAGAGCGTTGTCAGTTCACGTGTCGCGGCATGGGAGTGACCCTTCCCGCTCAAAAGCTTTTGTGTGGGGAAGGTGCCGCCGCGGCAGTTAAGGATCGGGAAATCCTGCGTTCGGTGCGGTGGAAGGCCTTTCGAAAGGCCTTGAAAAGCGGTTTCGAAACCGCTTTCCGACGCGATTTGGAAATCGCGTGGTCAAGCCCGTTCGAACGGGCTTAGCCCTTGCCCTCCAGCCAACGCAGGATTTCGCCGCGGTCGCCATCCAGGTCGGGCGCGGGCGGGCGCACGGTGGGATCGCCCAGGCCGCTCATCTTGATCGGGTTGCCCGCGGCCTTGTAGGCGGGCCGTCCGTTGCGGTCGAGCACATCGACCACCATGTTGCGCGCCAGGATCTGCGGATCCCGCATGACCTGTGCGACGTCCTGAATGGGCCCGCTGGGGATGCCTGCCGCGCCCAGCTTGGCGATCCAGTGCGCGCGGGTCTTGTCGAGGGTCACCGCCTCGATCAAGCGCTTGAGCAGGCGGGCGTTCTCGACCCGCGCGGGGTTGGTGGCAAAGCGCGGATCGTCCGACAGCGGCAGGTTCAGCGCCACACACAGCTTTTCGAACAGCACGTCGTTGCCGGCCGCGATCACGAACAGCCCATCGGTGGCGTGGAAGGTCTCGAAGGGGGCGATCGACGGGTGCCGCGCGCCGGTGGGTGCGGGCGGTGTGCCGGTGACGGATGTGATGGCGACGGCGTGTTCGAGGATCGCCAGTTGCGCATCCAGCATCGCCACGTCGATCTTGCGTCCAACGCCGGTTCTTTCGCGGTCCATCAGGGCAGCGAGCACGCCCTGAGACAGGTACATCCCCGCCACGATATCGCCGATGGACGCGCCGACGCGCACCGGGTCGCGGCCCTTTTCGCCGGTGATCGACATCACGCCGCCGCGCGCCTGCACAACCATGTCATAGGCCGGTCGCCTGGCTTCGGGGCCGGTATGGCCAAAGCCGGACACGGCGCCGTAGATCAGGCGCGGGAACTGCGCGTGCAGATCGTCCCAGCCATAGCCCAGCCGCTCCATCACGCCGGGGCGGTGGTTTTCGAGGATCACATCGGCGCGGCCCAGCAGCCGTTCGAAGATGGCGCAATCCGCGTCCTTTTTCAGGTCGAGCGCGATGGATTTCTTGCTATGGTTGATGGCGGCGAAATAGGCCGACTTTCCCTTGGAAAAGGGCGGGAAGGTCCGTGTGTCGTCGCCGGTGCCCGGGCGTTCGACCTTGATCACATGCGCGCCCAGATCTGCCAGCGTCATGGAGCAGAACGGCCCCGCAAGGACATGGGTCAGGTCAAGGATCGTGATGCCGGAAAGTGGCTGTGCCATGCTGTGCTGCCTGTGCCTGTCGGTGTGGTTTTTCCCCAGTCAACGCAGCCGCGCATCCAAGTGCAACAGGGCTGTGACGGGTCTCCGGACAATCGGCGGAAAGCCGATGATGCCGGGGGCAATGTATCGCGCCTATCCATGCTGCGTATGCCGTGCGTGAAAGACAAAGCCAAGCAGGTTCATCAGCACCTGCGCGGCAAGGATCGAGGTCGCGCCGGTCGGGTCGTAATCCGGCGCCACCTCGACAAGGTCGATGCCGACCACCTCGTGGCGCTGCGCCACCTGCTGGAGCAGTTCGAGCACGTCGTAATAGAGGAACCCGCCATGGCTCGGGGTGCCCGTGCCCGGTGCGATGGACGGGCAGAAGGCGTCGATGTCCAGGGTGATGTAGACCGGCGCGCCCTGGGGCAGGCGGTCTGCCACGCCTTGCGGACCAAGTGCGCGGGCTTGCCGGACCGACAGGATGTCCGATCCGCGCGCCCTCGCATCCTCGTAGCCGTCGCGGGCGGTGGAGCTGACATTGCGGATGCCCACTTGGGTCATGCCGCTGACCCAGGATTTTTCGGAGGCGCGGCGCATCGGGTTGCCGTGGCCGTTGCGCACGCCGTGGCGTTCGTCGACGAAATCCAGATGCGCGTCGATCTGCAGGATGTGGAACGGGGCCGCGCCTTCGAAGGCGTCGATACACGGGATGTTGATCGAATGGTCGCCGCCGATCACCACCGGCAGCGCGCCCGCCGCGCGGATCGCGGCGACCCCGCTGCGGATATTGGCGTGGCTTTGCACGGTGTCGGTATGCACGATATCGGCATCGCCCAGATCGACGATCCGAGTGTCGGCGAGGTAAGTCTCGTCATCCTCGTGATCATAGGCCCCGGCATGGCCGAAACTGAACAGGGTGGACGCCTCGCGCACGCCGCGCGGGCCGAAACGGGCGCCTGCCCGCCATTGCGTGCCCGCATCGAAGGGCGCGCCAAGCACCGCCACATCGGCGTCGATGGCGCGCCAGTCGGCCTGGTAGGGGCTGCGGGCGAAGGTGCAGATGCCGGTGAAGGGCAGGTTCAGCCGGCCTGCCTCGTATCCATGTGCCATGTCTCGGGTCCCCGTGTTTTGCGCCCAGACTGCGTCAGCCCCACGCAGGGGTAAAGGGCCGATTGGGGCTTTCCCCCGTGTCGAACCCGTGCAATAGGGACGTGCCTAACGATGCTGTCCGTGGAAAGGGATTCCGATGGAGATTCGCGAGGCTCTCACCTTTGATGATGTTCTGCTGGTGCCGGGGGCGTCCGAGGTGTTGCCGTCCACCGCGGACACCCGGACGCGCGTGACGAAACGCATCGCGCTCAACATCCCGCTGCTCAGTTCGGCCATGGACACGGTCACCGAAGGCCGCATGGCGATCACCATGGCGCAGGCCGGCGGCATGGGCGTGATCCACAAGAACCTCAGCGTCGAGCAGCAGGCCCGCGAGGTGCGCCGGGTCAAGCGGTTCGAGAGCGGCATTGTCTACAGCCCGGTGACGCTGCGGGCCGACCAGACGCTGGCGGATGCCAAGGCCCTGATCGAGCGCTACAATTTCACCGGCTTTCCGGTGGTCGATGACCGCGGCCGGGTGCTTGGCATCGTCACCAACCGCGACATGCGCTTTGCCACCTCGGACGACACGCCGGTCAGCGTGATGATGACCTCCGACAACCTGGCGATCCTGCGCGAACCGGCGGACCGGGAGGAGGCGATCAGCCTGATGCGCGCCCGCCGGATCGAAAAGCTGCTGGTCGTGGATGGCGACAACAAGCTGACCGGGCTGCTGACCCTCAAGGACACGCAACAGGCCGTGCTCAACCCGACCGCCTGCAAGGACGAGCTGGGCCGGTTGCGGGTCGCCGCGGCGAGCTCGGTGGGTGATGCCGGGTTCGAACGGACCCAGGCGCTGGTGGATGCCGGTGTGGACATCGTGGTGATCGACACTGCGCATGGCCATTCGCGGGGCGTTCTGGATGCCGTGACCCGCGCCAAGACGCTGTCGAACGAGGTGCAGGTGATCGCCGGCAACGTCGCCACCGCCGAAGCCACCCGCGCCCTGATCGACGCCGGCGCCGATGCGGTCAAGGTCGGCATCGGGCCGGGGTCGATCTGCACCACGCGCATGGTCGCCGGAGTCGGCGTGCCGCAGCTGACCGCGATCATGGATTGCACCCGGGCGGCGGGCGACATTCCGGTCATCGCAGATGGCGGGATCAAGTTCTCCGGCGATTTCGCCAAGGCGATCGCGGCGGGCGCGTCCTGCGCCATGGTCGGCAGCATGATCGCTGGCACCGACGAAAGCCCCGGCGAGGTGATCCTCTACCAGGGCCGCAGCTTCAAGGCCTATCGCGGCATGGGGTCGATCGGAGCGATGGCGCGCGGCTCGGCGGACCGCTATTTCCAGAAGGACGCGGCCAGCGACAAGCTGGTGCCCGAAGGCATCGAGGGGCAGGTGCCCTACAAGGGCTCGGCGCAGACCGTGATTCACCAGCTTGTCGGCGGCCTGCGCGCGGCCATGGGATATACCGGCTGCGCCACCGTCGAAGAAATGCGCCACGAGTGCAAATTCGTGCGGATCACTGGCGCAGGTCTCAAGGAAAGCCATGTGCACGATGTCCAGATCACCCGCGAGTCGCCGAATTACCGGCTGGCGTGACGGCATGCGGCGCGTGACATGACCCCGGCTGCACGATGGGCCGCCGCGGCCGATATCCTTGACCGGATCGCCGCTGGCGAGCCGTCGGAAAAGGCGTTGACCAACTGGGCGCGCCGGTCCCGCTTTGCCGGGTCGCGGGACCGTGCGGCGATCCGGGATCATGTCTTCGACATCCTGCGCTGCTGGCGCAGCACGGCGGCTCTGGGCGGTGGAGAGACCGGGCGTCAGCGCGTGCTGGGGCGTTTGCGCCAGACCGGCACCGGGCCCGAGACCGTGTTCACCGGCGAAGGCTACGGGCTTGCGCCCTTGGCCGAGGACGAAGAAAGCGGCGGCAGAGTGCCGAAAGGGGCCGAGGCTGCGGATCTTCCGGATTGGCTTTTTGATTTTCTTGCCAATGATTTGGGAGACGATGCTCTGGCGATGGCTGAAGCTCTGAGGCATCGCGCTTCGGTGTTCCTGCGCGTCAACCTGTTGAAAGCCGACCGCAACGCGGCGCAGGTCGCCTTGATGGCGGATTCGATCACGGCCACGCCGCATCCACTCTCCGAAACGGCGCTTGAGGTGCAGGACGGCGCCCGCCGCGTCGCGCAATCCGATGCCTTCGCCACCGGGCTGGTCGAGCTTCAGGACGTGGCCAGCCAGGCCGTTGTCGATGCGCTGCCGCTGGCGCCCGGACTGCGCGTGCTCGATTATTGTGCCGGTGGCGGTGGCAAGACGCTGGCCATGGCGGCGCGTCTCTCCGGGCCGGTCGAGGCGCATGATGCCGACCCGCGCCGCATGTCGCATCTGCCCGAACGCGCCGCGCGGGCCGGGGCGGAGGTGGTGCTGATCGCCCGGCCGGAACCGCCATATGATCTTGTTCTGTGCGACGTGCCCTGTTCCGGCAGCGGATCGTGGCGCCGCGCCCCCGAGGGCAAATGGCGTCTGACGCCCGAGCGTCTGGACGCGCTGGTCCGGACGCAAGCGCAAATTCTCGACCAGACCGCCGAACTGGTGAAAACCGGAGGCGTGCTGGCCTTTGCGACCTGTTCGGTGCTTTCTCGTGAAAATGAAGCACAAATCGACGCATTCCTGGCCAGACATTCCGCCTGGACCTGCACCATGCAGCACAGATTCGGCCTGGATCAGGGCGGGGACGGGTTTTTCGTGTCGATCTTGACGAGAGAGTCCGAATAAATTACAACCCTGAGGCGTTATCGTCTTAAGTGTCGCTTAATTTTCTTGCGGTCAAATGGCGGGAACCTGCTGTCCCCAAGGGCTCATTTGATGACCTATTTCGACCGACCGATCCCGGTTTCCCAGCGCCTGTATTCTGCCAAGGCTGCCCTGCTGGGGTTTGCGGTTCTCAGCGCTGTGCTGGGGTATCTTGCCCCAAGCGCGACAATCCAGACCGGTTTTGTTGCCGCGGCGATGGCCTTTGGCCTTGTGACAGTGGCGACCACGCTTGCGCATGTCTGGCGGTCCTGGCGTCGGCGATCGGCGTTGCGCGACCTAGCCCTGCTTGTCGAACATGATGCCTCGGCCTGCGTTCTGACCGATCACGACGGCACGGTTCTTACCGGGAACCGTGTTGCGCAAACCCTGCTCAAGGCTGCGGAGGGGCAGTCCTTGCGCAGCATGGTGGGACGGCATGTGGCGGATGCGGCCGGGCTGATCCACCGGGTGCAGGCTGCTGCAATGGCAGAAGGTATCGCGTCCGAAAAGGTTGTCCTGCCGGATCGACATCTGCGCCTCTCCGCGCATCAGGTCGGCCCCGATGCATTGATGTGGCGCTTCGAGCTGTTCCAGGATCAGGGCGCCCCGGGCCCGTCCGGCAAGGTGCATTACCCGGCCCTGACCGTCGGGCGCGGGGGGACGGTGCTCTGGATGAACCCGGCCGCCCGCGCCCTTGCCGGGGGACGGGTGCGCCGGCTTGACGAATTGATCACCGACACACCGCTCCGCCCGGGTGAAACCCACCAGGTTCAGACCGACGGGGTGGATCACGAGTTCACCGTCAAGGTTCATCCCGCCGGAATGGGGCGCGAGGAAATCGTTCTCGTGCCGAATTCCGTACCCGAAAACACCACCTCCGATGATGCCGGGTTCGAGGCGCTTCCGGTGCCGCTTCTCAAGGTCACGCCGGAAGGCTGCGTGGCCAAGGCGAACCGCTGTGCGCGGGATCTCTTGCGCGCCAGAAAGGACGATGACCGCAACCTGTCGGACCTGATGGAGGGGCTGGGCCGATCGATCCCGGACTGGCTTTCCGACGCGGCAGCCGGCAAGGGGCTGGGTCGGTCCGAATTTCTCAGGCTCACCCGGTCCGACCAGGAAATGTTCGTCCAGGTCACGCTGACCCGCGTCGTCGAAGCCGGCCAGACCGTTCTGGTGGCGGTGCTCAACGATGCGACCGAACTCAAGAGTCTGGAGGCGCAATTCGTGCAGAGCCAGAAGATGCAGGCGATCGGACAGTTGGCGGGCGGTGTCGCGCATGATTTCAACAACTTGCTGACGGCGATATCAGGGCATTGCGATCTGCTCCTGCTGCGCCACGATCAGGGTGATCCCGAATATGGCGACCTGATCCAGATTCACCAGAACGCCAATCGCGCGGCGGGTCTTGTCGGCCAGTTGCTGGCCTTCTCACGCAAGCAGACGCTCAGCCCCGAACGGCTGGACCTGCGCGATATCCTGTCCGATCTGACCCATCTGCTGAACCGGCTGGTCGGAGAGAAAGTGTCGCTCGAACTGCGCCAGAACCCGGTTCTGCCGGCCATCCGGGCCGACAAGCGTCAGCTGGAACAGGTCATCATGAACCTGGTCGTAAATGCGCGCGATGCGATGTCGGACGGGGGCACGATCCTGATTGAAACAGACGAACGCATCCTCGAAAAACCCTTGCAGCATGGCCGCGCCAAGGTGCCCAGGGGCACCTATGTCGTGGTGCGGGTGCAGGATGACGGGATCGGCATTCCGCATGACAAGCTCGAAAAGGTGTTCGAACCCTTCTACACGACCAAGCGCACGGGCGAAGGGACCGGGCTGGGCCTGTCCACGGTCTATGGCATCGTCAAACAGACCGGCGGTTTCATCTTCGTCGACAGTACGCCGGGCAAGGGCAGCGTGTTCACCCTGATGTTCCCGATCAGCGACGAGCCCGCGATCGAGCCTGTCGTCGAGCTTCCTCCGCCTGCGCCGCAGGCAATCCGGATGAGCGACGGTGTGGTGCTCCTGGTCGAGGACGAGGCGCCGGTGCGCGCCTTTGCGTCCCGAGCGCTGGCGCATCGCGGCTTCAAGGTGATCGAGGCGAGCAGCGCCGAGGATGCGCTCGACCTGCTCAAGGACATCGATCTCAAGGTCGATGTCTTTGTCACGGATGTCGTGATGCCCGGACTTGACGGTCCCAGTTGGGTGCGCAAGGCCCGCGCCACACGCCCGGATGTGCCGGTTGTCTTCATGTCGGGCTATGCTGAAGACGTGTTCAAGTCGCAGGGCGCACGGATCAAGGCGTCGGCCTTTCTGGCCAAGCCGTTCTCTCTGACTGACCTGACCACCATCGTGAACCAGCAACTGGTCACGTCCCAGGTCGCTCCCGGCGCGGGAGCCGCACCCTGATCCCGGTCCTCAACCGGCGCGCACCGGAATCGAGTCCCACAGCGCGAAGTCGGTTGCGCGCTGCGCGCGCAGTCGGGCCTCGGTGCCGGGAGACGCGACCAGATGCGCAAGGGGCGACGCGTTCGCCACGGGGATGTCCGGCAGGGGGCCAAGCCGTTCCGCGAGAAAGGCCTGCAAACCCTGCTGATCCTCGTAACGGAAGAAATGCCTGACGGATGTGCCGTTCGGGCGCGGCTCGACGAACCTGGCCTGCGATCCGACATTGGCAAAGGCCGGCGGATCGGCTTCGCAGGTGGCGTCGAGGAAATCGTCGAAGGACACGCCCCTGGTCGAGGCCGGATGTCCGTCGAGATCGCTGCGCTGCCGGTAGCGGTACCAGCTTCCCAACCAGTCCAGCGGTTCACGGATCACCGCCACAAGTTCAAGATCCGTGGCGCCCATCTTGTCGAACATCGGGCGGAAGAAACGGTTGTAGCGATAAACCGGGGCGTGCTTGAGTTCGGGCGGGTCCGCCACCACGATCGACGCCCGCGACCCGAGCGCCTGTGCATAGGCGTGGGTGCCGGTCTTCGGGACGGACAGAAGAACCAGGCGTTCCTTCCAAAAGACCAGCATGCACAGCGCTCCGCAGAAAAACCATGTGTCATAAACCACTCCTTAACCGGAACGCGCAACAGTGTACGGAAAATTAAACGTTGAAATGTTCACGGTTTGGCCTCATACATCACGAGAACAAGAGGTGAACGAAAGCAGCAATTGCCGCCCGTCATCGGGTGTGGAATAAGGATCAAAAGCAATGGCAACGGCAGACCTTCTCACAATGGACAGCAAGCGCGACGCGAACAAACAAAAAGCTCTCGATTCGGCGCTGGCGCAGATCGAGCGGCAATTCGGCAAGGGCTCGATCATGAAGCTGGGGGGCGAAAACGTCATCCGGGACATCGAGTCGACCTCGACCGGCTCTCTGGGGCTCGATATCGCGCTCGGCATCGGCGGTCTGCCGAAAGGCCGGATCATCGAGATATATGGCCCGGAAAGCTCGGGCAAGACGACGCTGACGCTTCATTGCGTGGCCGAGGAACAGAAGAAAGGCGGTGTCTGCGCCTTTGTCGACGCCGAGCATGCGCTTGACCCGCAATACGCCCGCAAGCTGGGTGTCGATCTGGACGAGCTGCTGATTTCACAGCCCGACACCGGCGAACAGGCGCTCGAGATCGTGGATACGCTGGTGCGCTCCGGCGCGGTCAGCATGGTGGTCGTGGATTCGGTGGCGGCGCTGACACCGAAATCCGAACTGGAAGGCGACATGGGGGACAGCAGCGTGGGTGTGCAGGCCCGCCTGATGAGCCAGGCCATGCGCAAGCTGACCGGATCGATCTCGCGGTCGAACTGCATGGTGGTCTTCATCAACCAGATCCGGATGAAGATCGGTGTGATGTTCGGCAGCCCGGAAACCACCACCGGTGGCAACGCGCTCAAGTTCTACAGCTCGGTCCGCCTGGATATCCGTCGCATCGGCGCGATCAAGGACCGTGACGAGGTCGTCGGCAACGCAACCCGCGTCAAGGTCGTCAAGAACAAGGTGGCGCCGCCCTTCAAGCAGGTGGAATTCGACATCATGTATGGCGAAGGCATTTCGAAAACCGGCGAACTGATCGACCTTGGCGTCAAGGCGGGCGTGGTCGAAAAATCCGGCGCCTGGTACTCCTATGGCGACGAGCGGATCGGCCAGGGGCGTGAAAACGTCAAGACCTTCCTGAAGGAAAACACGGCCATGGCGCTGGAGATCGAAGACAAGATCCGCGCCGCACATGGGCTGGAATTCGACATGTCGTCTTCGGGCGATGACAGTCAGGACGATATCGTCGAATCCTGACGGATCGCCGGACACCGGCGCAGATACCGCGTCGGTTGCGGCAAGAGCCTTGCACAGGGCGGCGGATAGGCTGCCCTGTTTGCGTTTGTGCCCACCTCTGCTGTGGACAGCCCCTTTGGCAGGGGCTATTTCAGGCCGAACCGGAATTGCCCGCCCAACACCACCGCGAAGTCAGGTCCCACATGCCCACGCTGAACGATATCCGCTCCACCTTTCTGAATTACTTCGAAAAACAGGGCCACGAAGTGGTGGCCTCCAGCCCGCTTGTGCCGCGCAACGACCCGACGCTGATGTTCGTCAACTCGGGCATGGTGCAGTTCAAGAACCTGTTCACCGGGGTCGAGCATCGCGATTACCAGCGGGCGACCACGGCGCAGAAATGCGTGCGCGCGGGAGGCAAGCACAACGATCTCGACAATGTCGGTTATACGGCGCGGCACCACACGTTCTTCGAAATGCTGGGGAACTTCAGCTTCGGCGACTATTTCAAGGACGAGGCGATCCCCTTTGCGTGGGAACTGATCACGAAACATTTCGGCATTCCGGCCGAGCGTCTCTATGTCACGATCTACCACACCGATGACGAGGCGTTCGAGATCTGGAAAAAAGTCGGCGTTCCGGAAAGCCGGATCATCCGCATCGCGACCTCGGACAATTTCTGGCAGATGGGCCCGACCGGCCCCTGTGGCCCCTGCACCGAGATTTTCTACGATCACGGCGACCATATCTGGGGGGGGCCTCCGGGCAGCCCCGAGGAGGATGGCGACCGGTTCATCGAGATCTGGAACATCGTCTTCATGCAGAACGAACAGTTCGAAGACGGCTCGATGAAGGCGCTCGACATGCAGTCGATCGACACCGGCATGGGGCTGGAACGGATCGGCGCGCTGTTGCAGGGCAGCCATGACAATTACGACACCGACACGATGCGCGCGCTGATCGAAGCGTCGGCGGATGCAAGCTCGTCCGACCCGGACGGTCCGGGCAAGACGCATCACCGGGTGATCGCCGATCACCTGCGGTCGACCTCGTTCCTGATCGCGGACGGGGTGATGCCCAGCAATGACGGGCGTGGCTACGTGCTGCGCCGGATCATGCGCCGCGCGATGCGCCATGCGCATCTGCTTGGCTCGCAGGATCCGGTGATGCACCGTCTGGTGCCGGCCCTGGTACGCCAGATGGGGGCGGCTTACCCCGAGCTGTCGCGGGCGCAGGCCCTGATCGAAGAGACATTGCGGCTCGAGGAGACGCGGTTCAAGCAGACGCTGGATCGCGGGCTGAAGCTGCTGGACGAGGAACTGGGCGGGTTGGCCAAGGACGCGCCGTTGCCCGGTGCAGCGGCGTTCAAGCTTTACGACACTTACGGGTTCCCGCTGGATCTGACGCAGGACGCGCTGCGCGAACAGGGCCGAACCGTGGATACCGACGGGTTCGATGCCGCGATGGCCGAGCAGAAGGCCAAGGCGCGGGCGGCGTGGTCGGGATCGGGCGAAGCGGCGGACCTGGCGATCTGGTTCGACCTGGCGGAAACGCATGGCGCCACCGATTTCCTGGGCTACGACACCGAGGCCGCGGAAGGGCAGATGCTGGCGCTGGTCAAGGATGGCGCGGCGGTGGACGCGCTGTCGGAAGGCGAAACCGGTTGGGTCGTGCTGAACCAGACGCCGTTTTATGGCGAAGCCGGGGGCCAGGTGGGCGACAGCGGCTGGCTGCGGCGGCTCGAGAACGAAGACGATCAGGCCGAGGTCACGGACACGCAGCGCATGGGCGGCGGCAGGATTTTTGCGCATCAGGTCACGATCAGGCGCGGAAAGTTCAAGACCGGCGAGGCGGTGCAGCTCGAGGTGGATCACCACCGGCGCACGTCGATCCGGGCGAACCATTCGGCCACGCACCTGCTGCACGAAGCGTTGCGCCGGGCGCTTGGCGATCACGTGGCGCAGCGCGGATCGCTGAACGCGCCAGATCGTCTGCGGTTCGATTTCAGCCACGGCAAGGCCCTCACGCTGGACGAGATGAAGCAGGTCGAGGCCGAGGTGAACGAGTACATCCGCCAGAACGCGCAGGTCGAGACGCGGATCATGACCCCGGATGACGCCCGTGCGATGGGCGCGCAGGCGCTTTTCGGCGAGAAATACGGCGACGAGGTGCGGGTCGTGTCGATGGGCGAACATGCCGGATCGGGCAAGGGCAGCACGGGCAACACCTATTCGCTCGAACTGTGCGGCGGCACCCATGTGCGGCGCACGGGCGATATCGGCGTGTTCGTCACGCTGGGCGATTCCGCGTCGAGCGCGGGTGTTCGGCGGATCGAGGCGCTGACCGGGGCCGAGGCATTTCGCTACCTGTCGGAACAGGATCACCGGCTGGCCGAGGTTGCGCTGGAACTGAAGGCGCAGTCCACGGACGTGCCGGCACGGGTGCGGGCGCTGCTGGACGAACGCAAGGCGCTGTCGAACGAGGTCGCACAGCTGCGGCGGGAACTGGCGATGGCCGGCGGATCGGGCCAGGGCGGCGGCGCCGAGGCCCGCGAGATCAACGGTGTGAAATTCCTGGCCCAAGTGCTGTCGGGCGTGTCGGGCAAGGACCTTCCGCCGCTGATTGACGAGCACAAGCAACGGCTTGGGTCGGGGGCGGTTCTGCTGATCGCGGATACCGGCGGCAAGGCGGCTGTGGCAGCCGGAGTGACCTCGGATCTGACAGGCCGCGTTTCGGCAGTTGATCTGGTCAAAGCGGCCGTGCCAGAATTGGGCGGCAAGGGCGGCGGTGGCCGTCCGGACATGGCGCAGGGCGGTGGCGCATCGGCAGGCAATGCCGAGGCCGCGATCAAGGCCGCCGAAGCCGTTTTGAAAGGATAACAAATGCCTGCACTCTGGATCGCCCATGTCACGGTGACCGACCCCGACGCCTATGCGAAATACGCCGAACTGGCGGGCCCGGCGATTGCCAAGCATGGCGGGCAGTTCATTGCCCGCGGCGGCCGCTATGTGCAGCTTGAGGGGCAGGAACGGCCGCGCAACGTTGTGGCGCGGTTTCCGTCGATCGAGGATGCCGAGGCCTGCTACAACAGTCCGGAGTACCAGCGCGCGCTGGACCATGCGCGCGGCGCATCGGAGCGCGAATTGCTGATCGTGGAAACCACCGAATAAAGAAAAACGGCGCAGACCTTTCGGTGTGCGCCGTCTTGTTTTCTGCCAAGCCCGACAGGCGTCAGTTGCCTTTCGACATCCGCTTGCGTTCATGCGGATCGAGATAGCGCTTGCGCAGACGGATCGCGTTCGGCGTCACTTCGACCAGTTCGTCATCGTTGATATAGGCGATGGCCTCTTCCAGCGAGAGCGTGATCGGCGTGGTCAGGCGCACCGCGTCATCGGTGCCCGAGGCGCGCACGTTGGTCAGTTTCTTGCCCTTGAGCGGGTTCACCTCGAGATCGTTCTCGCGGCTGTGTTCGCCGATGATCATGCCGGTATAGATCGCTTCCTGCGCGCCGATGAACATGCGGCCCCGGTCTTCGAGGTTCCACAGCGCGTAGGCCACGGAGGTGCCGTTTTCCATCGAGATCAGAACGCCCGCGCGGCGGCCCGGGATCGGACCCTTGTGCGGGGTCCAGCCGTGGAACACGCGGTTGAGAACCCCGGTGCCGCGCGTGTCGGTGAGAAATTCACCGTGGTAGCCGATCAGGCCGCGCGACGGGACATGCGCGATGATGCGGGTCTTGCCGGCACCGGCGGGGCGCATCTCGACCAGTTCACCCTTGCGCGCGCCGGTCAGCTTTTCGATCACCGCACCGGAATAATCGTCATCCACGTCGATCGTGGCTTCCTCGACCGGCTCCAGCATCTTGCCGTCTTCGCCTTCCTTCATGATCACCTGCGGACGCGAGATCGACAGCTCGAACCCTTCGCGGCGCATGTTCTCGATCAGGACACCCATCTGGAGTTCGCCACGGCCGGACACTTCGAAGGCTTCGCCACCGGGTGTGTCCTTGATCTTGATCGCGACGTTGGATTCCGCTTCCTTCATCAGGCGGTCGCGGATCACCCGCGACTGGACCTTCTTGCCATCGCGGCCAGCCAGCGGGCTGTCGTTGATGCCGAAGGTCACGGTGATGGTGGGAGGATCGATCGGTTGCGCCTCGAGCGGTTCGTCGACGGCCAGCGCGCAGATCGTGTCGGCCACGGTCGCCTTGGACATGCCCGCGATGCTGACGATGTCGCCTGCCAGCGCCTCGTCGATGTCCTGCGGACCAAGCCCGCGGAAGGCCTGGATCTTGGTGACGCGGAACTGTTCGATCTTCTGGCCGACGCGGCTCAGCGCCTGCACGGTGGCGCCGACCTTGAGGCGGCCGGTCTCGACCCGGCCGGTCAGGATGCGACCCACGAACGGGTCCGCGCCCAGCGTCGTCGCCAGCATGCGGAAGTCTTCGTCCTGATGCTTGATCTGCTTGGGGGCCGGGACGTGATCGACGATCAGCTTGAACAGGGCATCAAGGTTCTTGCGCGGCCCGTCCAGCGTGGTGTCGGCCCAGCCCGAGCGGCCCGAGGCATACATATGCGGGAAATCCAGCTGGTCCTCGTTGGCGTCGAGGTTGGCGAAGAGGTCGAAACATTCGTCCAGCGCCCGGTCGGGTTCGGCGTCGGGCTTGTCGACCTTGTTCAGCACCACGATCGGGCGCAGCCCCAGCGCCAGCGCCTTGGAGGTCACGAATTTCGTCTGCGGCATCGGGCCTTCTGCGGCGTCCACCAACAGGACCACGCCATCGACCATCGACAGGATGCGTTCGACCTCGCCGCCGAAATCGGCGTGGCCGGGGGTGTCGACGATGTTGATGCGCGTGCCTTTCCATTCCACCGAGGTGGCCTTGGCCAGAATGGTGATGCCGCGTTCGCGTTCGAGGTCGTTGCTGTCCATGGCGCGCTCGGCGACGGCCTGGTTGGCGCGGAAGGCACCGGATTGCTTGAGCAGTTCGTCGACCAGCGTCGTCTTGCCGTGGTCCACGTGAGCGATGATCGCAATATTGCGAAGGTCCATGTCTTTGTCTCGTGCAGGGATGAGTTGCGCGGGGGTTACTAGGCTGAGTTGCGGAACACCAGCAAAAAAGCCAGATCGGCACGGTGTTGCCGCGGGGCCACATTTCGTGCCTCACGCGACCGTGACAGGGAACCGGCGACAAAGCACTGATCGCCCGCCGATTTCGGCAGGGTTCAGCCGGAAATTCGGGCCGTGGAACCAAGTCCTGACAATCGGCATTGAAACGCGATCAAGACTTCTGACGTTACTGACTGAGCGGGGCAGGTCGGACTGACTCCTGTCGCGACGCAACACGACAAACCATAAGAGGATATCTCATGAAACGCATTCTGCTAAGCACGGTCGCCGCGATCTCCGCCGCGGGCATGGTCCATGCCGGGGGACCGACAGGGGCACAGCCGGAGCCGATGATCGCCGAGCCCGTGACGGTCGCTCCGACCGGTCCGATGGACGGCGACTGGACCGGCGGCTATGCCGGTCTGAGCTTTGGCGAACTGTCCGCCGATATCGACGATTTCGACGACAGCGAGGCTGTCTACGGCGTCTTTGGCGGGTACGACTACGACTTCGGCAGGTTCGTCCTGGGTGGCGAGCTTGACTACCAGGCCGGGGAAGACATCGCCCTGGGCGGTGTCGAGGTCGACGACGTGATCCGTGCCAAGCTGCGCGGCGGCTATGACTTTGGCCGCACGTTGTTCTACGGCACGGTGGGTGCGGCCCATCTTGGTACCGATATCGGTGACGACACCGGGATCGTCGGCGGTGTGGGCATCGAATACAAGGTGACCGATCAATTCTCCGTCGGTGGCGAATACCTCGCGCACCGGTTCGAGGATTTCGACGACACGGATGTCGATGTCGACGCCGACACGGTGTCGATCCGCGGCAGCTTCCGCTTCTGAGGGCGGATCGCCGCTGCAAGAGTGGAAACGCGCATCGGGCAACCGGTGCGCGTTTTCTTGTTCCGGTTCTTCCGGTTCAGTGCATGGCGGTGTTCGAGAAGATGTTGATCACCACGATCCCCGCCAGGATCAGCGCGATGCCGAGGATCGCGGCGAGGTCGAGCCGCTGGCCGAACACCGCGAAGCCGATGATGGCGATGAACACGATCCCCATGCCGGACCACATCGCGTAGGCGATGCCCACCGGAAAGGATTTCAGCGCGATGGCCAAGAGGTAGAAGGCCGCGCCATAGGCCACAACGACGATGGCCGAGGGCAGCGGGCGGCTGAATTGCTGGCTGGCCTGTAGCGCCGTCGTACCGATGGTTTCCGCCAGAACGGCGAGCATGAGGATGAGATAGGGCATGGCGGTCTCCTTCGCGATACGCGCTTCATGGCGCATCGCGGGCGGCGGGGCCAGTCCCTTGTCCTTCGATGCAAGGAGATGGGGCTTTGGACGGTGTGTCGGGGGGCCAGCCCCCCGAACCCCCCGGCATATTTGAAAAGAGAAGAAGGGCGCGTCAGGCGAGGTGGATGTTGAAACGGTTGCGGATTGCCCTGTCCACATCCGGCGCAAGACGGGCGCGCGAGGGGTGCGACAGGATCATCTCTTTGCGGGCGGTGGCGGTGTCGACGAGGATCGGCTGGCCCTGTTCCACCCATTCCTTGGGTGAGGCGCGGTTGCCAAGCGCCGGGTAGACATAATCGCGCTGCATGCGTTTGAGCGTGTCGTCGCTGCCGAGATAATGTCCCGGCCCGCCAAGGCAGGTGGCGCGCATCACGTCGAGGCTCAGGTCGTCTTCGGCGACGTCGATGCCGCGGACACAGCGCAGCGCCTGGCCGATCAGGTCGTCGCCCAGGATCAGGCTTTCGTGGCAGAAGCCCAGGAGGGACGCGTGCATCCCCGCCGCTTCGTAGACCATGTTGAGCCCGGCAAGACCGGCCAGCACGTTCGAGCACATCTGTTCCCACCCGGCCTGCATGTCCGGCAGCTTGGCATCGGCCATGCCGGCCGCCGCGCCGCCGCAGAGCCCGTAATAGCGGTGCATCTGGGCACAGCCCGCCGTCAGCAGCGCCTGTTCGCCCGAACCGCCGGACATCGCACCGGTGCGCAGGTCCGACACGAAGGGCCAGGTGCCGAAGATCGCCGGGTGGCCCGGCGCCAGCGCGTTG
This sequence comes from Marivita sp., assembly GCF_020055635.1. Taxonomy (GTDB): domain Bacteria; phylum Pseudomonadota; class Alphaproteobacteria; order Rhodobacterales; family Rhodobacteraceae; genus Marivita. The sequence goes on along the minus strand of NZ_JAIPUT010000012.1, from coordinate 74,965 downwards.
ACATAGACGACGCCCGCCAGGCATTCGGCCACGGCCTGCACGATGGCCCCGGCGATCGAGGCCGGAGCGGTGGCGCCCGCCTGACCGGCGCTGAGCAGCAGCACGGGCATGCCGCCGCGGATGCAGGCCTCCATGACTTCGCAGGATTCGGTGGCGAATTTCATCGGCGGGACGACGAAACAGTTCGAGTTCGACACGAAGGGCCGCGCCCGCCACGCCGCTTCACCACCCGCGACCAGGTGCAGCAGGTCGAGCGCCTCGGGCACGGTGGCGGCTTCGGAAAAGGAGGTGCCTATATGTTTCAGTGTCCCGGAGCAGCAGGCATAGATGGTGTTCAGCTCCATCTCGCGGGTGTCGGGGATGTCGCGGGCCACCATCGGGCGCTGCAGGAAATGGATGTTGTCCAGCTGGTCGGCAATGCGCGCGGCGTCGTGCAGATCCTGCACCGTACTGTCGCGATAGGCACCGGTCGCGACATCCACCAGGTGCACCGCCGCCCCGGCGGTGCCGTAATGCACGCGGGTGCCCGACAGGTCGAGGTCGTGGCGCGGATCGCGGCCATGCAGGGTCACCGTCCGGTTGGCCAGGGCCAGCATGTCTTCGACCAGCGCCCGGGGAAAGCGGATGCGGCCGTCATCGCCAAGCCGCGCTCCGGCGTCTGTCAGGAGCCGGACACCCGAGGGCGGCGCATCGGCCAGCCCGATCTCTTCCAGCGCGCGCAGGGCGGCGTCGTGGATGCGGTCGAGATCCTGCGTGGCGAGCGGTGCGTAGCGGCCGCCGGACATGCCGGGGCGGATCGGGCGCAGGTCATCGGCAAGCGGATTGGCGCGGGCAAAGCGTCGGGCGGCACGGCCTCCGGCGCGACGTGGGGAAAGATCGGTCATGTTCGGGACTTTCGATGGGGGACGGGACGGCTGGCCTTTGATTTCCCCGTCAGGGCCGGCCCCGGGCCGCGCGCCCGCGTCGCGCGCCGATCGTGCGCAGGATCACTGCAAGTGTGGACCGATCACCGCGCATGCGCGTCTCCGTGCTGTCCCGGAAACGCTGCGCCCGAACACCGGGCAAACTCTGCTCCAATTGCGACAGGATGTCGTTTTCGACGCTCCGGCTGCGGTAAACGACCTAGGAGCGCGCCACGTAGCGGTCGCGGCGGTGGTTGACGGTGATGATGAGGTTGAGGATCACCGCGCCGAAGAGCGACCAGAGGACCACCGGAGCCGGCAGCAGGAAAAACGCGAGGCCGAAGACCAGAAGATCGAAGCCAAGCTGCGTGTTGCCCGCCTGGATGCCGTGCCTGTCCTGAAGCCAGAGCGCCACGATGCCCACGCCACCCAGCGTCGCACCGTGCCGGAAGAGGACGATCAGACCGACACCGATCAGCACCCCCGCCAGTGCGGCGCCGAGGGCCGGGTGGACGGTCTCGACCGTCAGGATCAGCGGGAAGAGTTCCGAGATCGCCGACATCACCGCCACCGCGCCAAAGGTCTTGAAGGTGAAGGTCCAGCCCAGTTGCTGCACGGCGAGCAGGTAGAAGGGCAGGTTGAGCACGAAGAAGATCACGCCGAAGGACCAGCTGGTTGCGTAGCTGCCGAGCAGGGACAACCCGGCGATCTGGCCCGTCATCAGGTTTGCCGAGGCGAGAAACTGGATGCCGAGGGCGACGAGCGTGGCGCCGACGAGGATACCTTGCGCGTCCTCGAAGGGGGAATGGCGGTCGGCGGGGGGTGTGCTGAGCAGGAACATAGGTCAGCAATTATGACATATGTTCCTCTTGTCAAGCCTCCGTCGCCGACCGCCCCGGCATCAGCCGGTGAGCGCGGCGTTGAGCCGCTGATCGAGTTTTTCGAGAAAGCCCATCGTCGTCAGCCAGCTTTGTTCGGGTCCGACAAGCAGGGCAAGGTCCTTGGTCATGAACCCGGCCTCGACGGTTTCGACCACCACCCGCTCCAGCGTTTCGGCAAAGGCGCGCAGGCTGATGTTCTCGTCCAGCTTGGCGCGGTGCTTGAGCGCGCCGGTCCAGGCGTAGATCGAGGCGATGGAGTTGGTCGAGGTCTGTTCTCCCGCCTGGTGCTGGCGGTAATGGCGGGTGACGGTGCCATGGGCGGCTTCGGATTCGACGATCTTGCCATCGGGCGTCATGAGGATCGAGGACATCATGCCCAGCGATCCGAAGCCCTGCGCCACGGTGTCTGACTGCACGTCGCCGTCGTAGTTCTTGCAGGCCCAGACAAACCCCCCAGACCATTTGAGCGCCGAGGCGACCATGTCGTCGATCAGGCGGTGCTGGTATTCGATGCCTTTCGCCTCGAACGCCTCGCGAAACTCGGCGTCGTATATTTCCTGGAAGATCTCGAGGAAGCGGCCGTCATATTGCTTGAGGATCGTGTTCTTTGTCGACAGGTAGACCGGCCAGCCAAGGTTCAGGCCATAGTTCAGCGACGCGCGCGCGAAATCGCGGATCGAGGCGTCGAGGTTGTACATCCCCATGAAGACGCCGGAGGACGGTGCGTCATAGACATCCCGTTCGATGACCTGGCCGTCTTCTCCGACGAATTTCATCGTCAGCTTGCCTGGCCCGGGAAACTTGAAATCCGTGGCCTTGTACTGGTCGCCAAAGGCGTGGCGGCCCACCACGATGGGCTGGGTCCAGCCGGGCACGAGGCGCGGCACGTTGCGGCAGATGATCGGCTGGCGAAAGATCACGCCGCCGAGGATGTTGCGGATCGTGCCGTTCGGGCTGCGCCACATCTGCTTGAGACCGAACTCCTCGACCCGTGCCTCGTCGGGGGTGATCGTCGCGCATTTGACGGCGACGCCGACCTCCCTGGTCTTTTCGGCGGCGTCGATCGTGACCTTGTCCTCGGTGCGGTCACGCTCTTCGATCCCGAGATCGTAATAGAGCAGATCGACGTCCAGATAGGGCAGGATCAGTTTCTTCTTGATGAAATCCCAGATGATCCGGGTCATTTCATCGCCATCCATTTCAACGATGGGGTTTTCGACTTTGATCTTCGACATTGGAGGCTCCCTTTCCTTTGTCGGGTCAGTTCATCGCAGCCGGCGGTGTCAGCTGCATTTCGGCCTGCATCATCAGGCGCATCAGCATCAGGGCCAAGGCCGCTTCGAGGAAAATCGCGCTGGCCAGCGGGACGGGCGTGCCGTCGAACATAAGGCCGACCGGAATGGCGAGTGTCACGCCGACAACCGTGGCCACGGATCCGATCACGCTGGCCGCCATGCCGGCGATATGTCCCATCGGTTCCTGCGCAATCGCCGCCAGATTGCCCAGCGTCATGCCCGCCTGGAAGAAGACCGAGATTTGCCAGATCACGAAGAACGCGAAGAACAGCGTGTCCGAGATATGGCCGGCGCTGGCGGCATAGCCGGCAAGAACCATGAAGGCGGAGAGGCAGACCTGCGCCATCAGCATCGCGCGCACGAGGAACATCATGCCCAGCCGCATCACGAGGCTGGCATTCAGGAACCCCGAACTGCCCGCGACGATGGCGATGAAGCCGAACCACAACGCAAACGTGTCGGCGCGCCCGAAGGTGATGTCGTAGATCTGCTGAACGCTCGACAGCATGGAAAACAGCATGGCGAAACACAGGCCCTGCACCGCGATCGACAGGCGGACGACCGGGTGTGTGAACATCTCGGCCACCGCGCTGCGCAGCGCGGCGGCGCGAAACGGGCGACGGCGGTCACGCGGCAGGGTTTCCGGCAGGCGCAGGCCCACCCACAGCGCCGAGATCACCGAGAAGATCATGAAGCCGTAGAACACCGCGCGCCAGCTATAGGCGTCGATGACGAATGACCCCAGGAGCGGAGCAATGGCGGGGACCAGCGTGAAGATGATCATGATGAAGGACACGATCTGCGCCATGCCGCGTCCCATGTAAAGATCGCGCACCACGGCCATCGCCACGACGCGCGGACCGGCAGCGCCAATGCCCTGGAAGATCCGTGCAATCAGAAGCACTTCGAGGCTTTCCGCCCGCGAGGCTATGAACGCGCTGACGGTGTAAAGCACCGCGCCCCAGAGCATGACCGGCTTGCGCCCGAACGTGTCCGACAGCGGCCCGGTGAAGAACGTGCCGAGCCCCATGCCCAGCACGAAAGTCGTCAGGATCAATTGCGCCTTGTTGATGTTGTCGGGCGTCAGCTCCTGGCCGATCTGCGGCAGGGCGGGCAGCATCGCGTCGATGGACAGGGCCACGGTTGCCGCAAGCATGGCCATCAATGCAATGAATTCGGTGCGCGGCATGGCGTGTGGCATGGGACTGTCCTGAGTTTTGCGGACAGCCCTAGCACCAACTCATAGGGGGGAACAGACCCCCTGCGCGCCGCACGCCCGCGGCGGCGTGTCATCGGTCCGGCTTGGCCGGGTCGTCATCGCTGTTGGCGGTCTCGGTGGGGGTGCCAAGCCGACCGACGAGCCATTCGACATGCTCTTCCCGCTTGCGCATGGCGAACATGCCAAACTGTTGAATGGCAACGACAAACACGCTCAGACCGACAAAAATGAACACGGTGGTTCCGATCTTGCCAAGCGTGGTGGCGGGAACCAGGCTGCCATAGCCGACGGTGGACAATGTCACCACGGTGAAGAAATAGGCGTCGAGCCAGCTCCATCCCTCGGCCCAGCGAAAGAACGCGGTCCCGCCGGCCACGATCACCAACAGGGTCAAGATGAGCGTCGCGACACGAATCCGGTCGGTCATGCGCCCAGCGATGCCCCTTGATCCAGGTCGTCGAGCACCTTCAGCCAGAGGTCTGTCGGTTGCGCACCAGGGACCGCGTGCTGGCTGGCGACGATGAAGGTCGGCACCGAAGTCACACCCATGCCGCGCGCGGCGGCGTCGCGTTCGACGATGTCGCGGCGGTCCTCTTCGGTGGCCAGCAGGCGCAGGACGACGCTGGCATCCATGCCGCAGGCATCTGAGATATCTCCGAGGACATCGTGATCTCCGATATCGCGGCCGTCGACGAAATAGGCCTGGAACAGCGCATCCACCACGGCGTTCTGGTGACCTTCGATGCCAGCCCAGTGGATCAGACGGTGCGCATCCAGGGTATTCGGCGTCTTTTCAATGGCTTCGAAGTTGATCTTCAACCCCGCCTTTTCGGCATTTTCGACCACCGGTGCATAGGCCTTGACCGCCGCGTCCTTGCCGCCGAACTTGGTTTCGAGGTAGGTGCGCCGGTCCATGCCATCGCGGGGCATGTCCGGGTTGAGCTGGAACGGGTGCCAGGTGATCAGGAACGGATGATCGGGACGCTGCTCAAGCGCGCGATCGAGGTTTGTCTTGCCGATATAACACCAGGGGCAGATCGGGTCGGACATGATGTCGAGCTTGACCATGTGTCTTCCTTTCAAGTCGTTTCGAGCGGTTTACCAGATCAACAGGCAAATGATAAGCGATGCAGGTCAACGCGTTGGCTGGTCGGGCAGGGCGCGGCGCAGCAGCTTGTTGTTGGCGTTGCGCGGCAGCGAGCCGATGCGCTGGTAGAGCCGGGGTTGCTTGTAGCGGGCCAGCCGGTCCGCCGCGAATTGCGTCAGGCTGTCCGTGTCGATCCGGGTCTCGGCCACGTAATAGGCCGCGATGATGCGGGTGTCTGGTTTGATCTCGATGTCGGTGACGCCGACCTCGTGGATCTCGGGATGGCGCAAGAGCGCGGCTTCCACTTCGAGCGGACTGACGCGGAAGCCGCCGGCATTCATCATGTCATCGGCGCGGCCATGGTAGAGAATGTCCTTGTTTTCAGTCATTTCGCCCATGTCTCCGGTCAGGAACCAGTCGTCCTGATAGCGGGCCTCGGTCTCTTCGGGTTGATTCAGGTAGCCAAGCATCAGGCCAGGATCGGTGCGATGCACGGCGATGATGCCGGCGGTCCCGATGGGGACGGGTCCGGCATCGCCGACAATCGCGACGCGGCGGCCGGGTTGCGGCCAGCCGAGGCTTTCCGGCGAAAGCAGCTGTGATCCGGGGGCGGAGGAGATGAAAGTCGAACATTCCGACATGCCGAACGCCTCGAAGACCCGGGTGCCGGTGGCGGATTGCCAGGCATCCCGAACCGACGCGGGGAGTTTTTCCCCGGCGGACAGGCCGTGGCGGAGTTTTGGCAGATCCAACGAACCGGACTTCAAGATGTGCCGGTAAACCCCCGGAGCTGCGGCAAAAATTGTCGCCTCATGGCGCCTGAGAAGCAGCGGGATCTGGGCATGCTCGACGCCCTGCGCCGGGATCAGCGCGGTGGCGCCTTTGGTCCACGGATCAAGCAGCCCGGTGCCCAGCGTATAGGTCCAGTTGAAGGCCCCGGCATGCATCAGGCGATCCGACTCGTGCAGCCCGTACCAGCCCTCCATCATCATGCCCCGCGCCCAGATGGCGCGATGGGCGTGGCAGACCGCGCGGGGCGCGCCGGATGTGCCGGAGGTGAAGATGATATAGGCCAGACGGTCCGGGTCGCCGTATTCGACCGTGGCAGGGGGCAAACCGTACCAGTCGGGCATCTGATCCGTACGGATCACCCGTACGCTTGTCGGACAGGCGGTGAGACCGTCATGCAGGATCGCGGCCGGGTGGGTCATGTCGATCAGGACCTGCACCTCGGGATCGGTGAGTTGCGACGAGGTGGGGATCGGCACGATGCCGACCGAGATCGCGGCAAGATATGCGACGGGGAATTCCACGCAATTGCCCACCCGCATCAGGAGGCGGTCTCCGGGGGCCAGGCCGCTGTTCAGCAGGCCGGTCGCGCAGCCGAGAATGGATTGCCTGAGCCGCGCATAGCTCCAGCGTTGGGCGCCGGTGGGGTGAAGCACGGCCAGCGCGATCTTGTCGGGCAGTCGGTGGGCGGCGGACAGAACATGGGCCGCGAGGTTGAACCGCGACGGGCAGGGCGGATAGGGGGCGGGATCGAAAACCGAACTCATGACAGTGCCCTAGGACGCAATCGGGCCTTGCGCAAGCGCCGGTTGCGGGGGGTGCGGGGGCGCTCTATAGACAGTCGCATGTCTGATGATCCGAAGAACCTGATCCGTATCGCACGGGATGCCGGCGGCGACGAACAGCCCGAACCGCTGATCCTGGGCGAGCGCGTCCGCGAATTGCGCAAGGCGCGCAAATGGACGCTGGAACAGGCCGCGCGGCAGGCCGGGCTGGCCCGGTCGACCCTGTCGAAGATCGAGAACGGACAGATGTCGCCGACCTATGACGCGCTGAAAAAGCTGGCGACGGGACTCGAGATCAGCGTGCCGCAGCTTTTCACCCCGCCGCAGCGGGAAAAGGTGAATGGCCGGATGGTGATGACGCCCAATGGGCAGGGTCAACAACACGCCACAACCACCTATGAACACGAGCTTCTGGCCGAAACCCTGACCAAGAAGCAGATGCTGCCCTACCGCGCGCGGGTGCGGGCGCGATCTGTCGAGGAATTCGACGGCTGGGTGCGCCATGACGGCGAGGAATTCCTGTATGTCCTGACCGGAGTGATCCGGCTTTACACCGAGTTCTACGAACCGATCGACATGCGCCGTGGCGATTCAGCCTATTACGACGCCACGATGGGGCATAACGTGATCTCGGTGTCCGACGAGGATGCGACGATCCTTTGGGTCACGTCGCTGAACTGATCGTGGGCTGTCAGTGCAGCCCCATCTCGCTGGCCTGACGGGCCAGGGATTCCACGAACAGCCAATCCGCAAGTTCCTCGGTCGCTTCCAGCGCGGTCAGATCATGCGTGTCCGCCAGATGGTGTGACAGGCCGCTCAGGCTTGCGGGCGGATCCGCGAGGGCATCGCGGTTGAGCAGGGGGAACCGTTCCTCCAGCCGGGCAAGGGCCGTGTGCCAATTCTCGGTGATGTCAGTCCAGGTCATTCAGGCGCTCCTCCAAACGCCCCTCGCTGCGATACGATGGCACAAAGCGGTGAGCCGCAGAAGTGCCTTTTGGTCGCAAGGCCTGAAACGGGGGAACTCCGCCGACAGACGCGGCGTTGCCACTTCGCCAAGACAGCTGTGGGCCGAGCTTGCCCGACAGGCACAAGGGGTCTGTTCGGGCGTTCTCCGCGAACAGCATGCCGAAATTGGGGAACATGCCTGTCGGGGCCGGGGTGTCGCCAAGCCGCGTCTGCGACAGGGATCGAGTAAGCAAAGTGTGTGTTGATGAAGTCAATGAGTATCGCGGTGGTGTCTTGTGCGATGGTTTCGACCATATGCACGGTGCTTTCCACACCGATCCAAGCGAACGAGCCGGGATTCAAGGATGATTTCCAGACCCTGGATCGCAGCAGGTGGTATGTTTCAAGCGGGTGGACCAATGGCGATCATCAGAATTGCTTGTGGCACGAGGATCAGGTCGAGATCTCGAACGAGACCGACCGGCTTCTGCTTTCACTAAGCGATGTTCCGCGCGGGGATCACGAGTATAGTTGTGGTGAAATCCAGTCGGATTCTTCATTCGGCTATGGCATTTATGAAGCCAGGCTGCGCACGTCCTTTGCGTCAGGCGTCAATTCGAACTTTTTCACGCATATTGGCGCACCTCAAGACCTTCCGCACAACGAGATCGATTTCGAATTCATCGTTCAGCCGGGTGAAGGCCCTGTCATACAGTCCAACTATTTCACGAATGATGAGGGCGGGAATGAAGTCCTGCATCCGGTAGACGACGAGGGCCGTGAATTTCACGTCTACGCCTTTGAATGGACCCCGGACCACCTGCGGTGGTATATCAACGGCGCGTTGATCAGGGAAGAAGCGGAGGCCGATATTCCAGAGCCGCCCCAGAAGATCTATTTCAGCATCTGGTCGACGGGCACCCTGATCGACTGGATGGGTCCGTTGGAATACCCGGACACCCCGCTTGTCCTTGAAGTTGACTATGTCGCGTTTCAACCCCTGAACAGCGGTTGTGCATTCATCAATTCGATACCCTGCAGCGAATGAACGCCCAACACGCAAAGCTTTGCGAGGGAGTAGAAAGTTGAAAGTTGTCCGTCCTTCCGGATATCCGGCGCGCTTCAACACGCCCCGCCCGGAGCGTTCGCGTCATTGCATTTCCACCCGCAAATGGCTTCCCTTGCACAAGGTATGGCAGCCGCTTGAAGTGGCGTTGATCATGTCTTCGCGGGGGTCGGACTTGATTGCGAGTTTCAATCGGATCCCGCTGGGCGACACGCCGTTCGTCATTTCATTCGAGAGCCATCTGCCGCGTCTTTTCACCTATGAGCGCAGCGCTGCGTTTCGGTATTTCACGAAGAAACTGGCGTCTGATCGGTGTCGCGCCATCATCCCGATCTCGGACTATGCGCGAAGGACCTTCATGAAACAGCAGGCCGATATCGGTGAATTGCAGACCCTTGAGAAGAAATTGGTTTCCAGCTTCTATCCGGCGGTCGATGTCCCTCGGAAGGTGATGCCCGATGATCCGGTCAGGTTTGACGCGGACAGACCGTTGCGTGTCTTCTTTGTCGGCAACCACTTTTCAAGAAAGGGGGGGCCGGCCCTGTTGCTTGCCGCCAAAGAAGCGGCGAGACGCAATCTTCCTGTCGAGTTCCATATTGTCTCGCAATTGACGGTGGGCGGAGAAAACGGTGTCTGGACCGACCCGACGGATCCGGCGTTTTTCGACCGCTATCTCGGTCTCATGACCCTGCCCAATATCATTCACCACGGATCGTTACCGAATAGCGAGGTGATATCGCTCTTGCAAAGCTGTGACGTGAGCCTCTTGCCGACATTGTCGGATACGTTCGGCTATAGTGTGATTGAATCCCTGGCTTGCGGTGTTCCGGTCATTGCCACGGAGATATGTGCGTTGCCCGAATTGGTCGTCGAGGGAAAAACAGGACATCTGTTGCATCTCGAGACCGATGACCTTGGAGAGTGGACACATCTTTTCAGCATGAAACGGGACCGGAAACAATATGCGCGAATTCTAACGGACACCTTCGCGACCCTGTCCGAGCAGATAATCGAACGTCTGACCGCCTTGATTGACGCGCCATTGGCTCTCGGCGAGATGAAACTGGCCGCCCATGACGACGCTCTTTCACGCTTTGACGCGCGCACCCAATCTTCACGGTTGGATGACCTCTACGACTCGGTGGCAGTCAATCCTCGGTAGCCGGGATAATCGCCACTGATGTCAGAACCAGCCCTGCACGGTGCGGGAGGTGGTCGAGATGTCCTGACCGATGCCGTCAACGGTGGCGCAGGCGCCAAGCGCGCCCGCGACCAGGATCACAAGAGCCCATGCGCGCATGGATCACTCCTCTTCCCACCACCAGACATCTGGTTGCCAGCCGATCCAGTCGCCGTAGATCGGCAATTCCTCGGGGTATTTCAGCTCTTTCGCGTGAGCGATGCGGCTGATGTTCCACTGGTAGATCGGGATCACGTAACGCCCGGTGGTCAGCACCCGGTCAAGCGCGCGGGTGGCGGCGATGAAGTCGTCACGGCTTTGGGAATTGAGGATCGTGTCGATCAGCTCCTCGGCGGCAGGCGAACACATGCCCATCCAGTTGCGCGTGCCCTCGGCCTCGACCCCGTCACAGCCCCAGTAGAGCTTCTGTTCGTTGCCGGGGCTGAGCGACAGGCCACGGCGGTAATAGGTCATGTCGAAATCGTAGGTGTTTGTGCGTTCCTGGTATTGCGCCGAATCGATGGTGGTGACGGTTGGGGTGATGCCCATGCGTTCCAGCGACTGGGTGAACAGATCGATGATCGCCTCGTTCTCCGAACTGCCCTGGCTGAGCACGATCTCGAACGTGTAGGGCCGTCCATCGGGCCGCGTCATCACACCATTCTCGATGGTATATCCGGCCTCTTCCATCAGCGAGATCGCTTTGCGGATGTTGCCGCGATTGCGTTCGGTGCCGTCGCTGACGGGCAGCGTGTAGCCATCCAGCGCGCCGGGCAGGAGCGTGTCGGCGAAGGGGGCCAGCAGATCGCGCACGCGGCCTTCCGCCGGACCGTCCTGCATGCCCAGCACCGAATTCGAGAAATACGAGGTGATGCGCGGCTGCTTGGAGCCGGTCATGGTCTCGTTGATATATTCGAAGTTGAACGCGTGCAGCATCGCGTCGCGCACGCGCCAGTCCGAGAACGCTTCTCGGCGGGTGTTCATGACAAAGCCGGTGATGCCCGAGGGGCGTTCATGCGGCAGCACCGACTTGACGACGTCGCCACTGTCGATGGCGGGGAAATCATACTGGGTTTCCCATTTCTCGGCGTTGAATTCGCGGCTGGAGTTCAGTTCTCCGGCCTTGAACGCCTCGAACATGGCGGTGCCGTCGCCGTAGAATTCAAGGCGGATCTCATCCAGGTTGGCCTGTCCACGCATGAAGTTGACGTCGCGGCCCCAATACTCGGGATCACGCCTGAGGCTGACAAAGCGGCCCGCCTCGTAATCGTCGATGACGTAGGGCGCGGTGGTGATCGGCACCTCGTCGATGCCGGAGGCGGCGAAATCCTTGCCCTCCCACTGGGCCTTTTTCAGGATCGGGCGCATGCCGATGAGCAGCGCCATTTCCGGATCCTGTTCGTTGAAGGTGAACCGGACGCTGCGCGGGCCGGTCTTTTCCATCGACGCGATCTTGTTCCACGCGCCGTGGTAGCGCGGATGGCCGATGGTGCCGAGCGTCTCATAGGACCACATCACGTCCTCGACCGTGAGCGGCGTGCCGTCGGAAAACGCAGCCTCTTCGCGCAGGACGAATTCGACCCATTCGCGGCCCGGTCCGACCTCGATCGATTCGGCCAGAAGCCCGTAGAGCGTGAAGGGTTCGTCCCAGTTGCGGCCCATCAGGCTTTCGTAGGCCAGGAAGCGAAGCTGCCACGGAGTCGAGCCCTTGGGGATGTGCGGGTTGAGGCTGTCGAAGCCGCCGACCTCGCCGGTGACGATGCGGCCGCCGGTGGGCGCGTCGGGGTTGGCATAGGGCAGGGACACAAAATCCGGTGGTAGCTCGGGGTCGCCATACATAGCTATGCCGTGCTGGGGGTCAGCCGCGCCGGACTGCGCGCTGAGCGCGAGGGCCAGGATCGCCGCGCCAAGCCGCCATTGGTGGAAAAAATCCGATCTCATTTTCGCAACATTCCCTGTCTGCTCTTGTTTTATTGACGGCGAAGGTAACGGGGCTTTCTTGGCTTTTCAAACTTTTAGCTTGGACTGTGGAGAAAGATTGCCTATAAAGGGATCACTGCTCGATAGGTTTCTTGCCTGTATGAAACCTGCCTCAATAACTTAACCCCGGCTTCGTGCCGGGGTTTTTTTCTGTCCGAATGTCCTGCGCTCTGCAAGGGTGACGCGACAGAAAGAGAGGCGACATGGACAGTCTGAACCAAGTTCTAAAGGCCTATGGCGACGCGTGGTGCGAGGTGGATGACGGCAGGCGCCGCGATCTGCTGACATCGGCCTGGGCGGATGACGGCCTGTACCAGGATCCCAGCGGCGAGGCCCTGGGACGCGATTCGCTGGTGGGGCATATCGGTCGGGTGCATGACCAGTTTCCGGGGGCGCGAATCGAACTGACCTCGGGTGTCGATGGCCACCATGACCGTATCCGGTTCGCGTGGCGGATGGTGCTGCCCGATGGGTCGGTCCCGGTGCAGGGGATCGACATTGGCCGGATCGGTGCGGATGGCCGGCTGACCGAGATCATCGGCTTTTTCGGAGCGCAGCCACCCGAGGCTTGATCGGACATCCTTCCTTTGCATTATGCAGGCGCAGCATCTAGCGTGCCGCGCAAGCAAACACTTCATGGAAGGGGCGATCATGTCGCTGAAGGGAAAAACCGCCGTCATCACCGGGTCGAATTCGGGCATCGGGCTGGGCGTGGCACAGGAACTGGCGCGGGCGGGCGCGGATGTGGTGATCAATTCGTTCACCGACACGCCCGAGGATCATCGGCTGGCGGAGTCCATCGGCAAGGACCACGGTGTGACCGTGCGCTACATCCAGGCCGACATGTCCAAGCCGGACCAGTGCCGGGCGCTGATCGAACAGGCCGGGGCCTGCGATATCCTGGTGAACAACGCAGGCATTCAGCATGTGGCCCCGATTGACGAGTTCCCGACGGAAAAGTGGGACGCGATCATCGCGATCAATCTGAGTTCCGCCTTTCACACCACGGCCGCGGCGCTTCCGATGATGCGCAAGGCGGGTTGGGGCCGGATCGTCAACATCGCCAGCGCCCACGGGTTGACGGCCTCGCCGTTCAAATCCGCCTATGTGGCCGCCAAGCACGGGATCGTCGGTCTGACCAAGACCACCGGGCTCGAGACCGCACGCGAGGCCATCACCTGCAATGCGATCTGCCCGGGGTATGTCTTGACCCCGCTGGTGGAGGCGCAGATCCCCGACACGGCGAAGAAATACGACATGACAGAGGAAGAGGCCAAGCAGAAGGTCATCCTCGAGCGGCAGCCGTCAAAGGAGTTCGCCACGGTGGAGCAGGTCGGCGGCACGGCGGTGTTCCTGTGCTCTGACGCCGCGGCGCAGATCACCGGGACGACGATCTCGGTGGATGGCGGCTGGACCGCCCTCTGACCGCGCGCATGTGCAGAGGTGCGAGGGGCCAGCCCCTCGCGCTCCCCGGAGTTTATCCGGCAAGATGAAGGAGCAGGCGGCGGCATGGTGAAGATCAATCTTGCGCTTCAGGGCGGCGGCGCGCATGGCGCGTTCACCTGGGGCGTCCTGGACCGGCTTCTGGAGGAGGACGACCTCGAGATCGCGGCGATCACGGGGACGTCGGCGGGCGCGCTGAACGGAGCCGCGCTCAAGGCGGGCTGGCTGCTGGACGGGCGGCAGGGCGCGCGCGACAATCTTGATTGGCTCTGGACGCAGGTGGCGCGGCTGGATGACCTGGCGGTGCCCTTCTGGATGCAGGCGTGGTTGCCGACGCCGGGGGCGATCAGCAGGTCCCTCGAGTTTTCGCCGGCATACCTGGTGGGCGACATGTTTGGCCGGATGGTGTCGCCTTATGCCTGGGGGCCGCTTTATGACAACCCGCTGGAAAAGATCGTCGACCAGTTCGATTTCGGCCGGGTCTGCGCGCGTGACGGACCGGCATTCTTTGTCTGCGCCACCAATGTGCGCGACGGCAAGGTGCGGGTCTTCGAGGGCGACGCAATCACCACGCAGAGCATCCTGGCCTCGGCCTGCCTGCCGACGATGTTCCAGGCGGTCGAGGTGGAGGACCCGCTGACCGGGGCCGTGGAGGCGTTCTGGGATGGCGGCTACACCGGCAATCCGGCGCTGTTTCCGCTGTTCCACGCCGATCTGCCGGATGACGTGGTGATCGTGAACATCAACCCGCTTGAGCGCGACGCCGTGCCGGTGATGCCGAACGAAATCCAGAACCGCATCAACGAGATCAGTTTCAATTCGTCGCTTCTGCGCGAATTGCGCGCCATCGCCTTTGTGCAGCGGCTCCTGTCCGACGGCACGATCCGGGCGGGTGCGATGAAGAACATGCGGGTTCACATGATCGCGGATGACGATCTGATGAACGACCTGTCCGTGGCGACCAAGTTGGTGCCGGTGCCGTCGGTGATTGCCGAGCTGAAAGCGGCGGGCCGCCGGGCCGCGGGCGGGTTCCTTGCGCAGCACAAGCACGATCTGGGCCAGCGTCAGACGGCGGATTTGCGTCAGATGTTCGACTAGCGGCTGGCCGTCAGGCGGCCTTGGCGGGCTGGGTCGGATCCTTGGCATTGGGATAGACCAGGCCGGCGGAGATCACCAGCTTTGCCGCATCCTCGATGCTCATGTCCAGTTCGACCACGTCTTCTTCGGGAAAGAACAGCAGGAATCCCGAGGTCGGGTTGGGCGTTGTGGGCACGAAGACCGAGATCAGCTTGCCCATGGTTTCGGCCCGGTCGGCGACTTCGCCGCGCGCGTCGGTCGAGATGAAGCCGATGGCCCAGATGCCCTTGCGCGGATACTGGATCAGGCAGGCCTTTTCGAAATTGCGTTCGGATTGGGCAAAGATCGTCTCGGCGATCTGCTTGACGCCGCTGTAGATCGACCGGACCACCGGCATCCGTTCCACGAGGCTTTCCGCGAAGCGGATCAGCGACCGGCCGATCAGGCCCTTGGCGACCCAGCCGACAAAGGCCGTGAACACCAGAAAGAAGATCACGCCGATGCCGCGCAGGTTGATGCCGATATATTGCTCGGGGTTGAACCGGCTGGGCACCAGGGGCAGCACGAAGCCGTCGATCCAGCCCATGATCGACCAGATCAGCCAGATCGTCAGGCTCACCGGCGCGATGACGACGATCCCGGTCAGGAAGCTTGCCCGCAGCCGCGAGAAAAGACCGGGTCGGCGTCTTTCGGGTTCGAATGGGGTGGTCATAGGGGATCGGGGGTCCGTCACTGGTTCGGGCAAAACCTAGGCGGTCCCGCTGTCCTCTACAATGGGGCCAAATGGCTCTGGCCCGCTTTTCACCGCAGCGATGTCAATTCCTGTGCAATTTGCGCGCCAAGACGGGCGTTGTTGAGCACAAGCGCGATATTGGCGTCGAGCGAACGCCCTTCGGTCAGTTCGAAGATGCGTTGCAGAAGATAGGGCGTCAGCGCCTTTCCGGTGATGCCGTGGGTTTCGGCATCCTGCGTGGCGCGGGTGATGATCGGGTGGATCTCGGCATGCGGGATCTCGGCCTCGGCGGGGATCGGGTTGGCGATCAACTGACCTCCGGGAAGGCCGAGGGCGCGGCGCATCTGGTGGGCCCTGGCGATCTCGAGGGCGCTGTCGGCGCGCAGCGGAGCCTTGAGCGTGGAGGCGCGCGACCAGAAGGCGGGCAGCGCGTCCTGGCCGTAGGCCATGACCGGCACGCCCAGGGTTTCCAGCACTTCGAGCGTCTTGGGCAGGTCGAGGATGGCCTTGGCCCCGGCGGCAACGACGGTGACCGGGGTCTGCGACAGTTCCTGAAGATCGGCGGAGATGTCGAAGCTCTGATCCGCGCCGCGATGCACGCCGCCGATGCCGCCGGTGGCGAAGACGGCGATCCCGGCAAGGTGCGCGGCGATCATCGTGGCGGCGACGGTGGTCGCCCCGGTGCCGCCATTGGCGAGACAGACCGCCATGTCGGCGCGGCTCAGCTTGGCGACCTGCCTGGCCTGCGCCAGCGCTTCGAGCTGGTCGCTGTCCAGCCCGACGCAGAGGCGGCCGGCCATCACCGCGATCGTCGCGGGTTCGGCGCCGTGCTCGCGGATCGTGGCTTCGATGGCGCGGGCGGTTTCGAGGTTCTGCGGCCAGGGCATGCCATGGGTGATGATGGTGGATTCGAGCGCCACGACGGGGCGGTCGGCATCAAGCGCGGCCTGAACTGCTGGCGAGATATCGAGGGGAAGGGGGGGCATGGATCAGGTTCCTCCGGCAACATAGGCCGCGGCGGTGGCAAGCGCGCGGTGCAGGGCGGTGGGGCGGTTCGCACCACGCATTTCGGACGCGATATGGGCGGCCATGAAGGTGTCGCCCGCGCCGGTGACGCGGGTCACCATGACCTCGGGTGGGCGTTCGGCGAGGATGCCCTCGGAGGTGGCGTCGCAGGTGACGTTGCCGCCATCGGTGACCAGGGCGCGGGCCGCCCCCCGTTCGACCAGCGCGGCCCCGGCCTGTGGCGCGCTTTCGAACGTGGTCTGGCAGAGCAGTCCGGCTTCTTCGAGGTTGACGTAAAGCACGCCGTGGCCGCTGCGCAGGAAGGGCAGAAGACGCTCGGCCTTGCCGGGCGAGGCGGGCGCGATGCGCAGGTCGGCCCTGGAAAACGCCGGGTGCCGCGCGATCTGGTCGAGCAGGGTTTCGGTCAGGTTGCCATCCAGCGCGATCGGGCCGGGAAAGGGCGCCTCGACAAACCCGAGCGGGCCGGTGATCAGCGGTCGCAGGATCTTGTCGCCCGCCTGTTCCAGCGAATGTGCGTCGGCGATGGCGGCGATCAGCCCGTTCTTGCCTTCCACGGCCATGTACTGATCCGTGGGCAGATCGTCCGAACGGTAGATATGGTCGGTGATCAGGCCCAGCCGGTCGCAGGCCAGCACCAGTTCGTTGCCTTCGGGATCGCGGCCGACCACGCTCAGGAGCGCCGGCACAAGGTCGAACCGGGCCAGCGTCATCGCGATGTTCAGCGCCACGCCGCCGGGCAGGCGGGTGATGTGACCCGGCACGTCGGCGCCGTGTTTCATGTGGCGGTCCGAACGGCCGATCACGTCCCAGAGGACGGAGCCGATGCAGAGGATATCCGGGCGGGTGGTCATGGCTGTTTCATCGCCCGAGGACAGGGGCAGCGCAAGTCCCGGATTTCGAAACCGGCGGTTGCGCGGCCCATTGTTGCCGAAGGCGCTTTGTGGCAGGGCTTTGCCGAAGATTGAACGAAGGCAAGCGACAATGATGAAACCGACCCTGATGCGCCCCGGTGGGCTTCCTGAAACCGCGTCGACCCCGGTGGTCACGCCGCTGATGCCCTCGGTGGTCTATGCAAGCGAAACGCCCGATCGGCTGGATGACCAGTACGAGGGCCGCGCGCAGGGCTACACCTATGCACGCGAGGGCCATCCCAACGCGGATGTGCTGGCGCGCCGGGTGGACGCGATGGAAGCCGCGCCGCAGCCGGGACTGGTGGTCGGGTCCGGCATGGCGGCGGTGACGGCGGTTCTGCTGGGGCTGTGCAAGGCCGGCGACCATGTGGTGGGAGGCGATCAGCTTTACGGGCGGTCCTTGCGCATGATGCGGGACGATCTGCCCCGGCTGGGGATCGCGACAAGCCTCGCCGATCCGACGGATGTGGGTGCGGTTGCGGCAGCGCTGCGGCCCGAGACGCGGTTGGTGCTGATCGAGGTCGTGTCGAACCCGACGCTGCGGATCGCCGATGTGCAGGGCATCGCGGATCTGTGCCGCGAGACCGGCGTGCTTCTGGTGGTGGACAACACCTTCACCACGCCGCGCGCGGTCAGGCCGTTCGAACTGGGGGCCGATGTGGTGCTGCATTCGGTGACAAAGCTGCTGGCCGGGCATTCGGATGTGACGCTGGGTTGGGTCGCGGCGCGCGAGGCCGACCATGCCAAGGCGATCTATGATTTTGCCGTCACCACCGGCCTGACGCCAAGCCCGTTCGATTGCTGGCTGGCCGAGCGTGGGCTGATGTCCTTCGATCTGCGCTTTGACCGGGCGGAGGCGACGGCGGCGCGGTTGGCGGACCATTTGGCGGCGCAGCCCGGCGTCAAGCGGGTGCTCTATCCGACGCGGCCCGATCATCCCGACCGCGCCCGCGCGCAGGGCTTGTTGCAGGGGCGCGGCTGCAACATGGTCAGTTTCGAGCTGGAGGGCGGCCGGGCCGAGGCCAATGCCTTTACCAGGGGGGCCGACCAGATCGCCTTTGCGCCGACGCTGGGCGACGTGGGCACCACGCTGTCCCATCCCGCATCGTCCTCGCACCGGGCGCTGACGCCAGAAGCGCGCGAGAAGCTGGGCATGAGCGAGGGATTCTTCCGGGTCTCCGTCGGTCTGGAAGATCCGGACGCGTTGATCGCGGCGTTTGACGCGGGTCTGGCGGCGGTGGCGGCGCGGAAATGACCGCGGCGCCCCGCGACGTCCTGATGATGCTTGGCATCCCGGCGCTTCTGATCGCGCCGGATGAACGGATTTTTGCGGTCAACGACGCCGCGGAGAAGCTTCTGGGCCGGAATATCGAGGGGCGGCATTTCATCACCGCGCTGCGCCAGCCGAACCTGCTGGACACGATCGAGCAGGTGCAGCGCGACGGCACCAGGCGCGAGACCCGCTACCTGGCGAGCGACGGGCAGCACGACACCACCTTTCGCGTCACCTGCGGGCCGGTGCCGATGCAGGGGCGCTCGGGCATCTTGCTGTCCTTCGAGGACATCACGCCGGTCGAACAGGCCGACCAGATGCGGCGGGATTTCGTGGCGAATGTCAGCCATGAACTTCGCACGCCGCTGACGGCGCTTCTGGGATTCATCGAAACGCTGCAAGGACCGGCGCGCAACGATCCCAAGGCGCAGGAGCGGTTCCTGCGCATCATGGGATCCGAAGCGGCGCGGATGAACCGGCTGGTGTCGGACCTGCTGTCGCTGAGCCGGGTCGAGGCCAGCGAGCGGGTGCGCCCGGTCGATCCGGTGGAGCTTGGCGCGGTGATCCGGCAGACACGGAACAGTCTGGCAAAGATGGCCGAGGAGGCCGGGATCGAGGTGTCCCTGCATCTGCCCGACGCGCCGCTGGTCATTCCCGGCGACGCCGACCAGCTGCGGCAGGTGCTCACGAACCTGCTGGAGAACGCGATCAAGTATTCCGAGCGCGGTAGTTTCGTGCGGGTCAGTCTGGGGGCGGCGGATTACGAGAGCCGGTTGCGCGGGCAGGGCGTGCGGGTCGAGGTCTCGGACACCGGGCCGGGGATCGAGGCGGTACATCTGCCCCGCCTGACCCAGCGGTTCTACCGGGTCGACAGTCATCGGTCCCGCGACCTTGGCGGCACCGGGCTGGGGCTGGCGATCGTCAAGCACATCGTCAACCGTCACCGCGGTCGGTTGCAGGTGGACAGCCAGCCCGGCAAGGGCACGACCTTCACGGTGATCCTGCCGCTGGATGGCAAGCAGGACTGATCGACGCGCTGGTGAGCGGCGTTTCCATCGATGGAAACGGAATGATGCGGTGACGCATCATCCGCCGGTGACACGGGCTCAGCCCAGCGAATATCCCGCCCCGCGTACGGTGCGCAGCGGATCGGCACCGCCGGTTGTGGTCAGGGATTTGCGCAAACGCCCGATATGGACGTCCACCGTCCGGGTGTCGACATAGATGTCACGGCCCCAGACCCGGTCGAGCAATTGCTCGCGCGACCAGACACGGCCGGGCTTTTCCATCAGCGTCGACAGCAGGCGGAACTCGGTCGGGCCCAGCTTGATGTCCGCTCCATCACGCGTGACGCGGTGGGTTTCGGCATCCAGCACGATATCGTCGAATTCCAGCCGCAGACCGGCGGCGGCCGGGCGGGTGCGGCGCAGTTGCGCGCGCACGCGCGCCATCAGCTCGACCACGGAATAGGGCTTGATGACATAGTCATCCGCACCTGTCTCCAGCCCCCGCACGCGGTCCACCTCTTCGGAACGCGCCGACAGCATGATGATCGGCACGCTGCGCGTGTCGGGCCGCGTCTTGAGCTGGCGGCACACTTCGATGCCCGACACGTTGGGCAGCATCCAGTCGAGAACGATGATGTCGGGCTGTTCCTCGGCAACGAGCAGCAGCGCCTCCTCGCCATTCTCGGCGGTGGCGACACGGAAGCCCTCGGCTTCGAGATTGTAGCCCAGCACCTCGCGCTGTGCCGGTTCGTCTTCCACGATGAGTACGGTGGGCTGGACGGAATTCATGGTCTGTGTTCCGGTTTAAGACGTCGTCGACAGGCGCGCATCGGACGAGGTGACATCTTCTTTCTGGCGCGCCTCTTCGGGCTTGTCGCCAGTCACGAGGAACACCACCTGTTCGGCGATCGACGTGACGTGATCCCCCATGCGTTCGACGTTCTTGGCGATGAAATGCAGGTGCATGCAGGGTGTGATGTTGCGTGGGTCTTCCAGCATGAAGGTCAGGAACTCGCGGAAGAGGGTGTTGTACATCTGGTCGATGTCGATGTCGCGGTCGATCACGTCGCGGGCCAGCGCTTCGTCGCGCTGGATATACGCGTCGAGCGCATCCTTCAGCATGATCTGCACGTCGCGCGCCATGCGGCGCAGCTGCGACGCGGCGCCGTTGATCGAGGGCATCGACATCAGGATCGCGTTGCGCTTGGCCAGGTTCTTGGCCAGGTCGCCGATGCGTTCGAGGTTGGCACTGATCCGCATGACCGACAGGATCACCCGCAGATCGACCGCGGTGGGCGCGCGCAGTGCGATCACGCGGGCGGCCTCCTCGTTGAGCAGCTCTTCGAGCTGGTCGATCGTCTTGTCGTTGTTCCGGACCTGGTCGGCCAGTTCCTGATCGCGGGTTTCCAGCGCTTGCGCTGCATCGAGGATGGCCTGTTCGACGAGGCCCCCCATCTTCATGATCCGCGCCTGAATCCCTTCGAGATCGCGGTCGAAGGCGCTTGAGATATGCTGTTGCGATGAATTCACGGTTTTATCCAATCCGTCCGGTGATGTAGCTTTCGGTGCGGCTGTCTTCGGGGTTTGTGAAAATCTTGGAGGTATCGTCGTATTCCACGAGGTAACCGAGGTGGAAAAACGCGGTCTTCTGGCTGACCCGCGCGGCCTGCTGCATGGAGTGGGTCACGATCACCACGGCGTAGTTCTGGCGCAGCTCGTCGATCAGTTCCTCGACCTGCGCGGTGGCGATCGGGTCGAGCGCGGAGCACGGCTCGTCCATCAGCAGCACTTCGGGTTCGGTCGCAACGGCGCGCGCGATGCAGAGGCGCTGTTGCTGCCCGCCCGAAAGGCCGGTGCCGGGAGCCTGCAGCCGGTCCTTGACCTCGTCCCAGATGGCGCCGCGGCGCAGGGCGCGTTCGACGATGTCGTCAAGCTCGGCCTTGTTGCGGGCCATGCCGTGGATCTTGGGGCCGTAGGCGACATTGTCGTAGATCGACTTGGGAAACGGGTTCGGCTTCTGGAACACCATGCCGACCTTGGCACGCAGCTGCACCGGGTCGACGCGCTTGTCGTAGATGTCATCGCCGTCGATCAGGATGTCGCCCTCGACGCGACAGATGTCGATGGTGTCGTTCATCCGGTTGATACAGCGCAGAAAGGTCGACTTGCCACAGCCCGAAGGGCCGATGAAGGCCGTGACGGTGTTGTTCTCGATCTCGACCGACACATCCTTGATCGCGTGGTTCTCGCCGTAATAGACCTGCACGTCCTTGGCTTTGATTTTGACGTCAGTCACGGCCGTCTCCTGTGTGGTGTAGTGAGGTGCATCGTACATGAGGCAGGGTCCTTGTTACCAGCGGCGCTCGAAGCGACGGCGCAGAATGATGGCAATGATGTTCATCGTCAGCAGGAAGATGAGCAGGATGATGATCCCGCCCCAGGCTTTTTCGTAGAACCCCGCATCGGCGCGGGCGGCCCATGTGTAGATCTGTGCCGGCATCGCGGAGTTGGGGTCGATGAAGCCGGATACAACCCCTTCGGGATAGGCGCGGGCGATAAAACCGACCATGCCGATCAGCAGCAGCGGCGCGGTTTCGCCAAGCGCCTGGGCCAGACCGATGATGGTGCCGGTCAGGATGCCGGGCGCGGCCAGCGGCAGGACGTGGTGGAACACGGTCTGCATCTTTGAGGCCCCGACCCCCAGTGCGGCTTCGCGGATCGAGGGCGGCACGGATTTGAGCGACGCGCGGGTCGAGATGATGATCGTCGGCAGGGTCATCAGCGTGAGCACCAGGCCACCGACCAGAGGTGCCGATTGCGGCAGGTGCATGAACTGGATGAACACCGCAAGGCCAAGGATGCCGAACACGATGGACGGCACGGCGGCAAGGTTCGAGATGTTCACCTCGATCAGGTCGGTGAACCAGTTCTGCGGTGCAAATTCCTCGAGATAGATCGATGCGGCCACGCCGATGGGCAGCGACAGGGCCAGCACCACCAGCATCATGAAGAACGACCCGATCACCGATACGCCGATGCCCGCGCCGCCGGGGTTGTCGACGCCGGAATCCGATCCGGTGATGAAGTTCCAGTTGAAGCTGGACGTGATGATCCCCGCATCGGCCAGCGCATCCACCAGATCAAGGTCGCTGACCATCAGGAACCGGCTGTCCACCACCGTGTCACGGGTGACGCGGCCCTTGAAATATCCGTCGACACGCGACGATGCGGCCAGATCGAACGTCACCGGCGTGCCGATCCGGTCCGGGTTCTCGAGGAAGAACTCGCGAATGGTGCCGCCGGTCTTGCCGAGCAGACGTTCGATGGCGGCCGGGTCGAAAGCGACCTCCAGCCCGCGCTCTTCAAGCTGGCCTTGCAGGGCTGCGATGAAGAGATCCTCATAGGCGCGGGTCTTGAGCATCTGGCTTTCGGCGGCGTCGAACTCCTCTTGGGTCAGGGTGAATTCGACCTGCACCTCGGCCTGCGTGAAGGCCGGAAGCCCCGAGCGCAGGATCGATACGGCGAGGACAACCAGAAAGAACAGGCCGATCAGGATCGCCACCAGACCGTAGGCCTTGAAGCGCTTTTCGGCGGCGTTGCGTTTCCTGGTGCGGGCGTCGACGGTTGTCAGACGTCCCTTGACGGGGGCGCTGTCCATGCTTGCGTCGGTCATTCGTACTGCTCCCGGTATTTGCGCACGATATAGAGCGCGAAGATATTCAGCCCGAGGGTGATGACGAAGAGCGTCATGCCAAGGGCAAAGGCCACCAGCGCTTCGGGTGAGGCGAAATCCGAGTCGCCCGTCAGCTGCGACACGATCTTGGCGGTCACGGTTGTCATCGCCTCGAACGGGTTGAGGCTCAGGCGGGCGGCGGCACCGGCGCCCAGAACCACGATCATGGTTTCCCCGATGGCGCGGGATGCGGCCAGCAGGATCGCTCCGACAATGCCCGGCAGGGCGGCGGGAAGCACGACCTGGCGGATGGTTTCCGATTGCGTCGCCCCCAGCCCGTATGACCCGTCGCGCATGGATTGCGGCACCGCGTTGATGATGTCGTCCGACAGCGAGGACACGAACGGAATGAGCATGATGCCCATGACAAGACCGGCGGTCATCACGGCGGTGCCGGACTGCATCCAGCCGAGGCCGTCGTCGCCGAAGACTTCGACCAGCAGCGGACCTACCGTCAGCAGCGCAAAGAGGCCGTAGACGATGGTCGGGATGCCGGCGAGGACTTCGAGCATCGGCTTGGCGAAGGCGCGGACCCGGGGGCTGGCGTATTCCGACAGGTAGATCGCCGCGAACAGCCCGATGGGCACCGCCACGATCAGCGCCACGATGGAGATATAGAACGTGCCCCACAAGAGCGGCAGAATGCCCAGATCGGATGCGCCACCGCGTCCCGAAAAGCTGGGCGCCCAGTTGGTGCCGAAAAAGAACTCGGACGCGGGGTAGAGGCGGAAGAATTCGATGGTGTTGAAGACCAGCGACAGGACGATGCCCAGCGTGGTCAGGATGGCAATCGACGCCGCCGCGATGAGCAGCGCACGTATGCCCTGTTCGACAGTGTTGCGCGCGCGGAATACCGGGTCGGTTTCGCGAAACGCCCAAAACGCGCCGGCCAGAGCGATCAGCAGAACCACCACCGCCATGATCTGCGACCCGATGGTGTTCATCACCCGGAACCGCTGCGCGGCGCGCAGGATCGGCTGCGTGATCTGCGACGTGACGATGGCCCCCGCGTTCTCGAGCCGCGTGGTGACATCGGTGAAATCGGTTCTGAGATTGCGCGCTTCGTCTTCGGACATCTCGCCACGCGCGACCGCGAGGTCAAGACCGTCGGCTGCGCGGCGCACTTCGGCCAGAACGAGGCCGCGCGACGAGCTGTCGGCAATGGCCGAGTCCGGGATCATGCCCGAGACCGCGTTGTTGACGTAGAATGGCTGCGCCAGAAGCCAGATCACCAAGACCAACAGGGCCGGGATCGCGGATTTCATTGCGGCATTGCTGCCATAGTAATTCGGAAGGGAATGCAGGGTGCGCCGGTCCTGACCCGACATCGCAAGGACGCGCGACCGGGAAAGGACAAACGCCGTAGCGGCAATCGCGAGGACGATCAGGAAAAGCCAGAGTAGCGGCATGGTGCCCCCAGGGTGTTCAGAGGTTGTTCCGGAAGAAAAAGGAGGCGGCGTGGTGTGCCGCCTCCTGATAGATCAGGTCTTCGGGCGATTACATGTCTGCGCCCATGACCTTTTCGTCAGCGACCATCTGCTGTGTCTTTGCCAACTCGGGGTCGGACACGAGGCCGTAGTTGGAGAGCGGGCCGTTCGGGCCTGCCAGATCATCGGAGATGAAGAACTGGGCGTAGTCCTTGAGGCCCGGGATCACGCCGATATGGGCTTTCTTCACGTAGAAGAACAGCGGGCGGGACACGGGGTATTCACCCGACGCGATGGTCTCGGTTGTCGGCTCGACGCCGGACATGGTCGCGACCTTCAGCTTGTCCTGGTTGTTCTCGTAGAACGCCAGACCAAACACGCCGATGCCGTTGGTGTTGGCGTCGATGCGAGCCAGTGTCTCGGTGTAGTCGCCGTCGATGTCGACCGACTTGCCGTCCTGACGGACGTCGAGGCAGGCGTCTTCCGCGTCGTCTTCGGACATGCCGCCCGAGATCATCGCTTCCATTGCGCCAGTGGCTTCACAGCCGACCAGCAGAACCTGCTCTTCGAACACTTCGCGTGTGCCGTGCTTGGTGCCGGGAATGAACATCGCGATTTCGGCATCCGGCAGATCGGCGTTGAATTCGGCCCAGTTCTGATAGTCGTTGTCGACCAGTTCGCCGTCCTTCATGACCTTCGCGCCGATGGCGTTGTAGATGTCGGACGGGACAAAGGCGTCGAACGCCGGGCCGGACTGCTGCGACGCGAACACGATGCCGTCATAGCCGATGCGGACTTCGATGATGTCGGTCACGCCATTTTCGGCGCATGCAGCAACTTCGGCTTCGCGGATCGGACGCGAGGAGTTCGCGATGTCGATGGTGTTCTCGCCAACGCCTTCGCAGAAGCGCTTGAGACCGGACGACGACCCGCCGGATTCCACGACCGGTGTCGGGAAGTCGGTGTTTTCACCGAACGCTTCGGCGACGATGGAGGCGTAGGGCAGAACCGTGGACGAGCCGGCGATCTGGACGTTGTCGCGGGCTGCAGCAGCCGTTGCGGAAACGGCAGCAATGGCAAGTGCCGATACGGAGAGTTTTACGGACATAATGTCAGCTCCTTGAGGTTGGACATCTCTCGGCCATCCCCCTGATGACCGTTGGCGCCGGATCTAGTCAGCTTTCGCCATGCTTTTGTGACAGTTGCGTAACAGTTTGATGACAGTCGTCGCCGGGGATGCCCTTGTCAGCGAAATACAGATTTATGACATTGTTATTAAAATAAAAATTTCTCTTATTGATCCCAGTGTTCTGATGGTCCCCACCTTTGCCCGATCGGTTTTTCCGGCTGTTTTGCCCCGAGAAACATGACAGTGGGCCTGCTGTCGCTAGAGTGGCCGGGGAATCACCGCCGGTTCGGGCGGTCACAGTCAGGAGCGGGACAGGACAGATGCCGGATCAGACCCAGACCGAAGCCATTCGCCGGGCCGTGCAGGACCGGTTCGCGGAGCAGTTGGACTTCACGCAGGCGCTGATGCGCTTTGCCTCGACGCGGGGCAAGGAACACGAGGTGCAGCAGTTCGTCCACGACGCGCTCGAGCAGCGCGGCTACGAGATGACCCGGTTCGAGATGGACCGGGCACAGATCGAGGCGCATGAAGGCGGCGGCAAGTTCAGTGAAGAGCATTCGGACGCGCCGATCGTCATCGGCACGCATGTTCCGACACGCGTTTCGGGAAACTCGCTGATCTTGCAATCGCATACCGATGTTGTTCCCGCAGGCCCGGCCGACATGTGGACCTCACCGCCCTTCGAGCCACGGATCGACGGTGACTGGCTTGCAGGGCGGGGCGGGGCCGACATGAAGGCGGGTCACGCGGCGATGATCTTTGCGATGGATGCGCTGAAGGCGGCGGGGGTTTCTCCGGCGGCGCGGGTCGAGATCCAGTCGGTCGTGGAGGAGGAATCCACCGGCAACGGCGCCTTGATGACCTTTCTCAAGGGGCACACGGCCGATGCCGTGCTGATCCCCGAGCCGGAAGAGGAAATGCTGGTCCGTGCCAATGTCGGCACGTTGTGGTTCGAGATCGAGGTCCGGGGCAAGCCGGTGCATGTGCGCGAGATGGGGGCGGGGGCCAATGCCATCGACGCGGCGCACCGGGTGGTCGGCGCATTGCGTGGTCTGGAGGAAAGATGGAACGCGCAACGGCACGACCATCGGCATTTCGAGGATCTGGACCATCCGATCAATCTCAATATCGGCAAGATCGAAGGCGGGGACTGGGGGTCTTCGGTTCCGGCGTGGTGCCGGATCCAGTGCCGCATCGCACTTTATCCGGGCATCCGGGCCGCCGACGCGGCGCGGGAGATCGAAGCCTGCATCGCGCAGTTCGCGGAACAGGACGGCTACCTGCGCAGCGCGCCGCCGGTCGTGCGGTTCAACGGGTTCTTTGCCGAAGGCTATGTGCAGGAACCGGGGTCCGAGGCCGAGGCCATTCTGGAGCGCGCCCATCGCGCCGCAACCGGGCAGCCGCTGCAAAGCTTCACCACGCCGGGATACCTAGATTGCCGGGTGTACCGGCTTTACAATGACATTCCGTCGCTGTGTTACGGTCCGATTTCCGAGAATATCCACGGCTTCGACGAACGGGTCAGCATCGCCTCGGTGCAGCGGATCACCGTCGCGATGGCCCTGTTCATCGCCGAGTGGTGCGGGGTGAACAAGATCTAGCTGGGTCGCAGTCGGGCTAGCAGCTGCCTTCGCGGAAGGCGACGACCTTGATCGTCTTCAGGACGATCGCCGCGTCCTTCAGGATCGTCCGCGTGCGCACATATTCCGTGTCCAGCCGGACACGCTGGCCGTAGCCGACGTCGCTGCGTCCGCTGACCTGCCACAAGCCGGTAAGGCCCGGACGTACCGACAGGTAGTCGAAGATCGCGTTGCCGTAATGCGGGATTTCGGCGTCCACAATGGGGCGCGGGCCGACCACGCTCATGTCTCCGACCAGGATGTTCCAGAGTTGCGGCAATTCGTCGATGCTGGAGCGGCGCAGCGCATCGCCGAGGCGAGTGACGCGGGGATCATCCTGAAGCTTTCGCGTGCTGTTCCATTCAGCCGCGGCCTCGGGATTGTTCCGCAGATGCTGGGCCAGGATGGCGTCGCCGTCTTCTGCCATCGTCCGGAACTTCAGGCACTTGAACCGTTGCCCCCGCTTTCCGATGCGTTCATGGGCGAAAAAGATCGGCCCCGGATCGGTGAAGCGGATCAGCAGCACCACCATCAGAAAGAGCGGAGACAGCAGGACAAGGGCCAAGGCGGCGAACACCCGATCGAAAACATGCTTAAGGACCGTGTCATTGTCCGGGATGCGGTGATCGTCGACAGCATGCCGTGGCCAGGTCGCGCCATCACGGGTCGACGCAGGAAAATCGACCCCGGCGGCCCTTCCAGCGATCTCGGCATCAAAGACCCCGCTGCCAAAGGGCAGGCGATCGATGTTGGCGAACTGCGAAGGACCGTTCTCGGTCCGATTCAAGGTCTTCATGCCCATACTCCCGGTCGTGCTGAAAACATTCCGACGGCGTGATGCCTGTCTCCGTTTCGCAGCTAACCGTGCGATGGGGGATCAGTTCCCGGAAAAGCATGAGTTTTCTCGCAAAAGTCCATTTTTCGACGCAATTCCGCCGCTATCCCGTGCGCGCAGCCTGTGGCATGGTCACACAGCGCCAGTGGCCAAGGTCGAAGCCGCTCAGCTTTTCGAAAGCCCGGATGTCCGGTTCGAGCATGTGGTTGATCGCGCCCTGCAGCTCCGGGCTCAGATCGGGCGATGCCGGGGGGGACCGGGTCAACCGACGCGAGATCCGCTCGGCGGTTTTCGGGCTGGCGGCGCTCAGCAGTTTCCAGGCGGGTCGGTCTTCGGAAAACCTGCGATGCCGAACCGCGCCAGATTCATTCGACAGCGCCGGTTCTGATCCGAGGGCGTCCGGGTCGAGACCGACAAACTCTGCAACCTTGCGGTTGGCGCGGCCCGAGATCACGTCCTCGTATTGCAGCAGCAGGACCTGTTCGCGGCCAAAACGTTCGATGAAGGGACGAATCTGCGTGTAGTAGCGCGAAATCGACAGGGCCTGCGGTTTGTTCAGCGCAAATTTCTCGAGCGTGCCCGAGAAATAGCCCCGCCGGACGACATGCTTGTAATGGGACATGATCCGATCGACGGGTTTTCGCACGACGTAGATCAATCGAAGGGCCGGGTTATAGGCATGCAGATCGTGCCAGAGCCCACGCTTGCGATGCGGGAAAAACGTGTAGGTTGTGGACGCTTCGAGCCGCAATGCATTGGCTTGCGCGGCATATATCCGGTGATAGTCGTCCAGACCGTCGCGCCAGTCTTCGCAGGTGCTGAAATAATGCGGCTCCTTCGGCGATGCGCCGACGATGCGGGGCGCACGCGTCATCACGTCGAACAGGGAGGTGGTGGCACATTTCTGGGCACCCAGAATGATGATGTCGGTTTTTGTCATGGCCCCTCGCTTGGATGAACGGCCCCGCGCCTATCGGGAAGGCGGGCCGTCATGGCTTGGTAAACGAGCAAGGAACCATTCGGGTTGCATGACGTTTGTTTGCGTAGCCAGATTTTGAAGGTCATCCAACGTGCCAAGCCAGGATTCGCCGGTTCACCGGATCAAACACAAAGTGGACACGGTGCTGCGGCGCAGGACGGGCGAACACACGGTGCCCGTTTTCGATCACGATGCCTCGCGCCATCATCGACCGAAATCACTGCTTGAACTGAAGGCTCGCGCCAAGTGGTGGCAACGGACCGGCGGGCAATCGACGACCCATACGCACAGCTTTCTTCAATTCGCGGGCTTTCCGCGCTCGGGTCATTCGCTGATCGGGTCGCTGGTGGATGCGCATCCCGATGCGGTGGTGTCACACGAGCTCGATGTTCTGGGTCTGCTCGACGCGGGGTGGTCGCAAGACGAGATCTTCGCGCTGATCGGGTCGCAATCGGCCGCTTTCATGGATCACGGGCGTTACTGGAACGGGTTCGCCTATGTCGTGCCGAACCAGCATAACGGACGCTCCGACGCGCCGCTGGTCATCGGGGACAAGAAGGGCGACTGGGCGGTTCGGCGCATGCAGAGGGATGCCGGGCTGCTCGACAGGCTGCACGAGCGGATTGCGCTGCCGTGCAAGTGGTTGCTGGTGGTGCGCAACCCGTTCGACAACATCGCCACCATGTCGCTGCGGCGGGGCGGGGCCTATGACCGGTTGCGCATCTCAAGTCCGGATTCAAGCGCGTTCAAGGCGGCGTTGAAGGCCGAGGCCGGCAAGTCCATCGCCGACAGCGCCGATGACGCGATGATCGACGATTTCCGGTCGCTTTGTGCCGGTGTCCGGGATCTTCAGGCGCGGGTTCCGGCGGACCACTGGCTTGGGGTCGGCTACGAGGCTTTTGCGCGCGATCCCGCGGCGGGGCTGCGCCGCATCCTTGGCTTTCTCGATCTCGAGGACCGGGGCGGGTTCGTCGAGGATGCCGCGTCGATCGTGCGGCACGGGGAAAACCGCAGCCGGCACAGCGTGGCCTGGTCGCCCGGCCAGATCGCCAGGGTGCGCGACATGATCGAGGAATTCGACTTCCTGTCCCTGGCCGAGGCCGGAGAACCCTAGAAATGCACCAACATGCCCCCTCCGTCGCCGAAGACGCGGCTGCGTCGCTCAACCCCGATGGCGATCCCAAGCCGATGACATGGGTGCAGACGCGCCTGACCAATGGCACCGCAGCGGGCCGGTTTCACAGTCACAGCTATTACGACATTCCCGTCTTCGACGCCGAAAGCCGCCGCGTCGTGCTTTACCGGACCTCGGTTGCGGGGCGTCATCCGTCCGGCGACGACACGATCGAGATCGGCGTGATCGACGTCATGGATCCGGCACGGCGCTGGACCCCCATCGGTGAAAGCCGCGCCTGGAGCGTGCAGCAGGGACCGATGGCGCAATGGGTCGGCGGGGATGAAAGCGGGGGATCGCAGGTTATCTGGAATGACCGCGAGGACGGGCGGATCGTGGCGCGTGTGCATGACCTTGCAACCGGCCGGACCCGCACGCTGCCGCGCGCTGTCTACGCGGTGGACCCCGATGGCAGGCACATGCTGTCGCTCAACCTCTTGCGGCTGAACACGCTGCGTCCGGGCTATGGCTATTCCGGTGACATGGATGACACGGACAGCAGGCTTGACCGCAAGCCGGATGATGACGGGGTGTGGCGCGTGGATCTTGAAACGGGCGATGCGGCGCTGATCCTGTCGCTGAAACGCGCGGTCCGGTTCCTGATGCGCCAGCTTGGTCTGCGGTCGCGTCTGGGGCACCTGCGCCGTCGGTACATCTATTGGTTCAACCATGCGAAACTGTCGCCGGACGGGACCCGCTTTACCGTCAAGCTGCGATTTCGGGTTCCGGGCGGTCCGTGGAACGAGGCGATGGGCTACAGTCTGACCTGCGGCGTCGACGGGCGCGATCTGCGGCTTCTGGCCCCCGCGACATCGCATGTGATCTGGTATGACCGGGATCGGCTGTATTTCTGGCAACAGGGCAAGGTGCGCCTGTTCCGCGATGCCGGTCCCGGCACGCAAGAGGCGGTGTTCGCGCCGTCGGTGCTGGACGCGAATGTGCATATCCGCCAGATCCCCGGCCTGCCTGACAGGTTCGTCTTCGACACGCCCTACCGGGAAGAGATCGACGTCTGCATTCTGGACCTGAAGACCGGGCAGGCCGAGAGGATTGCGCAGTTCGGAAATCACACGCCCGCCAAGGGGCCGTTCCGCTGTGATCTGCATCCGGTGCCCAGCCCGGACGGGCAGCATATTCTTGTCACGACCCTCGAGGATGGCGGACGGCAGGTGCATCTTCTGAGCCGCAGCGACTGAACCCGCCTGCGGCCCGACCTGTGCTTCACGACGCTGTCAGTTCCCGGTTCTCCTCGGTTGCCAGCATGCGTGACAGACGGCTGTTTCCATCGGCCGAAAGTTCGGCATATCCGCCGGTTTCCGCAACTTTGCCATCCGACAGCGCAACAACCCGGTCGGCGAACGAGATCATCGACGGACGGTGCGCAATCGTGAGAATGGTCATGTCGCCCTTGAGCCCGGCAATCGCCTTGGCGATCGACGCCTGCGTTTCCCAGTCCAGCGCGCTGGTCGCCTCGTCGAGGATCAGAAGCCGAGGCTTGCGCAACAGGGCCTGGGCGAGTGCGATGCGCTGCCGTTCGCCCCCCGAAAGCCACAGGCCGCGATCCCCGACATTGGTGTGAATCCCGTGGGGCAGGGCGCTTACAAAGGTCCACGCATGGGCGCTGCGCAGCGCCTCTTCGATATCGCTATCGGTGGCGTCGGGGCGCGCAAGCCTCAGGTTGTTCGCAATCGTGTCGTGCAGCAACAGCACATCCTGCGGCACGAAGGCGACCTGGCGTCGCCACGCGCGCTTGAGGCTGGCGTCGATCTCGGTGCCATCGACGAGGATCTCGCCACGATCCGGCTCGAGCAATCCCATCAGCAGGTCGGCCAGGGTGCTCTTGCCCGACCCCGACGGCCCGATGACCGCGGTGACCTCTCCTTTGCGCAACACCATCGAAACATCGGACAGCACGTTCGGCGTGTCGTCGCCATAGCCGAAAAACAGGTTGCGGAGGACGATCCGGTCGTTCAGCGGCGGTGCCTGCACGTCGGTCGACGGCACCTCCCTGCGGTCCTCGAAATAGCGCGTCATCGACCGGATGGCGTGGAATGCGGGCAGGTTCTGCAGGACCTGTTGCCAGAGCGACTGGGTGGTCAGAAAGCGCGGCGCGATGCGCATGAAGACAAACAGCAGGATCACCAGTTCGGGCAGCGGCATCTGCGTCCGGGTCAGCGCGACCCAGACAAAGATCGCAAGACCCGCCACGCTGAAGATATTGAACCCGGCAGACCCCCAGGAACTGGCGGACACGAAGGTCACCGTGTTGCGCCGCATCTCGCCCAGCGTGTCTTCCAGCCGGTGCAGGCTGCCGGCCTCGGCGTTCAGCCGCTTGGTCATCTTCATGCCCGTGACCATGTCGGACACCATCCGGTACTGGGACCGCCTGTTGGACGTGATCGACCGGCCCAATCGCCGGGCATGCCGGCGCAGCGGCGTCAGCACCACCAGCATGACCGCGCCGATCACCGCCGCGAGCAGGGTCATCTGCACCGAGATGAACAGCGACGCGGCCAGGTAGACCGCGATGCTGAACAGGTTCTGAAAGATCGACAGGGTGGAGGCGGTGGCGCTTTGCACCCGGTCGATATCGCCGGTGAGGATATGTGTCAGATCGGCCTCGCGGGAGCGCACGAAGGCGGTCCAGCGGGCCTGCGTGATGGCGCGCACGAGGTCGAGCCGGAGGTCGTTGAGAAGTTCGTAGACCAGGTCTGCCGTGAAGATCATCCGCAGGCGGTTGAAGAGCGCCATCAGGATGACCACCACCACCAGCGCCGTCAGGGCAAGCGGCAGCCCCACCTCGGCGCCCCGGGTGATCACACCGATTCCGTCGCCGTCGGGCAGAGTGACGGTCGGGTTGCTCTCGGTGCGGTTGACCAGCGTCAGGATCGGCACGAGCAACAGGACCGACACGCCTTCGGTCAGGCTGCCGGCAAGTTGCAGCGCCAGCGCCCAGAGCCCGCGCCGTCCCGACTTGCGGGACAGGTAGCGCAGGAAGGACGACAGCTCGCCCTTGGAGGTTTCCTCGGAATAGGGATCAGCCGGATGCATGGGCCCTCGTCGGTTCCGTCATCTCGGACCGCACAAGACCGACCGCTTCGGACAGCCGGTCCAGCCCCGTTGGCACGGTCAGCCGGTAGACCGGTATCTCGGACAGCACCCGGGCGCAGTGCGTCATGTGCAGGGTCTTTTCCCGGCTGGGCAGGGCGGAGCGGCCGAACCGGTTGACATAGGAATGGCACAGCAGTTCCGGCAGCGCCTCTTCGGGACTCATCAGGTGCATCGCGGCGGTGTCGCCCCGCTCGAGAATGCAGATGCGCGACATGGGCACCTCGGCCGAGGCCAGCGCCCCCGCGATCCGATGCGCCTGTTTCGGCAGTTTCTTGCGGTCTCCGTCGGTCATGATCTGCGCCCCGAGCGCAAGCGCGTCCGACGAATCCGGGGCCAACTTGATCTGGCCGAAGGCCGGGGCCACCGAAGCGCCGCCATTGCCGTCGAGATCGAGGGCCACCACGTCATCGCTGAGCAGCGGGTACCCGGCGCGCACGAACGCGCCCGCGGTGGTCGATTTTCCGGCCATCTTGGCACCCAGAAACGACACGCCCAGACCCGCAACCGCGACACAGCTTGCGTGCAGAACCAGCTTGCCGCGCAGATGCAGGAGCAAGGCGATGACCGGCCCGAGAAAGGGAAACGCCAACATGGTCTCGTCGCATTCCGGGGACGGGTCGATCAGGACGCTGTCGGTGCCGCGGATGCGGAAATTTGCCACGTCCTTCCAGCAGAACAGGTATTCGTCGCGGTCAAAGTCGAACCGGATGGAACGCCCGGGCGCGGCCTCTGACAGGTCGATGGCGCCGCGCCGGACCTCGATGTCCGCAACGCAGGGATCGACCCGCGTCAATTCGTCGAAACGTATGTCAGAGCTGAAAGTCAGGCCGAACGCCGTATAGTGATGGGGTTGGGGCGCGGCTCTGGATGATTTGAAGGGCAGGCCAGTGGTATGGACGTCATTCATGGTCGGTCTCCGGTCTTGGGGGTCTTCATCATGCGCATCCAGAGGTGCAGGCTGGCGACACGCCACAGGAACCCGATGTCCCGGCCTCCAAGCCTGTCGGGGTCGCGGCGCAGCGTGTCTATGGCGTCGCGCAGCGCGGGCATGTCGAGAATGCCGTGCAGCCGCCCTGTCGCGTCATCGGCGACATCCCTGAGAATTTCGTCGTGGTGGCGCACCAGGCGGCGCCCGATTTCTGCGGAAAAGTCGGTCTTGTCCCGTCGTCTTGCGATCTTGGCGGGCAGGATGCCCTTCAAGCCGCGACGCAGGATGCTGCGGGTCTGCCCGTGGGCGAATTTTTCCGATGCCGGAAGGGCGACGCAGAACTCGACCAGGCGCCGGTCGTAGAAGGGAAACCGCAATTCGATGCCCGCCGCCGCCGCCTCGGCGTCGAGGATCTCGAACGCGCGCTGGACAAGGGGCGACGAAAGCGTCTCGACATGATGCGCCCTGTCCAGGTGATGCGCCGCATTCGGATCAGAACGATCGGGTTCCGAGCGTTGCGGCGTCTGGGTTTGCCGGGTCGTGTCGGTGTTCAGGCACCGATCCCGCAGCAGAGCTCCGGTTTCTTGATCGCGGGGGCGCAATCGCTGCGCCAGGGACCTGCAGACCCGTTGCAGGGCGCGGTTTTGAGGGCCGTGGGTGCGCAGGAGCGCCACCATCACCGCAGCCGAAGACCGGCCCGAGGCGCGGGCGTAGACCGGCACCAGCGGCAACGCCCGCAGGAAACGTTTCTGGCGCGCCAGTTCAAGCACGCGGGTCACGCCGGTCCAGACCACTTCGTCGCCCCCATGCCCGCTGAGCAGCACGGTGTATCCGTCCCTGGCCACCTGTCGGAACAGGACCGCGGATTTTGTCAGCCCGGGCGCCTCGAACGGGCCGCCATGGCGCTTGAGAAGGGCATCGAAGGCGTCGAAAGGCGGGTGTTCTGTCATGGGGATCCGGACAGGATCGTACTCTCCGGTCGCCAGAACCGCGTCGATATAGGGTGTTTCATCCGCGTCTGACTGGCCCGGATAGGTGAGCGAATAGGTGCGCAGGGGCGTGTCGGTTTCGCGGTTCGCAACCACGCAGATCGAGGAGGAATCAAGCCCGCCGCTCAGCATCGCGGCCACGGTCCCCGGACCTGACAGGCGATCGGCGACAGCCGTCCGGAACTGGTCGCGAAACGCGGCTTTCGGGTCGGGAGGGGTGCGCTCTTGCAGGCTGAAATCCCAGTAGCGCGATGTTTCGACCGCGCCCGCCTGCCACTCCAGCCAATGCCCCGGCTGGACCCGGCGCACACCTGGGTACTGCGTCGTTTCGGGATTGCGCGGCGCGCCGGAAAGATAGGTGATCAACTCGTCGTCAGACATCGCCGGAGGCG
Organism: Marivita sp.; assembly: GCF_020055635.1. GTDB lineage: Bacteria > Pseudomonadota > Alphaproteobacteria > Rhodobacterales > Rhodobacteraceae > Marivita. Next base: position 39,050 of record NZ_JAIPUT010000012.1, on the reverse strand, counting down.
CGTCTCGGCACAGGATCCGCGCGTCGGACGCAAAGGCGATACCCTGATCGACCTGTCGCCAGAACAGGGGCCGCACGCCCAGCGCGTCGCGCGCCAGAAACATGCGGTTCCGGGCCGGCTCGAAGATGGCAATGGCAAAATCACCAACCAGGCGCGCGCACAGGTCAGGCCCCCAGACCTTCCAGGCCGCGGCGATCAACCGGGCGTCGGTCAGCGTCTGCGCGTCGGGGATCTCCAGATCGCGCAAGAGCGTGGCCCTGTTGTCGATGCGGATGTCGCCCAGCACGACGGCATCGCCCGCCGCGTCGAAGCTGTGCCCGACATCCCCTGGCCCCAGGTGCAGGTGATAAAGCGCCGCCCTCGGGTGCGACCATTCGGTCAGGCGTCCGGGTCCACGCGCGCGCAATCCGGTGCAGAGATCGGTCGAGGTCACCGCGTCCAGCAGTTGGCCCCGCGCACAGATATGGCCTGCAATTCCGCTCATGCCGCGGTCGGTCCGTATTCGGCCAGCTGAGAATAGCGGGCCAGAAGATTCTCGCGATGTCCAAGGATGATCCTGCCCCGAAAGGTCAGCCAGGCATGGGCTTCAAACGGTGTCTCGGTGTCTTTTTTGACACCGATATGGAGCGTCGAGGGCAACCCGCGTCGGGCCAGCATGATCTGTGCCGCCAGCCCCTGGGTCAGGCAGGATGCGCGCGGCACAAGGCGGGCGGCGTGGTGCACGGCCCAGACCACGCGACCGACACGCCACGCCGCGATGTCCTGTGCCTCTTTCAGGCTGCGTTCGAAGACCTTTGGCCGCAGGCTGCGATGCGTTCCGAAGGTCAGCCAGAGCCGGGCGACGACCACCCAGAACAGCGCGGAGACCAGGATGGGAAACCACCGGAACAGGGTGATCGCCCGATCAATTATGCGCCGCATGCCGTTCTCCTTCGATCAGTCCCTCGTGATGAAGGGCGGTCAGGATTTCGGCGATGTCGTCGCGGCACTCTTCGGGCGACAGCTGATACTTCTTGCCGATCTCGCTGCACAGATCGGGAAGCGTTCGCGGCGTTTCGAGCAGCTCCCAGACCGTGGCGCCGGTGCCGTTGAGGGAAAAGTACCTGTCAGACTTCGTATCGAGCAGGGCGAGAGACCCGCCGATATTGCTGCTGACGACATGCGAACAGGAGGTGAATGTGGTGTTTGGCTGAGAGATCATGGCTGACCCATCCAATGATGTTGAGAACCCGAACCGTGTGGGCCGACGGGATCGGCCCACACGTGTCGCACCGAGCGCGATCAGCTAAAGGTCAGATCGCCAAAATCCGTTCCAGTTGGGAAATCGTTGTCGAGTTCCGAACCTGCGGACGCGCCATGCGTCATGTCCTCGACCGTCCCGAGTGCGGTCAGCGTCGGCTTCTCATATGCTGTGGTTTCAAACTTCATTGGTTTCACCTTTCTGTTGTCGTTTGCGCCCCGACAGGCAGGGTGCCTGTCGTAAGCGCCGTGAAGGCCCGGACGTTCAAAAAATATCCGGACACGGCTTGAAACGCAGGAATGGGCGAATGGTTGCCAAACCATCGACGTAATGTTTGTAATCGAAGTCTTGCGACCTAAAGTCGCTCGTTTATTGAGGTTTTATGATGCAAGTGGAGCTCAGCAACTCGGAAATTCATGGCTTGGAGCCACGCGAACAGCTTTTCCTGGTCGGCCTTCGATTGGCCGCCGGCGTAAAACCGCCGAGATTTCTTGACGTCCGACGCGAGGATGTGATCGGCGCCGGAGTGCTGGCGCGGAGCAACTGGATGTTGACCCATTTCGCCTCCGGACTGGCACCGGTTCTCGAGGGGCAGGATCGGCTCTGGCTGGAAGGGAAGACCCTGCGCTGGCAGTCCAAGATCATGAAAATCAACGCGGTTCTGGTGGATCAATCGACCCTCGTCGCACGGGCGCTGGAGGACAGCGGGCATCGCTACGTGTTCTTCAAGGGCATCCACCAACAGCATCAGATTTACCGCGATTTCTTCCTGCGCCCGAGCGGCGACATTGACCTTCTGGTTCCCAGGAAAAGCTTTCGGGCGGTGGTCGACCTGCTTGGGTCAATCGGGTTCAACCCCAAGTTCGAGCGGTCGCTCTGGTGGGAGACCTTTCTCGGGGAACGGCACCTGTACCCGGACACCGGCGACTACCGGGCAATCGACCTGCACAACGGGCTTCAGCAGCCGGGCACACCCGGACCGGCGAACCTGGGCGCGTTTTTCGATCCTGACGCGGTAATCAGCCATCGCGGCCAGCACTGGCAGGTCGTTCCGCGACGCTTGTTGCCGCTGGTGCCGGCGATGAACCTGATCAAGGGGCTGGTGTCGAAGTCGAAGATGATCACCCATGCCTGGGACCTGTCGCAGCTTCTCGGGCATGGTCAGACCGCGCGCGTGGCGGCCTTCCTGGAGGTCGCGGCGGAACAGCGCCTGACCGGAACGGCTCTGATCGCGCTGCGCATCCTGCACGCGCTGTTTCCGCATAATTACAGCGACATGGAAGCCCGGCTGGCAAAGGTCATGCCGGGTGTCAGTGACGCCGATCTGCTTCTGACGCTTCTGGAATCTCCAGCGCAGTCGGCTCTGCCACGTCGGCGGGATATCCTGGTTGATGCCTGTGAACGACATGTCGGGCGGATGGTGTCGCAGTCGCTTTGGTACGGGGCCTCGGAACTGACACGGCATTTCGACCAGGAGCACAAGGCGGCCGTCGGAACCTGACAGCCGGTGCAACGTTCCAGTCACGAGAGGGGTAATTTTCTTGCGACCGAGGTCACGTCCACATGCCGAACCGTCCATCCCGCGCTCCGGACAAGCCGGAAATCAGCGTCCTGATGTCTGTCAGGGATGGCGCGCCCTTTCTGCAGGCCACCATCGACAGCCTGCGGGCACAGACCGCTTCGGCGGTCGAATTCGTGGTGGTGGATGATGCCAGCTCGGACAGCACGCCGCAAATCCTGCGCGACTGGGCGAAGCAGGATCCGCGATTGACGGTGTTGCGCCTTGACGATGCCCAGGCGGACGGGCTTGCGCATGCCCTGAACACGGGATTGCAATATTGCCGGGGAAATCTGATTGCCCGCGCGGACGCGGATGACCTTTATCACCCCGACCGCCTGCAGGTGCAGCATGATCGCATGCGGTCGGATGCAAAGCTGGCCGCCCTGTCCTGCGGTTTCCGCAAGATTGACGAGACGGGGAAGGTGATCGGCCAGCGGGTGCCGGTGACGGGGTCCGACAAGATTGCCTTCGTATCGCTGTTTCAAAGCTCGTTGCTGCATCCGGGCGCGATGATCCGCGCCGATGCCCTCACCGGAATAGGCGGATATGACCGGCGATACTGGACCGCGCAGGACAGCGACCTCTGGGCGCGCCTGATCATGGCCGGAGGACGGATCGACAACCTTCCCGATCTGCTCGTCGATTACCGCATCCATGGTGCCTCCATCATGAAGAAACGTGGGCCGGAGGGACGCAGGCTCAGCCTGAGCGTGCCGACCCGGATGCAGCTTGCCTATCTCGAGGACGCCCCCGAGACCCATGATGCCGCCGCCGTGGTCGACCTTTACCAGGGCCAGCACCTGCTGGACCGCGCCACCTTGCGCCGGGCCTTCGACGGAGCCGCGCGCATCATGAAGATCGCGCGACACCGGGAACCCCGCGAGGCCTTCGACCACGTCGCGTCACGGTTCCGGAAAAGCCTGAAGGTGCAGCTTGACTGGTGCCCGAAACGAAATTTCGTCCGAACGCTCGAACTCAAGCGCCTGCTGTCACACTGGACCGATATGGGGGCCTCTGCCTGATGCCGGACTCGCGGCGACACACCGGTGCGGTGCGGGCGCGCTTGCCTGAAAATCGGCGACTGTCATGACCTCGGGGCAGCCCGACCTGTCCGTCATCATTGCGGCCTATTGCGCAGAGTTCACTCTGGGCGCGTCGGTGAACAGCGCCGTGTCGCAAGTGGGCGTCGATGTGGAGGTGCTGGTGGTCGACGACCGGTCGCCCGACGCCACCCACGAGGTTGCCCGGCGACTGGAAAGCCGGGACCCGCGGGTTCGGACCTTTCGAAACGCCACCAATGGCGGGCCCGCGGTGGCGCGCAACGCGGCGCTTGACCATGCGCGCGGCGACTGGGTTGCGGTTCTGGACGCGGATGACGCGTTCGCGCCGGAACGGTCGTCCCGCCTCATCGCACTGGCCGATGCAGAGGGCGCGGACGTGGTTCTGGGAAACCTTCAGGAGGTGGACGAGGGGGGCGTCGCGCTGGGGGATCGGTTCATCCCGACGCCCCGCGCACCAGAGGCGCTGAGCGTCGAGGCGTTTGTCGAGCGTAACCTGTCCTCTGTCGGGTCGCATACCTACGGCTATCTCAAACCGGTGTTTCGCCGGTCCTTTCTCGAAACGCATGGGATCCGCTACGATCCGACGCTGCGCAACGGCGAAGATTTCCACGTCATCATGGCGTGTTTCCTTGCCGGGGCGCGGGTCTGGTTTTCGCCGGAGCCGCTGTATCGCTACACGCGGCGCAGCGGGTCGATCTCGCACCGGGCGGACCTGTCGCACCTGGCGGCACTTGCCGATGCCGATGCCAGGCTTGCCGATCGCGCGGACAGTGCAGGATCCTTGGGCGACCTGTTGCGGCGCAGGCAGGGCGACACACAGGATCTGCTGGCCGCCGAGACCGTCATGCGGGCCTTGAAGGCCGGGAACATGTGCAATGCCGCGCGTGCGGTTCTGCACCGGCCGCAGGCCATGTCACGGGTTGGAAGACAGCTTGTCGAAGCCTTGCGAAAGCGCTTGTGAATCAGTCCTTGCCATAGGCTGCGCGGCGTGTGCGCCCAAGGCTGCCCGCAGAGACCCCGCAGTGAAAGACGGCCCGCAGGAACCAGAAGGCCGCCGCTGTCCGGTCGGCGGGCGACCCCACGGTCCGCACCCCGCAGTAACCGACCTTGGCAAGGCTCGCGCCAAGCCGCATGGCCCGGCTTCCCGGTGCCGACGCGCCGTAATGCGCGCCTTCCGCGAAACGCCGTTCGATCAGCCAGGGCAGGCGCAGGCGTTTGGGTTCGACGACCTCTTCGACGATTGCCTTCTCCGATATTGCCAGCGTCATCCCGGATTCTGACAGGCGAAAGAAGAAATCGGTATCCTCGCCGCCGCTCTGGCCAAGATCGAGATCGAAGCGCTGGTTTCGCGCCAGAGTCCCGTTGAACCGCATCAGCACGTTGCTGGTATGCCCGGTCTCGACCTTGCCGTGGCGCAGCTTTGCGCGATTGCTGTGAAAATCATTGTCGCGGATCCAGCGCGGCGTCTGTTCGGGATAGCGCGCAAGCGCCGGCCCGAAGACGACCTGCGCGTCTTCCATGGCGGCGGTGTGCAGCGCCTGTGCAATCCAGTCGGGGCGGGCCACTTCGTCATCGTCGATAAAGCCAAGCCAATCGGCATCGGCATGGTCGAGACAGGCGTTGCGCGCGATCGAGATGTTGCCGGCGGGCGCGTGGATATATTCGACAGGCCACCGCGCGTGTCCGGCGCAGGCCAGGATCCTGTCCCGTGCCGACGGCGCGTGATCGTTGTCTGCCACCAGAATGCGCAGCGTGACATCGGGTGGCAAGTGCTGGGCATCGACGCTTCTGATGGTGTCGGCCACGCTGTCGCGCCGGAACGTGCAGATGCCGATGTCGATATGAAGCGGGCGGTCCACGGGGTCTGTCCTGAAGGTCACGTCTGACCGGCAACGCGCGAACCCTGCATTTGTTCATGTTTTTCCAACGGCTCGGAACCATCGCCGCCATGTCGGGTTGGGTCGCAGGAACTCACAACAGAAAATCGCGAATGTCCTTGCGCAAGACTTTCAGAAAAATCTTCGAATTGCTTGATCCGCGCGAGCGCAAGCAATTCTACTGGCTGATCGCCCTCACCTTCGTGATGGGGATCGTCGACGTGCTGGGTGTCGCGTCGATCCTTCCGTTCCTCGCGGTCGTGTCGAACCCGGAGGCGGTCGAGACGAACTCGTTTCTCAACTCGCTGTACCAGTTTTCCGGCGCCGAAACCGTTCAGGGGTTCCTGATCCTGCTGGCGGGCGCGATGTTTCTCTTCGTGCTGGGAACGACCCTTTTTCGCGCCGGGACCTTCTATTTGCTGACCTATTTCGTGCGGATGCGGGTGCTCAGCCTCGCGATGCGCCTGATGGAGCATTACCTGAGCCAGCCCTATGTCTGGTTCCTGACGCGGCACACCTCGGACCTTGGCAAATCGATCCTGTCCGAGGTGGCGCAGGTGGTGAACGGACCCATCGCGGCCTCGCTGCGGCTGATCGCCAATGCGATCGTCATCGTCTTCCTGGTGATCTTCCTCTTCGTGATCGAGCCTCGGGCCGCCCTCGCGGCTGCCGTGCTGTTCGGCGGCAGCTACGGGCTGATCTATCTTTTCGTGCGCACGCGCCTGACCCGGATGGGCGAAGAGCGCGTCGCCTCGAACCGGGCCCGTTTCCAGGTCATGCAAGAGGCGATGGGCGGGATCAAGAACGTCAAGCTGCTGAACCTTGAACACAATTACATCGAGCGTTTCAAGGAACCTGCAAGCCGCCTGGCGCGCAACCAGGCCTCGCTGTCGGTGATCAGTGAAATGCCGCGCAACCTGCTGGAGGTCATCGCTTTCGGCGGCATGATCCTGTTCGTGCTCTGGCTGCTGGCGACGCGCGACGGGGACGTGTCCGGCATCATCCCGCTGCTCGGCGTCTATGCCTTTGCCGCGGCGCGGATGTTTCCGACGATCCAGCAATTGTTCGGCGCCCTGTCGACCATTCGCTTCGGCGAAGCCGCTTTGGACCAGATGCATGCCGAACTGATGCAATCGACGGGATTCGACACGACCCGCGGTGGCGATCTCGCGCCGATCCTCCTGAACCGCAAGCTGGAGCTTGAAAATGTCGAATTCGCGTTTCCCAGCGCCGAAAGACCCGCATTGCGCGATCTGTCCTTGACCATCGACGCCAACACGACCGTCGGCATCGTCGGTTCGACCGGGGCCGGCAAGACGACGATGGTCGACATCATCCTTGGCCTGTTGTCGCCGCAGGGCGGCGCGATGAAGGTCGACGGGCAGGTGATCGACGACGACAATGTGCGCGCCTGGCAGAAATCGGTCGGATATGTCCCGCAGGACATCTTTCTGACCGATGACAGCGTCGCGGCCAATATCGCCTTCGGCAAGATCGGAGACGAGATCGACATGGAGGCCGTCAAGACCGCGGCGCGCATCGCCGAGCTGCATGAGTTCGTGACCGAACAGCTGCCGCAGGGCTATGACACGATGGTGGGCGAGAGAGGAACACGCCTGTCGGGCGGCCAGCGCCAACGGATCGGCATTGCGCGTGCGCTTTATTCCAATCCGGACGTACTGATTTTCGACGAGGCGACCAGCGCTCTGGACAATCTGACCGAACGGTCGGTGATGAACGCCATCGCCCGGCTGAGCGGAGAAAAGACGATCATCATGATCGCCCATCGCCTGAGCACGGTGCGCAACTGTGACAAGATCTTTCTGCTGGAACACGGCACACTGGCCGCGGCGGACGGCTATGACGGGCTGGTTGCGAAGAACCGATCCTTCCGCGCGCTGCACGAGGCGACCGGCTAGGCCCGTTGCCCGCAATAGGTGCGGCCAGACCTGCACTGTCAGAGCGAAGACGCAAGACCGGTGTTGCTAATCCATCGAGGTGGGACCAAAACAGGCGATCGGCCGCGTCACGATCTGGTGGCCGGAGAGTGCGGGCCAGAAAACACGCCCGCACGCATGCCAGGATTCAGACGCCTTGCACAGCTTAGTGACACTGTGGTCGACGGCTCCGGGGCAGACCGCGCGGGTCGGTGCCCGGTCCTATCCAGGGCGCCCGCTTATGGGCTTTCATCGAGGCACCGGGCCTTCCTGACCCTGGGCGCGCCGCGTGTCAGGCTGCGCGGAACACAGACTTAATTCTACTGGTTCAAGGTCAGCGGACCAGGCGGTTCAGCTGCGTCATTCGGCGTGTCGAGTGGGAAGACCCGAACACTGTCCACGTCAGGCAGGCTGACCTCGATCACATCGTCGGGTCGCACGGTCGTCGCGCGGGTCGCGGTGAACACCTCGGGACCTTCGGGCCCGCGCCGGGTGATCTGGATGGTGGGTTGGCCCTTGCTGTCGGGCATCACATAGCCATCACCCATCCGCATCGCCTCTGCAAAGAGAGCCGCCTGGGTGTCGAGCTTCAGGCGCGTTTCCTCGATCGTAACGCGGGTGCCCCGGAGTTGTGACACAAGGTTGCGTCGACGGTCATTTGTCAGGTTCAGACGATCGCGCCGCGCTTCGTTCAGCCGCTGTTGCGCCTGAAGCGTCGAGGTTTCCAGTTCCAGCATCCTCACTTCCTGATCGGCCACAAGCCGTTCGAGCGAGCTTGCGCGGCTGGCGGTGGAGAGCCCGCGCTCCACAAGGTCCGAGGCCGTGGACAATTCTTCGCGCACAAGCGTCAACTGACGTTCGCGCAGCTCAAGCTGTTCGTTCTGGCGGGCGATCTGTTCCTGCAAAAGCGTCTCGAGGCCTTCGATCTGATCCAGGCTGGACCGGAAGGCGGTGTCCCGCGCCTCCTTGATTTCGCGTTCCCGCTGCATCAGTTCCTCGCCCAGCGGCGCTTCCTCGAGGCGGGGCGGGGTCTCGATGTCCGCTTCGTTCAGTTCTGCGGTCAACCGTGCCTCGGTCGCGAGATTTGCAAGCAGGTTCATCTGCAACAACCGGTATTGGCCCTGGGTGCTGATCGCGCTGCGTTGCGACTGCAACAACGTGCCGGCCATGCGTTCGGTGCCCCCTGCCAGGCTGAGCGCCTGCAGAACCGACAGCCCCGGCGTATAGGGATAGGCCCCCGGCGCATTGACGGCGCCGATGACGAAGATGTTTCTGAACGATGCCAGGTCGACGATCACATCGACGCTTTCGTCCAGTCCCAGGCGGCGGTTCAGCATGTCCGTCAGATCCTGCGACAGCTCGGCCGGGTTCGTGCCCGCCGCAGTCACCGCACCAATCATCGGAACCGTGACCTGACCCGTGGGCGAGACGCGGTATTCCCCGCTGACGCTGTCCCAGTTGACATAAGCCTGGCTGACCGGGTCGAACTGGCCGACCCGGATCCGAAGCACGTCCTGCGACTGGATGACATGATCGTCCTGCGCAACCGCGGGCGTCGCGGCCTGCGTCAGCGCAACCAGCAGGACGGCCCTGCACAGCATCAGGACGGGTTTGAACATTGCGAGGGCAGGGGCTCGGACACCCTGCACCGGAAAAGCCTCAAGCATGGATGATGCGTTCCTCATAGTCTCCGGAGCGCATGTAGCGCCGTGCCTTGCGCAGGTTTGCGCCCTCCAGAACCGTTGTTGCCAGGCGGCTCGCGAACACCTGGTGATCGCGCAGCGCGCCGCTTATCAATTCGGACGAAACCTTGCCCCACGGGATCGTCATTACCGACACGTCGAACATCCCCGACAAGGGGTCGACGGCGATGGTCCGCGTCAGGGGGGGCAACAGCAGGAGCACGAAATCATATTCGGATGCCACGTCGTCCATCGTCTTGTAACGCGCCGCAGTTGAGCCGTCCGCCGCGTCAGACCCCTGCACGTCGGTCGCCATCATGCGGTCAATCTCCTGGCCGGTCGTGAACTCGGCACCGGAGACCCTTCGCACGTCATTTCGCAGGCGTTTCGATTTGCCAGAGACATCTACGACCAGCACGGTTTCTCCCTGCATGGACAAGACCGTGCACAGGCGGGGCACCATGCTCAGCGCGTCCCTGAATTCCGCCGCCGGGGCAAGACCGACGACGCGGCCGCTGGTCTTGGACGTGTTGTTCAGAACGGCCTGGCGCACCCGGAACAGGGTCCGGTCCAGAACTTCTTTCGACCGCCGCGACGAAGAGCGTGTGTATTTCGGTGCCAGACCGGCGCAGGACAGGCCAAGCGTCTCGCGGACCTCTTCACCGGTGCGCAGCGGTTGCGTGCGCAGTTCCCGCATCGCGCCGATGGCGATGCCAAGCAGCGCGCCAAGCGTCAGGCCGGTTGCCAGCATGAGTTTCTTGCGCGGCGACGAGGCGGATCTCGGGACTTCGGCGCGCGACAGGATACGGACCGAGGCAATCGGGAAGCCCTGTTGCTGCGTCGTCAGTTCGTAGCGTTCGAGGTAGTCGCGATAGACCGCAGCGTAGGTCTGGGAGATCGCCTCGAGCTGCCGCAGGCGTCCCAGGTCGGCTGTCTCGTCATTGGCGGTGCTGCTCAGCGCCTCGATTTGCGAGCGCAGGGTTTCTTCGCGGCTCTGGGCGATGGCGTAATCCGCGCGGATCGCCGCAATGGCGCTGTTGAGTTCCTCGGCGATCGCATCCTCGAGCGCCGCCGCGCGCTCGGCCAGGTCGACGGCTCGGGAATGGTCCGGACCGTAAAGGCTTTCGACGCTTTCCTGACGGCGCGTCAATTCAAGGTATTCCGACCGCAAGGAATTCAGGATCTGGCCGGACGGGGTGCCGGTTTCCAGTGCCGACACGGTGATCACGTCGCCGTCGGTTTCCGACAGAAGGCTTTCGAAATTGTCCAGCCGCGCCTTCGCCTGGGCGGTCTCCGCCGTCGCATCGATCAGCTTGCTGGTCATTTCCGATTGCTGCTGATCGGTCAGAAGATCGCCGCGCACCTCGATCAGGTTGTTGTCGGCGCGAAACTCCTGCACGGTCCGGGCGGCATCGAGGCTTTGCTGCTCCAACACGTCCAGGCGCTGCTGAATCCATCTGCCCGCGTTGCGGGCGTCCTCTGTCGTCGATTCCAGCTGAAACTGGGTGTATTCGTTCCCGAAGGCCCGAACGATGGCGGCGGCGCGTTCGGCGTCATAGCCTTCGTACCCGATCTGGATCACGAGGCTGCGCCCGGCGCGGCCGGCAAAGAGGTTCGATCGCACGATCGCGATGGCACGATCCCGCGCGCGCTCGGCCGCCTCGCGCTCGGCGACATCAGCCTCCGGCTCCGGTTCCGCTGCTTCGGCAGCGTCAGGCGGCGCGGTCTCCTGCGGCACGGGTTCGGCGGGCGCTGTTGGCTGTTGCGGGGAAATCAGGTTGAGAATGGGATCGGCCAGCCCCATGATCCGTCCCGTCACGACCCTTGTCATGTCGGTCGGCGGATTGAGGAAGGCGGTGTTCTCGTCAAGGTTCAGACGGTCGACGACCTTTTCGGCCAGCACGCGGGACTTGATGATTTCGATCTCGCTCTGGATTGCGCTGTCGTTGCGCGCCGAATTGGGCAGGGCCGACACCTGGTCGAGCAGGTTGCTGCGTTCTTCATCCAGCAGGATGGATTCGATGGCGATAAACCGCTGCACCGACCCGATGACCATTGCCGCCGCGAGCGCCGCGCCGATAAAGGCAAAGAAAGCCACCAGTGGAAGCTGCCGACGGACTGCGCGACCCAGCTTGGCGAGTTCGAACTTTTCATCGTCTCCAGGCGTTGGACTGTTCCAAGCCTGCCGTTCGCTGATCATTCCTGTCATCAAGCGTACCGCTGCCCTAGAGTATTGTTTGTCATGTATGGACCCTTGAAAATCCGGTTTTGTCTCGATGCCAGCTGAAGTCGACATCATCCTACCGGCCTACAACGCCGAAGCGACGCTGTTGGTTGCAGTGACGTCTGTTCTTTCTCAGACCAACGGGAATCTGCGGGTGATCGTCATTGACGATGGCAGCACGGATTGCACGGCAGACATCGTGCGGGATGTCGCCCGAACCGATGCCCGCGTACACTTGGAGCAGAAGGAAAACGGCGGGATCGTGTCGGCCCTGAACGCCGGTCTGGCGCTGTGCTCGGCAGAGTATGTCGCGCGCATGGATGCCGACGACATCTGCGAACCGGACCGGTTCGAAAAGCAGATCGCCTGTCTGCGGAAGGCCCCCGACATCGTCGCGCTGTCCGGCGCCCATACCGAGATCGACGGGCAGGGCGTACCGACCGGCCGCGTCCATCGCCCGCCGCAGGAGGCGACGGCCGATTTCTTGTGGGCACCGGCGCAGGAGCCGAAACTGACGCATCCCTTCCTGTTTGTCCGGCGCGCCAGTCTTGAACAGGTGGCGGGCTACCGGGCGTTTCACAATGCCGAGGATGCCGATCTCTACTGGCGCCTCGCCGAACTTGGTCGGCTGGCAAATTTGCCGGACGTGATCGGCAAGTACCGCATGCATGCCGCAAGCATTTCCAGCGCCTCGATCCGGAACGGGCGGACGATGGCGGTCTTTTCGCAACTGGCGGCCCTGTCGGCACAGCGCCGGGCAGGCGGCAAGCCCGACCTGTCCTTCGACCATGCGCAGGCTACGGCCTGGCGCGCGTCGGAGTCGCTGGAGGCGATGACCGGCTCGGCCCTCGCGGATCTGAACCTGACAGACGAGGAGGCCCGTTGGTTGCGGCTGGCCGTGGCGGCCAAGTTGATGGAGCTTGCCGGATACCGCCCCTACGAAGTCACCCACGAGGATTGCTGCTTCATGGCCGAGGCCTTTGCCGCGCCGGTCACTTTGCCCGACGGCAATCTGCGCGAGTTGGCGAAGATGCGCGCGGCCACGGCGGCGCGGCTGCTGCGGCTGGGACGCATGGGCGAGGCCATGCGCCTTGCCGGGCCGGTGCTGTGGCCCGAGGTTGCCGCCCGCGCCGCGATGGGACGGCTTTACTGGAAAAAGCACATGGCGTGACCCGGCGCCTCGGGATCAGACCGCGACGATGCGCGGTTGGTTCGGCTGCGCGGGTTTGCGCTTGAGCGTCTTTTCCAGGCGTCGGCTGTCCGACATCTTCAGCAGCAGGAAGGGCACCAGGAACGAGCCCGCCGTGTAGGGCGTGAAATAGTCGATCTCGACGGTGGAGCGCACCAGAAAGAGCAGCGACAGCCCTGCACACATGATCGCACCACCGGTCGCGTGGCGGTTCATCATCACCCGGATGGGAAACACCAGAAGCGACAGCGTCAACAGGCCCATAATCGCCACCCCGAGCATGCCGAGCCCGACATAGGCCTCGATCAACGTGTTGTGGAAATGAAACCCGGTGCGTCCCGTGATGTAGAATTCGCGCCACAATTCCTCGGCCGGGGGGTGGTCGTGGATCCAGAACGCGTTGTAGCCCAAGCCGAGAAAGGGGTTCTCGCCGCCAATGGTGATGCCCCGGTTCCACAGGTAGGTCCGCCCTGTCAGGGTCGGATCCTTGTTGAACGCGCTCAGGATGGCATCGAAGGCGCCCAGCTGCACGGCCGACAGCGCGATCGCCAGCCCCAGTGCCATCAGGACCAGGATCGTCAGGCGGCGCAATGCCTCGGGCAGGGCGAACAGGCCCCGCGCGATGAAGACGATGCCGATGGCGAAGAGAAGGGTCAACACCGAGGTCGCGGAATCCGACATCAGCAACACCTGCGCTGCAAAAAGCCCGATGAGAGCCGCCAGCAGACGCAGGCCCCAGATCGCGCGAAAAATGATGCCGACACCGATTGCGAACAGGATCGTCAGCGACGCGAAATAGCCCAGCTGGTTCTTCGATCCGAAGGCGCCGACGAAGGTATAGGTCCCGTCGACCACGTCATAGGCGGATGAGCCGTTGAACCACGAGTAGAGCAGGACCAGCAGGCCACCGAGCAATCCGCCGACCATGAGATTGGACACCGAGACCAGCCGTGCCGCGACAAGCCCGCAGAACACGGTGGTTCCGTACTGGATACCGGCCCGCATCGTCGTGGACGGGGCCTGCGACCAGAACATCGACAGCGTCGCCACGAAGGGGATCAGCAGAAGCACGATGACAAGCCCGCTCTGGCGCAGCAGCAATTGCGGCCGCAAGAGGAACGCGGGCAACCAGAAGCCATAGAACATCAGGACCGAGATCGGCCCGAAAATGACGGAATAGGCAAACACCATCATCGACAGGGCTATCGCCGGGATCATCGTGATCGCGTTCCTGTCGGGATCGAGATATCGGCCGGGATCAATTTGCATCGGCGCTCTTGTCCGGTCGTTCAAAGGCCGCCGGGTGGCGCAGGGCGCGTATCCTGTCAACGATGCGGTCCCGAAGCTGCGGCTTCATCAGGATGAGCGGCAACCAGGCATAGAGTTTCGATGCCTGGGGCCGGTACCGGATTGCCTTGAGGACAGACCGCGCGGCACGCCATCTTGCCAACCCGCCTTCCTCTGCGCGACGGCGGGCGGATTCCAGGAGGAATTCATGTTCGACCGACGCGGCCCGCATGTCGCGCGCGTATCGTTGGTGGAACATGTCCCGCGCCGCGTTGTTGGCCACAAGGTTGCGCGACCGGCGCAGACCGGCGGTGTCTGTGTCCTTGCCATCGTAATAGCTTGCCAGGGTTTCGGGCACGAAATCGACCTCCCAGAAGCGCGTGATGCGGAGCCACATCTCGAAATCCTCGATTGCCGGAAAGCTCGTGTCGAACCCGCCGACCATGTCGAAAACCTCGCGGCGAAACAGGCCCGTTGATGGCAGGCCGTGAAGCAGGTTCTTTTCCAGCATCGCTTCGAAAACCGGACCACGCGCCACGGGGGGCCATCGATCCCGCGTGTCGGGGGCGCGGTTCTCGATCCCGCAATAAAGGATGCCGACCCTTGGCGAGGCGGCCTGCATGGCAGCGACCTGGCGTTCAAGCTTGTCGGGCCGCCACAGATCGTCGGAATCGAGAAAGGCGACAAGCGGCGCGCGGGCCTCTGCAAGCCCGCGGTTGCGCGCGGCGGCCACGCCTTGATTGACGCTCTGGCGCACGATCCGCAGGCGGGTGTCGGTCACCGCGCGCAGGCGTTCGACGGTGTCGTCCGTCGAGGCGTCATCGACGACGATCAGTTCGAGATCGCGAAAGCTCTGCTCCAGCACACTGTTGACGGCGCGCAGGGCAATCTCTGCCCGGTTCCATGTCGGGATCACCACCGACACCGCAGGCGATGTGGCAAGGATGGGCCGCGGCAGGGTGTCCGCCGACGGTCGGATCGTCTGATCGCAGATCGGCAGCCCGGCGCTGCGCGCCTTGGCGGCGCGCCGGCGAGGCAGGGCGTAAAGAGCGCCATCGGCCCATGTGCGCAGATCCCCGAATTCCGACGGGCAGCTGTCCTTCACGTCCTTGTAGGCAAGGCGCAGTTCGTTTGCGTAGAACGGCGTGCGATGCTCCTCTTCCAGCATGCCGGTGATGCGGTCCAGCACCCTGAGCCGCGACTGCACACCCTTGCGGGTCGATCTGCCGCCGCTGACCGTTGCGGTTTCCCCCGGCAGCCGTCTGTAGAAGGCCGCGCCGGTCCTCGTCAGCACCAGCCGGTTGCCGCGCACGAGGCCGCGCATCATGATGTCGCCATCCTGGTTGACGGCCAGGTCTTCGTCCCAGCCGCCGGAGCGTTCGTAGGCTGCCCGCGACCACAGCACGGCGCAGGGCGGATGATACCACCCCGAGAGCCAGGCTTGCAGATCGTCATGCTCGGGGCGCCGGGGCGGGCAGGACGCCGGCCGGGGCAACCAGACGGCGCCATTGACCTGTTCATAGCGATACCACGGCGTCAAAGCGATCTGGCCGGGATGGGCCGACAGGCAGCCGGCCAGCGCGGCAAGACTGTCAGGCGCGATCAGGTCATCGGCATCCATGAACATCAGCGCGTCACCCGAAGCCTCGGCGACCCCCGTCTTGCGGGCGCGGGCCGCACCGCCGTTGGGTACGCGCAGCACCCGCACCGGCGCCCCGAACGACTCGGCGATCTCGGCGCTTTCATCGTCGGAGCCGTCATCGACCACGATGATTTCATGCGGCAGGACGGTCTGGTTCAAGAGCGACCGCAGCGCCACGCCGATCCAGTCCGCCGCGTTGTAGCAGGGCATGATGACCGAGACACGCATCACGATACCTGCGCGGCCAGAACGCGGTCGAGCACCCCGATCACGCTGTCGGGATCGACCGTCAGGTCTTTTTCAAGCGCGTGCCCGCGCCCGGTGGCCTGCGCATCGATCAGCCAGTAGCGATGGCCCATCGCGGCGGCCAGAGCATAGAAATTCGGATTCGGATAATCCGGGTCGGCCAGTTCCACGATGTCGGCGCCCTCGGGGCAGAACATCATGTTGGTCAGTCCGGCCCCGTGCGGTGCCACGATGATCGAGGTCTGCTGCATCAGGCGCACCTGTTCCGGAAAATCCAGGTCCTCCATGAAGACCCGTTGGAACCCCAGCGCCTCGAGCCTTGGCCACAGCGCATCCTCGTTCAACAGTTTCCGACCGCGCGCACGGGCGCGGCTGATGAACACACGCGCCGACGGACCGTCCGGGTCATGCCGGGCGCAGGCCTCGCGCACGGGGCGCAGCAGGCGCGGATCGAACCGGTCGGTGACAGGTACCGTCAACCGGTCAACCTCGAGCACCGTACCGGTCTCGTATTGCAGCATCTTCGTGGGGTCGATGCCGATCATCGCCAGAGACGCATCCATCGCGGCGCTGCGCTGTGCCGGCATGATCGTGCGATCCAGCAGCCCCAATTTCTTGAGCAGCAGCAATTTCGGCAGATGCGCCGTCAGCCAGTGCGAATGATTGTCGTACACCCGTTCGAGAAACCAGACCGCGTCCGAGACCTGCATCCTTGGCACGGATCGGCGCATCAGCTCGGCGTGGCCGGGCCGGAACCGCACCTGCGGGAATTCGACAGCCCGGTTGCGCGCGTCGAGGATGGCCGGTGTGAAATTCCGTTTCGGTCCGTCGAGAAACGACAGGACGCGCACATTCGACAGGGTCGCAAGGGCAATCGCGGCGCTTCTGCGGGTCGGCACATCGCGCATCGAATAGCCCCACCAGCCCGCATCCGGGTTCAGCGCGGCGCAATCCTCGATATTGGCCGGCAGGAAGTTGGCTCGGGTTTCCTCGGGCTCCAGGATCTCGAAATCGCCTGCCTGGCCAAACTCGGCGACATGGGTTTGTGGCGAGATGTGCGGGATCGGCCGCCATCCGAACAGCGCCGGGGGCACGCCAAGCGAGATGAGCCGCTGGGGGAACCGTTTGCGCTGCCAGTGCAACCAACCGAGGACGGAGTCCAGACGCCCGCGGAACAGCGGCGCGGGACGGGGGGCGTGAACGGGATCGGTCATTCCGGCCTCCTTGCGGCCTTGCCGCCCAGACGCGCGCGCGCGGATCCCGACGCGAGCGCAGAACGGACCCGGTGCGTCAGGAACCCGGTACTCCACGCGAAATGCATGACCATGGCCGCAGGTCCGGCCAAGGCGACGGCCGGATCGCCGGCCCGCAGCGCCGCGATGGCGCCATAGACCAGGCAGATGGTGGCCCAGAGCAGCGCAGGCAGGCCCAGGAGCAGCCATTCGACCGCGAGCGGCGCGAGGATCAAGCCGATGAGCGCCTGAAACACTGCCGGGGCGACGGCCAGTGGCGCCATCTGGCGCAGGCGCAGCCGCACGCGGTGTTTCTCGACCGTCATCGCCCGACCGCGCCCATATGCGAAATACTGCCGGAACAGCGCCTCCGGCGTGCGCCGGGGCACATATTCGAGATCGGTGCGACCGGTCAGCCAGATCCGGTGCCCGGCCTTGCGGAGCCGGTGGTCGAGTTCGGCGTCCTCGTTGTGGCTTTGCCCGGCATCATAGCCGCCGACGTCACTGAAGGCGTCCACCCGCATGATTGCGTGGTGCCCGTGTTCGACGAACCGGTTGACGCCGGCGCCGGTGCGATGCGCCGATCCGCCCGTGCCAAGAAAACTGTTCTGTGCCGCAGCCACACCGGTCGAGAACCCGCCTTTCGGCACGGTCCGCATCGCCACGGTGACCGAGGCGCTGTCAGTTGCACGGATCTCGTCGAGCAGGACCCGGCAGTAGCCGGGCGGGTAGGCGGCATGGGCATCCGCGCGCAGCAGGAAGTCCGCATCCCGCGCTTCGGTCTGTACGGCCCTGTTGATCCCGGCGCTCTGGATGCGGGCGTCGTTGTGCATCAGGGTCACGGTCTCGTTGCGCGCGGCATAGCGCCGGACAACCTCGCGGGTGCCGTCGGTGCTGCCGCCATCGGCGACCACCAGCCGCGTGTCGCGCGGGGCATCTTCAAGAAGCGTGTCCATCACCGTCTCGATCCAGTCGACTTCGTTCAGTGTGGGGACGACGATCAGGACACGGTCGGTCTGTGCGCTATGTTCCATACCCGGTCTCGCTGATGGATCGGAGGGTCGCCGGGGAAGGTACCGTCAGGGCGCTGACAAGCGTGCGGCATTCCTCGACATCGGTGGCCCATGTCGATCGGGGCACCGCTTCAAGCTGCGCGATCTGCTCGGTGTAATGCTCGGGCTGAAACGTCTTGAAGACTTCGAGAAGAAGGTCGGGACTCGTGTCCTTCAACAGCACACCAGCACCGATCCGGCTCAGGAAGCGTCCGGTCTCGTTGTCTTGCAGGGCAATCGGTACGGTGTTGTGAAAGGCGCTTTCATAAAGCCGGTTCGGCAGCAGCCAGCGCGAATTGCCCTCTTCCTCGTAATAGTCGATGCACCAGGAATAATGCACCTCGCCGTAGATCCTCGGCAAGTCGCGGGTGGCATCGTAAGGCCCCTCGAAGCGGATATGCGACAGTCCCGCCAGTTCCCGATCGAGATCGGGAAAGATCGCCGGGGACGGGCGCCCGCGCAGGATGATCTCGATCTCTCCGCCACCAATACGGGCCAGTTCCTTCAGCACGTCCAGCGAACGGCGGCAGCGCAGGTTTCCGAACCATCCGATCCGCCATGGTGGGCCGGGGAAGGTATGCACCGCATGTACCATGGCGGTGTCTTCGAACGCGGTCACCTTGTTTTCGACCACGAGCGAACGTCCCGCAAAGACGCCCTTGTCGAGATGGTTTTCGACGAAGGCCGGGGAACTGGTGATCACCAGTTCAACGTCCCGGCCGGCAAGCGCCTCGATCCTGCGGATGGCGCGGCCCGCAACGCTTTGCTCGGTCAGCAAGCGGTGAATATCAAGGCATTCATAGACCAGCCGGGGCTTCGGCACCAGGCGTCGCGCCAGCAGCGCCGCGATGGTCAGCATTTCGAGGTTCCGCGCGATCAGCACGTCACAGCCCTGCATGTACCGTTTCAGCGCGCCCATGCGGAAGGACAGCACCTGCAGAACCGACAGGCCGCGCTGCACAAGCCGCCCGTCACGCGTGCGGCCCAGACCAAGCACGCAGCCCAGCGGCAGACGCGCCTTGGACACCGTGCCACGGATGAAGCCCGCGACCCGAACGGTGCCGCCGCCCGCCTTGAGCATCTTCACCCGGCGCGCCACGGCCGGGTCGGAAAGATCATGCGCGAGGATGCCCACGGTGGTCACGACATCGCTCCGCAAAGGGCCGGGCGCGAAATGCGGGATTGCGAGACCGTGTCAGGGCGTGCGGATGCAGCAGGCGCTACTTCAGCCAGAAACTGCTTTCTCGGGAAACCGGTTTCGCCGGTTTCTGCTGTCGTGACGGCGATTGCTTGCTCAGATACGCTGCCTCGATCAGGGAGCCGACGAGATAGCCGATTTGCAGGAACACAAGGGACAGGACAAAATCTACCGTCGAAGGCCCGCGTTCGGGCGCCATGACCCAGAGACCCAACGTCAGCAGCACAAATCCCACAAGCAGCGCCGCAAACCCCGGTAGCCGAAGCACCAGTCCCATCAGGGCGCCAGCGAGAAACGCCAGCACGATAATGGCGGCCAGACCCAAGATCGCGGTTGTCCTTTCTGTGCGCCGAACCATTTTCGGCCCTTCCGCGATACGAAACGTAGGGGCCCTCCGTAAAGGGACAATCTGATTTCGCAGGAATAATTTTAGCCATGGTCACACTCTTGTCGGTCTTTTCACTCCGGATTAACGCAGGGCCGATCCGGGTTTATTACGGTGGAACGTGGCGTCACATGCGCCGCCGCTCCCAATCCAGCGCATGCCCCACGATCGTATCGATGTCCTGATGGCGGGGCGTCCAACCCAGCTGATCCCGCAGCCTGTCGGCGCGCGCGATCAGTTCGCCGACATCGCCGGGGCGCCTGTCGCTTTCGATCACGTCGATCCGCGCATTGCTCTTGCTCTCGACGGCCTGCAGAACTTCGCGCACCGAGAATCCACGCCCGTAGCCGCAGTTCAGCGTCAGGGAATCGCCGCCCCGGCGCAGATGGTCCAGCATCAGCAGATGCGCTTCGATCAGATCGGTGACGTGGATGTAATCGCGCACTCCGGTGCCGTCATGTGTCGGCCAGTCGGTTCCGAACACCTTGACGTTGTCGCGCTGACCTGTGGCCGCTTCGCAGGCGACCTTGATCAGGTGCGATGCATTCGGGGTCGACTGTCCGGTGCGGCCTTCCGGATCGGCGCCCGCGACATTGAAATAGCGCAGCACACCCGCCCGGACCTGTCCGGCAGAGGCGCCGTCCGCGATCATCCGTTCAGTCATCAGCTTGGACGCGCCGTAAGGCGACGCCGGGTCGATCAGATCGCTTTCGCCGACGGCGGACTTGGCGCCGGGCTTGTAGACTGCCGCGGTCGAGGAAAACACGATGCGCTCGGTGCCCGCGCCGGTCATCGCCTCGAGCAGATTGAGCGAATTGGCGGTGTTGTTGCGATAATAGGCGAGGGGGTTGCCCACGGATTCAGGCACCGATGTCGAACCTGCGAAATGCAGCACATCGGTGATGTCATGGGCATCGAAGATTCCGTCGAGCACGCGGCGGTCCTGAAGGCTCGCCTCGAAGAGCGTGACCTTCGGCGGAATGGCATCCCGATTGCCGGTGACCAGGTTGTCGATCACGATGACGTCTTCCTGCTGATCAAGAAGCGCCCAGACCATGTGGCTACCGATGTAGCCGCAGCCGCCGGTGACGAGAACAGACATTCCGACTCTCCTTTGGAACCTTCAACGCCGGATCAACCCGTCAGGCATTGAGCGGTTCCGAGGAAAGTCGTCCGGTTCCGGAAATCAGCGCGACATAGCGCCGTTCCGCCTTTGCGACCGAAAATTCCGAGGCTCTCTCGCGGGCGCTGTGACCGGCTGTTTGCAGGTCGAAATCGCGAAAGACCCGGAGCAGGGCATCGGACAGGGCCGACACGTTTTCGGGCGGAATGCAAACGCCGGTCGCTTCTGTCGCGATCTCAGTGACCCCGCCGACATCCGCGGCGACGAAAGGCAGGCCGGTTGCCATCGCTTCCAGCAAGGCGATGGGAAAGCCTTCGCTGCGCGATGGCATCACGAAAAGGTCGGCCTTGTGATATTCCGCGCGCAGCCCGTCGCGATCCAGAAACCCGGTGAAGGTGATGCGGTCCTGCAGTCCGGCAGCGCTCGCCTGTTGCTCAAGCTCGGCGCGCTGCGACCCGTCTCCGACTATCACCAGGCGCAGATCGGGCAACGCCCGGCTGATCCGCGCAAAGCTCTCGATCAAAAGGTCGAACCCTTTCACCGGCTCCAGCCGACCGGCACACAGCATTGTCTTTCCGGGCTTTTTCGGTTCGGGCGACGGGTGCCAGAAATCCGGGTCGATGCCGTTGAAGACCAGATGCACATTCTTCATGTCGACGCCGGAAACCGCCTCCAGCGCGCCCAGCATATGGCGCGAGACTACGGTGCAGGCGTCGGCCCGGGCCAGGATGGCGGGCAAAAGCTCTGCGGTTTGCGGATCCGGCAACAACAGGTCGCTGCCGTGAAAGGACAGGATCAGCCGATAGCCGAACAGCCGTTTGAACAGCGCGAAATACCAGGTCTCGGCTGTGATGAAATGCACGTTGACGACCGTCGGGCGATGCCGGGCCAGCAGCGCGAACAGCCGCAGCGCCGAGGGCAGGTGCAAGCGGCGGCGCGTACCCGGTCGAAGGTAAAGCGGACAATCATCGGCGCGCAGTTCCGTGACCGGAAGGCCGCTGTCCCGGCACGCGGCCATGACGCCCTGGAACACGGCCTCGACACCACCGGGGCGGGATGGATCCGTGATCGTATAGGCCAGGCAACGCTGGGTCACGTCACCTCCGCAACCGCCGCCAGATGGGGCCCGCGATGCGACTTTTCGGCCCATGGCCCACCGAAATCCAGCGTGTCATTTTCCTCAAGCTGCGCGGGGCGCGCTTGTGCCGTCCGTCGCGTCGCCTGCCAGACAGCCGAGGTGAAGCCGGCTGCGCCCACCGCGTGCCGAAGGCTGTGCCGCTGTAGCCCGTCGCGGATGCGCCAGATCGCACCGCGCGCGATGGCACGACCGATTTCCGATGCCACCGGTGATGTGGAGGCAAAGGACCGCACGTGCCGTTGAAGCGTGACCGGGATCGGCGCCTGGATCGAGAACTTTCCGGACATGAAGCGACGACAGATGTCGCGCTCGACCTCTGTCAGCCTGGTTTTGGGTTTCACCTGCGCGGCCTGGTGCAGATCTGCAAAGGCGGTGTCCCAATCGTCGTGGCGCGCATACACGCAGGCCCGCTGGATATGGGCGGCGCGGAGCACAAGCTTTGCATCGGGGCTTGCGAACATCTGCTGATAGGTCGCGAGCGGGATGGTGTCATAGACCATGTCGAAGATGGCGCGGTCGTTCTGCTGCCAGACCTCGACGGACTTTTCGGCACTGTGCCGCTTGGCGGCCGGACCCCGATCTCCGTCATGCTGGCGTTGCAGGAAGATCGGCTGATCCACGATCGCGATCGGACCCAGCGCGGCCAGCCGCAGCGCCATCTCGTAGTCGACCGAACGGGGCAGATCCTCTCGAAACGGCCCGACACGGTCGAAGGCGGCACGCCGGACAAGGGTTGCGTTCTGGAACACGAACATGTCCTCGAGCAGATGCCGCAAGACCGATCCCGTCGACAGGTCCGGCCAATAGCCGGGCCCGTCTTCGATCCGGGTGCCGGTGTCGGGGTCGTTGGAGAAGCGTCGGTAATGGCCAGCCGCAGCCACCAGTCCGGGATCGGCATCAAGCCGTTCCGCAAGCGTCTGCGCGGCATGGGGCAGGGCAAGGTCATCGTCATCGCACACCCATATATAGGCACCCGAGGCCCGCTGCAGCGCCCGGTTCAGTGACCGCGACTTGCCGCCGTTTTCGGCCCGTACATATCGCACCAAGGGGCGCTTTCCGGCAAGATCGACCACGCGACCAGTCGGTGTGTCGTCGGGCTCGAAAACCGCATTCCACCGCCGGGCGATGTCTGCCGTATGATCCGTGGACCCGTCGTCCCAGATGAGGATCTCCTCCAAGGGCTGCGATTGCGCGGTCAGGGCGGCAAGGCATTCATCCAGAAACGCGGCACGGTTGAAGGTCGGGACAATCGCCGAGACTGTAGACTTCATTCTGAACCCCGCAAGCTGTCGGCCCGATCAATCTTCGACCCGCTCGTTTTGCTGGTCAACGCAGCCGGCGACGGAATTGTTCATGATGCTTCGGAGAAATTTCGCACAAAACCGCGAGACCGTGCCCGCCGTGGAAGGACGCCCATGCAGGCGTTGGTAGCTGCTTTGTCTGCAATGTGAAGTATGCGCCGTAACTATCGGAAATAATGAAAGGTTAGCCATTTTACAGATGGCGATTATCAACTTTTGGCCATCAGCAGGCCTTGGGGTTGTTCTCCAACGGCGGGACAAGCCAACGCTTTCGGCGCCAAGATCAGGAGAAGGGAACGGCGTCCCAGTGTTGAACCTCCTTGCAACGCCACGGTTTTATGAGGAAATTGCACTTCGTTTGTGAATCCACCCGTGAACAAAAAAAACGTATAATCAGTATTATGTAATAAAGTTCGGCAAGTAAAACTGGACATTCCGACCTGCCGCACATTACACACGCCGCAATGAATTTAAACATGCCAAGTTATGACACCTGAACAGAATTCTGATCTTCTTGACCTGACCCACTCCAGCAGCATCGAGGAACTCTGGGACCTGCATTGTCGGCGCATGGCGCGTTTCGGCTTTGATCGGTTGCTGTATGGCTTCACCCGGTTTCGCACCGCGACCTCGCTTGGCGATCCGAACGATTTCATCGTCCTGTCGAATATCGGCAGCGACTACGTCGAGACCTTCGTCCAGAACGGTCTGTATCGGTCGGCGCCCATGGTGCGTTGGGCGCTGAAAAACGACGGCGCGGCAAGCTGGACCGTGCTCGAGCGCATGTTGCAGAGCGGAACGGTCACCACGGCCGAACGACGCATTCTCGAGTTCAACGCACAGCACGGGATCACTGCGGGCTTTTCCATCAGCTTCCGCAGCCTGTCGGACCGCGCCAAGGGCGCCATTGCGCTGATTGCCGGGCCCGGAGTGTCACAGGCCGAGGTCGATGCCACGTGGGCGCAATCGGGTGAGTTGATCCAGTTGATGAACAACATCGTGCATCTCAAGATTCTCACCCTGCCCCATACGCCGCCCAACCAGGCGCTGACAAGACGCCAGCGCGAGGCCCTGGAATGGGTTGGCGGAGGCAAGACGACACAGGATATCGCCACCATCATGGGCCTGACCTCGGCGACGGTGGAAAAGCATTTGCGCCTTGCGCGCGAAGCGCTCAATGTGGACACGACGGCGCAGGCGGTTCTCAAAGCTGCACTGCAGAATCAGATGTTCGTCACTGACGCCTGATATTTGACCACGACACTGTTTTCGATGTGGAAACAGTGCGCTGAAAACTTACGAACTGTCGATAAGCCAGCCAAACTGCGTGAAAAAACTGTGAGGTCAGGAAATCCTGACTTCCTTGACTTCGCGTAAAGTGGCAAGCTGTACATGTTCCGTGAGTGGTGGCAATTACGGCCTAGGAACAAGGGACCCGCATCCCCGATATTACCAGGGCTCTGCGGGTTCCGCTCGAATATGGGACGCGATGGTGGCAGGGCCTTTCCCGGGGCCGCTGCGCCGCGAGACGCCGCCCCCAACACGGTGGTCTTGAGTGTCTCCCAAGGAAACGGCGCCACCCATTAGGCGGCGCCGTTTTTTCGTCGGATACTCAGCCCTGAGCGGCCTTGGCGACTTCGGCGGCGAAGTCTTCCTCGATCTTCTCGATGCCTTCGCCGACTTCAAGCCGCACATAGCTCGTGATCTCGACACCGGCTTCCTTGGCCGCGGCTTCGACGGTCAGGTCCGGATTGATCACGAAGGACTGGCCCAGCAGGGTAACTTCGCTGAGGAACTTCTTCATCCGGCCTTCGATCATCTTTTCGATCACCTGCTCGGGCTTGCCCGACTCGCGTGCGATGTCGATCTGGACCTGACGCTCCTTTTCGATCACCGCCGGGTCGAGGTCGGCCGAAGAAAGCGATGCCGGGTTCACCGCCGCAATATGCATTGCGACCTGTTTGCCGAAGGTTTCGTTTTCGCCGGACAGTGCAACCAGGACACCGATCTTGCCCATGCCGTCGGTCGCGGCATTGTGGACGTAGGATACGACCTGCGTGCCCTCGACGGTCGCCATGCGACGCAGCGACATGTTCTCGCCGATGGTGGCGATCTTGTCGGTGATGGTGGCTTCGACGGTCTTGCCGCCGATGTCCTTGGATTTCAGATCCTCGAGGCTGTCAGCGGTGAGGGCGGCGCCTGCAATGGCATCCACCATGCCCTGGAAGTCCGCGTTCTTGCCGACGAAGTCGGTCTCCGAGTTCACCTCGACGGCAACGCCCTTGCCACCTTCGACCTTGACGGCCACAAGCCCTTCGGCCGCCGTGCGGTCGGATTTCTTGGCGGCCTTGGCCAGACCCTTGGTGCGCAGCCAGTCAACCGCGGCGTCCATGTTGCCATCGGTTTCCACCAGCGCCTTCTTGGCATCCATCATGCCCGCGCCGGTCATTTCGCGCAGTTCTTTCACAAGTGCTGCTGTGATCGCCATCTTGGCTCTCCTCAAATCTGTGTCGGTTTGCGAGGCAGATATGCCCGCCCCGCATCACATTAAAATGAAGGCTCAGCCTTCCTTGTTCTCGAGCTCGTACGGCGCGTCTTTTGCCATGTTGACCTCTTCGACCGCCTTGTCCGACGCTCCGCCGATCGGCATGTCCGAAGACACCGCCTCTTCGACAGGCGCGTCTTCGAGCGCCCCAAGGTCGACACCGGCCGCACCCATCTGGGCGGTCATGCCGTCAAGTGCGGCACGCGAGACCAGGTCGCAATAGAGGCTGATGGCGCGGGCCGCGTCATCGTTGCCGGGGATGATGTAATCGACACCGTCGGGCGAACAGTTGGTGTCGACCACGGCCACGACCGGAATGCCCAGCTTGTTGGCTTCGGCCACGGCCAGCGCTTCTTTCTTGACGTCGATGACGAACAGCAGATCCGGCACGCCGCCCATTTCGCGGATACCGCCCAGCGAAGCCTGCAGTTTGCCCTGCTCGCGCTCCATGCCAAGACGTTCTTTCTTGGTCAGGCCCTCGGCGCCGGATTCCATCTGCTCATCGATGTTCTTGAGGCGCTGGATCGACTTGGACACGGTCTGCCAGTTGGTCAGCGTGCCGCCGAGCCAGCGGTGGTTCATGTAATACTGTGCGCATTTGTCGGCGGCGTCGGCGATCGGCTGCTGGGCCTGGCGCTTGGTGCCGACGAACAGGATGCGGCCGTTCTTGGCGACGGTCTCGCGGATCACGTTCAATGCCGCGTCGAGCATCGGAACGGTCTGCGTGAGGTCCATGATGTGGATGCCGTTGCGCGCGCCATAGATGAACTCGCCCATGCGGGGGTTCCAACGCTGCGTCTGGTGGCCGAAGTGCACGCCGGCTTCAAGCAGCTGGCGCAATGTGAACTCTGGAAGAGCCATTGTCGTTTCCTTTCCGGTTTCAATCCTAGGGCGGGGGTATCAGCCATCTGGCCAACCGGTGGACGTTCAGGGATGTCTCCCCCAAAGGCCCGACCCCACCTGTGGTGTCAGTGGCGCGCGTATAACGGCGCATCGACGCCTGTGCAAGCCCTTGAACGCGAAAGCGCCAAGGTGCTTCGAAGCACCTTGTTCAAATCGCTTTCAAAGCGATTTTGCGCGATTTTCGAAAATCGCGGGACCAAGCCCGTTCGAACGGGCTTGCCGACGCTACAGGAATACCCGTTCCACGAACCAATAGGCACCCACCAGGGCAATCGCCGCCGAAGCCGGAACCGCCACGATCCGGCGGTAGGCGTCCAGGTGATCGACCAGCGTGGCCGATACCGCGCAAAGCACCGACAGCGCGGCCAACGGCCAGAAGAACACCATCGCCGACGCGCCCATGACCTCCTGGAATGTGGCCGTGTTCAGGGCAAAGCCCAAGGCGACGAAGACCACGGCAAGCACGCCGTAGAGGCCTTGGGCCGGGGCGACATTCGCCTCGCCCCGATCGACGCGGATGGCGTACCACACAAGGATGAACGCGATCGCAATGACGGTAAGCTGTCCGAACTCGACGCCGATGTTGAACCCGATCAACGCCGGGATCACCTGCCCCTCCGGCAGGCCGAATTCGCCGAGCACCGAGGCAAAGCCCAGCCCGTGCAACAGGCCGAAGCCGAAGATCACGACGGGCCGCCATCGGTGCAGCTTGTCCGACACGATGTTTTCCACCGCGACATAGACGATGGAGGCGGCAATCAGCGGCTCGACGATGCTTGCCGGCACCGTCACGATGCCGAGAACCGCCATCGCCAGTGTTACGGTATGAGCCAGCGTGAAGGACGTCACCTGCCACAGCAGCGGGGCAAAGCGGGTGGACAGGAAGAACAGCCCGAGCACGAAGAGGATATGGTCCAGCCCTTTGGGCAGAATGTGGTCGAAGCCCACCGGGATATAGGTGGCCAGGGTCGCCCAGCCACCGGCTTCGTCGCCGCCGCCAAGCTGGATGGCGTCGCTGCTCTGGCCGCCTTCGAGATAGCCGGTATACGGGTCGTCTACCCCCTGCTGCCGCAGAACCAGCGCGCCATAGGCCGCGGGCCAGGTCAGGCTGATCGTTTCGGCGCCTGCGGGCAGCGGGCCGTTCAGGGTCAGCACCGTGTCGCGCGGCAGGTCGGTGTTGCCCAGTTCGGCGACGTCGATCCCGGTGACCGTCAGGTCCACACTGTCACCGCCCGCCGTCACATCCAGGCTGTCGACAAAGCCCGACATGCGCGGTTCGAGTTCGGATCGGAGCGCCTCCGGTTCCAGCGCGCGCAGGCGGTCAAGTTCGTCCGAGTCGGCAAGCGCGTTGGTGTCGTCGATGCCATCGAGACTGACCTCGGCGGCAAGAGCCTCGCCGTTCAGCGTGACCGTCAGTTCGACCTGCCCGTCCACCACTTCGAGATCGCCGATGGCCGGGCGCACCTCATGCGCGCTGGCACATGTCGCCGCCACCATCAAACACAGGCCGATCCAGATCGCTTTCATCGCGCTACCTCTTTCAAACTCTGTTCAAGACTGATGTGACCGCGCCCGAAATCAAGCATCGGATCAAATTCAGTTGCGCGGCGCCGTTTGATTACAGCGCCGTCATGCCATCCCGAAATCGGCGCATGTTGGCCTGGTAGCCAAGCGCGCTCTTGCGCAGCCCGTCGATAGCCGCGTCGTCCAAGCTCCGCACCACCTTGCCCGGGACCCCCATGACAAGCGATCCATCCGGGATCTCCTTGCCTTCGGTGATCAATGCCCCTGCCCCGATCAGGCAGTTGCGACCGATCTTCGCGCCGTTCAGCACCGTGGCCCCCATGCCGATCAGGGAATTGTCGCCGATCGTGCAGCCATGCAGCATCACCTTGTGACCGATGGTGCAGCCCTGCCCGATGGTCAGCGGATAGCCCATGTCGGTGTGCAGCACGCAGTTTTCCTGGATATTGCTGCCCGCGCCGACGGTGACCGTCTCGTTGTCTCCGCGCAGGGTCGAACAGAACCAGACGCTGGCGGCGTCTTCGATCACCACCCGGCCGATGAGATTGGCATCCGGGGCGATCCATGTATCCTTGGCCAGTTCGGGGGCCGTGCCGTCCAGAGCGTAGAGCGTCATGTCAGTTCCTCGAATTCCTGTTGCAGCTTGCGCACGTGATCCATGAGGCCCGGTTGCTGCAGGCGGCGCAGCCGCGTCGCGGTCACGATGGTTTTCAGATTGTCGAACGTTGCATCCAGATCGTCATTGACCAGCACGAAATCGTAGCTGCCCCAATGGCTGATCTCGTCCCAGCTTTTCAGCATCCGCTTGCCGATCGTGTCGGCGCTGTCCTGTCCGCGCTCCTCCAGGCGGCGGCGCAGTTCGGCAATCGACGGCGGCAGGATGAAGATCGACAGCGTGTGCGGCCCCAGCGACGAATTGACGATCTGCTGCGCGCCCTGCCAGTCGATGTCGAAGAGCACGTCATGTCCCGTGTCGATGGCGTCCTGCACCGGGGCGCGGGGGCTGCCGTAGAAATTGCCGAAGACATGCGCGTGTTCAAGCATGTCGCCGTTGTTCACGTCCCGCTTGAAGCTGTCTTCGCCAAGGAAATGGTAATGCTCGCCGTCCACCTCTCCGGGGCGCGGAGCGCGGGTGGTGGCCGAGACCGAAAAGCTCAGACTGTCATCCCAGTCCAGCAGGCGCCGCGACAGGGTCGATTTGCCCGCGCCCGAGGGCGATGACAGGATGATCAGCAATCCGCGGCGGTTGATCATGTCTCACTCCACATTCTGAACCTGCTCGCGCATCTGTTCGATCACCGATTTCAACTCGAGTCCCACCGCCGTCAGAGGCGCGGATTGCGCCTTTGAACACAGGGTATTGGCCTCGCGGTTGAATTCCTGCATCAGGAAATCGAGCTTGCGGCCCACCGCGCCCTCGGTCTGCAAGAGCGCGCGCGCGGCTTCGACATGCGCGCGCAGCCGGTCGATCTCCTCGGTCACGTCGGCCTTGACCGCGATCAGCGCCAGTTCCTGCGCAACACGCTGTTCATCGACGCTGTCCTGTGTCTCCATCACCCGCGCCAGTGCGGCGCGCATCCGCTCGGCCTGTTCGTCCTTGCGGGTCTCGGCCACCTTGGCAGACTGTGTCACCAGGTCGGTGATCTGGTCCAGCTGGCTGGTCAGCACATCGACCAGGGCCGCGCCTTCGCTGCGCCGCGAAGCCACGAAGCTCGCCAGAACCGGTTCGAAATCGGTCAGCAGCGTCGCGCGCACCGCAGCCGGGTCGGATTGCTGCTGCGGCACATCCATGACACCGCGCAGGGCGATCAGATCCGCCGCGGAGGACGCGGTCAGGGACAGCCCGCGCATCATCGCCTCGGATTCGATCCTGAGCATCGCGCGCAGCACCCGGTCAAGCTGGGCCTCGTTGAGATCCTGCGCCGCGTCGGCGCCGTTCGACGCGAGGCGCAGCGATACCGTCACGCTGCCCCGCGCCAGGGTTTTGGTGATCCGCGTCCGCAACGCCTGTTCCAGGCCGTCGATCCAGTCCGGCACCCGGACCCGGATATCCAGGCCACGCGCGTTTACGCTGCGCAGGTCCCAGGACCAGCCCAGGCCAAGCGCCTCTCCCTGCCCCGAGGCGAAGCCGGTCATGGATTGCCGCATGTCGTCACCCTCCGTCCCCTGCGTTGTCCGTGGGTTACGCTGTGCGGGGAAACGATGCAAGCCGGGCCGCCCACAGTCTTCGCGCATCATTCGGCAAGCGCCGGGTTAACCATTTGGTAAGATCCGGGGCAGGAATGCGGCGAAAATGTGGTACCAACCGCTTGGGTGGTACGGATGGGAGTGGACGAGATGCAATGCATATCGCTGACACGGGAAACGCTGCGGCTGCACGGGCATCGCGCGCTGCAATTGCTGGACGCCTATTGGCACGGGCTAGCGCTACGGGGCGGTGTTCCGCATTGGTCCGCGGTCGATCCCAAGGCGTTCCAGGATGCGCTGGAATATGCGTTCATGGCGGACTGCGTCGGAAAACCCCACGCCCGGTTGCGCGTCGCGGGCGGCGCGGTGTCCAGCGTTGTCGGAGGCGACCTGCGGGGGCTGCCCCTGTCGGTGTTTTTTGGCCCCCGCGTGCGGCCAAGGTTTCAGGCCGCGCTGGCACAGGTGATCACGGGCGGCTGTCCCGCGGACCTGACGTTGAGCGCACCGCAGGCAGGCGCCACCGGCCGCATGGTGCTTTATCCGCTGGTCGATGACCAGGGACAGGTGACGCAGGTGCTTGGCGGGCTGATCGTTGGGGGTGATGCGGGTCCCGCGCCCCGTCGCTACAACATCGACCACATACGCCATGGCGCGACGCCGCAAAGACCGCGCCCTGCCCCGGCCCTTCGCGGTCCGGCCTTGCGGCTTGTGGTGGACAATGGCTGAGATGTGGTCAGGGCATGGCCCGGATCACACCGTGCCGGCAAAACTGGCGATCACGTAGAAGATCACCGCTGACAAGGCGGCGGCGGCGGGAACCGTGATGATCCACGCCGCGATGATCGTCATGAAATGCGACCGGCGGACCAGCTTCCGGCGCCGCCGTTCCTCGGGGGCGAATGCCGGTCGGTCGGGCATCTTGAGCCGGGCCTTGCGAATGCGCCTCTCCGCGTCCCATTCCCGGAAGAACCCGACGCCGAACACGCCGCCCACCGCGATATGGGTCGAACTGACCGGCAGGCCCAGCCAACTGGCCACGATCACGGTGATCGCCGCCGACAGCGCGACGCAATAGGCCCGCATCGGATTGAGCTTCGTGATCTGGTTGCCCACCATCCGGATCAGCTTGGGGCCGAACAGGAACAGGCCGAAGGAAATCCCGAAGGCCCCGATCACCATGACCCAGAAGGGAATACTGACGGCTTCGGTGAAATTGCCCGATTGCGAGGCTTGCACGATCGCTGCCAGCGGCCCGACCGCGTTGGCGACGTCGTTGGCGCCATGGGCAAAGCTCAGAAGGGCGGCCGAAACGACCAGCGGGACACCGAACAGCACCTTGAGGGACTTGTTGCGGTTCTCCAGCCCTTCGGATTGCTTGCGGATGAGCGGGATCATCACGATCCAGACGACGGCAGCCACCGCAACCCCGAGCAGCAATGCCATGGACAGGTCGATGCTGATCAGCCTTTTGAGGCCCTTCAAGGCCAGGTAGGCAGTAAACGCTCCGGCCATGATGGCGACCAGGATCGGCACCCAGACGCGCGCGGCAGCGATCTTGTCGTCGCGATAGATGATCCGCGACTTGATCAGCCAAAGGAACAGCGCCGCGATGACCCCACCCAGAACCGGGGAGATCACCCAACTGGCGGCGATGGCGCTCATCGTGGGCCAGTTCACGGCGGCGAACCCGGCGGCTGAGATGCCCGCGCCCATGACGCCGCCGACCACCGAATGCGTGGTCGACACGGGCGCGCCGACCCATGTGGCCAGGTTCACCCAAAGCGCCGCAGACAAGAGTGCGGCCATCATCGCCCAGATGAAGGTTGCCGCGTTGCCCATGCTTTCGGGCGCGATGATGCCCTTTGCGATCGTCGAGACCACATCGCCGCCCGCGATCAGCGCGCCGGCGCTTTCGAATACTACGGCAATGGCGATCGCTCCGCCCATCGTCAGGGCGTTCGCTCCGACCGCCGGGCCCATGTTGTTGGCAACGTCATTGGCCCCGATATTGAGCGCCATGTAAGCCCCGAGACAGGCCGCGACGACGACGATCAGCGCATTGTTCGTCTGGCCGAACAGCACCAGCGCCGCAAGGCCCGCAAGCACGACGAAGACAAGCGAAATCCCCGGCCCGACCATGGGCCGTGCGATATAGGCCGTGGCCCCTTCCAGTTTGGAAAACCGCTCAAGATCGCGATCCAGTGTTTCGAGATGGCGTGGATCGCCGTGGTGGTCTGTCATACCGCCCCCTGGTGTGGCGGGGCCCTTAAAGCCCCCTGACAGGCAGATCAATCGCGGATCGGCACGCCCGCGAATTCTTTCTGGCTGGCGAAAATCAACTGCAATTCCTCTTCGTCCACCATGTCCGCCGCAGCCTCGGCGGTAACCCAGGTGCGGGTCCGCTCTGCCTTTTCGGGATATGTTTGGGCCATATCCGTGACGGCCACCGCATAGACCAGTGTTTCGATGGGATAGGCCCAGCCCGTGTCCTGCCGCTTCTGGTAGGTGTAGCTGCCGATCGGTTGGGCACTCACCTTGCCTTCGCGCACGCCGGCCTCTTCCCAGGCTTCCTGCAACGCGGTCTCGTTGGACTTGAGACCCCGGATCGGCCAGCCCTTGGGAATGATCCAGCGTTTCGTTTCCCGGCTGGTGATCAGCAGGTATTCACGCGCATCCCCGTGGCCACGATGGCACAGCGCCGCAAGCTGCAATGCCTTGGGCCTTTGCAGCATCGGGTACAGAAACTCCTGCCATGCTTTCTGAAGCATCATGTTCATGATTTTACCGCTCTTTTTTTTGTATCTTATTATGTGCAGCCGAAAGTTACAAATCAGCCCACAAGCGGCGGTCCATTGACGACCCGTCCCATGGGTCGTTTCGGACGCGTTCGGCGTGGCGATCAGTCCGCAACGCCTCACGTCGGCTCAGTCCGAAAACCGCAGCTTGCCAAGAAGATACGCGTATTCGACCCACAAAGTTCCGAGGAGTTCCGGGGCTGTTCGGACGACCGTACCACAAACGACAAAGGGCGGACCGCTGGCCCGCCCCCTGCACATTGTTCCAGATCGGATCAGCCCGCCTTTGCGGCCAGCTGCGCCTCGCGCCGCGCGGTCAACTCTTCGGCCACGAGGAACGCCAGTTCCAGCGATTGGGAGGCGTTGAGACGCGGGTCGCACGCCGTGTGGTAGCGGTCGCTCAGGTTTTCCTCGCTCACCGCCCGGACACCTCCGGTGCATTCGGTCACATCCTGCCCGGTCATCTCGAAATGCACACCGCCGGGGACCGTGCCTTCGGCATTGTGCACCGCGAAGAATTCCTTGACCTCGCGCAGGACCGCCTCGAACGGGCGAGTCTTGTAGCCGGTGGATGACTTGATCGTGTTGCCATGCATCGGATCGCAGACCCAGGTCACGTTGGCGCCTTCCTCGGCCACGGTCTTGATCAGGCGGGGCAGATGCTCGTTCACCTTGCCCGCGCCGAACCGTGCGATCAGCGTCAGCTTGCCCGCTTCGTTTTCCGGGTTCAGCTTGGCCATCAGCACCTTGAGGTCTTCGGGTGTCGTGGTCGGACCGCACTTGAGCCCCACCGGGTTCAGCACGCCGCGCGCGAATTCCACATGCGCGCCATCGGGCTGCCGCGTGCGGTCGCCGATCCAGATCATGTGACCCGAGCCCGCCAGCCACTTGCCGGATGTCGAATCCTGACGGGTCAGCGCCTCTTCGTATTCCAGCAGCAGCGATTCATGGCTGGTGTAGAAATCCACCGTCTGCAACGTGTGCGCGCGGTCGCTGTCGACACCGGCGGCCTTGATGAAATCCAGCGTGTCGCTGATCCGGTTCGCCATGTCGCGGTACTTTTCGGATTCCTCGCGGTCGGTAAAGCCCAGCGTCCATTGGTGCACCTGGTGCACATCGGCATAGCCGCCGGTCGAGAACGCCCGCAGCAGGTTCAGCGTGGCCGCCGCCTGCGTGTAGGCCTGAAGCATCTTGGCCGGGTCGGGGATGCGCGCTTCGGGTGTGAAGGGCAGATCGTTGATGATGTCGCCGCGGTAGCTGGGCAGCTCCACGCCGTTCACCACTTCGGTCGGTGCGCTGCGCGGCTTGGCGAACTGGCCGGCCATGCGCCCCACCTTGACCACCGGAACCTTGGCGCCGAAGGTCAGCACCATCGCCATCTGCAACATCACCTTGAACGTGTCGCGGATGCCGTTTGCGCTGAACTGGTCGAACGCCTCGGCGCAATCGCCGCCCTGAAGCAGGAACGCCTCGCCACGCGATGCGGCCCCCAGTTCCTTCTTGAGCTTGCGCGCCTCGCCGGCAAAAACCAGCGGCGGATATTTGGAAAGCTGGGCTTCGACGGCCTCCAGCTTTGCGGTATCCGTATAGTCAGGCATCTGCACCCGCGGTTTCGCGCGCCAGCCTGATTTTTGCCACTCGGTCATTGTCTCTACTCCGGTCATCCAGGTAAGTTAGCGTTAGCGGCCCTGCTATAGCGAATTCACTTTACGCTGACCAGTGACGAATTGGCCGCGGAACCTTGACCCGGGCCCCATCTTCTGACCTTTTGGCCGGCAACGTGCCGAAATGCACTTGGAAAGCCCTGACTTTATGTTGCCTACACGCCAGACCGTAGAACTCGACCACGTCCCGAGCCGGCCGCGCCGGTTCGTCTTCGTGTTGATGCCGGAATTTACCATGCTTTGCTTTGCCGCCGCGGTGGAATCGCTGCGCATCGCCAATCGCATGGCCAATCGCAAGCTGTATGACTGGACGATCATCGCCGAGGGTGGCGAGGAAGTGACCTGTTCGGCCGGTGTCGCCTTCCGCGTCGATGGCGATTTGTCCGAACTGAACCGCGATGACATCGTGCTGATGTGCGGCGGCATCGACGTTCAGAAGGCGACGACGAAACGCGTGATCAACTGGCTGCGCCGCGAGGCGCGCCGCGGGCTGGCCATCGGCGGGCTGTGCACCGCGGCCTACACGCTGGCCACGGCGGGCCTTCTGGACGGCAAGCGCGCGACGATCCACTGGGAGAACCAGGACAGCTTTTCCGAGGAATTTCCCGAGGTGCACCTGACCAAGTCGATCTTCGTGGTCGACGGCAGTCGCATCACCACCGCCGGCGGCACCGCATCGGTTGACCTGATGCTCAAGATCATCGCCGACGATCACGGCGAGGAACTGGCCGGCGCGGTGGCCGATCAGCTGATCTACAACTCGATCCGCACCGATCAGGACACCCAGCGCCTGTCGGTGCCGACGCGCATCGGCGTGCGCCATCCCAAGCTGTCCAAGGTGATCCAGATGATGGAGCAGAATATCGAGGAACCGATCAGCCCGTCGATTCTTGCCCAGCAGGTCGGAATGTCGACGCGCCAGCTCGAGCGCCTGTTCCGGCGCTACCTGAGCCGCAGCCCGAAGCGATACTACATGGAACTGCGCCTGCAAAAGGCCCGCAACCTGCTGATGCAGACCGACATGAGCGTGATCAACGTGGCGCTGGCCTGCGGCTTTGCCTCGCCATCGCATTTCTCGAAATGCTACCGCGCGCATTACGAAACCACGCCCTACCGTGAACGCGGCGCTCACGCCTCGCGGCTGTCGGTGTGAAAACGGGTACCCTCGCGTGCGCCATTCGGACCTGACGGCATAGACCGGGCGGTGCCCCGTTTGCGCCTGGTTTCGAGCATGGTTTCCAGGGTCGCCGAGGGGTAGATTCACACCGTTTTCACTACAGCAAGACTTCGCCGTTTTCGGGCGGGCGTGGCATCCATTTCTTCGGCCATTTACGATCTGTGATATCGTCGAGATGCGCCAAACGTTCTTTCAGCGCGGCTTTTTTCAACCCTGCATTTTACGGAGAAATTACCATGGAAGTTTCGTCCTTTGAGTTGATCTACAAACCCCAATCTCCTGTCGGCGCGGCGGATACCGTGCTTCAGGGTTATTTTCTCAACATCACCAACCTCGAAGACGTGCCCCTGCGTTTTTCGCTCAGTTTCGTCACCTCGTCGGTGAGCGATCCCGACCGCAGCCTGTTCAACAACACGACCGCGTTCATCGACACGGCGAATTCGAACAACACGGCGGCCTCGCTGCTGGGCAGCCTGACATCGTCGAGCTTTACCCTCAGCCCTACCGTGGTGATCGCGCCCAACGAGACGGCCAAGATCGCCCTGCTTCCCAGCGATCCCTTCCCCGTCGCCGTCACCCCGGCGAATTTCGAGGCCCGCGGATACGTTCGGTTGCGCCTCCCGCCGAACTTCAGGTTCTCGTTCCCGGGCGGGCTTTCGGTGGAACCGCAGCTTGACCGCCCCGCGCGCGTCCTGCTCACGCCGCAGAACCGGGCGACCTACCTGGACTCGACCGGCGTCATCAACGACCAGACGCAGTCCAGCCTGCCGACCGGATCGGGCGCTGCCCTCGCCGAGATCGAGCCGGAGACCGGCTTCTTCTTCAATCCCGGCCTGATCGCCACGCAGTTGAAGGAGATCGGCGAGATCGACAATTTCGATTTCGACGAGCGCGACCTGGCGATGATGCTGGCGGCGCTGCCCGCATCGGGTGTCGACTTCAAAGATGTGAACGCGGTCCTCAAGGATGCGGGCATCGGCATGGCGCTCGAGTCTCGCAAGACCTGACCTGCGGTCTGATCATCCGGCGCCGGCCTGTTGGCATCATCTGACCAAGGCGTTCCCGAACGCCTTGGTTCTTTTCTGCGACCTCGATGGGGCCGCTTGAGAGCACGGCCGCCTGATGGACCCAATCGGCACCCGCCTGCGTTCGATCCGTGAACGTGGAATGGGAGAGACGCCATGACAGATTTCGTGCGCTGGGGCATCATCGGGGTGGCGCAGATCGCCAAGGACCAGATGGCCTTTGCGATCAACGCAGCGCGGGGCGGCGCGCTGACCGCCGTCGCGACATCCTCCGAACTCGAGAAAGCCGCGCCGCTCCAACAGTTTGCGCCGAACATCCGGGCAATGCAGGGATATGACGCGCTTATTTCGGACCCTGACATCGACGCGGTCTATATCCCCTTGCCGAACCATCTTCACGTCGAATGGGCCATCCGGGCCGCGCGTGCCGGCAAGCACGTGTTGTGCGAAAAACCCATTGCGCTGGAACTTCAGGACATCGACCGGCTCATCGCCGCGCGGCAGGAGACAGGCGTCGAACTGGCCGAAGCCTGGATGATCGCCCACCACCCGCAATGGGCCAAGCTGCGCGAGCTGATCCAGTCCGGGGCCGTTGGCGCGGTGCACCGCGTCGATGCAAGTTTCAGCGCACCGCTGACCGATCCGACCGACTTTCGCAACCAGCGCCCCGGAGGTGGCGCGCTGCGCGACCTGGGGCCCTACGTTCTGGGTGCGGCACGGCTTGCCACCGGGCAGGAACCCGAGACGGTGATAGACGCCACCATAGACTGGGAGAACGGCGTTGACGCGACCGTTCAGGCCACGGTGCGTTTCCCGTCCTTTCTGCTGAGCGCATATATGTCCATGCGCGGCGCGCTCTGGCAGGACATGACGCTGACAGGGGCGGATGCCAGCCTGCGCTTGCCGGTGCCGTTCAACCCGCTTGGCCTTGGCGAAGCCAGGGTCGAGTTGCACGCAGAGCAGTCGATGCAGCAATGGCGATATCCCGAAGAGAACCAGTACGTGATGCAGGTCGAAGCCTTCAACCAGGCCATCCGCAAAGAGCGCGATTTCCCCTGCCCGCTTGAATATGTCCGCGGCACGCAAAAGCTGGTCGACGCCGTCTACGACGCTGCTCTCCCCGACGCGCCATGACTCTGGTACGCAGTCGACAGAGGTGCGGGATTGTGATTTCCGGCGCTCTGGAAGCTTGAACCAGAGCGCCGGACCGAATGTCAGAGGGGGGCGCTATGCGATGAAATCATAGACCCCGGTGCTGGCAGTGAGCACCGCAACCTCTTCTGGAAGATGGAAGATCTCCTGATCGAAGGACCTTTCTTCCTCGACCCAGATCTCCGCGCCGTTCGACGTCAGATTGTCATACCGCATGACCGCGGTATTCGTGCCCAGTTCGGTCTGCATGTCTGCAAGCAGCGCCACGTTCTCGCGATCGGCGAACGTGATGTCGGTGCGTCGTTCCCCCGCGGAGGTCAGAGCAACGTCGATCAAGTCCGTGGTCCCGAACTGCATGGCGATCCAGTCGAAGGATTCCGGAACATGCCCGTCCTGAAGGTTCTCTTCTTCCTGCATGCGGACGTTGAAGCCTGTGCTCGTGACATCGTCGATCCGTTCGGTGACTGCGTGGACGCCGTTATAGGACGACACCTGCCCGAACACGGCTGGCGGCTCCTCAAAGCCTGTCAGCGAAACCGCCGCTTCGTCATAGTTCACCAGGTTGGTCCTGCCGGCGCTCACGATCTGCCCTGAGGCAAGGGTATGGGTGCCCTCGGACATGGCCATCCACGAGATCGTCTCGAGGCCATGTGCGCCATCGAGATATTGCCACTCCTCGATCTGGAACTCGAAGCCTTCGTCG
>NZ_JAIPUT010000026.1 GCF_020055635.1 Marivita sp. | reverse complement strand
TGACATTCTGGAGCCGGCCATACCCGCCACGGAAGACGACAGGGCGGATATCGCGGTATGGATCAATTTCTGGGGGATGCTCTCTGCG
This sequence comes from Marivita sp., assembly GCF_020055635.1. Classification (GTDB taxonomy): domain Bacteria; phylum Pseudomonadota; class Alphaproteobacteria; order Rhodobacterales; family Rhodobacteraceae; genus Marivita. Next base: position 58,296 of record NZ_JAIPUT010000026.1, on the reverse strand, counting down.
GACCCTGAGCTTCAGAAACTGAACCGTAAGCTCCATGCGGAGGGAATGGAAACCTATGAACGCGCAATCCGATCCGCCTGGCCGGAATGTGCAGATTGGTCGGACGACGTGTTCAGCACGGTACGGTTCTCGATCGTGTCCTGCCTCTTTGGCTTGAGTGCGGCCGGTATCGTCAACCCGTCAATCTGGCCGAAGAAGGTCTTGCGCGATCAGCTCTGCTTGCATTTGGACCTTATACGGAATTGGGCGCAGACAGAAATGCGCTCGATAAAAGAACGCGCCGACGCAGGTCTCCAGACCTCGAGACAAGACTGAACGTCCGCTTTCTAATCTACCGCGGCAACCGATCTTGGGTCTGCTTGGTCCGACACTTTTTGCATGCGCAGGCAGCGAGAATTGAACACTTCCGGTTTGGGCTCCAAGCCGACCTCGGAGGCAGCGCAGCAATCTCGTGTTATGGTGCCTCGTCAACGTCGGGTTGTCGTTGTGGGAGGGCATGGCGGATCTGTCAATCGGCATTGAATCGTGACCCCGTATTGGAGTGCGCCCATCGGGATGGACAAGATCATGCGGCGGTTTTGACAGTGGTCAATTTTGCATGCCGATCCACAGCCGGCCCTAATTGCGTCAGCCGCCCACCATGCGAGGCGACGAATGCACGATTGGTTCGAGCGGACTGCCGTCGTTCTCGGTAGCATGGCGGTCGAAGGTCTTGAATCCTGCCGGCAAGATCGTCCCTGGCTGGGCCTCGGAGACGAAGATATGTTTAGTGTTTTCTGTAACTGGAGACACTGCCGAAGGCTTATCCAGCGTGCCTGCGTAGATGCCGATCCGGTCGGGCCAGCGCTCGAAGGTCAAGGCCAGCTTGGTGCCGCAGTCAGCGCAGAAATGAACGTTGATGTCCTTGCCGCTTCCCTCCGAGGGGAGGGCATAGACAGCAGGACTGGCGCACTTGAATACGAATGACGAGCGCTCGAAGATCGGCTCGATCATCCGGTCCGATCCCGTCGCGCGCTGGCAGAACCGGCAATAGCAGACCGTGATCCAAAGCGGATCATCACCAGTGTCGTAACTGATTTTGCCGCAAAGACAGCGGCCCTCGTGTCCAGCAGACATCTTTATCTCCTTTTCCCGTGCGGAACCAATAAATCGCAGTCTATATCAGACCCGGAAAGATCTTAATCGGCAATACGAAGAGCAGGTCGCATTGGGCTCGGGGCATTCATTCAGAAACGCCTCTCGATAACCGTTCGCAGGAGGAGCTTACGGTCCGCTTCTGATTCATCGGCGTGTTCGCTTCGCACTCGCAAAGAAGGTCCGGAAACCGCCCCTTCTGCTGGATGTCGTGCACGGCCCAGACCGGACACTCATCGTCTGATCAGAAGCTGCATTGCAGCGTCACCGAACCGGTCATCCGTGCATCGTGCAGCATTTTCACCAGCTTGATGACCGCGTTGCCTGGACTGCTCTTCATTGTGCCGGGCCATGGCGATACCCTCCGAATTTCGGGGAAGTCGCGTATTGTCAGGGACGAGACGATAAGCAAGCGCCTATCAGTGAAGAGGAAACAACCATTGCTGGCGCTGGTGGTCGATGTTCAGGAAGTCTTCATGCATTGTGCTAAGGCCTTCATTAGGTCTCGCCTCTGGCAGCCAGACCATTGGCCCGAGCGCAAAATCTCACCGACGCTCGCGGAGTGGGTCGTCGGGACGGTTGTCAAGGAACAAACCCTGGAGCAGGTCCAGGCCATCCACATGAACGATCAGGAAACTCGCTTGTATTGACGTCGATGAATTTCTGCTGGATCGGAGCAGAATTTCGCGTCGGCGCCGTATGTCATGGTGGCAGTGTCGGTCCGATGGCGACGTTCTGGAGAAAGGGGCGGGGCGGAGGCCGCAGATGCTTGGACCGTGGAGTTGCGCCGCTGGATGCGGGATGTCCTCGACCGAACGGGTGCCGCACATGTCTTGCGCGTGCTCGATGTCCCCGAGGCGGAGTGCCTCAGGCGGTTGCAGGCCCGCAACGCGGTTGGAGATCATCGGTTTGCGGTGACCGACGCGAAGTTCCGGCAGTTCTCGGCCCATTTCGCCCTTCCCACTTCGGAAGTAGGCTTCACGATCCGGCTGCACGGTTCCCCGGACCGATAGATATCAGCTACCGAAGCCCTCAACCAGCGCGTCGAACACGACCCGCAGGCGGCGCGAGCGGGCAATATCCCGGTGGGCGACAATCCAGACCTGGAAGGCGATGGGCGCGAAATCCGGCACCGCGCGTGCGACCGATGGGTCCGCATCGCCGATCCGGTCGTCGAGGATGACGCCGCGCTGCTGGAGGCAGTGAAGATCGCGCTGCTTCTGGTCGTCACGGTCTCCGAGGTCGGCTTCGCGCTCTGGCTGCTGATGCGCGGTCCCCGCGAAACCAATCCCGGCGCCGTCGCCGTCTGACCCACTCGGGAGGGGATCTGTCATGAAACGCATCTGCATCGTCGGCATCTCGGGCAATACATGACCGAACACGCTCTGGCCCGAGGCTACGAGGTGACCGGCGTCTGCCGTCCCGAAAGCGTCGGCAAGCTGGCGCGCTTCGAAGGCCGGATCACCGTCTTCCCCGGCCGCACCGACAATCGCAAGGTGGTCGAGGCCGCGACCGAGGGCTGAGATGGCGTGCTGGTGGTCCTGGCGCCCTGGGGCGTGCAGGACTATGCCTCGGGCACGGCACGCGCGGTTCTGGACCTCGCGCCGCCGGATGCGAGGCTGGTCTTTTCCTGCGGCTGGCATGTCAGCCGCGACGGAAAGGACCGCTACGGCTGGAAGATCCGCGCCATCGTCCGCTTCGGCACCCCGATCCTGAAGGCGATGCGGTTGGTCGATCTTGACGATCAGGTGCGCGCGGCAGACCTGATCTTTGCCTCCCGGCGGGACTGGACCCTGGTGCGCGGCTCGGGCCTTGAGGAAGGGCCGAGCGAGGGCCTGCCGGTCCGCGCACGCCATGCCCACGACCCGGTGCTGGCGCGCAACCTCATGCGGCGCACGGACTTCGCGCTGTTCATGGTCGCCGCGCTTACCGACCCGACGCTGATCCGGGAAGCACCGGCCATCACCGGGCAGGGGTGATCTCCTGCTGCCGGGGGGCTGCTATCCCTGTCCTGCTGATATCTGCCTCGTCGCGTAGTCGCGCAACAAGGACACACGGCGCGGTCTGAAGCTGCGTCCGTTGAGGGATGCACGTTCGATGCCCGAGGCGTGGAAAATGCGCCAGTCCTGCCGCAGGCAACACCAGACCAGCAGTTTCAACCTGCCCTCCGAATAGCTGATGCCGAGGGGCCAGATTTCGCGCTCCGTGACACGCCCGCCGAGGTCGCGATAGCGGACGTCCAGCGCCAGTTCCTCCCAGCAGGCACGCCGCAGCAGCGCCGTGTCGACGGCGGGGGCCGCCGCCGACGGCGCATGAAAGCTGCGCAACACAGTGTGCAGGGCCTGGCGGGATTGCCCGTCGGGCAGCGTGGCGATGATCCGGGCCAGCGCCGAACGGCCCGCCGCCTCCAAATCCGCATCGCCTATCTGGTGCAGGTCGCCCACCGCAAGGACAAGCGCCTCGATTTCCAGTCGTGAAAAACTTTGCGGTGGCAGCGCCGGGTCCTCGGTCAGCGTGTAGCCGACCCCGGCTTCGCCGTCGATCAGCGCGCCGCCCGCTCGCAGCGTGGCGATGTCCCGGTAGAGTTGTCGCCGCGATACGTCCGTCTCCGATGCCAGCCGCGCGGCGGTGACGGGGGCGGGCAACCGCCGCAGCGCGTCCATCAAGCGCATAAGGCGATCGGTGCGAGCCATACTGACGGATTTTGTCAGCAGCCCAAGCGTATGACAAGCCATCACGCAACCACAGGAGACACCAATGCTGACGCTCTACCACGCCCCATTCTCCCGCTCGACCTCCATCCTCGCCCTCATCGAAGAGATGGGCATCGCCGACCGTATCGACGTGCAGGAGGTCACGGTCGCCCGTGCCGACGGCACCGGCGGTCCGGACCCGCGCAATCCGCATCCCGAGGGCAAGGTCCCCTATCTGACGAACGGCGCGGATCATGTCCGCGAACGGGGCGCGATCATTGCCTTCCTGACGGACATGTTCCCCGAAGCGGGGCTTGGCCGTCCCGTCGGGCACTCGCAGCGCGGGGCCTTCCTGAGTTGGCTGTTCTATTACCAGGGCATCATGGAGCCGGTGCTCGTCCTCGACCGGGCGAAGGTCGAACATCCCGTGGTGCATGCAACCTTCCGGGGTCTGGATGCGGTCCTCGCCCGTCTGTCGGAGGCGCTGGACGGCCGTCCCTACCTGCTCGGCGAGTGCTTCTCGGCGGTCGATCTGCTCCTGTCGAGCCCCTTCCAATGGCTTCCGGACGCGATGCCGGAAGATCCCTCTGTTCAGGCCTGGATCAGGCGCTGCGCGGAACGTCCGGCGCTGAAGGCGGTCGTGGAACGAGAGCGGCTGGCGCTGTCGGCGTAGGTCCCGCGTGCCCGGGGCTTTCGGTCGGCGCGATGACGGCCCGTCACGAGGCGCTCGATGCGTTGATCCCCGGGGACCAAGTGACAGCCCGTGCGCCCCTGCAACTGCGCGTTTCACTCGCCATCACCGCCCATCATGAACGTTGATGGCGAGGCTCTCCACTATATGCGTGATCTCCCGCGTCAATGCCTGTTCGAGACCGACGGCGGCAACTGCGAGGCCCCGATTCGGGGCAACAGCCGCGTGCAGCCCCCAGAAGCCACCGTGGCGATAGATCCGGATGCCGTCGGGCCCGCCCGCGAACAGGCCCATTCGGTAAGGGCTGTGCAAATTCAAGCACTTGGAAGTTTTTCGGGGCGATGTAACTCATCATCGCCGGGCAGTTCCCATGTCGTCTCGATATAATCAAACATGCCGCGTGTGATTTCCATATGGAAGGTATCACCTTTTTCCTTGTTGCGAGCTTCGATACGCTTCCACCGCACGGAAGCATCGACATCCAAGACATGCAGTCTTATCGTGAACTGAGCCTGTTTTGCGAAGGCGGCATACCTTTGACGATGTTCATGCCGCTGAAAGCCAAAGTCCAAAATCGACGGTATCCCCAGCCTGCCGAGTTGCAAGGCCATTGCCCACATTTGCGCCTCGCAACGATGGACGCGCGGGAAAATCCATGCCGGGCTCAAGCTTTCTGGAGCATCCTCCCCAAACAATGATACCATCCATTCATCGATAGAGAAGACGACACCGCCGATATTGTTGGCCAACTCTCGGGCATATGTTGTTTTGCCCGCGCCCGTTGAGCCGCAAATCAGGTGAATATGTTGTGTATCATTTTCCTGCATTGAGGAAACCTCTCTTAATTGTAGGGGGTGTTCGCAGAGCGTGTTGGTCGGCCGAGCGGACCTTGCGGCTGGCCGGTGTGAGCGCATCAACGCGTGTTTCGCTGACGACGCATTCGAAAAAGAGGGCGGCCTGGCTGTGCAATTGCATCGGCGACGGCGATGTCATGCGGAAATCTCCTTTGCGAAAGAGGTTTGACCTTGGCGCAGAAGCACAAGGCCCACGGAGACGAACCATGCGATGGCGCCAAGGCCGAAGACGGCGCCGGCGACCTCGCCGAGGGCCGGCAGGATCGTCGCGAGACCGGCGAAGCCGCAGAGCGCGCCGATCCCCGATGGGACGCGACCGAGAATACCGCTCGCGCGCCCGGCGAGGCTGACGACAAGAATCCATGCGCCGCCGGCGATCTCGTTGCCGCCGCCAAGGCCCAGTTCGACCGCGTGCAGCGTCTGCCAGAGCGACGCGGCGGCCACCGGGTCGTCGGCCAGCGCGTGGGTCCGTTCCACGGCGACGTTGGCGATCATGCCCGCGCCGAGGACAAGCGTGGCCCAGACCAGACCGATCGCGCCGGTGACGGCGGCGGCATCGGGGCGTGACCGGGCGATCTGCTGGCGGAGCGTGACGACCAGAACGACGAGCGCCAGAGCGTTGACGACGTAGATTACGGTGTTCCAAGCGATCAGCACGCCGGGCCGTTCCGCGATGAAGGCCGCGACGGCGGCGGAGTCGATCTCGTTTGTCCCAAAGCCCAACGGCGCGAGCACGGTGACAAGAAGGGCGAAACCGAAGACATAGCTTGCGGCACAGGTCAGAGCGGCGAGGCCGCCGGCTTTGCGGAGGGTCATGGGCGGGGTCCTTTGGGATGCTGGGCCTGGTCGGTGGCGAGGATAGCGAAGTGATCCGTAAGATGCCGCGTTCCGAAGCGGGGCGCGACCATATCCATCCCAAGCGCGGTGAGGAAGAACCGCGCCGGGCCGCTGATCCGCCGGGGCAGGATCGGCAGAAGCGCGAGGGCTGCGCGGCGGAGCACATCCGGCAGGCGCGTGATGCGGGGCGCGGTCCCGAGCGCGGCGAAGGCGGCGTGGGCGATCTCGTCCTGGCTCATCACGTCGGGACCGCCGATCTCTGCCCAGCCCCGCTCTGCGTCCGTCGCGTCAGCGACGGCAACCGCCAGGTCGGCGCCATGAATGGGGTTGAGGCGCTGCGTTCCGTCTCCGAACAGCCAGACACGCCCCTTGCGCGCCATCGCCAGGATCTCGCCCATGTCCGAAAAGTAGCCGGTGGGCGCGATCACGGTCGCAGGCACGTCGGAGGCGTGAAGCGCCTCCACGAAGGCAACCTTGGCATCGACGAGCGGCACGCCCGCCATGGCATCGGCGTTCAGGACATGCACATAGGCAAAGCGCCCGACGCCTGCTGTTTCGGCCTCGCGCAGCAGGTTCAGGTTCGCCTGGAAGTCCACCTCTCGGTAGCCGAGCCCGTCTGCCTGCCGCGTGATGCCGAGCGACGAGACGACGAGGTCAACGCCATCCATGATCCCTGTGAGCGTATCGGGCCGGGTGGCCTCCGCTTCGATCAACAGATCGGCGATGCCCTCGGCCCGCGCGGTGTCGCGGACCAGCGCCGTGACGTGGTGCCCGCGCCGCGCATATTCGGCGCAGAGGTAGCGCCCGAGGTAGCCGGTCGCGCCGGCAACAAGAACATTCATGGATCATCTCCGGGTTTATGAGACACCGACGCCAAGCGCGACGGCGGACATGAGGGCGAGGACAGGTGTCCAGAGCAGGCGCTCCGGGCGCGACGGGCTTGCGGCATTCGCGGCAAGCGACAGCAGCGTGAGCGCAACGGTGGGCCAGAACAGCGGCGCCAGCAGGGCCGGACCGATGCCGGCCCGTGCCATCACCGCCCCGGCCATCGTTCCGAGCAGCGCGGCCTGGACCAGCGCCAGCCCCCGCCAGAGGGGCGGCAGACGGCCGGGGAAGCGACCGCCGACCGTGAAGCGGCCCAGCGGGGCACCGGCGGCGACGGCAAGGTGCATCAGCACAGGCAAGGCGGCCAGCCCGGCATAGGCAAAGGCGAGAGCCTGGATCATGGCCGGACCCTCACCACCGGAGCAGGCGCGCCGCAAGGGATCGCCGCGCCCCGCGTGGCCTTACCGCAAGCTGGCCACTGTCGCCCCAGAGGTGCCGGGGCGGATACTCACAACGCCATTTCGGGCGACCGGCCCCCCCGGTCAGCAGATGGTGCAGATCCGTCATGCGGGCATGGACATCATGCATGGCACTCTCCCTCAGTTCACGACCGCGTGGCCGCGACCGCGCAGGCAGTTGAGGACGATGGCCTTGCGCGTGTCGCTCGCCTCGGACGCCCCGGCCGCGGCACCCGTCAACGCGCCGACCATGGCCCCGCCGAGCGCGTCGCCGTCTTCATCGGCCTCGCCCAGTATCCCGCCGATCCCGGCGCCGATGGCCGCTGCGGCCATCGTTTCGTGGTCCAGCTGCGACTGGCTTCGGGCAAGGCTCCGGCAGGCGGCGAGGTCGCTCTGGAACTGCGCGCTGGGGGCGCCGTCCAGGATCGGGTCCACATCCGCGCCCATGTCGGCGCAGGCCCCCAGCAGAACTGTCAGGCACAGGGGGGCGATCAGTATCGGTTTCATGTCGTGTCTCCTTCGACTGTCAAACGTGTCGAAGGGTGCCTATACGCCCCCGCCGGGTGACGGCATGACCGCAGGGATCAGTGGATTGACCTGCGGCATCAATCGTTCAGTCCTGCGCCAACCAGGCGGTCGGGCTCGCCCCGGTCCAGCGGCGGAAGGCCCGCACGAAAGCCGAGGCCTCCGAAAAGCCCAGGAGATAGGCCGTTTCCCCGACGGAGACCTTGCGCGCGCTCAGGTAATCCATCGCCATTCGGCGGCGCAGGTCGTCATGGACCTGCGCGAAGGTGATGCCTTCGTCCTTCATCCGGCGATAGAGCGTCTGCCGGCTCATGCCGAGGTCGCGCGCGATGCGGTCCATCGACAGCGTTCCTTCGTGCAGGTCCGCGAGCATCCGCGCCTCGACAGCCGAGCGCACCGTGTCACGCGTCGCGAGGTCGTCCAGAAGCGCGTCCGCGTGGCGCGTAAAGATGCCGAAGACATAGTCCTTGCCGCCGTCGAACGCCTCGTCGAGCCAGACCGGATTGATCCGGAGCGCGTTGCGCGCCGCGCGGAACGTCACCGGCACGCGGAAAAATTCCGGGTAGCGGTTGGCATGCGGCGGCGGCGCGTAGGTCACCTCCAGCGCCCGCTCGAACGGGAATTCCGGAGCGGAACGGCGGAATTCCGAGATGAACCGCGCGAAACTTGCCTCGGTCGCCATCCAGCTGCCGTCGCACGGGCGGTGATCCACCAGCCAGACCGCGTCGCCGTCGCGTTCCAGCGCAAACCGGTCGCGTCCGCCGGGGATCGGCACATCGGCCATCAGGCGCGCATATCGGTTCAGCTGATCCAGACTGTGCGGGAACGAGGTGGAGGCATGCACGATCTGGCCGACGATCGACATCGTCTCGAGCTTGGTCTCCAGAACATGGCGCAAGAGCAGGGAGGTGTCGCCTGTCGCCTCGACCCCGGCGGCGATGAGGGCCTGATAGGACGCGACCGCGATGCGCGTGTCCTGATCGGCCAGATCCTCGTCCGTCAGCCTCGACGCCGCCAGCAAGCTGCCGCGAGGCGCGCCCTCGGCCACCGCATAGTCAAGGAAGGCGGTCGCAAAACCGGCGGCCATGGTCTGATCGGACATGCGGCAGTCTCCTCGGGTCAAGATCTTGATGCGCCCGGTCATGCCATTTCAGACCCATCCCGGGCAGTTTGTTCTGAGACGTGACGTGAGGACAACCCCGATGCTGCACCAAATGTTTGAGCCGATCACGGCTCTTCTCGTTTTCTCCGCCCTGGCCTTCGCGACGCTCTTGTGGCTCACGCGGGTGCCAGCCACCGGGATCGACGCGCCTTGAACATCGATCCGAAAGAAGACCGCCTCCGCGGCATGATGCGGGCCTATGCCAGCCCCCGCCACACGGTTGTCGCGACCGGCGTCCGCGACTGTGAAGCCCGGTTCATCAGCTCGGGAACACCCGTCTCGAATATGTCGGTCGGGGACATGATCTTTGAGATCGGCTCGATAACCAAGGTGTTCACGGGCATCCTGCTTTGTCTGCTGGTCGAGGAAGGCAAGGTCGATCCCCATGCGCCCCTGCGCCACATGTCGGGCGACCTCGCAAGCGTTCCGGACTGGATCACTCCGGAACGCCTGATTTCGCATACAGGCGGCCTTCCCAATTTTTACATGCCCCTCTGGCGGGCGCTGTTGCGGCCTGCGCCCGACGGCCCCTACGCCGGGTTCCGCCGCTCCGATCTGCTGGCATGGCTTCACACGTGGCGCGGACGGGCGTCCGAGCCCCGGCGCGGCCACGCCTATTCGAACCTTGGCGTCGGCCTTCTTGGTGAAGCCATGGCCATGCAGCAGGGCGCGCCCTTCGTTGACATGCTCGCGGAAAGGATCGTTGGTCCACTTGGGCTGAGAAACACGACACACCGCCTTGACGCGGATCAACAGGGACGATTTGCGCATCCGAGACATATCAGCGGGCGACCAGTTCCGCCTTGGCGGTTCGAAGCCTTGGCAGCCGCCGGATGCTTGCGGTCCTCGGCGCATGACCTCGCGCGCTTCTCGACGCGTGTGATCCAGGCGCTGAACACCCCGGAGAACTCGTTGGATCGCGCGATCTGCCGTTCGGCAGAACCCGTTTTCGGATTGGGACGACGCGGTTGCACCGATCCCGCCGCGCAATGCTCGGGCTGGCTTTCGATGAAGCCGGCCAAGCCCGGTTCTCGTATTCTCCACTGCAGCGGCGGAACGGCGGGGTCGACCTGCGCACTCTACATTTGCCCCGAAAAGGCAGAGGCCTGCGCGGTCGTCTCCAACAATGGAATTGCTGGTAGCCTTTGGGGTGGCATCAGGCTGGATTGGTCCAACCAGTTGAGACAAGCGCAGGGATATTTCGAGGCGACCTGATTTCGGAGCGACCTTTATGTGCGGCGGGCCAGCGCCTTCGCATCTGGCGACCGGGCCGTAGTGTCGAGGGTGGTGCACACGGTCCGTGGACCCATGAGCTGCACGGTTCGTCATCACCTCTTGGGGGCATCGGAATTTCAATATTTGCTCAGACGATAAACCGCGACCAGTTGCCGTAGTTGTGGCGGATATGCCCGCGGGGAATGCTCAGCGCCACAAGTGCCAGCCCCACAGCCACATCAGCAAGGCTCTGGAGTGGGGTAGAGGAGGCCACAAGAGCAGTGATGACCAGCGCTGCACCCAGCAGGATGTTGAGAAGCCGCGCGGGTCGCACGGACTCGGCTGTTGCTGTCACGGCCACCGTGAGCACGAGCGCCCCGATCAGGTGATCGGCGTCGGCCAGCAGCCCCTCCGTGCCCAGTGTCATGCGCGTGCACATCAGCCAAAGCCCCAGCCCCATCGTCGCCAGCAGGGTCCAGGGAAGGCTGATTCCCCCCGCCAGCATCTCGTGCACGAGCCGACCGGGCCGACGTTCGAAATCGTAGCGGGCCGAGGCGTCGGGGCCGTCGTCGGTGTCGCCGAACAGAATGACCCGCAGCAAGGGACGGCCTTTACGGCGCCGGCGCGCAAGGAACTGACAGGTCGCGATCACCTCGTCCATGGAGTACGGGATCTGGATCAGCATGGCAGCGGCGGTGATGAGACAGAGCGTACACCATGTTCCCAGGACGATCGGCTGGATCACGATGAAGGTGATCGATACGATCCCGAGCGGGATGATCATGATCCCGAAGATCAGCACCAGCCAGGGCATGGTCCGCCACCGACGGGCCGAACCGATCAGACCGATCAGGATCTCGAGCATGTATGTCAGCGCGCCCAGCCCCGCATCGGGCACCGGCCATGCTTCGGAAACCGAGGAGGTGATGATCTCCTCGGTGCCGTTCTTCGCGTCGGTCGCCGTGTTGCCGACGGTGAAGAAGGGTTCCCAAACGGCGTCGATATGGCCCAGCTGATAGGCCGTCAGGTAGCGCGAGACATAGAGGCCGAGAACGGCAAGAATGATGATCGGCAGGCGCTGGAACCAGTCCGAAGGCGAATAATCCCATCCGGGCGGGACCGTGGGCCCGGTCGTCGCCGCAACCCGGCCCACGCCGGGGGCCGGACGCGACGCAGAGGCTAGCCCGAAGACCAGCGCGCCCACGAGCGTCCCGTTGAGATAGGCCTGCGCCGTCGGAGCCCAGAAGGCCAGCGGGGCGAACATCACCCACAGGCCGACGGCGGCGATCAGCCATCGCACCATGGCAAGACGCCATGACAGCGCGACAAAGCTCAGCGCCATGATGACGAGTCCCGCGACGACGTCGCTGACGGTCATCGCCATGCTGTCGTAGCCAAGGATTGGGGGGCTTGTCACCAGCCAGCTTCCAAGCCCGATATTCACGAAATGGGCCCAGCGGAACCTGTCGTGGTCCTTGCGCTGTTTCGCTTCTGCCCTGCTGCGCAGCGCATCGGGGTCGTCCGTGCGCTCGGAGCTCGTCTCGAGCCAATGCGGCACGGTCAGGCCGTTGGCCTTGTACCAGCCAAGCGGGTCCGCCTTCAGCGCCTCCACCATCTTGGGCAGGGTGTCCCTCAGGCGGTGGCGCGGTTGCCAGCCCAACAGTGCCCGCGCGCGCGAGATATCGAGCTCGTAATGGTCGTTGGCCATCTCGACCATGAAGGGTTTCACGAATGGCGTCTCGCCATAGTCCAGGGCGTCGGGCACGACCGGTTCGGTCCTGGTTTCGAGCCATGCCCCCGCCGCGGCAAGCGGTTCCGGCACAGACACCGTTTGCCAATCGTCATCGTCGTGAATCAGCTTCGCCAGTGTTTCCTGCAACTCACCATAGCTGACGGCCTCCGGTTCGCCGATCAGGATGGTCGTTTCCCCGGGCAAGTCGGACCGGCGATCCAGGGTGCGCTTGAAGGCATCGACCATATCGCTCTGGTGCAGAAAAGACTGTCCGGTTTCGAGATCGCCCGAGTACGCATAGGCCTTGGGATCGCGTTCGTAGATCCGCCGGATCTGTTGCATGAGCGTCGGCACGCCGGTCGTCTCGTCATAAAGCCCGGCGAGGTGCAGCAGCACACATGGGATGTCGCCGCGTTCTTCGCGGATGACCTTTTCCGTGCGGGCCTTGGACTGCGGATAGGCCCATTTCGGGTCGATCCGGGTGCTTTCGGTGATCGGCACGCCGGGTGCGCCGGGGCGATGGACCAGCATCGTGCCTGAATAGATGAATTGCCCGACCCGGCAGGCGCGAAGCTCTCTGAGCAGGTTGCGTGTCCCTTCGACATTGACCTTGTCGTAGGCGGGCGAATTTTCGCCGGAAAAGTCAAAATACGCGGCCAAATGGATGACGGAAGCGATTTCCTCTCCATGCGTGTCGACCAGTTCCCCCATCGCAAGCTTGATCGCGTCCGGCGAGGTGAGGTCCGTTTCGATCACGTCGCAGGCTGCCCCTTGCTTCGAGACGTCCATGCCGACCACGCGGTAATCCTTTTCGATCGCCCGAACCACAGCAGTACCGATCTTGCCGGCAGCACCTGTGACCAGGACAAGAGGCTTGTTCGCCGTGTTTTCCGGAGATCCTGTCACCATTCGATCTGCAAGCTGTGCAAGTGGGGCAATGCGAGTCTGCCTTGATTTTCGGGAGCGGGCGGCTTGAAGGCGATCGGCACGGACTGCCTCGTATGCGCGCTGCACCCGCACCGAAGTATTTCATTTGTTGGTAAATTGTTGGAGCGGAGGATTTGTTCCCACGACGCCTGAAGGCCATCGCGTTAGGCTCCAGACCCATTGATTTCATTCCGTTGTCGTGATTCAGGCTCCGCAAGGAGACCTGATCTATGAGCAATCTTTACTGGCTGACCGGGGCGCAAATTGAACGCCTGAAACCGTTTTTTTCCCAAGAGCCATGGCAAGCCCCGGGTTGATGATCGAAGGGTTCTGAGTGGCATAATTTTCATCAATCGCAATGGTTTGCGGTGGTGCGATGCACCTGGGGAGTATGGTCCGGGCAAAACACTCTACAACCGCTGGAAACGCTGGAGTGAAAAGGGGGTCTTCGCCCGGATCATGGCGGGCCTGGCCGCAGAAGGCGCCGAACACAAGACCATCATGATCGACGCGACCTATTTGAAAGCGCACCGCACGGCCTCCAGCCTGCGGGTAAAAAAGGGGGGCGTGCTCGCCAGATCGGACGCACGAAGGGCGGCATGAACACGAAGTTACATGCCGTCACTGATGCGAAGGGCCGCCCGATCCGGTTCTTCATGTCGGCTGGACAGGTCAGCGATTACACTGGCGCAGCGGCGCTGCTGAGTAGCCTGCCGAAGGCGGATTGGCTCTTGGGGGATCGTGGATACGATGCCGACTGGCTGCGAGAAGCCTTGAAAGACAAAGGGATAAAGGTTTGCATCCCCGGTCGAAAGTCCCGCAAGAAAACCGTGAAATATGACAAGCGGCGGTACAAACGGCGCAACCGGATCGAGATCATGTTCGGCCGCCTCAAGGACTGGCGACGCGTCGCAACACGATACGACCGATGCCCCGAGACCTTCCTCTCCGCAATAGCTCTCGCAGCAACGATCCTCTTCTGGCTTTGAAACTCAATTAGTCTGGAGCCTAGAGGTTGCAGATCTCGGCGTTTGCGTTGAATATGTCCGGAAGGGTGCGTGCGCCGGTGTCCGGTATCAGAAGGCGCTCGTGAGACCAAGGTTCAGATATTTGTCCTCGTAGCTGTAGACTTCGATGTTTGCTGCCCGGTTCGAGTATCCAAACTCAATGAAAGGCGACAGTCGGCCGAGGATGAACGTGTCGGTTTTCTGGACGCGAAGATCAATACCGTATTCTGTCTCCTCCCGGGCTGTTCCCAGTCCGGGTGATGCCGCTAGTTGATGAAAACACTTACTAAAAATCGACGGCTCGATTCGCCAGCTGCCTGCGATCTCCAAGCTGTGCCCCAATCGTAGTTCTCCCCAGTTAAAATCCAGATCATCCCGGCTCGATGCATCCTGGTGCTGCAATGCCAAGTTCAGGGAAGTTTCCCCGCGGCCGCCGAATGGCATTACAAGCTTGGCCGACATCAGGTACCGGTCAGCTTTTTCGATCTGTTCGGATCCAATATCCACATTCTTGGCTTGGAACTGAAGAATCGTTGTGATGCCCGATGTTGTACGCCATTGAAGCCCGGTGCCGATACCGGTCCAGTCCTCAGCCTTCTCTCCTGCACGATAATTTGCCCCTCGTAGCAGTTCGAGATAGACGCTTTGTCGGGGCCAGGTCATTTGCAATCCCGCCTCAATCTCGAATTGCCGCTGATCGAACGTTTCTCCGTCCGTTTCATAAAGAGAGGCGTCTCCTCCGAGGTATCCCTGCACTCGAGCCCGTTGGGTTGACTGCCAAAGAGTCCATTGCTTGCGGATGTCGCCTGTCATCTCGACACCTGTTTCCGGAAGGTCAGGGCGATCCATCTTGAAGGTCAAAGGTGTGCCGTTGAAATCCACATCGAGCTCATCCGTGGAATAGGAGCGCCCTGCGCCCTCGGGAGCACGCAGACGGAACTGGAAGCTCGTTTGAAGACCGCGGCTTTCATCGATAGCGCGCATGAAACGCAGAACCTTCTCGCGAACGGACTCAGGAAGATCATGCTCGGACAGAACGATCCGGAATTCGCGTTTGGCGGCTGCCAGTTCGTCTGCAAAAAATAACGCGCGCGCGAGCTCCAGACGCACACGGACAAGATTGGGATTGTCCGCCAGGAGACGGGGGAACCTGCGGACCGCGATTTCAGGATTTCCTGCTGTCATCTCGAGGAGTCCTTGTTCGAAGGAAGCCTCGATCATCTGCCAAGAGGATGCGGCAGCAGTGCCCTGTGCGCTGACCACGCAGGGCATTGCAGAAATCATGGCGCCCGACAAAGCGACCGCCATGAAAATGTCTTTAAATGACATATGGATTACTGTGTGGCGCCGAACGAGCCGGTGTAGGATGTTGAGCCGTCGCCGGTCACATATGTTCCACCGACTTCCTCGGCATTCGGGCCATAGAACTGACCGTTTGCAGTGCCGCTCAACTCATTGAGGAATGAACCGATTTCTACATCGAAGCTGCTGCCGTCAATGTTGCCATTTCCGGCGAAATCGAGCTCCGGCGCGGCACTCAAGAAGTTACCGCTGTCGATATCGACAAACACAGTGTCTGTGGACGCCATGGCAACGCTGGAGTTGTCAAAATCAGCTTCGACAGAGATGTCTGATCCTGTCAATGCTGCAGGCGCATCATTGGTGACAGGTGCGCGGCGACACGGGTGCCAGAGCCGGAACGAAGCTGCGCCGCTCTGGTTGGGCTTTCATAGATTTGAATGACACGAGAAGAGGGAGCCATGGACAAACCGCAGGATTTTCCGCGCCTCGATGCGCTGCAGTCGGACGCCCCGAAAATCGCGCTGCGCGCGGTATCCATCGGAACGGTAGCGAGCCTGTGCGTTTTCGGCGCGCTCGGCGTGCTTGGTCGACGCGAGGCGCGCAGCGCCGTGGCTCCGATCAACGCCACCAGCCACGTTCTTTACGGCGACCGAGCCGGTGTGGTCGAGGACATCGACATCTCCCACACCGGCGTCGGCTCCGTGATCAATCATGGGGCTTCGATCTTCTGGGCGCTGCCTTTCACCTGGTGGCTTTCCCAGACCCGGAACCGATCGGCCTCCCGGATCGCGCTGGCAGCCGCGACAACCGCCACGGTCGCCGGGGCGGTCGATTACGGCCTCGTACCGCGCCGCCTTTCGCCGGGATGGGAGCACGCCGTGCCGCCTCGCTCGGTGGCTATGACATTCGGATCCTTGGCGGTCGGCCTCGCGCTGGGGGCCTTGGTGACGCGGCGCCTTGACCGGGGCTGACGGTTTCCGAAAGCCGCTCTGCAATGCCGGCAAGGCCCGTTTCGCGTGTTACCGGACCGTGCGGACAGGGCGTCACGCCGGTGTGGGGCGCGGTCGCCCGGCGCGCCATCGCAGCACGATCTCGGCGATCAGCAGATAGGGCACGAAAAACGCGACGACCTGGACCTGGTCGAACAGCCCTGTGAATTCCTCGTTCGAGGCGACGCCGCCGGTTGCCGCAAACCAGATGGCGTAATGCATGCGGTAGATCCATGATCCGACCGCAAGGACGACCAGGCGCACAGCCCAGGCAAAATGACGACGCAGATCCTTGGCCAACGCGAAATAGACCGTGTTGACGGCCGTCCAGATCATCGCAGCGCCGTAAATGGCAAACCAGAGGCTCATCCACCAGCCGCCAATCGTGCCGCTCACCGTGATATACACCAGCCCGCCAGACCCCGTGGCGACGGCCAGCACGAACAGGCCATAGCCGAACCGCCGGTGAAGCCCGGGCCATCGGCGCCGGACGATCGGCAGGGCCTGAAGCGGTGCGCCGAAGGTCAGAACAGCGCCCGCGATCATGTGCAGGGCAATCCCGACATTGGCCAGAATGCCATCGTTGTGGAAGACACGCGATACCTCGGCCGGGTTCCGGGACAGCAGCCCGCGCAGCCCCAGATCGCCGGAATAGACCACGAACCAGCCCGTATTCAGAGCCAGCACCAAGAGAAGCAAGGTCGGAAGGTAGCGTCGCATGCGGGATCAATTAGCGCGCAACGCGGGTCAAAGCCACTGGCCGCGCGGCCCCTGAGAAATCGTCCGACGCGGGTTCCTGTCAAGCGAGGTCGGCAATGCGCGCTTTGCCCGCATCCGAAAGCCTTGTCGATGACGATCCCGGATGCGGCACGATCCTGGGTACTGGCGGCCTCCTGTCGCAGAAAGAGCCTGCCGACAGCTGCTGTCCATCGTGATGCTGGGGCGCAGCCCGGCATACCAGACGTGCAACGCTTGAACTCGGAGCGGCGTGATCGGTTCGAGGGCAAGTTGCCGTCGATCGCCTTGGCGCGACCTTGATCATTTTCTGCCGGCACGTATTGTCCGAGACATGATGGGCAAGGGTCACATGCGCGTATTCTTGCGGCGGGTCACCGCCCTTATCGGGTTCGTCGCCGCGTTGTGGATAATCCAGGCTGTCAATTGGGCGACGGGCTATGCTCTCAACGCCGCGTTCGGGCTGATCCCGAGGCAGGTCAGCGGCCTTGACGGTGTTGTCGGCATGCCGTTCCTGCATGGCAGTTTCGAACATTTGATTGCGAATACAGCGCCCTTGCTCTTGTTGGGCACGCTGCTGGCGGCAACCGCAACCCGAGCCCTGGTGGCCATGAACGGTGTGGTGGTCGGCTTGGGGGGTGCATTGGTCTGGCTTCTTGGCAGTTCAGCCATTCACATCGGCGCATCCGGACTGGTTTTTGGATGGTTCGGCTTTCTCATCACGCGAGGTCTGGTGGACCGATCGCCTGTGACGCTTGGCGCGTCGGTTCTGGTGCTGGTGTTCTATGGCTCGATCATTTGGGGTGTGCTGCCCGGTCAACCCGGCGTTTCCTGGGAGGCACACCTGTTCGGCGCCATTGCAGGCGCCGCTGCGGCCATCTTGATACGCGCGCATGTCCATGCCCCGCGTATGCGCGACGTCAATCGGCCGTGAAGATCCTTGTTGTGATGACACGGACAGAAGTATCATGTTGGAGAGAACAAGGCACCCTCATGCGACCGCGCTTTGCATCTGGTGATGAATTGTTCAGCGGAAACGCTTGTAACCGTGGAGCAGTGTCGTAAACGGCTCCCGAAGAGGTCTGCGGGTGCAGTGCATGCCGAATACGGGCTCAGCGGACTTTGCTGCCATTCAAGAAGTAATGAAATGGCCATGGAAACCAATGTGGAGAGTTCCCACAATGCCGATGCCATGGACGTACAGGCATGCCTCCAGGGAATGGCGCGCATTTCTCGATGACGTGAAAGAGCGCATGTCATTGGCATCTGACAATATGGCGTACACCGCTGTTGATGCGGTTTTTCAGACTTTCCGGCGCCGCTTGACTGCACAGCAAGGATTGAACGTTGCAGGAGTGCTTCCAAGCGTTCTCCGCGCAACTTTTGTTAACGGTTGGGATGTAACGGCTCTACCGGTTCCATTTTCCGAACGCTCCGCCTTGATTGCCGAAACCAAGCAAGTACGGGTGCACCATAATTTGACGCCGGACAATGCGATCGAGGCAACGGCTTGGGCGATACGTCGCTGTACAAATAAAACGGACTTTGAGCGCGTGCTGAAGCAACTACCCGATGAAGCAGTCGCCTTCTGGCACGTTGATGTGGATGATCGAGCAGAGCTTGAACCACGGATCGTTTAGCTCCTGCGCTGTATCGATCATCATGGCCTCGCAGCGGACATTACGGTTCAGGCGAATTCGCGGACGGCTGATGCTGCTCGTTCGACCTCCGACTCCGTGTTTCGGATGCTCGGCGCAAGTCGGACCAGCGCCGAAGGATACGGGGCGACCGATGCGATGATGGACCGGTCCCGGAGCAGGGCGACCACCTCGTCGGAACTCCGGCCATCCACATCGAAGGCGACGATGCCCGACGACATGTCCGGACCCGTCGGGGTGTGAACGCGGACGCCCTGGACGGAGGTCAGGGCTTCCTTGAGCATGGTTGCGAGGTCATGTGTGCGCGCCGAGATCCGCGCGCGCCCGATCGCGTCGTGAAGGCCGAACGCTTCGGGCAGGGCCCAGCGGTGCTCGAACGGCTTGAAGCCGCCGGGCGTCATCCGCAAGCCGTTGTTGCCTGCCGGAGGCGCTTCTCGTCGATACCAGGCGGAAAAGACGGTGCTGTCATCGAAGGTCGGGATCGTGGGCCGGGCGAGCGTCATCCCCCGTTCGCTGATCGCCGCGATGCCGGTCCCGCGGGGTCCGAACAGCCACTTGTGGCAACCGGCTGCGTAGAAATCGACTCCAAGCTCGAAGAAGTTCTCCGTCTCCACCCCGAAGCCATGCACCGCGTCCAGACCGAACAGGATCTGCCGATCCTCGTCGCGGTCGGCATTTGCCTCTCGCACGACGCCGGCGACCTCGGCGACGGGCAGCTTCAGACCCGTGTTCGAATGCACCCAGGTCAGCGCCAGAAGCCGCGTCTCGGGTCGGATCTCGGTCCGGATGCGATCGACGATACCTTCGCGGCTTGCCCCGCGTGCGTCCTCGAACAGGGCAATCCGCCGGATCGTCGCGCCGGTTCGTTGAGACAGGTGGTCCAGTGCGGTGTGGGTGACGTAGTAGTCCTCTTCCGTGGTCAGCACCTCGTCGCCTTCTCCGAGGCCCAGCGACGTATACATGAGCCCGATCCCCATCGTGGTGCTGTCGGTGAGCGCAACATGCGCCGGATGCATGCCCAGATAGTCGGCCGCCGCATTGCGGCTCGCCTCGGTCAGCTTGTCGCCGTTGGTTTCCAAATAACCGACGGGATCGGCATCGAGACCGCCGCGATGGCGTTCGATTGCGTCGCGCACCGATGCAGGATGCGAGGTGATGAGCATCGCGCTCATGTGAACCTTGTCCGGGGACAGCGGAAAAAGCTCCCGAACGGCACCCCAGTCGTCATAGGCCCCTTGTGCCCGTGCCTGGTGCAATCCCGGCGGAGTGGCGAGAGCGGTACCCATGCTTGCCGCAGCCATGAAGAGATCTCGTCTGGTGATCGGCATCGGGCAAACCTCGCGCACCGCTGTACTTCCCTCGCCAACGGTTGCCCGTCAGGGGAGTTCCCCCGGAGGGTTTTCAAGCGGAAAGGTTCTTTGAAAACGGTGGGTCCGTCGCGGTCACGGGATGCGGAGCCCGAACACGTCGTCATGGGGTGCGCCACCAAGCCCTTGAGCCGAAACCCGTATCAAGGTTGCGGCGCGCCACTCGGACAGCCCATTCTTCTTGCAACGCTGACCCGGTTAATGACCGTCGAGATAGACCTGGAGGCGCGTCCCGGGAATGCCGTCCCTGCGCGTGAAAGGCATCCTGTCATCGAAAGATGCGGGGCCACGGGCCTGCTCGCTCAGGTCGGGCAGTCGGTGCGCAATCCCTGCGTGGCAGTCGATGCAGGTCCTTTCGCCGGTTGCAAGGAAACGCTCGTGTTGATCCGATGCTCGCTGGCTTTGCTCAGCGAAGTCCATCGCCGCATAGGAATGGCAGTTGCGGCATTCGAGGCTGTCATTCGCCCGGAACCGCGCCCATTCGCGACGGGCCATCGTCAGCCGATGCGCTTCAAATTCCTCTTCGGTGTCGATCGTGCCGAAGAGCCAGCCATAGACCTCTTTGGACGCCGCGACCTTGCGGGCGATCTTGTCGGTCCAGTTGTGCGGCACGTGGCAGTCGGGACATCCCGCGCGCACGCCGGACGAATTGTTCCAGTGCACCGTCGTCTGCAGGTCAGCGTAGACGTTGGCCTCCATCTCGTGGCAGCCGACACAGAACGCTTCGGTGTTGGTGGCCTCGAGTGCAGTGTTGAAACCACCCCAGAACAGCACGCCGCAGATGAAACCACCCAAGGTGAGAAAGCCAAGCGAGAAATGCGTGCTCGGCAGGCGCATGGCCGCCCAGAACTTTTTCAGGAATGTCTTCATGGCGCCCTCCCTAGTCGTCGGCCTGCGCGCCGCGTGCCGCTTCCTCGGCCAGCAGCGTGTCGATATCCACGAAGGTGTTCGTCACGGCAGGGTCATCCGGGTGCTGCGGGACATGGCATTGGGTGCAGAAATAGCGCCGTGCCGAAATCGCCCCGAGAACCTGGCCGTCGCGATCGGTATAGTGGGTGACCGACACCATCGGTGCCTGGCTCTGACCGGTGCGCGCCCGCGCGTGGCAGGTCAGGCACTTGTTGGCGTTCAGATCGACCTGGTAGTTCTCGATCGCATGCGGGATCACCGGCGGTTGCTCGGGATAGTTGCGCACCTGTCGGAGATCGGTGTCCATCTGGGCCCTCATGGGCGGTGCCTCGGCGTTTTCGGCCAGGGGCGCGGACCGGAGCTGTGCCACGTCGGACTGGGTTGCAGCGATGCCGGCGCTGAGCACGAGGATCGCGACGGCGTTCAGGGCAAGGGTTGACTGTCGCATCAGACGGCCTCCAGTCGGACTGCGCATTTCTTGAAGTCGGTCTGTTTGGAGATCGGGTCGGTCGCGTCGAGGGTCACCTTGTTGATGAGCTGCGTTGCATCGAACCAGGGCACGAACACCAGCCCGCGCGGCACCCGGTTGCGGCCTGCCGTTTCGACCCGGCTGCGGATCGCTCCCCGTCGCGAAATGACGCGGATTTCTGACCCCCGGTTGAAGCCCATCTCCCGAGCATCCAGCGGATGCATGTAGACCAGAGCGTTGGGCACCGCCTTGTGCAGTTCCGGCACCCGTTGCGTCATGGAGCCGGAATGCCAGTGTTCCAGCACGCGCCCGGTCGAGAGCCAGAACGGATATTCGTCGTCCGGGGCTTCCGCCGGCGGTTCGTAGGGCAGTTCGAAGATGTTCGCGCGGCCGCCCGGTTTGCCATAGAAGTCGATCTTGCGCCCCTCGGACACGTAGGGGTCGTAATCGGCATTGTAGCGCCACGGCGTTTCCTGTCCGTCCACCACCGGCCAGCGCAACCCGCGCACTTCGTGATAGGTGTCGAACGGCGCGAGGTCATGGCCGTGATCGCGACCGAACCGCGCGTATTCCTCGAACAGGCCCTTCTGCACGTAAAACCCGAAATGCTGCGCCTCGTCATTGGCATAGTCGTCATCGATGTCTTCGAGCGGGTAGGCGTTCACTTGCCCGTTCTCGAACAGCACCTCGTAAAGCGTCCTGCCGCGATAGTCGGGGTTCTCGGCCAGGATCTCCTCCGGCCAGACTTCGTCCGTGGTGAAGCGCTTGGAAAATTCCATGAGCTGCCACAGGTCGGAGCGCGACTCGCCCGGTGCATCGACCAGCTGGTGCCAGAACTGTGTGCGCCGTTCGGCATTGCCGTAGGCGCCTTCCTTCTCGACCCACATCGCCGTGGGCAGGATCAGGTCTGCGGCCTCGCAGGTCACGGTGGGATAGGCGTCCGAGACCACGATGAAATTCTCGGGATTGCGGTATCCCGGCAGCGTCTCCTCCATCATGTTGGGCGCGGCCTGCATGTTGTTGTTCACCTGGACCCAATACGCATTGATGATGCCGTCCTTCAGATGACGGTTTTGCAGCACTGCATGCGCGCCGACCTTTTCCGGAACGGTTCCGGCGGGCAGTTTCCAGATCTGTTCAGCCGTCGCCCGGTGTTCGGGGTCGGTCACCACCAGATCGGCGGGCAGGCGATGCGCAAAAGTCCCGACTTCACGCGCGGTTCCGCAGGCCGAAGGCTGGCCGGTCAGCGAAAAGGGCGAATTGCCCGGCGTGGCGATCTTGCCGGTCAGCAGATGCAGGTTGTAGACGAGGTTGTTGCACCAGACGCCGCGCACATGCTGGTTGAACCCCATGGTCCAGAGCGACATGACCTTTTTGTCGGGGTCCGCGTAAAGCTCGGCCAGCGCCTCGAGCTTGGATTTCGAGACGCCCGACAGTTCGCTGACCGTGTCCACGTCGTAATCGGCGACGAAGGCCGCGTAATTGTCGAAACTGATCTCGTCCGACTCGTTTGCTTCGGCCGAATTGACCGAAGCCACCTCGAGCGGATGATCCGGTCGCAGCCCATAGCCGATATCGGTGCGGCCGCGCTGGAACCTGACATTCTCGCGCAGGAACTCCTCGTTCACGCGTCCGCTCTGGATGATGTAATTCGCGATGTAGTTGAGAATCGCCAGGTCGGTATGCGGCGTGAACACGATCGGGATATCGGCAAGGTCGAAGCTGCGATGCTCATAGGTCGACAGGACAGCAACCTGCGTGTCCGGGTAGGACAGGCGCCGGTCCGTGAGGCGTGTCCAGAGGATCGGATGCATTTCCGCCATGTTCGACCCCCAAAGCACGAAGGCGTCGGCATGTTCGAAATCGTCGTAACAGCCCATCGGCTCGTCGATCCCGAAAGTGCGCATGAACCCGGCGACCGCGCTGGCCATGCAGTGCCGCGCGTTGGGGTCGATGTTGTTCGACCGGAACCCGGCCTTGAAGAGCTTGGCCGCCGCGTAGCCTTCCCAGACCGTCCACTGGCCCGATCCGAACATGCCGACGCCGTCCGGTCCCTTTTCTGTCAGTGTGGCCTTGAACTTCTCGGCCATGATGTCGAAGGCTTCGTCCCAGCTGACCGGCTCGAACTCACCATCCTTGTGGAACTCCCCGTCGCGTTTGCGCAGCAATGGCTGTGTCAGCCGATCCCCGCCATACATGATCTTCGACAGGAAATAGCCCTTCACGCAGTTGAGCCCGCGATTGACCGGTGCTTTCGCATCCCCATGGGTGGCCACGACACGGCCACTCTTGGTGCCGACCATGACCGAACAGCCGGTGCCGCAGAACCGGCAGGGCGCCTTGGACCATTTCAACTCGGTGATTTCCCGATCGGTGACAAGGTTCTGTGCTTCCGCCCCGGTCGATATCCCGGCGGCGGCCGACGCCGCGGCAACCGCCTTGGCCTTGAGGGCTTCGCGCCTGGTCATCTTCACTGTCATGGCTGGACCTCCCTTGGTTCTGGTTCTGATCCGGAGGCCTCGGAAAACTCCTCCGCGGGTTCGTAGTGGTGAAACACCATCGTGGCCGCCAGCACGCCATCGAGCAGTTGCAGCGCGGTCAGGGTTTCGCCCAATGCGCCGGTGCTGTGCGTTTCCTGTGTGACGATGAGTTTTCCGTCCGGGTTGGTCTGATGAATCTCCAGCCCCATCTCCGAGATTTTCCGGCTGACCTCTGTCAGACGCTCGGGCCGGGCATGGACGATCATGCTGGCGATGTGCACCTCACGCGGCATCTTCGCTCCTTTGTGGCTGGGGGCGCTGGAGGGTGACGGCGTCGACCGGACAGACGGAAACGCAGGCGCCGCATCCGGTGCAGGCCTCCGTGTCCAGTGCCATGACCGATGTTCCGCCGATCTGCGGACGGGCCCGCAAGGCCCGCGCTTCGCAGGAATCCTCGCAAGCCCGGCAACTCACGCCTTGGTGTTCTAGACACCCGGAGCCGATCTGCGCGACCGCATCCCAAGGCGGATCGCGTTCAATGTCGAAGACGTCTTCCGGGCAGATTTCCGCACAGGCGGCACAGAAGGTGCAGGCATCCGTAAAGGTGACTTCGGGATGGGTTCCCCCGACGATCTGCAGAATGTCCTGCGGACATGCATCGACGCAGGCTCCGCAGGCCGTGCACTGTTCCAGCATGCGCGCGGCATCGGTCCAGGGAAGCGACACGGCCTCTGGCCGCGTTCCGAGAAACCTGCGCGGCGGCAAGGAACGATCGCGTGGCATCACGGACTCCCCGGCGGTCCGAGGAGCAGGTGCTGCATCCAGATGATGAATCCGAATCCGCCCACCAGGATGATGCTCAGAAGCGGGAACAGGACCACCGAAAGGAACACGAACGCGATGGTCTCGTGGCGCTTCTCGGGAGGTTTCGGTTGTGGTGCCTCGCCATGTGCGGGGGCGTTTGCAGGGGCCATTGGCTTGCCTCCTTCCGGGATGTCCCGTTCGGTTCTGGGCTTTGGCTGTCACTGTCGCAACGCGCGCGCTGCGCAGGAGTTTCCTCCATTTTCACGTTTTCTCACATCTTGGTGGGATTCATGTCAACAGCTGTCCCAGGAGGCAGCGGATAGACGCCCTGGCTGCCTTGACCAGGCTTCGGCCTGTTCGGCAGCACCCGCCACCGACACCGCGTCCTTGGCCCGAAAACCCCCATGGTTTCCACCCACTTGCAGATGCCGGCAAGACGTGAGCAACTGGACCAAAATCAGGCAAGACTTCATTCATGACAACGACCGTCCGTTCCGGAACATACCTTACCGTCCTTGCCATGCTGGGTCTGACGCATCTTCTGAACGACCTGATGCAGTCACTGATCCCGGCCGCCTATCCGATCCTGAAAGAGGCTTACGCGCTGGATTTCGTGCAGATCGGGATGATCACTCTGACCTTTCAGGTTGCCGGAGCCATGCTGCAGCCTGTCATCGGTATGATCACGGACCGGCACCCCGCGCCCTATTCGCCGGTGGTGGGGATGATGTTCACGCTGTCGGGACTGGTTTGTCTTGCCTTCGCCCCGAGCTATCCCGTGATCCTGATCTCGGTCGCGCTGATCGGCATCGGATCCTCGATCTTTCATCCCGAGGCGACGCGCATGGCGCGGTATGCGGCTGGCGGCCGCCAGGGGCTTGCCCAGGGAATGTTCCAGGTTGGCGGGCAGGCGGGCGGTGCCCTGGGGCCGGTCTTCGCCGCCCTGATCGTCGTGCCCTGGGGCCAGCCAAGCCTTGCCTGGTTCGCGGTCACTGCGCTTCTGGCGATGGCGCTGCTGACGTGGATCGGCAGCAAGCAAAGACTGATCAGCGCCGAATTCGCCGCAAACCGTGCACAGCGGACACAGAGTGGCGACGCCCTCAGACATGCGCCTCTGACGATCGGCATCGGCTTGGTCGTGTTGACCCTGCTGATGTTCATCAAGAATGCCTACAGCGAGAGCTTCCGATCCTTCTACACATTCTATCTCATCGAGAAGTTCGACCTGTCGATCCCGGCGTCACAGATGATGCTGTTCGTCTTTCTGATGGCAGCGGCGGTCGGGGTCCTGGTCGGTGGCATCGTCGGCGATCGGATCGGGCGGTACCGGATCATCTGGTTCTCCATGCTCGGACCGCTGCCGCTGACGCTGATGTTGCCCTATGTCGACCTGTTCTGGACCGGCGTGCTGACAATCATGATCAACCTGATCATGGCCAGCGCCTTTGCCTCGATCCTGATCTACGCGATGGACCTCTTGCCCGACCGGATCGGTCTGATCGGAGGCCTGTTCTACGGCCTGAACTTCGGGCTGGGCGGGATAGCCGCGGCGGGCCTTGGTGTGCTGGCGGAAAGTTACGGCGTCGAGACGGTCTACCGGATCTGCTCTTTTCTGCCCCTTGCGGGGTTGTTGGCCTGGTTCCTTCCCAGGATCGACCACGAAGTCCCGACGTGAGCCGGAACGCGCCTTGTTCAACCGTCATTGAGGCACGTCGTCCCGCGCGCCCGTGGCCGTGCTGACCGCAGGTGATGGGCCATCGGGTCTCCTGCGCGTCGTGATCCTCGTGACCGTCAGATTGTGCGCGATACTGCATCCACGGCTCGCCCAAAAACGAAAACGGCGCACCCGAAGGCGCGCCGTTCCCAATCACTGTCCCTGCGCGGTCAGTTCGCCGAAGCGAGTTCCTTCGGCAGGCGGAAGGTCCAGAGCGTGCCCCCCTGGTTCAGGTAGTTGACCTTCTTGGCCACTTCCCCGCCCCAGAGCGGAACCGCACCACCCCAGCCCGAGATGATCGAGACATATTGCTCGCCATCCTGGTCCCAGGTGATTGGCTGACCCACGATGCCGGACCCGGTCTGGAACGACCAGAGCACGTCGCCGGTTTCGTCATCCAGCGCAAGGAACTTGCCCTCGGGTGTGCCGAAGAACACCAGGCCGCCCGCGGTTGTCATGACGCCCGACCAGAGCGGGGCGTCGTTCTTGTATTCCCACTTCCATTCGCCGGTGTCGGGGTCGATCGCCTTGAGCGAGCCGATATGGTCTTCGTAATTCGGCTTGATGGTAAAGCCGGAGCCCAGATACGCCGCGCCCTTCTTGTAGGTGATCGGCTCGTTCCAGATGTCCATGCCCCATTCGTTGGAGGGCACGTAGAAGTTGCCGGTCCGCTGCGAGAAGGCCATCGGCATCCAGTTCTTGCCCCCAAGGAAGCCGGGGGAGGAGAACACGACGTCGCCCTTCTTGCCATCCGCCGACGCGGTCGGATCGCCGGGGCGGTTGTCCTCGACAAAGATCGGACGCCCGTCATCGCCAATATCGCTGGCCCACGAGATGTCCTTGACGAACGGATAGGCATCGACAAACGCGCCGTCCTCGCGGTTCAGGACATAGAAGAACCCGTTCCGGTCGGCGGTCGCATAGCGCATGTTCCCGGCGCGGTCGGTATACGAGACCACCTCGTTCACACCGTCGTAATCCCAGCCTTCGCGCGGCGTGGTCTGGTAATGCCACTTGATCTCGCCTGTCGCGGGATCAAGGCCCAGACGGCTGGCGGCATAGAGGTTGTCGCCGGTATTGCCGTCGGTCGGGGTACCCGCGTTGCGCAGGTGGCTGTTCCACGGCGCCGGGTTGCCCGTTCCGAAGACCAGCGTGTCGGTATCTTCGTCATAAGACCCGCCAAGCCATGTGGCCCCGCCACCCGTCTTCCACATGTCGCCCGGCCATGACGCGTTGAGCGTGCCGGTCATGGTGCTTTCTTCGCCATTGAGCGTTCCCATATGGCCTTCGATCACCGGGCGTTCCCAGACCAGATCGCCGTTTTCGACATTGCGGGCCTGAACCGATCCGACGATGCCGAATTCGCCACCCGAATTGCCGGTGATCACCAGATCCCCAACGACCAGAGGCGCTGCCGTATAGGAATAGCCTGCCTTGTAATCGTCGATCTGATCGCGCCAGACCACGTCGCCGGTCTTGGCGTCCAGTGCCACGATGCGCGCATCCAGCGTGCCGAAGATCACCTTGTCACCCGCGAGCGCCGCGCCCCGGTTGATCACGTCACAGCAGGGCAGGATGCCTTCGGGCAGACGCGCGTCGTACTGCCAGAGCTCTTCGCCGGTGTTCACGTCGATCGCGTAAAGCCGCGAATACGATCCGGTGATGTACATGATGCCATCATAGATCAGCGGCTGGGTCTCCTGACCACGCTGCTTTTCACCCCCGAGGCTGAACGCCCAGGCGGGAACAAGGTTCTTGACGTTGTCCTTGTTCAGCGTGTCCAGCGGCGAATAGCGCTGCAAATGCCGCCCCATCCCGTTGGTGACAACCTGATGGGTCATCGTCTGGTCATTGGCCAGCATGTCCTCTGTCACACCTTGGGCAAGCGCGCCGGTCGCGGCGAGTATGCTGGCTGTGACGGCGGCAACAAATCTGTTCATTCGTATTCCTCCCATGAACTTCAGTTGCGGATATCCAGATGCACGGGGGCGCATAAGGACGATTGCCGGTCAGTATAGGGGCGACGAAATTTTGTTGTACGCGACTTGGGTCGTAAGACCTTTGGGAGGTTGACAGGGGCGTTCACGTCGTCGAGCGAATCGGTCAAGGTGGTAAGCGTGTCGCACATGCAAGCCTGCGGCCGTTGCTTTGGTCGCGCCGCTGCGTCGGAAAACCTGTCAAAAGCCTTCGCGTTCTGCCCCAGGTTTTTGACACGGGAGAGTCATTGGTTTTGCGCCATTTGGGTAAGGTGGTCACTTCACCCGATTTCTACAGCAAGCGTAGGGTGCGTGATTTCACGCACCAACCCGGAGAAATACGAGGCGTGCAAGCACACAGCCTACACATGATTCAGCAACGACCACACAAGCCATAAGCGGCACCGCCGGTGCCGCCTACCAGCCTCATTTCACTCCGAGATCGCCGAATTGTCCTGCGTGGTGATCGACACGAGATAGGCCAGGATGAAATCCTGAACCGTCCGGTCCTCGATGCCGACATGGCGCATCTTGGTGCCGGGCATGAAGCCGTCATTGTCCTCCATCCACGCCCGCAACGCTGCCGGGGTCCAGACGATGCCCGAGGCTTCCAAGGCGATGGAATAGTCGTAATTCTCGTATGTTCCCGCCCCGCGTCCGACGATGTTCTCGAGCGGCGGACCGTATGAGGCGTCCGTCGGCTCCACTGCATGACAGCGTCGGCACTCCGTCTCGAACAGGGCTTTTCCGGCGTCGATCTTGACCTGCTCGAAGGTGGTTTCGCTGGCAAGGGCGGGCAGGGCGCAGAAACTGGCTGCGGCAATCAGGGCGAAGCGTGTCATGGGTGGTCTCCTTCAAAAAGATGCCCCAACGTAAGAATGCGCCTTGCTCGCCAATATGATCCACATCAACAGATTGGAGGAGCGGCCACATCCTTTGGTCGTATTTCCGCAAGAAAAGCCGCTGTTACTGTGTCGGGGATCATTCTGGGAGGACATGATGAGCTTTTTCGCCACTATCCGCGCGACCACTGCCGCGCTTGTGCTCTGCGCCGGCGCCGCCAGTGCCGAAACGCCGGTTCTGCGGGCCGCCGTGCTGGAATTCGGGACCGTGAACTGGGAGCTCGACAGCATCCAGCATAACGGCTTCGACACCGCCAACGGCTTTGATCTGGTGGTGCAGGGCGTCGCCGGAGGCTCGGCCGCGCAGGTCGCGTTTCAGGGCGGCGAGGCGGACGTGATCGTGTCCGACTGGCTCTGGGTCGCGCGTCAGCGGGCCGAGGGTCGCGATTACATCTTCGTGCCCTATTCCAAGGCCGTGGGCGCGCTTCTGGTGCCCGAGGGCAGCACCGCCACGTCGCTGGCCGACCTGAGGGGCGGCAAGATCGGCATCGCCGGGGGGCCGCTCGACAAGAGCTGGCTGATCCTGCGCGCCTATGCCCAACAGAAGCACGGCATGGACCTCGTGACCGAGACCGAACAGGTCTTCGGCGCGCCGCCGCTGATCTTCAAGACCGGACTTCAGGGCGAACTGGATGGCGCGATCAACTTCTGGCACTTCCTCGCCAAGATGGAGGCAGGCGGCATGACACCGATCATCACCGTGGATGAAGCCGCGCGTGAACTGGGTCTCGATCCCGAGACGCCGCTTCTGGGCTATGTGCTGCGCGGCGAGATGCTGCGCGACCATCCCGAACTGGTCAAGGGGCTGGCCGCCGCCAGCCGCGCGACGAAAGACCTGCTCCTCGGTTCGGATGCCGAATGGGACCGTTTGCGCCCACGCATGAACGCCAAGTCCGATGCCGAGTTCGAGGCGCTCAAGGCCGGGTTCATCGCGGGCATTCCCGTCGATCAACCGGTCGACGAAGCCGCCGCCGCGCGCATGCTGGCGCTGATGGGCGAACTGGGCGGCGAAAAGCTGATCGGCGCGGCCACGACGCTGCCCGAAGGTGTCTTCGTGCAGCCCGGAAGCTGATCTTGGCAACGGCCCCGACACTCCGGCTGGTGGGCTCCGGCAGCACCCAGGACCCGGCGAAGGCGCCTTCACCGGTTCTCCGCGTCGCGATCGAAAGCATGCGGTTCGACGACAAGTCCGTGCTGGGGGCTGTCGATCTCGACCTCGCGCCGCGCGAAACCGTTGCGATCACCGGACCCTCGGGTGTGGGCAAGACGACGCTGATGCGGATCATCGCCGGACTCGAAACGCGCTACCAAGGCCATGTCCGACGCCCCGACAGGCTGGCCATGGTGTTTCAGGAGCCGACCCTGATGCGCTGGCGCAGTGTGGCCGAAAACCTGCGGATCACGCTGGGCCTCGGTCCGGCCGGGATCGACAAGGCGCTGGACGAGGTGGGCCTCGCAGGTCGCGGAGACGCGTTTCCGGACCAATTGTCCCTGGGCCAGCAACGCCGCCTGTCGCTTGCCCGCGCCTTTGCCGGCAAACCCGATGTCCTGCTGATGGACGAACCCTTCGTCAGCCTCGATGCGGACCTCTCTGACGAGATGATGTCGCTCTTCGAACGCCTGCGCGACAGCCACCCTGTCGCCACGCTTCTGGTCACCCACGCCATTCCCGAGGCCGAGCGTCTTGCCACCCGAATTCTCGAATTGTCGGGTCAGCCCGCACGGCTCAGACCGCGCCGCGCCTAGATATGTGCTTTCGGCATCGGGGGAATGCCAGGCATCAGCCCGCCGGACGGCTCGACTGACTGATTCCGCCACGGCTGCCCCGCGATGCGGGGATGACGCGACAGGGGCTTGGACCGGCCGCCCCGAATGATTAGCTTTCGGTCAACGGAGGCTGCCATGCAGAAATTCTCGCTTCTCGACCTGTCGCCCATCCCCGAAGGCAAGACCGCCGCTGACGCGCTGGCCGCGACAGTCGACCTTGCCCGTGCCGCCGAGCGGTTCGGCTATCACCGCTATTGGCTTGCCGAGCATCACAACATGCCCGGCATAGCAAGCGCGGCCACCGCCGTGGTGATCGGGCACGTGGCCTCGGCAACCTCGACCATGCGGATCGGTGCGGGTGGCATCATGCTGCCCAACCATGCACCGCTTGTCATTGCCGAACAGTTCGGCACCCTTGCCACGCTATATCCGGGCCGGATCGATCTGGGGCTGGGCCGGGCCCCCGGCACCGACATGGCCACGGCAAGGGCGCTGCGCCGGCACATGGCACCCGAGGACAGCTTTCCGCAGGACGTGCAGGAACTGATCGGCTATTTCGACGACAGCTCAGACGACACGCCGGTGCGTGCGATACCCGGAGCGGGCACCAGGGTTCCGGTCTGGATCCTCGGCTCAAGTCTTTACGGGGCCCAGCTGGCCGCCTGGCTCGGGCTGCCCTATGCCTTTGCGTCGCATTTCGCGCCGGCCATGCTGGAACAGGCGCTGTCGATCTATCGCAGCACGTTCCAGCCGTCGGCCCGTCTGAAAGACCCCTACGTGATGATGGCGGCCGGGGTCTGTGCGGCCCAGACCGATGCGGAGGCGGCGTTCCTGCGCTCCTCGCAGCTTCTGGCCTTCGCCCGGTTGAGAACCGGCAGGCCGGGCAAGCTGCCACTACCAACCCATCATGTCGACGACGAGATCCCGGCACCGGTGATGGCCTCGGTGGAGCAGGCCCTGTCCTGTTCTGCCACCGGCTCGGCGGCCACGGTCAGGGACCGGCTCGGGGCGTTGATCGACAGCTTTCAGCCGGACGAACTGATCGTGACCGGCATGATCCACGACCCCGCGGCACGCATCCGCTCTTTCGAAATCGCGGCCGAGGTTCTGGCCGATCTGTCGGAAAACGCCGTGGCTGCCTGAGCCGGGGGCCTTTTGCTGCGGTCGGTCTCGCGGACCGGACTTCCGGTGGCGCGCAAGAAGGCGCTATCCCGCGTCTTTCCACGTCACCGGGGTCACGTAGACGATGGCGTCTTCCGCACTGACCATCACGTCGCCGTCCTGAATGTTGACCTGAAGCTTCATCGCGCGCGCGGCCAGTTCCGACAGGGCGCTTGTGTCGGTTTCGGAAAAATTCACCACCCGTAGATTGTCGAACCGGGTGGTGCTGTTCTTGATCTTGTCCCACCAGATTTCGGCTGGCCTGCCGCCATAGGAATAGACGATCACCTTGCCTGCCTTGGCACAGGATTGCCGCACCACCTTCTCGCTGGGAAGCCCGAGCGCCACCCATACATCAAGCTCGCCGCTCAGGCTTTTCTGCCAGATGTCCGGTTCATCATCCGTGGACAGGCCCTTGGTCATCTCCAGATGCTCATGGGCATTCAACGCGAACGCAAGCAGGCGCACCATCAGCCGCTCATCCGTCTCGGAGGGGTGCTTGGCAATGGTCAGCTTGTGGGTCTCGTAATAGTGACGATCCATGTCGGAGACCGAGAGTTCGACTTTATGAATGGTGGCATTTTGCGCCATGGTGCTGTCCTGTCGCTCAGAAGTTGGGATGCCTACTCCGGCTGGCTGCGTTTGGAAAGCAGATACGGCAAACAGCCCTGACAGCATCAGACACCAAGGGCGCCCAGACGACATCGGCGCTGACCCTTGCGGGATGCGGCACCGCCACAGCGGCCTGCGACAGTTTCGGCGGAAAATTTTCAGGGATGGCTTGCAGGCGATCCCGGTCGCGCACACTTGATGCCGAAGGGGCAGATCACCTGCCCGAAAGGGCAGTGGACGTGGACTATCTCTATCTTGTCATTGGCTTGGTCGGCCTGTTTTTCGGGGGCGAAGCGCTGGTGCGCGGCAGCGTCGGTATCGCGCGGCGCATGGCGATTCCGCCGCTGCTGATCGGCCTGACCGTGGTCGGCTTCGGCACGTCGACACCCGAGCTTCTGGTGTCGGTGCAGGCGGCATGGCGCGGCGTTCCGGATATCGCGCTTGGCAATATCGTCGGCTCGAACATCGCCAACGTTCTGCTGATCGTCGGCCTGACAGCCCTTGTCTGGCCCATTCGCGTGTCGGGGGCGACCCTGCGGCGGGACACGGCGGTGATGATCGCGGCGGCCCTCGTGCTGGTGCCGATCTTCGCCATGGGCCAGGTCGGCCGGCTGTCGGGGCTCGTGCTTGTGGCGGGCCTTGCGGGATACCTTGTCTGGGCCTACCGGCAACCCGGCGCGACAGTGGCCGAGGACGAGAGCGTGGGCGCTCCGGCCTCTGCAATCCTGTCGGTCCTTTGGGTCATCGGCGGGCTTGTCGCCCTGATGTTCGGCGCCCGGTTCCTCGTCGACGGGGCCGTGTCCATCGCGCGCGGCTTCGGCATATCCGAGGCCTTCATCGGCCTGACAATCGTCGCGGTCGGCACGTCGCTGCCCGAACTGGCGACCTCGGTGATCGCGGCCATCCGGAAACAATCGGAGATCGCCATCGGCAACATCATCGGCTCGAACATCTTCAACGTGCTGGGCATTCTGGGAATGACCGCCCTGATCGCGCCGATCCCGGTGGCGTCGCGGTTCCTGACCTTCGACCTGCCGGTCATGATCGGCGTTTCCGGGGTCCTGATGCTGCTTCTGCTGACCCGACCTCAGGTCGGACGCGTCGTGGGTGTGGTGATGCTGTCGGGCTACGTCGCCTATGTCTGGGCCGCACAGGGATGACACCCGCGCCAACCTGCGGGCACTTGCGTCCGGCCCCGATGCGGCCGGGCGGGGTCCTGCTGCGGTTTCTCGCGGTGCTGGCGCTGCTCCTGTTCGGAGCGCCGCAGGGCCAACCCCTCGCAACAATGGATCATGCCGCGCCAGTTGCGCAGGTTCAGGCCGGGTCGTCCGATGGCCTCCTGAACGTTCAGCGGCACCTGGCCCGCGCGCATCCGGGGGACGACACCGCGTCGCCCGCCCTGGCGCGCTGGTCGACGGTCGCGGTCCGGCCCCCGATCACCTGGTCGCGGCTGTGGCCGGACCGGCCCCGCGCCGTGGTCGCGGGCACCATCCTTCATCATCCGCAGGGCAGGGCGCCGCCCGAGACCTGACGCCTTCGTTTCGTCAGTCTTGTCTCTCAGGTAATGGATCCCGCACATGCGCCGACCGAAATGGGTCGTGATGACCTATGCTGTCCTTCTGCTTCTGGCAGTTGCGACCGCTCTTCCCAACTTTCTTCCCGCGACCTTGCGAAACAGCTTGCCGGACTGGGCGACCAGCCAGACGGTTTCGCTGGGGCTCGACCTTCAGGGCGGCGCCCACCTGCTGCTTGCCGTGGACCGCGACGACCTCTCCCAATCGCGTCTGCAAGACCTGCGCAACAGCCTTGTGGCCGAGATGCAGGCCCAGGCTCTCGACCCGAAGACGATCCGGAGTGAAAATCTGGCGCTTCTCGTTCCCGCGGATGACACGCTGATGGCCGCCATGCAGCGCGCGGCCAGTGCAACCGCCACGCCGGGCAGCCCTCCGGACTTTACCGTGGACCTGTCCGACGGCCTCCTGCGCCTGACCCTGACCGGTGCGGGTCTGGACCGCGCCGCGAGCCGGGCGGCAGACAGCAGTCTCGAGGTGATCCGCCACAGGGTCGATCAGGTCGGCGTGTCCGAACCCATGATCAGCCGGGTGGGCAAGGATCGCATCCTCGTGCAGATGCCCGGCGTCGAGAACCCGGCGCAGCTTCGTGCCCTTCTGGGGTCCACCGCGAAGATGAGCTTTCAGATGGTGGCGGCCCGACCCGGCGCCGGCGTTTCGGTGCTGCCGATGCGCGATGGCAGCGGCAGCCTCCCGGTCGAAGACCACATCGCGCTGTCCGGCGACCGGCTGGACCGCGCGGCCTCGGCCTTCGACCCGGACACCGGGCAGCCGATGGTGACCTTTGCCTTCGACCGGCAGGGCGCGATCGCGTTTTCCGACATCACCGCCGCCCATATCGGCCAGCGGTTTGCCGTCGTGCTTGACGGCGACATCCTGACCGCGCCGGTGATCCAGACCGTGATTTCGGGCGGGCAGGGCCAGATCACCGGCGATTTCACGCTGCAAGAGGCCCAGACGCTGGCGGTGCTGCTGAGTTCGGGCGCGTTGCCCGCCTCGCTCGAGGTGATCGAAGAGCGCAGCGTCGGCGCGGCGCTTGGCGCGGATTCCATCGCGTCGGGCCTCGTCGCGGGCGCTGTGGGTCTCGCGCTGGTGGTGGCGATCATGGTCGCGCTTTACGGCGGCTGGGGGCTTCTGGCGAGCGCCATTCTCGGGATCAACGTGATGCTGACTCTGACGGCGCTCGGGCTGATCGGGGCCACGCTGACACTGCCGGGCATCGCGGGGATCATCCTGTGTCTGGGCATCGCGGTGGACAGCAACATCCTGATCTTCAGCCGGATCCGCGAAGAAACTGCCAGAGGGGCAAATGCCATCACCGCGCTGACCCAGGGCTACGCCCGTGCCTGGGCAACGATCCTCGACGCCAACATCACGACGCTGCTGGCGATGGTCGTGCTGTTCCTGTTCGGCGCGGGCGCGATCCGCGGATTTGCCGTCACCATGAGTCTCGGCATCCTGATCTCGATGTTCACCGCCGTGGTGCTGATGCGGATGATGATGGAGGCGCTGGTGCGTCGCCGCAAACCCGCGCGGCTTGCGATTGCCCCGCTCACAGGTGGCGTTCCGGTGCCCGGTGTGGTCGCGTTCATGCGGCGGGGCAGGCTGGCGCTTGCCCTGTCGGCAGTCCTGTCGCTGGGATCGTTGGTGGCTCTGGTGCTTCCGGGGCCGAATTTCGGCATAGACTTCACCGGCGGGGTTCAGATGATCCTGCGTTCGGACACATTGCTGCCCCTTGCGGACCTGCGCGCGGCCCTCGACGCAGGTGTGCCCGGGGACGCAAGCCTTCAGGCCTTCGGTGACGCGACCGAGGCGTTGATCCGGGTGCAGGGCGACGCGGGGCCCGCAATGGTCGCCGCAGTGGAAGCCGCCGCACATCAGGCAGTGCCAGGCGCGATGTTCGACCAGATCGACCTCGTCGGCCCCACGATCAGCGCGGAACTGGCCAGCACAGGAATGATCGCCCTCGGCCTCGCGCTCCTTGCGATGTTTGCCTATATCTGGGTGCGGTTCGAGTGGCATTTCGCGGCGGGCGCGATCCTGGTGCTGCTGCTCGATCTGACCAAGACCCTGGGTGTCATCGTGGTGACCGGGTGGGAGGTGAACCTGACAACGCTGGTCGCGCTGCTGACGCTGATCGGCTATTCGGTGAACGACAAGGTGGTGGTCTATGACCGCATCCGCGAACACCTGCGCAGGGGCGGTGCAGCCCCGCTCTCCGAGGTGATCGACCGCAGTCTCAACCAGGTTCTGGGCCGCTGCATCCTGACCTCCGGCACGACGCTGGGGGCCTTGCTCCCGATGGCGCTCTGGGGCGGGTCTGCGGTTGGCGGATTCGCCTGGCCCCTGATCGCGGGCGTGATCATCGCAACGGGTTCCTCGCTTTTCGTGTCCGGGCCGATCCTGGCCTGGCTCGCGGCGCACAGCCCGGACGGCATGACCAGCGCCTCCTTCGGGCAACCGGGTCGGCAACTGGGATAGAACCAGGCGCGCCGGGGGCAGGGCGTTCCCGGCGCCACGTCACACGACATATCCGGATTACATCCATGAGACAGATCATGCCTTCGCATCCCGGTGCACCCGATCCCGCCCCGGTCCAGGGCCCGTTCGATCCTGACGTTGGTGGCCAGCCGCAGCGCTTGTCGAACATTCTTCAGGCGGTTGCCGAGGCAGCAGCCTTGCCTGACGAACGCCTTTCGCTTGGACAGCTGATCGACGGTTTCGGAAACCGCGCCTTCGGTGCGCTGCTCTTTCTGTTCGCGGTGCCGGTCGCCTTGCCCATCGCGATCCCGGGGATTTCCGCTGTGCTTGGCGCACCTCTGCTTTTCCTGTCCTGGCAACTGATGCGGGGCCGGGACCAGCCATGGCTGCCCGAGATCATTCGCAGCAGATCGCTTCAGCGCATCGATTTCAGCAGGATGCTTCAGCGGGTGCTGCCATCGATACGACGGGTCGAGCGCATGGTCGGACCACGGCTGACCTGGATGACAACCGGACCGGCAGAGCAGGTAATCGGCTGTCTGGCCCTGGTTCTCGCCATGATCCTGTTCCTGCCGATCCCCTTCGGCAACAGCATACCCGCCCTTGCCATCGCGATCCTGGCACTGGCGGTCCTCGAACGGGACGGGGTGGCGGCGATTGTCGGAACACTGATCGGAGCAGCCGGGGTTTTCGCCCTGTCGGGCCTGCTGTTCGCGATCCTCAAGGGGGCGTTCCTTGTCGCCAAATCCCTGGCGGGCGCGTGACCCGTTTGTCGGAAACGACCGATCCGGGTAGGGCGCGGAACGCGCAGCGGTCTTCCGGTTCCAACGGGCCTGCGCCTAGAACACCGGCGCGTATTTCCAGTTGTCGGCATCCGGCGTGACCTCGTCCAGATCATAGCCCGCGCCCTGCAACCGCCGGGCCACCGGCAGTCCTTCCGCGGCGGCCTCATCGACAAAGCGCCGC
Organism: Marivita sp.; assembly: GCF_020055635.1. Lineage (GTDB taxonomy): Bacteria > Pseudomonadota > Alphaproteobacteria > Rhodobacterales > Rhodobacteraceae > Marivita. The sequence goes on along the minus strand of NZ_JAIPUT010000026.1, from coordinate 20,373 downwards.
CCCAGCGCCTCGTCCCTGGCGATGCCGTGCCCGCGCATCAGGTTCAGCCCGTGGTTGAACTTGCCCACCGGGTCGCCCAGTTCCGCCGCCTGCCGGTCCCAGGCGGCACTGGCATCGGGGTCATACTCCCCGCCCAGCCCGTTGTTGTCGAGCTGGCTCATCCAGGTCATCGCCCCGGTATAGCCGGCATTGGCACAATTCTCGAACAGCGCCCGCGCCGTCGCGTGATCCCCGGACTTGGTCATCATGTACCCGGTCGAACAGAGCACCATGCCGGTCTCGCCTTTCTCGGCACGGTCCAGCATGGATTGCCAGGTCATCTCGTCGGGGTTCAGCACACCCCCCGGATCATCGTCCTCGGGTTCGGCCCAAAGGGCGGGGGCACTCAGCGCAAGCGCGCAGCTCAACGGGATCAGGATATGTCTCATGTCGCAATCCTATCGCAATCCACGCTTTCGATCACCCTTTCTATGGTCGTAGATCACCCCTTGCGCGTCATCATCCCGCGCGCCGGGTCATATCCCCATACTGCAAGGGCCATGAAGGCCACAGTCGCCAGCAGCGTCCACAAAAGCGCCATCGGGTTCACCTCGACATAAAGCGCGAACCGGATCAGCTCGACCGCGTGGGTGAACGGATTGGCCGCGCAGATATCGTGCAACAGCTCCGAACTCTCCGCCATCTTCCACAGCGGGTAGAGCGCGGAGGAGAGAAAGAACATCGGGAAGATGACGAAATTCATCACCCCTGCGAAATTCTCCAGCTGCTTGATGAAACTCGACAATGCCAGCCCCAACGCCCCCAGCATCAACCCCGCCAGCACCAGCGCGGGCAGGGCGGCGACATAGCCCCAGCCGGGCAACGTGATATCGAACAGCCACGCCACCAAGAGGAACGCATAGACCTGCAGGATCGAGATGATCGTGCTCCCCAGGAGCTTGCTGAACAAGAGCCACGCCCGCGACAGCGGCGCCGTCAGCAACAACCGCATCGAGCCCATCTCGCGGTCATAGACAAGGCTCAGCGACGATTGCATCCCGTTGAACAGCAGGATCATCCCGCACAGCCCCGGCACGATATAGGTCTCGTAGGTGATATAGGTCTGGTAGGGCGGGCTGATCGACAACCCCAATGCCGCCCGAAACCCGGCGGCAAAAACCAGCAACCACACCAAGGGCCGCACCAGCGCCGCCACGAAGCGCTCGCGCTGATGCACGAAGCGCAGCGCCTCGCGGATCACGATCGCCCGCATCGCGACCAGGGCATGGCGGACACCGCTCATGCAGCCGCGCCCGTCATCTGCGCGAAATAGGCGGGCAGCGACGCCGCGCCGCGCAATGCCCCGCAACGCCCATCCGCCAGCACCCGCCCGCGATGCAGCAGGATCACCTGGTCATCCTCCGACACCTCGTCGGTCAGATGCGTGGCCCAAAGTACCGTCACGCCGGTATCACCACACAGATCGTGGATATGACGCGTCAACGCCGCCCGCGTCGTGGCGTCCAGACCGACCGTCGGCTCGTCCAGCAGCAATACCTTGGGATCATGCAACAAGGCCCGCGCAATCTCGGTCCGCCGCCGATGCCCGCCGTTCAGGGCCCGCGCCTTCTCGCCCGCCCGTTCCGCCATCCCCAAGCGCTCCAGCGCCGCGTCACTTCGCCGGTCCGCCTCGCGTCCCGAAAGACCGTGCAGGGCCGCGAAATAGCGCAGGTTCTGCCGCACCGTCAGATCCAGGTCGAGCGTCGTCTGCTGAAAGACCACCCCCAGATCCGCCATCGCCGCCAGAGGCGCGACCGCCAGATCATGCCCGGCGATGGAAATCGAACCACCCTGCGTGCCGAACAACCGCGTCATCAGGGAAAACAACGTGGACTTGCCCGCCCCGTTCGGCCCCAGCAGCGCCGCAAAGCGCCCGGCATCGACCTCGAAGGTCACGTCTTCCAACGCGATCTTGCCGCCATAGGAGAACGACAGTCCGGCAACCTGCAAACTCATCCGCGCTGTCCGTCCTGTCTTCTCTGGTTCAAAAATATCCCGGGGGAGCGCCGAAGGCGCGGGGGCGGAGCCCCCAATTTTCCGGTAACGGAAAATCAACGATGCGTCGACGCATCGTTCGCGCCAAATCCCCGGCCCGCCTATTCGATGGTGATCCCCAACCGCTGCGTCTCGCCGGTCGAGCCGGGAATGCGCAGGAAATATTCACCGGGTTTGATCGCCACGAAACCGATTTCCATGGAGCCGGCATCGTCGAATTCGATGGAATTCACTCCGATGGGCCGGATTTCCAGATCGTTCACCACGATCTCGTCGATCCAGATGGCGCGAAAGAATTCCGATCCCTCCAGCGCCAGTTCGGCCGATCCGTCGCCCTCGATCTCGAACTCGTAGTAGGTGCCCGAGGTCAGCACCCAGGGCGCGTCCGCCAGAGGCATGCCGGAACTGAGCGTGATCGGCGGCAGATCGGCCTTGTTGGCCGAGGACAGGATGCCGGCGCGGCCCCAGTCTTCGCGCGGGGCGCCATCGGCAAGGACAAGCGCGGGGGTGAGGAGGGCAAGGCCAAGGGCGGCAAGGGTCTGTTTCATTGAAAACTCCGTCATGTGTGAAACGCGATTGCTGTCAGGTGACAAACAGAATTGGGATGGTCCGGTGCGACTGCTCACTCGGTCGGCCGGAACGCGGCCCCCCAGGGGAAACGGCCCACCTTGATGCTCTTGATCGCCTTGCGGCTGGCCACATCGACCACGGTGACGTCGCCGGACACGCCGTTGGTGGTGAAAAGCTGCGTCCGGTCGGCGTTGAAATCCATGTGCCAGACCCGGCGGCCGACAAGGATGTAATCCTCGACCTCGTAGCTGTCCGAATTGACGACCGCCACGTGGTTCGACGGTCCCAGGGCGACAAAGGCATGTGTGTCCCCGGCGGTGAATTCAAAGCCCACAGGCTGCACGCGGTCGGGGTGAATGTTGGCCACCTCGAATTCGATCTTGGCCTTTTCGGTCTGGGTCGCCACGTCGAACACGGTGATGGTGCCGCCGATTTCGGAACTCACCCAGAGCTCGGTGCCGTCCTTGACGAATTCGGCATGACGGGGGCGCGAATCCACCAGAGTGTTGGCGAACAACTGCTGGGTTTCGGTGTCGATCCAATGCGCCATGTTGGTGGTTTCCGAGGTGGTGATGGCGATCTTGCCATCGGGGCTGACCGCCATGCCTTCGGGTTCGATGCCGACGTCGATCTGCGCCACGACGGTGCGCGTGACGGTGTCGACCACGGTGGTGATCGCATCGTCCTCGTTGGCGATGTAGAGATGGCGGTTGTCCGGAGCCAGCACGAACTGTTCGGGGTCTTCTCCCGAGGGCAGGTCATGCAGGATCTCGCCGGTGTCCGGGTCCATCACCTGCACCGAATCGCTGTCCGAGGCGCAGATGTAGACCACCGAGAAATCCTTGGAAAAGGTGATCCCGCGCGGGCGTTCGCCGGTTTCGATCGTGCGCACGACTTCAAGCGTCTCGATGTCGATCACGCTGATCGTGTCGTCTTTCTCATTGGTCACCCAGATCTCGTCCGCCAGGGCCGTGCTCGACAGCAGGGCGGCGGTCAGGGTGGTGAGGATCGGCAGTTTCATCGGAGTCGGTCCTTTTGGGTTGCTGGCGGACCGGGGGCGCTGCCCCCGGACCCCCGGAGTTTACCAGGCAAGATGAAGATGCCCTCAGTTTTCGAAGGCGGTGCAGCCGCTTTCGGGCAGATCGAGGCCCAGCGTGTCCAGTTCGGTGCGCTGGTGCAGGAAGCCTTCGAGCGGGGCCTGCGCCACCAGCGCGCGTTCATGCACCAGCGGGATCGGCTGGCGCAGTTGGCCGTTCCAGCTGCGGAAGGTCAGCGGGCGGCCCTTGAAGCCGGCCAGTTCGAAGTCCTCGGACAGCATGTAGCCGCGCAGGGTTCCGGCGTCTGCCGCGCCCGTGCGGGTGACGGCCTCTCCGATGGCGCGCAGCGCCGCCCATGTGGCATAATCGCGGTCCTGCATCGGGCGCTCGGCCAGGTCTTCGAACCGCGACTGAAGCTGCGCGGCCCCCCAGGCCTCGACCACGCGGTGCCATGTGACCGGGCGCAGCCCTTCGGAGCCTGCAACAGGCCGGGGCCGCCAGGTGTTGAACGAGATGTAGCGCGCGAAATCATCGGCTGCGTCGGCCACCAGCAGCACGTCGTACTCGCCCAGGTCCTGGGTGAAGAGCGGCACTTCCTGGGACGCGTTGCGGCGCATGTCGGCGTCGAAGGCCCAGGTCTTGCGCGCGCCGAAGGACAGCCCGAACTTGCGCGCCGAGGCCTCCAGCGTGTCGGCCCAGGCCTGGTCGTCGGGGCGGTCGCCCGCGATCAGCGCGATGTCGTCCCAGCGGCGCTGCACGAAGAACTGCATCAGCGCATCGGCCTTCATCGCGTAGGAGGGCAGGGTGTGCAGCAGGTTCGCCCGGCACCGGTCGCCGCGCAGCGCGACATCCGCAGCCCCGGCATTGAACAGCAGCGCTGCCGCCGCCTCGGGAAGATCGGCCACCGCGGTCACCATGTCGGCCGGCGCATCCAGCACCAGCAGATCGCCCTCTGCCAGTGCCGCGCGGGCGGCCCCTGCGAAATCTCCGTCGGGGGCCACCTCGGTCACGGCGAGCGTGTAGGTCTGCCCCAGGAAGCGCCCGGTGGTGATGTTGTCTTCCAGCCCGAGCTCGGCCCCCCGCAGGCCCAGGTCGTCCGGGATCGGATCGAGGTTCGACAGGGTTGGCGGCGCCTCCACGACCTGCTTGAGATAGTGGACCGCCACCTCGACCTGGGCGCTTGAGGCCGAGCCGAGCCCAAGGCCCATCGCACAGGCGACGGCGCACGCAACAGACGTGTTTCGCATTGATCTGGTCCTCCCGCCAGAACGGTAGGCCGAGGATGCAAAAAGAGGAAATACGACCATTGTCTCGGGCCGAATGGACCGGAATCGCCCTGTCGCGCCACGAAAGTCCAATATCCGCATCGATGGGGCCTCGGTACATATCCGGCAAGACACAGTTGTGCCTGAGGAGGACCCCATGACCGCTTTCACTCTCAAATCCGCATGCGCCGCACTGGCGCTGAGTGCCGTCGCCACGCTTGTGCAGGCGCATGGCGATGTGGCCCCGCAGGCGGTCGATACGGCTGGCTTGCCGGAAACCGGCGACGAATGGCTGACCGAGAACCCGTACCGCGCCGAAGCCGTCGGCGAAGAGGTCTGGGCCCGCGCGGTCGAGATCGGCGCGTCGGGCTACAACCAGAACTGCGCCCGCTGCCATGGCCTCGAGGCGATTTCGGGCGGCCTGGCCCCAGATGTGCGGTTCCTCGAAGCCGAGGAATACGGCGATGAATGGTATATCGAACGCTTCCGCTTCGGGTATACCCAGAACGGCACCACCAAGATGCCGGAATTCGGCGAATTGCTGGGGCAGGATGCCGCCTGGGCGATCCGCACCTATATCGAGACGCGCCCCGATGACGCGTCGATGGAAGAGGTGGCGGATGAGCTCAAGGCGCTGCGCGACCAGATCGTCGGATATGCCGACGATGCGTCTTCTGCCGATGCCGATGCGCTCAAGACCCGGCTTGCCGAAATCGCGGCCGATATCGAGACCGTGTCCGGCGCCCCCGTCGCCGACAGCGCGGCCTATCGCGCGGCAAACCTGATCGACGGCACGCAAGAGGCCTATGCCCGCGCCGCCGAGGCCTTGACGATCGGTCTGTCGGCGGCACACTGATCCCATGATGCGTCTGCGCGCCACCTTCACAGCGGCCCTGCTGGCCCTCGCGACCCCCGCCATGGCCAGCGACCCCTGCGCCGATTTCATCCCGCAGCCCAAGCCGCAGAACGCCAGCCGCGACATCGTCGGCCAGGACATCGACCAGATCATGGACCGGGGGTTCATGACCTTCGCGGTCTACGAGGACTACCCGCCCTACAGCTGGGAGGAGGCGGGCAAGCCGCGCGGCATAGATATCGATATCGCGCGGATCATCGCCGAGGATCTTGGTGTGGCGCCGCGGTTCAAGTTCGTCACGGCGGGCGAAAACCTCGATGCCGATCTGCGCAACAACATCTGGCAGGGGCCGGTGGTCGGCGGGGCGGTGTCGAACGTGATGCTTCGCGTGCCCTATGACAGCGCCTTCAATTGCCGGGTCGAACAGGTGGTGTTCACCGGCCAGTACATGACCGAAAGCATCGCCATCGCCTATTCCGAGGCCGACTATCCCGATGGCGGGCCGGTTCCGGCCTATTTCCGCATCGACACGGTGGCGGTCGAGAACGATTCCATCGCCGATTTCTACCTGACCAGCTTTGCCGGTGGGCAACTGGCCCGGGGTGTGCGACGCTACCCGACGATGCAGGCCGCGATGCAGGCTCTTGCGGAGGGAGAGGTGATGGCAGCGATGGGACCCCTGGCGCAGCTTGAATACGGTGCGGTCGACGGGATTGCGATCCATCAGCCGCCGTTGCCCGGTTTCGCCAAGTCCCGGTGGACGCTCGGGACAGGCAGTCACTTCGCCTATCGCGGGCTCAGCTACTCGGTCGACGACGCCATCTTCGCCGCCCTGTCCGACGGGCGGATCGCCGAAATCTTCGAAAGCTACGGGCTGACGCACCAGCCGCCCGAGAGGTAGCTGTCACCCAGACGTTAAGCCATTGGTCTTATATGCCGCCGGGGTCCAACCCCCTAGGCTGACCCTCAGAGAAGGATCACACAGATGCACATGTCCGATTCCCGCACCATCGCCGCGCCCCCCGAACAGGTCTGGGCGGCCATCCTCGATCCCGAGGTGCTCAAGCAGTGCGTTCCGGGGTGCCAGGAAATGCACGGCTCGCCCGAAGACGGGTTCGAAGCGACGGTGGTCCAGAAGGTCGGCCCGGTCAAAGCCACCTTCAAGGGTCACGTCACGCTGTCCGAGATGATCCCGAACCAGTCGCTCACGCTGAGCGGTGAAGGCAAGGGCGGGGCTGCCGGCTTTGCCAAGGGGGGGGCCGATGTCACCCTCAAGCAGGTCGAGGGCGGAACCGAACTGCATTACGAGGTCGATGCCAAGGTCGGCGGCAAGCTGGCCCAGCTGGGCAGCCGCATCATCGACGGCTTTGCCAAGAAGATGGCCGACCAGTTCTTCACCAATTTCCAGAACGCTGTCGAAGGCCCGGGCAAGGCCGAGGCCGAGGCCGAGGCAGGCGCGCTGGAAAGCGACGCCGAAGGCGGCGAACCGAAAAAAGGCTGGTTCAAGAAACTCGTTACTTGATCGGCGAAAACTTCTGAAACACAAACGATATTGAATACCGACGGGAGGACTTGATGACTAAGGTAACGATGACGGTGAACGGAAAATCCGTTTCCGGAGACGTGAAGGGCAACACGCTCTTGACCGACTTTCTGCGCGATGACCTGCGCCTGACCGGCACCCATGTCGGCTGCGATACGTCGCAATGCGGCGCGTGCGTCGTGCATGTGAACGGCGAAGCCGTGAAATCCTGCACCATGTTCGCCGCCGAAGCGGACGGTGCCGAGGTCAAGACGATCGAAGGCATGGCGAACGCGGATGGATCGCTCAACGTGATCCAGCAGGCGTTCCAGGAGCATCACGGACTTCAGTGCGGTTTCTGCACACCAGGCATGGTGATGTCGGCGGCGGCGCTGCTCAAGGAGAACCCCAAGCCGTCAGAGGCGGAAGTGCGGGATTACCTGGAAGGCAATATCTGCCGCTGCACCGGCTACCACAACATCGTCAAGGCAATCATGGCAGCATCCGGTCAGGACGTCGCCGCCGTCGCCGCAGAATAATTCATAAAAGGTGTGTGCCCGCACGCACCGCTCCCAGGGAGGAATACCGATATGCCGAAGGATCATGGCATTGGCGCAAGCCCGAAGCGGCGTGAAGACGTCCGCTTTCTGACCGGCGCCGGCAATTATACCGACGACATCAACGTGCATGGCCAGGCCTATGTGCATTTCCTGCGCTCCGATGTGGCGCATGGCAAGATCAGCAAGATCGACACCAGCGCCGCGGAAGGCATGCCCGGTGTCGTGCGCATCTTTACCGGCGCCGATTTCGAAGGCGTCGGCGGTCTGCCCTGCGGCTGGCAGGTGACCGACAAGCACGGCGAGCCGATGAAGGAACCGGCGCACCCGGTCCTGTGTCAGGGCAAAGTGCGCCACGTGGGCGATCCGATCGCCGCCGTTGTCGCCGACAGCCTCGAAGAGGCCCGCACCGCGGCCGAGGCGATTGTCGTCGATATCGAAGAGCTTCCGGCTGTGGTCGACATGGGCAAGGCGCTCGAAGCCGGCGCCACCAAGGTGCATGACGATCTGGACGACAACCTTTGCTATGACTGGCAGTTCGGCACCGACACCGAAACCACCGATGCCGCGTTCAAGAGCGCCGCGCATGTGACGACGCTGGAACTGGTGAACAACCGGCTGGTCGCCAACCCGATGGAGCCGCGCGTCGCAGTCGGGGACTATTCCCGCGCGGGTGACGATTACACGCTCTACACCACAAGCCAGAACCCGCACGTGATCCGCCTGCTGATGGGCGCCTTTGTTCTGGGCATCCCCGAACACAAGCTGCGCGTCGTGGCCCCTGACGTGGGGGGCGGTTTCGGCACCAAGATCTTCCACTACGCCGAAGAAGCGTTCTGCACCTTCGCCGCCAAGGCCTGCAACCGCCCGGTCAAATGGACCTCGACCCGCTCCGAGGCGTTCATGTCCGACGCGCATGGCCGCGACCACGTGACCAGGATCGAACTGGCGCTGGACAAGGACAACAACTTCATCGGCGTGCGCACCGACACCAAGGCCAACATGGGCGCCTACCTGTCCACCTTCTCGTCCTCGGTGCCGACATGGCTGCACGGCACGCTGATGGCCGGCAACTACAAGACCCCCGCCGTTCAGGTGAACGTCAAGGCGGTCTTCACCAACACCGTGCCGGTTGACGCCTATCGCGGGGCCGGCCGCCCCGAAGCGACGTTCCAGCTGGAGCGCGTGATCGATCAGGCCGCCCGCGAACTGGGCGTCGATCCGATCGCCCTGCGCCGCCAGAACTTCATCACGCAATTCCCCTATGCCACGCCCGTCGCCGTCGAATACGACACCGGCGATTACGAAGCGACCATGGCCAAGATGGAAGAGCTGATGGACATCCCGGGCTTTGCCGCACGCCGCGCCGAGTCCGAGAAGAAAGGCATGCTGCGCGGCCTCGGCGTCAACTGCTTCATCGAGGCCTGCGGCATCGCACCGTCGAACCTCGTGGGACAACTGGGCGCCCGCGCCGGTCTTTATGACGCCGCAACCGTCCGGGTAAACGCCACCGGCTCGATCTCGGTGATGGTCGGCGCACACAGCCACGGGCAGGGGCATGAAACCGTGTTCCCGCAGGTCGTGGCCGAAATGCTCGGCATCGACGAAAGCATGATCGACATCGTGCATGGCGACACGTCGAAGATCCCCTTCGGCATGGGCACCTACGGCTCGCGCAGCCTCGCGGTCTGCGGATCGGCGATGGTGCGCGCGACCGAGAAGATCATCAACAAGGCCAAGAAGATCGCCGGCCACCTGTTGGAGGCCTCCGACAGCGATATCGAGCTCAAGGACGGCATGTTCAGCGTGGCTGGCACCGACAAGTCGGTCGCCTGGGGGGATGTGACCCTCGCGGCCTACGTGCCGCACAACTACCCGCTGGAAGAGATCGAACCAGGGCTCGAGGAAACCGCCTTCTACGATCCGGCGAACTTCACCTACCCGGCAGGCGCCTATGCCTGCGAGGTCGAGGTCGATCCCGAGACCGGCAAGGTCACCATCGAAAAATTCGTCTCGGCGGATGATTTCGGCAACGTGGTCAACCCGATGATCGTCGAAGGCCAGGTTCATGGCGGCATCGCACAGGGCATCGGTCAGGCGCTTCTGGAGAACTGCGCCTATGACGAAAACGGCCAGCTGCTGAGCGCGTCCTACATGGATTACGCCATGCCGCGTGCGGACGACATCCCGCACATGGCGCATTACGTGGTCGACCATTCCTGCCAGACACCCTGCACGCACAACCCGCTGGGCGTCAAAGGCTGCGGCGAGGCCGGGGCCATCGGCTCACCACCCACGGTGGTGAACGCGGTGATCGACGCGCTGCACTCGGGGGGTCACACCCACGTTTCCCACATTGACATGCCCGTGTCGCCCTCGCGCGTCTGGGCAGCGATGAACGGCCAATAAGGAGGGCTGAGCACATGTATAGCTTTGACATTCAACGGCCCACATCGGTCGCCGACGCCGTGGCGGCCCTGGGCACCGACGAGGCGCTGCCGCTGGGCGGCGGTCAGACCCTGATCCCGACGCTGAAACAGCGCCTCTCGGCGCCGTCCGTGCTGGTCAGCCTGACCGGCATCGCGGACATCAAGGGCGTCTGCACCGCCGACGATGGCGCGCTTTGCATCGGGGGTGGAACGACCCATGCCACCGTGGCCAGAGAGGCCTCCTCCTATCCGGGCCTTGCGGCTTTGGCGGGCAATATCGGTGATCCGGCGGTCCGCAATCGCGGCACCATCGGCGGCAGCGTGGCCAACAACGACCCGTCCGCCTGCTATCCGGCGGCGGTTCTGGCCTCGGGCGCGACTGTCGTGACCAACAACCGGTCCATCGCGGCGGACGACTACTTCCAGGGGATGTTCGCCACCGCGCTCGACGAGGGTGAGATCGTCACCGAGGTCCGCTTCCCGGTGCCCGAGAAATCCTGCTACATGAAGTTCGAACAACCCGCCTCGCGCTTTGCGCTGGTCGGCGTGTTCGTCGCCAAATACGCCGATGGCGTGCGGGTCGCCGTGACCGGCGCGTCGGAAGACGGCGTGTTCCGCTGGACCGAGGCGGAAGAGGCGCTGTCGGCGAATTTTGCACCGGAGGCCGTGGACGGCCTGTCGGTGTCCGGCGATGGCATGATCTCGGACCTGCATGGCTCCGGCGCCTACCGGGCGCATCTGGTCGGCGTGATGACCAAGCGGGCGGTTGCTGCCGCAAGCTGATCCGGTCCAGGCGGATGACAGGAAAACCCCGGTCCATCGACCGGGGTTTTTCATGGGATGAACAGGCTGCGTCGACGCATCGTCCGGAACGCGTCGACGCGCTGGCGATTTTCCATCGATGGAAAATCCTGGGGGCTCTGCCCCCAGACCCCCGGGATATTTTCGAACCGGAGAGGATCAGAGTGTCTGCACGTTTCCGTCCGCATCGACCATCGTGATGCGGTGCAGTTTCGCCCGAACCTTCAACCGTCGCAGCGCGTCGCGGTTCATGAACACGGCCGCCGTCGACAGCGCATCCGCCATGGTGGCCGACGGCGCTTCGATGCTGATGGTCGACCAGAGCGGGATCTCGTTCCGGGGTCCGAGGATATGCCCCTGGTCCCCCAGTTGCAGCGCCCCCGGGCTCGAGGTGGCAATCGCCATGTTGCGCAGCTGACGGGTGCCAAGATGGCCATGGTCCGGATCGGCGAGACCCAGCGTGAACGGTCCGCCAAGCGCCACCTGTTCGCCGATATTCACCAGCGCCGTCTCGGCACCGTGCCGCTTGAGAAGAAGCGACATCACATCGGTGGCGAAGCCCTGCGCGATGCCGTTCAGGGTCAGCGCCTGACCGCTCTGCAATTCGACCATCCGCTTGGAATAGCGCACCCGGTGCCAGCCCAGCGCCCGGCGGGCGATCTCGACATCATGCCCCAGGGCAAGTGCCTGCCAGACCGGCTGCACCGTCGGATCGAACAGCCCGTCGGTCAGGCGATGCGCCTCGTCCGCGCGGGACAGCAGACGGTACATCAGCCCGGTCGGCGCGCGCAGGCGCCCCATCATGTTGAGCCGCGACAGGTGCGACATCGGTTTGAACAGGCTGAAGGTGTTTTCGATATTGGTCAGCATGTTCGGCACGTCCGCCAGTGCCCGCTGCGTCAGGTCGCGGGGGCCATGCAGGGTGATCGACACATCCGCGCCAAGGGCGCGGCCCGACCATGTGTCGGCATGTGCAAGCGCCGGGGCGCAGGCAAAGGCGGCGGAAAGGGAAAGGAATCTGCGGCGGTTCATTCGGCTGGCACCGTATTGGGATGGCCCAGGTCACGCGACGCGCGGCGCGCGGTCCGGCCCCTGAGGATCAGGGGCACGCATTGATCCGCGTCGTCGTGAATCGTCACGCAATCAAGGCACTGGAAACATTCGGAATACTGGATCGCTCCGTCCCGGGCGATGGACCCGTATTTACACTTCACCTTGCACAATTGACAGGGCGCACCGCATTCGATGCGCCGTGGAATCCAGCGCCGTAGCCGAATTGCACCACCGATGGCCATGAGCGCCCCCAGCGGGCAGAGATAGCGGCAGAATCCCTTGAACACGAACAGACCCAGCACCAGCCACAGCGCGGCGTAGGCGACGTAATACCATTCGCGCAGGAAGAAAGTGGTGATCGCCGTCTTGAACGGCTCGATCTCGGCCGCCTTGTCCATGTGGGAGGGCGCAAACAGCGTGACGCCGACCAGCCCGGCCAGGGCTGCGTATTTCAGCAGTTTCAGCCGCGCGTCCCAGCGCGCGTTCGGCTCGATCCGGGGCAGGCGCAGCAGCCGCCCGAGGTGATGCGCAAATTCCTGAAGCGCGCCGAACGGACAGAGCCAGCCGCAGAAGAGGCCGCGCCCCCAGAGCACGAAGCCGAGGATCGTCACCCCCCAGATCAAGAGCGAGAACGGATCGTAGAGCAGGAAGGCAAATGACCCGCCCGCCAGTGCGCCTTGCAGCGTCGCCAGCGGCGTGACGATGGACAACTGCCCCTGGCCCCACCAGCCGACGAAGCCCAGAACCCCCGCAAGGATCGCCAGACGCACCGGGGTGAACGCCGCCAGCCCCGCCAGCCAGCTTTGCGCGCCCAGCAGCACCGCCACGAGCCCGGCCAGGCACACTGCCAGAACGATCAAGTCGGTCTGCCGGTTGAAGATCGCCTCTTTCCAGGGCGGCAGCTTTTGCACCACCGCCGGTCTGGCATAGAACCTGTCATCGGTGACATGGGTCGCGGCCAGCTGCACCGACCCGATCTCGGGCTGGAACATCCCGTGTTCGCGCACCGCCTCGACGGTCATCGTCCACTCGCGCGTCGGATCGAAGCCCAGCCGCCGGTCGGTGCGCAGGATCATCGCCACTCCATCGTGCAACGCATCCGGCACCGCATCGCTCAGCTCCACGAAGAGATCCGCATCGCGCAGCGCCACCGGGAAGCCGTCCTGTTCCGCGCCGATCCAGTCGGGCGAGGTGTTGCGCACGAACTCTTCCGACACCAGCCCGTGCCGCCCGGTCTCGATCACCAGGATCGGCTCGTCATAGGTCGAGATCGACATGAACCGGTCGAGCTCCTCGAGCGTGTCCGCGTCCAGCAGCACCCGTGCGATGGATTTCGGCCCGACATCCGCGATCCACAGGTCAAGGTAAGGCGCATCAGGCGCGTCCAGCGCCTCGGCGTCGTCATCCTCCCAGACCGTGCCGTCAAACAGCGCCTGCACCTCGGCATTGGTCGCCACCCGCCGGGTGATCAGGCCCTGCGTCAGCAGGTCGTCCCATGTCAGCACCTCGACATGGTCCGGGTCGGGATAGGCCGGCGGCCCCGACGCGATTCCCTGCATCTTCTCGCGCGCCACCTGCAACGCGGCCGCCAATACCGACTCGTGCGCGATCCGCACCGAGGCCGTGGCCTTGGTCACGCCATCCAGATAGATCAGCCCTCCGCCCCCCGAAGACCCGCCATAGGGCGTGCCGACCACCAGAGAGTCACTGATCGAATGGCCGCGATACTGCTCGAAAAAGGCGTGAAACGGCGCCTCGCCCAATCCGCTCACGAAGATCGGCTCGTTATGGGTCAGCAGCTGCACATCCAGAAACCGCCCGTCCAGATCGAGCACCACCAGCACGTTCACCGGCGCGCCGGAAAAGCCGGGCAGGGGGGCCATCGGTTCGGTCTGGAACACATATCCCGCAGGCGCGCCGCCCGAGTTCAGCAGCTCGTACACCCCGTCCTCGGAAATCTGCGCCCCAAGGCTCATCGGCGCATAGATCCGCGCCGCGATCTCCTCCTCGGTCAAGACGGCGCCAAGCGCGCAAACCGCACTCAGACACCACAGCACCGCGGCACATATCGCTCGAAAGCCTCGCATGTCCGCGACCATAGAAGCGCGCAAAGCCCGGCCCTATTGGACCTTGGTCCAAGAGCCACGCGCCCCCGCGATCCCCTATGCTCTGCCCATGCGCGCACCCGTTCACGTCACCCTGATCTCGCTGGTCGCCCTCGGTCTGCTCTGGACGCTGGGGGCCGCCATCGCACAGGATGCCGACATCCTGCCGACACCCGTCGCGGTCTGGCAGGTGATCGCGGCCGAAAGCGCCTCCGGAGACCTCTGGCACCACATGGCCAACACCCTGCGCCGCGTCGCCCTGGCCTTTGCGCTGGCGATGGCCGTGGGCACCACGCTCGGCATCCTCCTGGGCCGGTCCGAGCGGCTCAACATGTGGTGCGACCCGTGGGTCACCGTCTTCCTGAACCTGCCCGCGCTGGTCATCATCGTGCTCTGCTACCTCTGGATCGGGTTGAACGAGGTCGCGGCCATCATTGCCGTCGCCCTCAACAAGACCGCGATGGTTACCGTCACGATCCGCGAAGGCGTCCGCACGCTGGACCGGGGCGTGGGCGACATGGCACAGGTCTACCGCCTGAGCCCCATGACCCGCCTGCGCCACGTGATCTGGCCCCAGCTTGGACCCTTCGTCGCCACCAGCACCCGCAACGGACTGGCCGTGATCTGGAAAATCGTGCTGGTGGTCGAGTTCCTGGGCCGCTCCAACGGCGTCGGCTTCCAGATCCACCTCTATTTTCAGCTCTTCGACACCGCGACCGTCATGGCCTACGCGCTGGCCTTCACCGGTGTGATGCTGAGCATCGAGTACGGGCTGGTGCAACAATGGGAGCGGCGGTCGAGCGTGTGGCGGCGGGTTTGAAATGTGCGGTGCGTGATGTCACGCACGCTACACAGGATAGATTCCGTAGGGTGCGTGCTCGCACGCACCATTCACCCCTCAACCAAACAATCCCGGCGCACACTCGAAAACGCCCAATCCTCCGGTCTCTCCACCAATCCATGTTTCACCGGGTTCACCCAACAATACCGCAAATGGGCTGCAAAATCCGCCTCATCCCGTATGTGATGCTCCCAAAACCGGCGTTGCCACACACCGCGCTCCTGTCGTCTGACATGGCTTGCACGCAATGCACCCATGGGAACCCCGCGTGAAAACCGCGACTTGATCAAGCGCCACCGCGTCGGATAGTCCGTATCACCGCCGGGCAATCGCCAGATGCAATGCATGTGATCGGGCAGGACAACCCAGGCATCTATTTCGAAAGGTCTTTCGGTTTTCGTCTGACGGACTGCTTGCCGCAGAAGGTCGATTTCCCGGATGAGCAGGTCGCTGTTTCGATCCGCCAAGGTCACGGTAAAGAAGATCGGGACATTGGTGAGTTTCGGGCGACGGTAGTTGGGCATGGCCGAACCATGTCGGTGCATGGTTTAATATGTGGTGAAGGTGGTGCGTGAAATCACGCACCCTACACCCGTCCTGTAGGGTGCATGCTCGCACGCACCGTCACCATCATCCCCCATGACCTTCCCCCAAACCCGTGCTACACCGCCCTTCAAACCACCACCAAAGGGCATCCCAATGGCCAAGACCCCGACCGGCAAGACCCCAGACGGCAAGAACACCTCCGGGCGCGGACAGCGTGACCTCAAGGTCAAGGTCAAGTCCGCCCGGGGCCGCAAGCTGTCCTCGACCCGCTGGCTCCAGCGGCAGTTGAACGACCCGTATGTCAAGCGCGCCCATGCCGAGGGCTACCGGGGCCGCGCCGCCTACAAGATTCTTGAACTGGACGAAAAGTACCGCTTCCTCGTCCCCGGCGCCCGTGTGGTCGATCTGGGCGCGGCCCCCGGTGGCTGGTGCCAGGTCGCCGTCAAACGGGTGAACGCGCTTGGCGAGAAGCCGGGCAAGAAGATCGGCACCGTCCTCGGCATCGACCTGCAGGAGATGGAGCCGATTGCCGGCTGCGAACTGCACCAGCTCGACTTCCTAGACGAGGGCGCCGACGATCAGGTCAAGGAGTGGCTTGGCGGTGCCGCCGATGTCGTCATGTCCGACATGGCCGCGTCAAGCTCGGGCCACAAGCAGACCGACCATTTGCGCATCATCAACCTGTGTGAAACCGCCGCCCATTTCGCCTTCGACGTTCTCGAAGAGGGCGGCACATTTGTTGCCAAGGTCCTCGCCGGCGGGGCAGAGGGCGAGTTGCAGAAGCTGCTCAAGCAG
Organism: Marivita sp.; assembly: GCF_020055635.1. Classification (GTDB taxonomy): domain Bacteria; phylum Pseudomonadota; class Alphaproteobacteria; order Rhodobacterales; family Rhodobacteraceae; genus Marivita. Next base: position 3,962 of record NZ_JAIPUT010000026.1, on the reverse strand, counting down.
CGCTTCACCAAGGTGGTGAACGTCAAGCCGCCGGCGTCGAGATCCGACAGTTCCGAGAAATTCGTCGTCGCGACCGGCTTCAAGGGGTAACCGTACGGATGAACCGTACGGGAACGGCCCTATCGTACGGTTGAAATGTACGGTTCGACCGTACGAAGCGACCGAACCGCACGGTCCCGCAGGTGCAGGGCCACGTCATGGGGCAGGGCGTCCGGCATCTCTCCTGCATCGCGCAAGAGCGTCTGGACATTGTGCTGGCGGTGCAGTTCGAACAGCCTCTGCCAACGCGGCGCGGCGGCCTTCAGGTCTGGATAATGTCGCATGAAGCCTCCCCAGGCGGTCTGACATGATCTCGTGCATAGCCGCGCAATGTGGCGGATTCATGTTTGTTTCTGGGCGGTTAGGCTGGGGTTCATTTCCGTGCCGCGGATCGGAAAACCGTTGCACTCGGCCCGGTTTGCGCCCAGTCTCGCGTCAAGGACAGGGGGGACGCCATGCCATTGACCATGACCCGAGAGGTCTTCATCACCTGCGCCATCACCGGCTCGGCCAACACGCAGGATCGCAGCCCGCATGTTCCGCGATCCCCCAAACAGATCGCTGAGTCCGCAATAGACGCCGCAAAAGCCGGCGCGGCCATCGTGCACTGTCATGTACGCGATCCCGAAACCGGTGCGCCATCGCGAAAAGTTGAATATTATCGGGAGGTTACGGATCGCATCCGCGATGCCGAGGTGGATGTCGTGCTCAACCTCACCGCCGGAATGGGCGGCGGCATCACCTTCGGTCCGACCGAGAAACCGCTTCCCGTGGACCCCGACGGCACCGATCTGGTGGGTGCCACAGAGCGCGTCGCCCACATCGCCGAATGCCTCCCCGAGATCTGCACGCTCGATTGCGGCACGATGAATTTCGCCGAAGACGATTATGTCATGACCAACACCCCCGGCACGCTCCGGGCGATGGGCCGGATGATGACCGAGCTTGGTGTAAAGCCCGAGATCGAGATTTTCGACACCGGCCACCTCTGGTTCGCCAGGGAACTGGTGAAGGAGGGCATCCTCGACGATCCGGCCCTGGTCCAGCTTTGCATGGGAGTCCCCTGGGGCGCGCCGAATGACCTCAACACCTTGATGGCATTGGTCAACAACCTTCCCGAGCACTGGACCTTCAGCGCCTTTTCGCTGGGCCGCAACCAGATGCCCTATGTGGCGGCCGCCGTGCTGGCCGGGGGCCATGTGCGCGTCGGGCTGGAAGACAACCTCTGGCTCGAGAAGGGCGTTCTGGCGACCAACGCGCAACTGGTCGAGCGGGCCGTCGGCATCGTCGAGGGCATGGGCGCCAGGGTCATGGGGCCGCAAGCCGTGCGCGACATGCTGGGCCTGACCAAACGCGCACCGGGGGGGTGAACCATGGCGGTCATTCTTTGTTATGGCGACAGCAACACGCATGGCACCAAGCCGCTCACGCAACTGGGCGCGTTTGCGCGTCACGCGCCGGGGGATCGTTGGCCCGACGTGATGGCCAATGCCCTGGGCCCCGATCACACGGTGCTTTCGGAAGGGTTGCCTGGCCGCACGACGGTACATGACGACCCGGTGGAAGGGGGGATGCGCAACGGTCTCACCGTGCTGCCGGCGATCCTGCACAGCCACACCCCGATCGACCTGATGATCCTGATGCTTGGGACAAACGACCTGAAACACCGCTTTTCAGTCACGGCGTTCGAGATCGCCCGGTCACTGGAACGCCTGGTGCAGGTCACACGCGCCGAGTCCGTGGTGGCAGACATCCTGCTGGTCTCACCGGTGCCGGTTCAGGAGGCGGGCATTCTCAGGGACGTCTTCGCCGGGGCCGAGGCGCGCCAGCAGGGGTTGGCGGATCACGTCGCGGCGGCGGCCGGACGGCAAGGCGTCGGATTTTTCGATGCTGGTTCGGCGGCACGGGTTTCGCCCGATGACGGCGTGCATTGGGAGGCAAGCGCGCACCACGCCTTGGGGGCGGCGATGGCCAAAGACGTTCTGGCGCGGCTCGCATGACGCGGATCGCGGCGATCATCGGGGGCGGCGTGATAGGCGCTGGCTGGGCTGCGCGGTTTGCCCTGATGGGCTGGGAGGTGCGCGTCTTCGACCCGGACCCCGACGCAGAGCGCAAGATCGCCGAGGTCATGACCAATGCCGCGCGGGTGTTGCCGATGCTCTATGAGGCCCCGATGCCAAGGCGCGGCGCGATCACCTGCGTGACGACGCTGGCCGAAGCGGTGTCGGGGGCCGAGTGGATACAGGAAAGCGTGCCGGAACGGCGCGATCTCAAGCACAGGGTCATTGCCGAGATACAGGCGACTTGTCCCGGGGATGCGGTTCTGGCCTCTTCGACCTCGGGGTTCAAACCGTCCGAGTTGCAGCAGGGCGCTGCCCGCCCCAGCCAGATCATGGTCGCGCATCCCTTCAACCCGGTCTACCTGTTGCCGCTCGTGGAGCTGGTCCCAAGTGCCGCGTCGGATGCCGACATCATTGCCCGCGCCAGGCAGATCCTCACCGAGATCGGCATGTATCCTCTCCATGTCCGCGCGGAAATAGACGCGCATATCGCCGACCGCCTGCTCGAAGCCGTCTGGCGCGAGGCGCTGTGGCTGGTCAGGGATGGCATCGCCACGACCGAAGAGATCGACAACGCCATCCGTTACGGGTTCGGTCTGCGTTGGGCGCAGATGGGCCTGTTCGAGACATATCGGGTGGCGGGGGGCGAAGCGGGCATGCGGCATTTCCTGGCGCAGTTCGGGCCCTGCCTGCAATGGCCCTGGACCAGGCTGACCGATGTGCCGGAGTTCACCGATGCCCTGGTCGACCTGATCGCCGACCAGTCCGACGCCCAGTCCGGCCATCTGGGCATCCGCGACCTGGAACGCCTGCGCGACGACAACCTTGTCGCCATCCTGCGCGCGCTGAAACAACAGGGGGCGGCGGCGGGCAAGCTGATCCTCGATCATGACATCGCGCTGCGGGGGCCGCTTCGAGACGAGGCCCCGCTGGTCACGGTGCGGCGCGTGGTGCCGGTGGACTGGACCGACATCAACGGACATATGAACGAGGGTCGCTACGGCCAGGTGTTCAGCGATGCTTCGGAGGAGTTGATGACCCATATCGGCGCGGACCGCGCCTATGTCGCTGCGGGCCACAGCTATTTCACCGCCGAAACCACGATCAAGTATCTGGCCGAGACCCACGCGGGCGAGACCATCACCGTGACGACCCGTGTGACCGCCGGGCAGGGCAGGAAGCTCCGCCTCTGGCACGAGATGCACCGTGCGGCGGATGGGGCGGTGCTGGCGACCTGCAACCAGTTCCTGCTGCACGTGTCGCTGGAAACCCGCCGGTCCTGTCCGCCGCTGCCGCATGTCGCCGAAGCCGTGGAGCGCCTGGCGGCTGCACACGCCGCCGCGGATTGATGACCTTGGCGAGATTTTGGGGGAAAGCCGCATCCGACTCGGACAAGCGGAGCGCGGGATCCGGTCGTCCGGGGGCGTGACTCGGACCGAGTCCCGAAGCTTCCGCAGGGGCAGGTGTGGGTAAGCCTGTGGATAAGGTCGAAGGCATGTCACAGGACATCGATCTGGTGTTCCGCGCCTCCCCGCAGGTCAGCGATTTGGGTAAGAATAAGCGTTCCAAAGCAATGGGTTGCGAGAGAGTTTAACTTTTTTATGAAATTCCCAAGATTTCTGCTTGCGGTCCTGCGGTCCCGACTCTAAATACCCCTTCACCGGCGGCGCTGAGGCGCGGGACGGGACGCCAGACGGGGCGGTTGGTTGGAAGACTGGTCGCAGACGAGGTGGATAATTCAGGGGTATATCAGGGCGGGCGCGCCGATAGTATAGGGCGCACTGGTCTGGTTGTTTGTCTTCTGGGTTGCTCTTTGACATTGCTAATATCTGAAGAGATATGCGGGCGGTTTGGTTTGTTTCG
>NZ_JAIPUT010000021.1 GCF_020055635.1 Marivita sp. | reverse complement strand
GCGCTGCGCCTTCATGGCCTATCGGCGTGATCCGATCCTGCCGAAATTCGCGGATGACGAGGTCGAAGAACTCAAACGGCAGGCGCGTGCGGGGTTGAAGGACCGGCTTGCGGTGATCCCGCATGCCGCCCCGGTCGAGGACTACGAGAAACGGCTCGAATTCGAACTGGGCATCATCGAAGGCATGGGCTTTCCCGGCTATTTCCTGATCGTTGCCGATTTCATCAAATGGGCCAAGGATCAGGACATCCCGGTGGGGCCGGGCCGGGGGTCTGGTGCGGGGTCTCTGGTGGCCTATGCGCTGACCATCACCGACCTTGACCCACTGCGCTACCAGCTTCTGTTCGAGCGGTTTCTGAACCCGGAACGGGTGTCGATGCCGGATTTCGATATCGACTTCTGCATGGACCGCCGCGAAGAGGTGATCCGCTATGTGCAGGACAAGTACGGCACCGACAAGGTGGGCCAGATCATCACCTTTGGTGCGCTCTTGTCCAAGGCGGCGGTGCGCGACGTGGGGCGCGTGTTGCAGATGCCTTACGGGCAGGTGGACCGCCTGTCCAAGATGATCCCGGTCGAAGGCGTGAAGCCTGTCAGCATCCAGAAGGCGCTGATCGACGAACCGCGCCTGCGCGAGATGGCCCGCGAAGAAGAGGTGGTGGACCGGCTTCTGACCTATGGCCAGCAGGTTGAGGGGCTTTTGCGAAACGCCTCGACACACGCCGCCGGTGTGGTGATCGGCGATCGCCCGCTGGATGCGCTGGTGCCGCTCTACCAGGATCCGCGTTCGGACATGCCGGCGACGCAGTTCAACATGAAATGGGTCGAACAGGCGGGGCTGGTAAAGTTCGACTTTCTGGGCCTCAAGACGCTGACGGTGATCCAGTACGCGCTAGACATGATCTTCAAGACCGGGCGGCCCCTGCATGTAGCCGCCGATGGCACCGAGCTTTATGCGCCCTTCGAGGGGGCCGAGAACGATATCGGGCAGATCCCGCTGGATGACGAAGCCACCTACAGGCTTTACGCCGCTGCCAAGACGGTTGCGGTGTTCCAGGTGGAAAGCTCGGGCATGATGGATGCGCTCAAGCGCATGAAGCCCACCTGCATCGAAGACATCGTGGCGCTTGTGGCGCTCTATCGTCCCGGCCCGATGGAGAACATTCCGACCTATTGCGAGGTCAAGAACGGGCTGAAAGAGCGCGAGTCGGTGCATCCGCTGATCGACCACATCCTCGAGGAAACGCAGGGCATCATCGTCTACCAGGAACAGGTGATGCAGATCGCGCAGGTCATGGCAGGCTATAGCCTTGGCGGTGCCGACCTGTTGCGCCGCGCGATGGGCAAGAAGATCAAGGAGGCGATGGACGCCGAACGCCCGAAGTTCGAAAAGGGTGCGGCGGAAAACGGCGTCGAGGCGAAGAAGGCCAGCGAGGTTTTCGACCTTCTGGAGAAATTCGCCAATTACGGCTTCAACAAATCCCACGCTGCCGCCTATGCGGTGGTCAGCTACCAGACGGCGTGGCTCAAGGCGAACCATCCGGTCGAATTCATGGCCGGGGTGATGAATTGCGATATTCACCTGACGGACAAGCTGGGCGTGTTCTTCGAAGAGGTGAAGAAGGGGCTGAAACTGCCCTGGGTGCCGCCTTGCGTGAACCGGTCACAGGCGATGTTCGACGTGCAGGACGGCGCGCTGGTCTATGCGCTGGGCGCGCTCAAGAACGTGGGCGTCGAGGCGATGAAACTCATCGTCGAGGGACGCGGCGAGAAACCCTTCGTGAACCTTTTCGACGTGGCCCGCCGCGTCGATCTCAAACGCGTCGGCAAGCGGCCTTTGGAGATGCTGGCCCGCTCTGGCGCGTTCGATCAGCTTGATCGCAACCGCCGTCGCGTCTTTGAAAGCCTTGACGCGCTGGTGGGCTATTCCGCCGCGATCCACGATCAACGCGCCTCTGCGCAGGTGTCGCTGTTCGGCGAGGCGGGCGACGACCTGCCCGAACCGCGTCTGTCGCCGGTCACGGACTGGCTGCCCGCCGAACGCCTGTCCGAGGAATTCAAGGCGGTCGGATTCTACCTGTCGGGACATCCGCTTGACGATTACATGACCGCGCTCAAGCGCAAGGGCGCGATGACGCTGGATGACGTGCTGGCCAAGGCGCAGAACGGGCCCTGCGTGGTCAAGATGGCGGGTGTGGTTGCCGGCCGCCAGGAACGCAAGTCGGCACGCGGCAACCGTTTTGCCTTTGCCCAGCTCAGCGACCCGACCGGGGCGTATGAGGTCACGCTGTTTTCCGACACGCTCGAGGCCGCCCGCGATCATCTGGAGACCGGCTCGAAGGTGCTGATCACCGCCGAGGCGACATTGGAATCCGATCAGCTCAAGCTGCTGGGCCGGTCGGTTGCGCCGGCGGATATCGCCGTGGCGGATGCCATCAGCATGGGGCTGCGCATCTTCGTCGATGAGCCAGACGTGGTGGCGCATGTCGCCTCTGTCCTGACCCGTGCCGCCGATCAGTTGCCGAAAGCGGGCAAGGGGCCGATCCGCATCTGCTGCCTCAATGCGCCGGGCCTGCCCGGTGAGGTCGATGTGGCATTGGCCCAGGATTTCCCCGTGACCCCCGAGATCAAGGGCGCGATCAAGTCGCTTGGCGGCGTTCTTGATGTCGAAGAGCTGTAAGCCGCTCATAAAGGCCCGCCGCGTCCGGTCCGCTGGACGGATGCTGCCGTGATGGCTAGGCTGCGCTCCGGGAGGAGTGGGGACATCATGACACGTTTCGTTGCGATCCTGTGCGCCGCCGGTCTGCTGGCCGGATGCACGGACGCGACGCTTCAGGACGTCCCCCGCCTGTCGGATACCGATATCGCTGAGACCGAGGGACAGGCGTCGATCGGCGCCGAACCGGAAGACGGATTGGCCGCAACACCTGTTCAGGTGCCGGAACCGGCAGAAGAACCGCGCGGTGGCTTGCTTGGCTTCCTGAGCCGCGCCGCCGCAGAGGCCAAGTCCGAAGGCGCCGGGCGCGACGAGACCGGCACAAGGGTTGCCGCGGTCCCGCCACAGGGTCAGGGCGACTCCTCGGGCGGCCTTTTTGGCGGGTCAGGCGCGGCGGCAGGTCCGAAAGCGGGCGATCCGGATTACCGGGTCGTGCCGATGGGCACCGTCCTGCCCTACGGCACGTTGGCGCGGGTCTGTGACGTTCCCGACCGGCGGCTTGGCACGCGGGTCGAACGCTATCCCGAAAACCGCAATACCTTTGCGATATACGATTCACAGCCCGGCGCCACGGCCCCCCATACATTTTACGTGACCGGCTTTGACGATGGCTGCGCCCGACAGTTCACCGCCGCGCTGGCGATGTTCGGAAGCCCGGAAACCCATGAACAGCTGCGCTATGGTCTGCCCTCGAAGGTGCAGCCCTATTCCGAAACCGATGCTGCTTACGAGCAGGTCAAATCGAAGATCTGCAGAGTCGGCAAGGGGAGGCCCTGCGGCTCGGCCATGTCGCGGCTTGCGCGCAACACCGCCTTTGTCAGCGTCTATGAACGGTTCGGCTCGAACCCGGTGTGGAAGACAATTCTGCTGCATGACGGCGCGGTCATCGCGACGGATATCCGCGGCAACTGAGCCATGCCGAGGCGGCGATGTGTCGAGGGGACGCCGGGGTGTCTTCGCAAACGAAACCCGCCTAGTAATGCGGCGGACGCTCGTCCGCGAGCACGATGCCGCCGGTGCCCTCGGATTCGCGCTCGGCTTCGCGCATCATCAGCATTTCGACCCGCGCGGTCAGGCGGTCGATCTCGCGGGCCTGTGTCGCCACGGTATCGGACAGGTCGTCGGTGACCCGCAGCAGATGGGCGATGCGTTCTTCAAGAGCGGTGATATCCATGCCGCACAGATGCGCATCCCGGCGGCCAAAGGCAAGAGGAGATAGGTCTTGCTCGGGACCTGTCGGTTCGCACGCGGACCATTGTGTCGGGTTCGGCCCCTTCGCCCTTTGATCATCGCGGTGAAACGCGCCTCGGCTTGCCCCGCTTCGCGCCAGAGGCTATGGGGGCGCCAGAACACATGCCTCCCGGGATCCGATCATGGCCAAAGAGAAGAAAGCCCCACGCCCCAAGGCGCAAACGCCCAAGGGGTTCCGCGACTATTTCGGCGCCGAGGTGACGGAACGCACCGAGATGCTGGGCAAGATCGCCGGGGTCTATCATCGCTATGGCTTCGACGCGCTGGAAAGTGCTGCGGTCGAGACGGTCGAGGCGCTGGGCAAGTTCCTCCCCGATGTCGACCGACCCAACGAAGGCGTGTTTGCGTGGCAGGAAGACGACGAAGGCGGCAAGGGCGACTGGCTGGCCCTGCGCTATGACCTGACGGCGCCCCTGGCGCGGGTCTATGCGCAGCACCGCAACGATCTGTCGCTGCCCTACCGGCGCTATGCGATGGGCCCGGTCTGGCGCAACGAAAAGCCGGGGCCGGGGCGGTTTCGCCAGTTTTATCAATGCGATGCCGATACTGTCGGGTCCGGGTCCGTTGCGGCGGATGCCGAGATCTGCGCCATGCTGGCGGACACTCTTGAGGTCGTGGGCATTCCGCGCGGCGACTACATCGTGCGGGTGAACAACCGGAAGGTTCTGAACGGGGTGTTGGAATCTATTGGTTTAGATCCAAACGCCGAGTTTGGGACTGGTGATCGACGAGAGACTATCGATGCTTCACTATTTGCTGCGACACGCGACGCGGTCCTGCGCACCATCGACAAGTTCGACAAGGTCGGCGAGGCGGGCGTCCGCGAATTGCTGGGCAAGGGGCGGCTGGATGCCTCTGGCGCCTATATCGACGGGGTTGGGCTGAGCGATGCGCAGGCCGAACCCGTTATCGCGTTCTTAACCTCCAAGGGCGAGACTGCCGCAGAGACGATCGGGAATCTGAAGGCGGCGGTTGGTGACAGCGCGATTGGCACGGAAGGTGTGGCAGAGCTTGAGCAGATCGCTGATCTGCTGGCTGCTGGCGGCTATGGGCCGGACCGGATCGTCATCGACCCATCGGTGGTGCGCGGTCTTGGCTATTACACCGGCCCGGTGTTCGAGGCCGAACTTACCTTTGAAATCCTTGATGAAAAGGGCCGCAAGCGGCAGTTCGGATCGGTCGCCGGCGGCGGGCGCTACGACGATCTGGTCAAGCGCTTCACCGGTCAGCCGGTCCCCGCCACAGGGGTCAGCATCGGTGTGGACCGGCTTTTGGCCGCCCTGCGCGAAAAGGGCCGGATCGGCAGCCAGAGCATGGGACCCGTGGTTGTCACCGTCATGGATCGCGACCGCATGGGCGACTATCAGGCGATGGTGGCGGACCTGCGCAACGCGGGCATCCGGGCCGAGGTGTATCTGGGCAACCCCAAGAATTTCGGCAATCAGCTGAAATACGCGGACAAGCGCCAGTCGCCGGTTGCGGTGATCGAAGGTGGCGACGAAAAGGCCAATGGCGTGGTGCAGATCAAGGACCTGATCCTTGGCGCCAAGATCGCCGAGAGCGCCAGTCTCGAAGAGTGGCAGGACCGGCCAAACCAGTTCGAAGTGCCGCGCGACCAGCTTGTGACGAAGGTGCGCGAGATCCTCGAAAGCTATTCGTGATGTTGCAAGGCCAGCCTGACAAATCCCGCGCCCGGAGGGCGGCCGAGATCATCTGTGACGGGTTCGTGGCCGATGGTGCCGCGCGGTTTGAAACCGATATCCTCTTGCCGGCCGAGGTGCTGCTTGACCTGTATGGCGAGGATATCCGCGCCCGGGCTTACGTGACCTCGGACCCCGAGCGCGGCGAGATGATGCTGCGCCCCGATTTCACCGTGCCGGTCGTGCAGTACCACATGGCCGGCGATGGCCTGCCGGCAAGCTACACCTATTTCGGTGAGGTGTTCCGCAAGCAGGAAGACCACCCGGACCGGCGCAGCGAATACATGCAGGTGGGCTACGAGGCCTTCGGCGGAGCCGATGCGGCGGTGGCCGATGCGGATGTGTTCGGGCGGTTTTCCGATGTGTTGGCCCCGCTGGGATTGCGCGCGGCAACCGGCGATATCGGCATCCTGATCGCCATGGTGGCAGGTCTCAGGACCACCGAAGACCGTCGCACGGCGCTGATGCGTCATATCTGGCGGCCCGGGCGGTTTACGGCCCTGGTCAAACGCTTTGCCGGGCTCACCCCCGTGCCTGCCGCGCGGGCGTCGCTGCTGGCCTTGGATGCGCCATTGCCGGACTCGAGCGTGATGATCGGGTTGCGCAGCGAACGCGAAATCAGCACCAGGATCGACGCGCTCCGCGCCGATGCGGCGCAAGCGCCCATGTCGGCGGAAGACGTCGACCTGATCTCGGCGGTGCTGGCGGTGTCGGAAACCTGCCCGAACGCGCTGGAACACCTGCGCGATATCGCGGTGGACCTGCCCGGGTTGCTGCCCGCCCTGGACCGGTTCGAGGCGCGCTGCGAGGCGATGGCCAAGCGCGGCGTCGATGTCGATGCCTTGCCGTTCGAAGCCTCCTACGGGCGCACCTCGATGGAGTATTATGACGGCTTCGTCTTTGGCTTTTACTCTGAATCGCGACCTGATTTGCCTCCCGTGGCGACCGGTGGGCGTTATGACGCGCTGACCCGGCGGCTGGGGCAGGGACGCGAGATCCCGGCGGTGGGCGGCGTCATCCGCCCCGATCTGGTGCGCGATCTCGGGGGGCTGGCATGACGATCAAGCTGGGTGTGCCGTCCAAGGGGCGGTTGATGGAAAAGACCTTTGACTGGTTCGGCGCGCGCGGCGTGACCCTGACCCGCACGGGATCGGACCGCGAATATGCCGGTGCTGTGGACGGCGTTGAAGGTGTCGATCTGGTGCTGCTGTCTGCGGGCGAAATCCCGCGCGAACTGGCGGCGGGGCGGATTCATCTCGGGGTGACGGGCAATGATCTGATCCAGGAAAAACTGGTGCAGTGGGACCAGAAGGTCGAACCGCTGGCGCCGTTGGGCTTTGGCCATGCGAACCTGATCGTGGCGGTGCCGCAGTGCTGGGTCGACGTGGACACGCTGGACGATCTGGACGGGGCTGCGGCGGCGTTCCGGGCGCGGCACGGGTTTCGCATGCGGATCGCCACCAAGTATCACCGGCTGGTGCGCGACTATCTGCGCCGGGGCGGCGTGGCGGATTACCAGTTGGTGGACAGCCAGGGCGCGACTGAAGGCACGGTGAAAAACCTGACGGCAGAGGCGATTGCCGACATCACCTCGACGGGCGAGACCTTGCGGGCGAACCATCTGAAAATCCTTGACGAACCGCCGGTTCTGGAAAGTCAGGCGACCTTGTTCCGCAGCCGCGTGGCCGCGAAATCAGATCAGGATCGGTTGGTGCTGCGGGCGTTGATCGACCGGCTGGGCGTGTAGCGCGGGTAAATCCGTCAACGGATTTACCAAAACGCGTCAACGCGTTTTGGCGCGTCAGGCGTAGCGTTGGAAGAGATCCCGTAGGTTGATATGCGCCCTGAGCCGCGTGGCCAGCAGGAACAGACCTGCGGCCTTGCGTTGCAGGTAAAGCACGTCGGTCGGTGGAATGTGCTGGATCGACCGGTCTCGACCCAAGGCCAGGCCGCGGTCACGCAGATGGGCCACCAAAGACGTGTCTCCGAAGTTGAAGCCCCGGGGGTGCAGCATCGGCGCGTTCGCCATCTCGACCATGTCCAGAATGTCGGCTCGTGTCTTTTCGGGCAGGGCATCGGACAGGAGGCCAAGGTTGCGCAAGGCGTCCGCAATCGCAGGCAGGTCATTGTCTAGAGATGGACGCAGGATCGCCCGGGACCGCGCCACAAGATCGGGCGAGAGGGCACGGGTTGCGCCGAAATCGAGCAGAACCAGTTTTCCGGTCTCGGGCTGCCAGCGGAAATTGGCGAAGTTCGGGTCGGACTGGACGAGGTGAAACTCGAACACCTCGCGCATCATCAGGGTGATGAGCCGTTCGGCCATGCGGTTGCGGGTGGTGTGAACCGCGTCTTCCAGCGTGTCGATGGGCACTGACGGAATGAACGTCATCGCGAGGATGTCGCGGCTGGAGAGATCATCATCTACCGTCGGGACGATGAAATCGGGGTCGTCCTTAAGCAGCTCGCCAAATCGGCGCAGGCTGCGGGCCTCGTGTTCGTAATCGGCTTCTTCGTGCAGTTGCGCGCGGGCGTCCTCCAGCAGCGGTTTCAGGTCAAGCCCCCTGGGCATCATGCCCGAGACCCGCAGCAGGCTGGCAAGGTTGCGCAGGTCGCTGTCGATGCTGTCGCGGATCCCCGGGTACTGGACCTTGATCGCCAAATAGCGGCCATCATGGGTTTGCGCGCGATGCACCTGCCCGATGGAGGCGGCGGCGATGGGGCGGACGTCGAATTTCCTGTAGCGTTTGGTGAAATCCGCGCCCCATGCCTTGGTCAGCACCTGTTTGAGCTGCGCCGGTGGCATGAAATGGGCCTGTGCCTGCAAGGGCCGGAGCACGGCGGCCAGTTCAGGGGTCAGCAGATCACCGGCTTCGAGGGACAGAAGCTGTCCCATCTTCATCGCGGCGCCGCGCATCTGTGACAGTTCCCGCGTCAGGCGGTGTGCGTTCGACGGAGTGAGGAACATGTCGCGGGGCGTGGGTTTGCGCCCCTGCATCAATTGCCTTGCGCCCGCGGCGGCGGCAGACCCCAGAACGCCACCCGCCAGCCCGCCCATGCGCGCGGCGCGGGCGGCGCGCCCTGTCGGGACGGCACGGCTGTTGGGATCGGCTTCGTCAGTCATCAGGGGGAAGTAACGTCCCGAGAGGGCAGGGCAATGCCGGCGCGCGCCAAAACCGGGTCTGGCGCGCGCGGGATCGGTGATTATCCGGTGGCTTCGATCTTGTCTTGCGTCCTGGTGTCGAAATCCGACGCGTCGTGGCGTTCGCGCAGCTGTTCGCTGGGATCGCCGGAGGCGCGGTTGACCATGCGACCCCGTTTGACGGCGGGGCGGGCGTCGATGGTCTTGGCCCAGCGAAGGACGTTGGTGTAGCTTTCGACGTCAAGGAATTCGCCGGCGTTGTAGAGCCGACCCAGAACCAGGCCGCCATACCAGGGCCAGATCGCCATGTCGGCAATGGTGTAATCGGGACCGCTGATGAAGTCGGTGTCGGCCAGCTGGCGATCCAGAACGTCAAGCTGCCGCTTGGCCTCCATTGCGAAGCGGTTGATCGGGTACTCCATCGGTTCCGGTGCGTAGGCGTAGAAATGGCCAAAGCCGCCGCCCAGATAGGGCGCGCTGCCCATCTGCCAGAACAGCCAGCTGAGCATTTCGGCGCGGGTTTCCTTGGCCCCGAGGAAAGCATCGAATTTCTCGGCCAGATGCATCAGGATTGCGGCGGATTCGAACACGCGCACCGGTGTGTCGCCTGACCGGTCCATGAGCGCGGGGATTTTGGAGTTGGGGTTGATGTCGACAAAGCCCGATCCGAACTGGTCGCCATCGCCGATCTTGATGAGCCATGCGTCATATTCCGCATCCGAATGCCCGGCCGCCAGCAGCTCTTCCAGCAGGATGGTGACTTTCTGACCGTTCGGCGTTGCAAGGCTGTAAAGCTGGAACGGGTGTTTGCCGACGGGCAGTTCCTTGTCATGGGTCGCACCGGCAATGGGGCGGTTGGTGCTGGCGAACTTGCCGCCGTTTTCCGAGTCCCAGGTCCAGACTTTCGGGGGCGTGTAGCTGTCGGTCATGAGTTGCGTCCTGCTGTTTGCGTGTCGACCCTCAACCTAAGGATCGTGGCAGGAAGTACCAGTGCACAGGTGCAGGTTGGCTGTGCGGTCGGGTCAGAGCACGCCGATCTCTGCCAGCGCACCGGCCAGTTCGGGGGGCAGCGTGTCATCGTTCAGGCGCGATTTGCCAAGGTCCGGCGGGGCGTCTTCGGGTTTGAGGTATCGCCAGCCCTGAAACGGACGCTTGGGGGCCGTGGCGGTGCGGATCAGCTCAGGATCAAGGACAATGCCGCAGCGGCGGATGCCGTCGGCGCCGATGATCTCTTCCAGACCGATGATCCGCTGGCGAGCCTGGACCAGCCCCTTCACGACCCAGAAGATCGACCCGCCGTTCAGGACCTCGGCCTCGCGTTTGGGCCACATCCGGGTGAGGTGGTAATAATGGCCATTCGCCCGCTGCTGAGAGCGGTTCTGTTGCCAATCCTTGATCTGTTCGACGCTGTCGGAGCCGACCGAGAGTTTGATGAGATGGGTGGTGCCTGCCATACCTTGAAAATAGCGGAGGGGGAGGGGAGGTCAATGGGCACGTCCCCGGCGAGGATGCGCTGACGGCCCCACAATATCAACGGGTTACGACAGGCGGCGCGGAATTTTCCAATCTTTTCAAGGCGTCGGAAATCCTACCGTCGCACGCCGCTCAACAGCTCCGGGCTTACGGTGTCGTCGGCGTCGCCGTGCAGCACGCTGACATCGCCGGTGGTCTCGAAGACAACGGCATGTACCCGATCTAGGTCGTAGGCGTTCGCTTCCCGCAGCTTGCTGTAAAGGTCGTCTTCGGTCATCTTGGTGCGCCGCAGATTGTCTGGAAGGATCCTGCCGCCCTCCATTATCAGGATCGGTTCATTGTCGATCAGGGATTGCGCCCAGCCGGTATGGGTGCGGATCCGCGCGACTGTGGCCTGTACGACAAAAAGACCCACCAGCGCAAAGATGCCCAGAAGAACGCTCTGGTCCGGCGAAATGACGGTGCTGGCGATGACCGACCCGCAGGCGACGGTGGTGGCGAAATCGAAGCTCGACATCTTCGAGAAGGACCGCAGCCCGTTCAGCCGAAGCAGGAGGATCACCGTCACGACGCTGACGAAGGCGCGAAAGATGATTTCAACGGCGATCATCGAACGCCCTCCCGTGGCGGATGAAGAAATGCGACAGCGTGAAGATGAGGGCGAGGGCAATCAGACCAAGATAGCGTTCGTAAAGCCCGTCGACGGTTGTGGGCAGAAAGAAGAACCACGGGGCCGAGATCGTCCACATGACCCCGACGGCCACGAGGCAATTGCCGTAGGTGGCGCTGGCACGGCGCGCGCCGGAGTGGAGCAGGGCCGGGATGAGCGCCATCAACAGCCCGAGCAGATAGACCAGGTAGCTGTGGATCACCCAGCCGTCATTGTCGCTGTCGCCGTATTCGTTGCGCGCGCCGACCAGAAAGACCACCAGTCCGAGAACGGCAAGGCCGACGATGCCGACGCTCCAGCCCCAGCCGCCCATATGGACATGGGCGGCCAGAAGGGCGAGCGCGATGAAGGATGCCGAGAGGGAATAGAGCCCGATATCGACGATGTATTCGAACCGCCCCGCACCCAGATCGCTGATCGTGTCGGCGATCCAGTCGTGTTCGGGCACCACGAAATCGGCAATGAGGATCGAGACGACAAACACAACACCCCCGACGGCCGCATACCAGCCCAGGGTAATCATCAAAGTGGGTTCGTTTTCGATCCTTGGCTGTCTCGGAGCCTCGGACATGACTGTCCTCCCTCAGGCGCGGAAACAACGCCGCAGGGGCGGATTTGGTTCACATCGACCCGCAATACCGAGAGCGGAGCTTCGGGCGGCGGGATGAACGGGGTTCCGCGGTCAGCCCGTCGAGGATTTGCGCGCGCGGGTCTTGGGTTTCGCCTCGGGGGCGTCCTCCTGCGTGGCCGCTTCGCGCTCCAGTCGGGTCTTGCGAAGGCGCTGGGTCTTGGCCTCGCGCTTTTCGGTTTCGGTGTCGAGCATTTCGCGCACGACGCGTGTTGTCTTGTCCATGACCGTTTCGGCCTTGTTCTGCGGCGCCTTGAAAAGAGTGTCTTTGTTCAGTTTTGCCATCAATGGATCTCCTTGACGGTTGGGCTGTGAAGCCGTGGGCTGATAAAGCGGGCGTGCAAATGAAAAAGCGGGCGCCGTCCGAGGACCGCACCCGCCTTGAATTCAGTCCAGCAGTGGCTTATGCCAGCGCAAGATTTGTCGCGCTTTCGCGGCCGTCACGGCCACTTTCGATGTCGAAGGTCACAGCCTGACCATCGTCAAGCTGGTGCAGACCGGCGCGCTCGAGCGCGGAGATGTGAACGAAGATGTCCTTCGAACCATGCTCGGGTGCGATGAAGCCAAAGCCTTTTTGGCCGTTGAACCATTTCACGGTGCCATTTGCCATCGTGTTGTCTCCTAAAGTGTAGTCGCCACCCGCAACATGCGATGGCCCGGCTCAGTGTCGTCGTAGGATCGCCTGAGGCCGTTAGGAAACAGAAGGTCATCGGAAGAATCTTTGCCTCACTCATATGCACTCTTTGGGCGCAGAATACAAGGGCGATCCTTAAAGCGGCGGAAAAGGGTGCGGTTGCGCGCCTGCCCGGCCTGCCGGGTTATCCACAAGGTTCTCCACAGGTGCCGCAGGATGTGGTAGGGTTGATGGATCGCCAATCAAGACGTTGTGGAAAGACCGATTCTTGCGTTATGTTGTCGGTCTGCTCTCCAAATGGGAATCGCTGCCATGTCTCGCTTTAACGCTCCGATTGCTGAACAGATCTGGGATATGAAGTATCGCCTGAAACAGGCGGACGGGACCCCTGTGGACAGCACGGTCGAGGACACGTGGCGCCGCATCGCGCGGTCTCTGGCCGAGGTCGAGGCAGAACCGCAGGTCTGGGAAGACCGGTTTTACGCGGCGCTTGAGGATTTCAAATACCTGCCCGCCGGGCGGATCACGGCGGGCGCAGGTACGGCGCGGTCAGTGACGCTGTTCAACTGCTTTGTCATGGGCACGATCCCCGACAGCATGGGCGGCATTTTCGAGATGCTGAAAGAGGCCGCGCTGACCATGCAGCAGGGCGGTGGCATCGGCTATGATTTCAGCACGATCCGCCCCAAGGGCGCGGATGTCAAAGGTGTGGCGGCGGATGCCTCGGGGCCGCTGTCCTTCATGGACGTGTGGGACGCGATGTGCCGGACGATCATGTCGGCGGGGTCGCGCCGGGGCGCGATGATGGCGACGATGCGCTGTGATCACCCGGATATCGAGGATTTCATCGGCGCCAAGGCCGATGCCGCCCGGCTGCGCATGTTCAACCTGTCGGTGCTGGTGACGGATGCGTTCATGGAAGCGGTCAAGGCGGACCGGTCGTGGGATCTGGCCTTTGACGGCACCGTCTACCGTACGGTTCAGGCGCGCGATTTGTGGAACCGGATCATGCGCGCGACCTATGACTATGCCGAACCGGGAGTGATCTTCATCGACCGGATCAACCAGGCGAACAACCTGAGCTATGTCGAGACCATCGCGGCGACGAACCCCTGCGGCGAACAGCCCTTGCCGCCCTATGGCGCGTGCCTTCTCGGGTCGATCAACATGGCGCGGCTGGTGACGGACCCGTTCGAGGACGCGGCGGCGCTGGACGTGGAGGCGCTGAACGCTCTGGTCGCCACCGCCGTGCGGATGATGGACAACGTGGTCGACGCCTCGCGCTTTCCGCTCGAGGCGCAGCGGGCCGAGGCACAGGCCAAGCGCCGCATCGGGCTGGGTGTCACCGGGTTGGCCGATGCGCTCCTGATGCTCGGTCTGCGCTATGGCTCGGACGAGGCGGCGCGACAGACCGAGGCGTGGCTCAAGGCGATTGCGCGGGCGGCCTATCTGGCGTCGGTGGACCTGGCCAAGGAAAAAGGCGCGTTCCCGCTTTTCGATGCCGACAAATACCTGGCGTCGGGCACGATGATGCAGATGGACGATGATGTCCGCGAGGCCATCCGCGAACACGGCATCCGCAACGCGCTGCTGACCTCGATTGCCCCGACGGGAACGATCTCGCTTTATGCCGGCAACGTGTCGTCGGGGATCGAGCCGGTCTTCGCCTATGCCTATACCCGCAAGGTCTTGCAGAAGGACGGCACCCGCACCGAGGAAGAAGTGGTCGATTACGCCGTGCAGATGTGGCGCGAGAAATTCGGCGACCGCGACTTGCCGGAGTTTTTCGTGAACGCCCAGACGCTGGCCCCGCTGGAGCACGTCAAGATGCAGGCGGCGGCGCAGAAATGGGTGGACAGTTCGATCTCCAAGACGATCAACTGCCCCGAGGATATCAGCTTCGAGGCGTTCAAGGACGTCTACATGGAGGCCTACGAGACCGGCTGCAAAGGCTGCACGACCTACCGGCCAAACGATGTGACGGGGTCGGTGTTGAGTGTTTCGGATGAGAAGAAATCGGACGCACCGGAAGTGGTGACGTCTTCGGACGACGAACCGCAGCAGCCGCATGGCGACGTGATCTACATGTCCGAACCGCTCGACCGGCCCAAGGCGCTGGAAGGCGCGACCTACAAGCTGAAATGGCCCGACAGCGAACACGCGATCTACCTGACGATCAACGACATCATCGTCGGCGGGCATCGCAGGCCGTTCGAGGTGTTCATCAATTCCAAGAACATGGAGCATTTCGCCTGGACCGTGGCCCTGACGCGGATGATCTCGGCGGTGTTCCGGCGCGGCGGCGACGTGTCCTTCGTGGTCGAGGAACTCAAGGCGGTGTTCGACCCGCGCGGTGGGGCTTGGGTGCAGGGCAAGTACATCCCGTCGATCCTCGCCGCCATCGGCGGGGTGATCGAACAGCACATGATCGCCATCGGATTCCTTGCAGGCGAAGGCATGGGTCTCAAATCCGACCCGCAGGCACAAGTCGTCAACCTCGATCCGCCGCGCGGCAAGGCCTGCCCATCCTGCGGCCAGTACGACATGCGCATGATCGAAGGCTGCATGACCTGCGGCTCCTGCGGCCACAGCAAGTGCGGCTGAGGCGGGTGGGGGTCTGTTGAAGCGACCACCAAAACTTGACCATCAGGACCGTCCAAATGTCCATTGGACAGTCAATTCGTGTCCTCTGGCCGGACTTGAGCACAGCAAGAAGTCGTATGTTTATGGTAGAGCGAAAGTTGACGTGATCTGCATGGCGCTTGAGGCTCAACTTCTATCCCTCCGTTAAGCAGTGGCGATTGAGCACCCGGCCAACTTGAAAGGGTGTGAATATTGACAGCCAGAAATCCTTCCGCGAGATTCAGGCGGCTCCTTTCGCATGGCTTCTTCGCGCCCGAGCTCCCTGCCTGCTGCATCTCAGAAGACCTTGCTCGCTGCAGGGCGGCGATCTGGCGGGATATTCAGGGGCGGCGCTGCACCGAGGGCACCGACTTCCGGGATCGGCTGCCCGAAGGCGCAACATAGATCGCAAAGCATCGCGAACCCGCTGGAATGTCGAGTTCGTCCGGCAGGTCGCAGAGCCGCCGCGCCTGGTCCCAGTGTGATCGAAGATTTCACAACGCGACGCTTTGAGCGGACGCCTGAAAAAGCGGCAAACTGCGTGGATTGGGCTCCACTCCGGTCAAAAAGACCCGTTTGTCGAGAGTTACCTGAAAGATCTTCAGCGGTGTTGTTGGACTGTTATGAAAAGGTTCTAAGCGGGAGGCGGTACATGATGACTTCGCCAGGATCCGATGAAAGATTTTCAACCCAAAGCATCCGACACTGAGGACGCTCCCGCGCACAGTATACACCAACGCCCGCTTCGGAGACTGCTTACCAAGTGGTCTCAAGGCAGTTCTCCGGTCTCGACGCAGGCCTTGTGGAGCGACTGGGCGGTGCATTTTGCAACCGCCCCCGATCTTCACGTCGACTTGGCCAAGTCGGCCACAGAGGGATGGATGGAGTGGTTGCGCTACGTCTCGTCGGGCTGTCCCGATGATCCGGACCTGCAACCGGTGACACCTCCGAAAACGGACCGCAGGTTCACCGGTCCCGAGTGGCAATATCCGTCATTTGCAGCGGCGGCACAGGCATTCTTGTTGACCGAGGAATTGGCTGAGAAAGCTGCCCGCAACGTGCCGGGGCTTGCGCCCTCGCGTCAGGCGTCGATGGCGTTTCTCACGCGCCAAATCCTCGACGCGGTTTCGCCCTCCAATTTTCCGATGACCAATCCGAAGGTTTTGGCCCGGACACTGCAGACAGGTGGAGCAAACATTCATCACGGTCTGGACCGCGTGGTGCGTGACGTCACATCAGGAGAGCAACCCGCGAAGACTGCCAAGATCGGCAAAGATGTCGCCACGGCACCGGGCAGGGTGGTGTATCGCAATCACCTGATCGAATTGATCCAGTACGAACCGACAACGGAACAAGTTCACCCCGAACCGGTTCTGATCGTTCCGGCATGGATCATGAAATACTACATTCTTGACCTCAGCCCCGGGAACTCGCTTGTCCGCTATCTCACGGAGCAAGGGTTCACGGTTTTCATGATTTCCTGGCGCAACCCCACCGCAGAAGATGCGCATTACGGCATGCAGGACTATCTGGACCTCGGTCCGCGCGCCGCACTCGATGTCATCGCGGATCGGACTGGCATGCATTCTGTGCACGCCGCGGGATATTGCCTTGGCGGCACCTTGCTCTCGATTGCAGCCGCGGCGATGGCGCGGGACGGCGATAACCGCCTCGCAAGCATGACGCTGCTGGCCGCGCAAACCGATTTCAGTGAGCCGGGGGAACTCAGCCTTTTCATTGACGAAAGCCAGGTGTCGTTTCTCGAGGACGTGATGCACGCGCAGGGCTATCTCGATGCCAGCCAGATGATGAGCGCATTTCAGATGTTGCGGTCGAACGACCTGGTCTGGTCGCAGATGATCCATAAATATCTGCTCGGAGACGAAGACGCGCCGATGAACGATCTCATGTCATGGAATGCGGACACGACACGTATGCCTGCCCGGATGCACTCGGAATATCTGCGGCACATGTTTCTCAACAACGACCTCGCAGCGGGTCGGTATCATGTGGATGGGCATCACATTTCCTTGCGTGATATTCGCAGCCCGGTCTTTGCCGTGGGCACGGAAACCGATCACATCGCACCGTGGACCTCGGTCTTCAAAATCCACAATCTCGCCCATGCGGATGTCACCTTTGCCTTGACCAATGGCGGGCACAACGCCGGTGTTCTCTCGGAGCCCGGCCACAGCCACCGACACTATCGCCTTCACACAGCCCGCGATCAGGGAAAAGCCCTGTCTCCGGAGGATTGGATGCAGGCGGCGCAGCGTGAAGACGGAAGCTGGTGGCCCGCATGGGCGGCATGGTTGGCAGATAAGTCGGGACCGAAAGGCCAGCCGCCGAAAATGGGCAAGGCGCTCGATGATGCGCCCGGCACATATGTATTTCAGGAGTGACCGGCATGTTTCCTGAAAATGACTTTCTCAAGGGCAAGGTCGGGCTTGTGGTTGGCATTGCAAACGAGCACTCCATCGCAGCGGGCTGCGCCGCCGCGTTCAGGGCGTCCGGAGCAAGGCTTTGCCTGACCTACCAGAATGAAAAGGCGCTCCACTACGTTGAACCCGTGGCGACGTCTCTGGACGCTGACTTGCTCTTGCCCCTCGACGTGACGGACAGCGCACAGTTGGACACTGTCTTCACGCAGATCCGACAGACCTGGGGCAAGCTCGATTTCCTGGTGCATTCAATCGCCTTTTGCCCGCGCGACGATCTGCACGGGCGGGTCGTGGACTGTTCGCAGGACGGGTTCGCGCTGGCCATGGATGTCTCGGTGCATTCGCTGATCCGCCTCGCCAAGCGGGCGGAACCACTGATGGCGGATGGCGGGACGATCCTGACCGTCTCTTATCATGGCGCAGAGAAAGTCGTCGGCAACTACAACATCATGGGGCCGGTCAAGGCCGCCTTGGAGGCCACGACACGTTATCTCTCGGTGGAGCTTGGGGAAAAGAACATCCGGGTGAACGCATTGTCACCCGGACCGTTGGAAACGCGTGCGGCTTCGGGCATTGATCACTTTGACGAACTGATCGATGATGCTCGCACGCGCGCACCACTGCACCGCCTGACCACAATCGAAGAAGTTGGCGCGATGGCTGCGTGTCTCGTGTCCGACTTTGCGGTCTCGGTCAGCGGCAACACGGCTTTCATTGACGGAGGACATCATGTTGTCTGACCCGGAACCGCTGGGGTACATCGAAAATCGCCCCTTCGACGAGATCAAGATAGGCGACTCCGCAGAACTGGTGCGCACTTTGACGGCGCAGGATATCGACGCGTTTGCCGTCGTGTCGGGTGACGTGAACCCGGCCCATGTGGACGTCGAATTCGCCGAGGGCGACATCTTTCACAAGGTGATCGCGCACGGCATGTGGGGCGGTGCTCTGATCTCGAACGTGCTCGGCACGCAACTGCCTGGACCGGGGACAATCTATCTCGAGCAATCGCTGAAATTCCTGAAGCCGGTCGGTGTTGGCGACACGGTTGTGGTCCGCGTCGAGGTCACGGACCGCGACCCGGAGCGTCACAGGCTGACGCTTGCCTGTACCTGTACCAATGGCGATGGAAAGCCGGTGATCGAGGGCGTCGCCAGAGTGATCGCCCCGGATCGCAAGATCCGTCGGCCCCGCATGACCATGCCCGATCTTGTGATGCACCGACACGGCAAGGCACATGGCGAGATGCTGGTCCGTGCCCAGGCGCTGGATCCCACGGTGACGGCGGTTGTTCACCCATGCGACAAGCCCTCGCTTGAAGGCGCCCTGCAAGCGCGCGATCTCGGAATTCTCTCGCCCATTCTGGTGGGACCGTCAGCGCGGATTCGGGCCGTTGCCGACGAACATGCCCTCGATATCTCGGGGTTGAAGATTGTCGACACGCCCCACAGCCACGCTGCAGCCGAGGCCGCCGTCGATCTGATCCGTGCCGGCGCAGCCCAGGCCCTGATGAAAGGCGCATTGCACACGGACGAGGTGATGTCCGCCATTGTCTCCAAGACCGGCGGCCTGCGCACCGAACGCCGCATGAGCCATGTCTACGTGATGGACGTGCCGACCTATCCCAAACCGCTGATCATCACCGATGCCGCGATCAATATCGCGCCGGACCTCGAGACCAAGGCGGACATCATCCAGAACGCCATCGACCTCGCGCGGGCCATTGGCATCGATGTTCCGAAGGTGGCGATCCTGTCGGCGGTCGAAACCATCAACCCGCGGATGCAATCCACGATCGAAGCGGGCGCCCTGTGCAAGATGGCGGATCGCGGTCAGATCACCGGAGGGCTTCTGGACGGACCCCTGGCCTTCGACAATGCCATCTCGATGCGCGCCGTTGCCACCAAGAGCATCGTGTCCCCCGTGGCAGGGCAGGCGGATGTTCTGGTCGCTCCCGACCTCGAGGCCGGCAACATGATCGCCAAGCAGCTGATGTATCTCGCGGGCGCCGAAGCCGCTGGCGTGGTTCTGGGCGCACGTGTGCCGATCATCCTGACAAGCCGCGCCGATGACGCAAAGACCCGCACTGCCTCTGCGGCAATCGCGGCGCTTTACAACGCCTCCCAGCGTCCATGAACGGGGTCCTCACGCTCAACGCCGGGTCGTCTTCGCTCAAGTTCGGTCTTTATGACGACACGGTTGATGCAACGCTGCGCGTGGGGGGGCAGGTGGACGGCATCGGTCGTACCCCGCAACTGGTGCTCCAGACTGAAGACAACTCGACGACGACACCGTGCAGCGCACAGACCCATCGCGACGCGCTTGCCGCGGTGCTTGATGCGCTGGCACCGTATCTCGAGGGGCTCACGATCGCTGGAATCGGGCACCGCGTCGTTCACGGCGGGCCGGATTTCTCGGACCCGGTGCGCGTCACGCCCGAGATCGAAGCCGCCTTGACCGACTTGGTCCCGCTGGCGCCCCTGCATCAACCGCATAATCTTGCCGGGATAGCGGCGGCGCGAGACCTGTTTCCGGACGCCGTGCAGGTCGCCTGTTTCGACACCGCGTTCCACCGCGGGCACCCTTGGGTCAATGACACCTTCGCCCTGCCGCGCCGGTTCTATGAGGACGGCATACGGCGCTACGGCTTTCACGGTCTGAGCTACGATTACATTACCGGCGTCATCGCCCGCGACGAACCGGAGCTTCACGCCGGTCGCATCATCATCGCCCATCTGGGCAACGGCGCATCCATGTGCGCAGTCCAGCGCGGCCAGAGCATTGGCTCCACAATGGGGTTCTCCGCTCTGGACGGGCTGCCCATGGGCACGCGCTGTGGTCAGATCGATCCGGGGGCGGTGCTTCACCTGATCGAGCAGAAGGGCATGACGCCGAAAGAGGTCCTCTCCCTGCTTTACACCGAAAGCGGGCTTCTGGGATTGTCCGGCATCTCAAGCGACATGCGTGAATTGCTGGCGTCCGACCGGTCCGAGGCCCGGGAGGCCATCGACTACTACGTCTTTCGCGCCAGACGAGAGATCGGTGCGCTCTCCGCCGTTCTGGGAGGTCTCGACGCCCTGGTCTTCTGCGGCGGCATCGGCGAAAACGCAGACATCATCCGGCGCAGCATCGTTGACGGGTTGGAGTATCTCGGGTTGAGCATCGACACCGACGCTCCCGCCGGATCCCGAGATATCGGATCCGGCGCAACCCGCATCCTGGTGATCCCCACGGACGAGGAACGCATCATGGCCCGCGCTACCGTATCTGCCTGTTCTGATTGATGGATTTTCTCACTTGGTACGAATGCGAACACGCAGGTCGCCGGCATCAAGCGGCCCGCATCCGCCGTTGCCGGGTCCAGCCCGAGAGCAAGACAAGGCAGAACGCGCCTTCGGCCAGCACGGTCACAGCATAGGCGGGGGCGAAGGCTTCGAACAGGGCAGGTGCAAAGAATCTCAGGAAACCTCCGATCAGGTAGACGATCCCCGCCGCGGCGATTCCGGCCCCGACAAGGCGCGGGAACAGACCTGAGACCCAGATCAGGACGCCGGTCAGCAGGCTGTTGATCGCGAAGAAGACCAGCCCGAGGTCATAGCCATGGGCGTGCAGGTTCAAGGCGTGAAGGGCCATCTCCTCGGCCTGAAGCACAGCGAAGTCGGGCGCTCCGGTGATCAGAAGCAGCGCGGATTGCATGTGCATGAGGTTCATGGTGATTATCACGGACTGGATCAGCCGGAACACCATCGCGGCCAACGCGAGCACCGGAGCGACCGGGCGAAAGATGATATAGAGCAGGATCGCCAGAGCCGCGTCCGCAGCCGCCATGAGAATGTCTGCCGCGATCGCCAGTCGGAAGGTGCCCACCGCGTCCCGAATGGCGCTTGCTGTGGCGGCGGCGTCGCCGGTATCGACAAGCGGTCCGCGAAACAGCATCTCGGCACTGATCCCGCATATGATGATGGCAAGATAAAGCAGTCCGGCAAGGCGGAGTGTCGCCGGGGATTGGGTGAAATGGGTCACTTGGTTCTCCTTTCGGGTACAATGTCAGTCCGATCAGGCCGATGCCGGTTCGGCATGCTCGGCCACGGGGGCCCTCCCGCGCCCGACGATGGCCGGGGCTTGGTGGACGAGAGAGGGGTCGGTCAGCGCGCCGACCATGAACATTGCGAAATCCGTGCGGCGCAGACGTTTCGATTTGAGACGCGGGTCGCCCACATGGGGTGACCAGACCGGCGGCCCTTCGCTCTCACCGTCCTCGAGGTCGGCCGCGCGCACGACCGTCCAGTCGCGCTCCGAAGCGTAGACCAAAGCCGCTGCGCGCCTGTGATCGGCGATGTCGGCCATTCCCGCAAGCCGGGAGGCCAGCACCATGAGCCCGGTCCTGATCCGATCTGGCAAAGCGTAGTGATCGCGCGCGTCTCGGGCAGCGTGCCAGCCCATCGAAAAGACGAGCCGCGCGCCGGGGTCGGCATGGTCCAGCACGGCGCGCGCGGTGCGCGTGGCCATTCCATCCGTGCCCCAAGGCACGAGAACGGTCAGCACCCCGTCGCAGCGGTGAACGGCGCGCGCGATGGTCGCAGGATCGCTGGTGTCGCCGGTGACCAGCCGGATGCTGTCGCCGAAAGTCGAAAGCTTGGAGGCGCTCTGCGGTCGGCAGAGGCCGGTCACGTCATAGCCCTTGGCGAGGCAATGCTGAGCCATGAACACCCCCAGCTTCCCCGATATTCCGATGATGCAGATGCGCTTCATTTCGACCTCCCATGTGGTGCGGGCGTGGGTTGCCCCTTTTGCGATGGGATCGGGTCTACGGTATCGGGCCCCGGCCGGTATTGGCCCTTTCCGCCGAATTTTTGACCGGTTCTGCCGGATTGCGTCTTGGCGCGTCAGGTGCCTTTCGCGTTGCGGCGAAAGCTGCCCGGCGGCTCGCCGCACCGGCGCTTGAATGCGCGACTGAAGGTGCTTTGCTCTGCAAACCCGGTCAGGAACGCGATTTCCGAAATTCAGCAGTTCCTCCGGGCCAAAGATTTCGTAACCGATATGGCTGAATACACCGCAGGCAACTCGGCGTTCATCCGTCGCGCGGTGGCCGCTGCACGCGAAAGAAAGGGCCGTCCGCGGGAAGAAGACTGGTCCGAGCAAGCCACTTGGATGCGGAAGGCGGATTCCCGCGACGCGCCCCGGCAGCTTGTGATACTGCTCGACAAGGGCGGCCAAAGACAGCGTCTCGGACCGATCGTCTGTCGAAATCGTCAGGACGCAATGGTATCGACGCTGACATCGCTTCAGGTATGGCCTCCACGGATCAACAACGCGCATGACCTCATATCTTCGTTCTCTTCGCCCTGTCCAATTGCGATTGATCGCTGCCGTGGCGCGGCTGGGCAAGTTAAGCCTTGCAGCCGATGCCTGCTCGATGACCACGCCAGCCGCATCGCGCATGCTGGCGGACATGGAGACGCAGCTGGGCACGGTCCTGTTCGAACGGACCCCGAAAGGCATGCTCGTCACGCCCGCGGGTGACGTGCTGGCCAATCACGCGCGGAAACTGGTGCACGACATCGACCAGATGACGAAGGACTTCACGGCCCACCTCGACGGCTCCGGCGGAAGCGTCCGCGTTGGGGCGGTGACAGGAGGCGCCCTGGGCGTCTTGATCCCCGCGATCCTGGAGCTTCACCGACATGTGCCATTGGTCGATGTCTCGCTGGATGTCGCATCGTCGGCGCAGCTGATGCGCGGGCTTGAGGCAGGAGAGTATGATTTCACCTTGAGCCGTCTGGGACCCAAGGACTATTCGCGCGACCTCGACATCCATCCCGCAGGCCGGGAGTCCGTCTTGCTGATGGTGCGGCGGGAACATCCCGTGGCCGATTCCGGGCCGGTGCGCCTGCGAGATTTACGGAACTACCTGTGGACCATGCAGGATCGTGGCGCACCGATCCGCCATGCAGTCGAAATCGCGTTCCATGAAGAAGGCACAGACATCCCGGCCCGTCTGATCAAGACTGCCTCGGTGGTCGCGATCATGGCCATGCTGCGCCATTCTGACGTGATCGCGGTTGTTACTGAAGAAGTGGCCGACCTCCTGCTGTCGCCGCCCTACAGTGCTGACCTCGTGTTGCTGAACATGGCCAGACCAATAACGATCGAACCTTATCACATCCTTTGCCCCAGAGACCGATTGCTGTCGGCAGCCGCGCAGCGCCTTCTTGACCATGTCCGGGATCAGGCCGGCAATCAGGTAATTACCAATTCTGTCAACGCGATAGATTGAAATGTAAATTGTTTGTTAAGGCGAACTGCCCGTAAATTGGCAAAAAACGACATTTGCCACTGGGAGGGGATATGAAGGCTCGTGCCACGATCAACCGGGATTTTGCGCTCGCGCAGATCGACGACCGGCTCTACTCTGCCTTTATCGAGCATATGGGTCGGGCAATCTACAGCGGCATTTACGAGCCCGATCATCCGACGGCCAATGCGCACGGTTTCAGGCAGGATGTTCTTGACCTTGTCCGGGCTCTCAGCATTCCGGCCATCCGCTATCCGGGCGGCAATTTCGTTTCGGCCTACAAGTGGGAAGACGGGATCGGCCCGAAGGAAGACCGCCCGGTGCGCCTCGACCTTGCCTGGCGGTCCAAGGAAACGAACCAGGTCGGGATCAATGAATTCGCCCAGTGGGCCAAGGATGCCGATATCGAGATGATGCTGGCGGTCAATCTCGGGACCCGGAGTATCGAAGAGGCACGCAATTTCGTCGAATACTGCAACCACCATTCGGGCACCTACTGGAGCGACCTGCGCCGCAGTCATGGAGTCGAAGAACCATATGACGTGAAGATGTGGTGCCTTGGCAACGAGATGGACGGCCCTTGGCAGATCGGCCACAAGGAGGCCAAGGAATACGGTCGGCTTGCGGACGAAACATCGAAGGCGGTCAAGGCCTTCGGCGGCGGCATCGAGACCGTTGTCTGCGGATCCTCCAACGACGGTATGCCGACTTATCCCGACTGGGAACGCCAGGTGCTCGAAGAGTGCTACGAGAACGTCGATTACATCTCGCTGCACAAGTACTTCGGCAACAGCAGCCACAATCCCCTTAACTACTTCGCCAAGATCGAGGAAACCGGACGCTACATCCAGGCCATCGGCGGGGTCATCGACTATGTTAAGGCCAAGAAACGGGCCAAGAACGATGTCTATATCTGTTTCGACGAATGGAATGTCTGGTACCATAAACGCGAGCAGGACGCCAAGAACTGGAAATCCTGGGATTGGCCCGAAGCTCCTGCTTTGCTCGAAGAGGACTACAACCTCGAGGATGCGATCTTTGTCGGCGGCTTGCTGAACGAATTCATTCGCCGGTCCGATCGGGTCAAGATCGCCTGCATCGCGCAGCTTGTAAATGTCATCGCGCCCATCCGCGCCGAACGGGGGGGCGCCGCCTGGGCCACGTCGATCTATTATCCCTACCAGTTCGCCAGCCTCCATGGTCGCGGAACCGCGCTGAACGTGGCGGTGGACGGGCCGCGCTATGACGCGGACGCCGCTCAGGACGTGAATTACCTGGATGTCGCGGCAGTTCTGGCGCCGGACGGCGCGTCGATCACGATCTTTGCCATCAACCGCAACCCGGAAGACACGATGGAGTTGGACGTGGCCCTGCAAGGCTTCGAGGGACTGCAGTTGGTCGAGCACAAGGTGATCGGCGGTGACAGCGCCGAGGCCCGCATCGCCAACACCAGCGACGCGCCCGACAGGATCAAACCACGCAACGGCGAAAAACTGGCTGTCGGGGATGGCGGCATCAAGGGCGAATTGCCGGCCTTCTCATACAGCATGATCCGACTGTCGGTTGGGTAAGCGTGGCTCGGGAGACAAGGGGGACGTGGTCATGAAAGCCACCGGCGTCCATTTGAAGTCGGTCAAAAAGAACTTTGGCGCAGTCGACGTCATTCGCGGCGTCGACATGGACATCGAGCGGGGTCAGTTTGCCGTATTTGTCGGGCCGTCGGGCTGTGGGAAGTCGACGCTTCTGCGCATGATCGCGGGGCTGGAAGAGACGAGCGACGGTGAGATCTTCATCGGTGATCGCGACGTCACAAACGAAGACCCGGCGGATCGTGGCGTGGCCATGGTGTTCCAATCCTATGCGCTCTATCCCCATCTGTCGGTCTACGAGAACATGGCATTCAGCCTGCGCTTGGCCAAGCGTCCCAAGGCAGAGATCGACGGCAAAGTCCGCGAAGCCGCCGGCATCCTGCAATTGGCGGAGCATCTGGAAAAGAAGCCGGCGCAATTGTCGGGAGGGCAGCGCCAGCGCGTTGCCATTGGCCGCGCCATCGTGCGCGCGCCGGATGTCTTTCTGTTTGATGAACCGTTGTCGAACCTCGATGCAGAACTGCGGGTCCAGATGCGTCTGGAACTGGCGCGCCTGCATCAAAAGCTCGGCGCCACGATGATCTATGTCACCCACGATCAAGTCGAAGCGATGACGCTGGCAGACACGATCTTTGTGCTTCAGGGCGGCCATGTCCAGCAATCGGGCGCTCCATTGGACCTTTATGACGACCCTTCGAACCGGTTTGTCGCCGGGTTCATCGGATCACCGTCGATGAATTTCTTCAGCGCGACCATCGAGGACCGAAGCGAAGATGGCGTCGTCGTCCGCCTGACCGGGCAGCCCGACCTGACCCTGGACGTGCCGCTCTCGCAGCCACCCTCGAAGGGCGCATCGGTCGAACTGGGCGTGCGGCCCGAGCATCTGATCGTGAGCCAGTCGGAGGGCCTGCGCGTTACCGTCGATGTCGCCGAGGAACTGGGAGGTGTCTCGTATCAGCACGGCACATTGGAAGGCGGCGATGCGGTGATTTTCCAACAGGCCGGCGTACGGCACGGCATGCATGGCACAGTACAGACCGTCACGCCCGAACCGGGGCGCGTCTTCGTCTTCGACACCGAAGGCGAACGTATCCGGTGAACTGACTGACAACATGGAGGAGGACTGAAATGAAAAATGTTATTTCCAAACTCGCGGCGACCACGGCACTTGTCGTGGGCTTGTCCAGCCCGGCCTGGGCTCAGGTCGAAGTCGAATGGTGGGATTTCCTCGCCGGCGGCGACGGTGTCCGCATGAAGGCGCTGATCGACGAGTTCAATGCCGAACATCCCGACATCGAAATCAGCGGCACGACGCTGGAATGGGGCCTGCCTTTCTACACCAAGGTGCGCACTGCGGTCGCGGTCGGTCAGGGGCCGGACATCATGACCTATCACCTCTCACGCCTGCCACTGGCGTTGGAAGAAGACGTCCTTTCACCGATTACGGCGGAGGATCTGGAAACCGCAGGTCTTTCCAAGAGCGATTTCTTCGAAGCGTCGATCACTGCCGCGTCCACCGATGATGGCCAGCTGATGGCGATCCCCTTCGATATCCACTCCATCGTCGCGCATTACAACCGCACCGCGCTGGAAGGAACGAAGTGGCTCGACGAGGATGGCAACCTGACCAACCTGAATTCCATCGAAGCCATGACCGAGATGCTGAACTGGGCCAAGGAAAATGGCTTCTCCGATCCGCTGAGCTATCAGACATCGGGCGGCGGTGGCACATGGCGGATGTTCTACACCCTGTTCAGCCAGCAGGGCGGCGAGATCTTGTCTGATGGCGAAGTCTTGGCAGGCGACAACCTCGACAAGGCCGTGACCGCCATTCAGGCCATGGCCGACTGGCGGTCGGCGGGTCTGATCCCGGAACAGGCCTCCTACGAGGCAGGGGTCGCACTCTTCTCGGGCAATAAGTCCGTGCTTCACATCAATGGCGTGTGGGAAGTGCCCACATTCAAGGATCAAACCGAAGCCGGAACGCTGGGCTTTGAATGGTTCGCCAACGAAGTTCCCCAGATGATGGACCAGCCTGCGACCTGGGCGGATTCCCACGCTTTCGCCATTCCGAATGATCCCGAGATGAGCGAAGAGATGCGGGATGCCGTCCTGACCGTCATCGGCTGGATGCAAGAGCATTCGCTGGCCTGGGCAGGTGCGGGTCACATCCCGGCTTACAAGCCGACGGTGCAGAGCGACGAATATGCCGCGCTCGAACCCAACGCGACCTATGCATCGCTTGCCGACAATGCGGCCTTCGATCCCCGGTCAAAGATCGCCGGTGTCGCCTCGCCGATCTATGACGCCGTCGACAATCTGATCGCGCCCGCGGTGCACGGTTTCCTCAGCGCCGAGGACGCCGCTGCGCAAATGAAGGATCAGTTGCAAGGCCTGCTGAACTGATCAACCTTACCGGAGGGCGCCCTTGGGCGCCCCCGGCCAAAGCCTGCAGGGGGAGGAGGCCGCCATGTCGAAAGCGAAACGACGCCGCCGCGAGCTTCGGGCCGCTGGCCTTTTGACGGCGCCTTTCCTGTTCGTCTTCCTGATTTTCTTCCTTTATCCGACCTACAAGGTCATCGCGCTCAGCTTCACTGACGCCCCGCTGATCGGTGACGGGCAGTGGATCGGACTGGCCAACTACGCCAAGCTGCTGAATGACCGGCTGTTTTTCACATCGCTCTGGAACAACCTCTACTTCGTGCTGCTGACTGTTGTGCCGACGACGGTGATCGCGCTGCTCATCGCGCTCGCGGTGAGCAAGCTCAAGGGCCGGATGCAGGCATTGGTGCTGACGCTGTTCTTTCTTCCTTATGTCCTGCCGGTCTCGGTGGTCACGCTGATCTGGGCCTGGATGCTGGATTTCCAGTTCGGCATCCTGCAGCCTCTGATCGCGGCCGTGACCGGAAAACCGGTGCCTGTTTTCAGGAATCCCTATTGGGTCATGCCGATGATTGCGGTTGTCACGATCTGGTGGACCAACGGGTTCAACGTTCTTTTGCTGATTGCGGGCCTTCGCAACATCCCGGAGGATCTCTACGAAGCCGCGTCGCTTGACGGCGCAACACCGTGGCAAAGGTTCTGGCGCGTGACCTGGCCGCTGCTTTGGCCCGTGACCGCACTCGTGCTGACCTTGCAGCTCATCCTGCAACTCAAGCTGTTCGATCAGGTCTACCTGCTCTCCAACGGGGGGCCGTTCAACTCGTCCTATGTCGTTCTCATGCAGATGTACCGCGAGGCGTTCCAGCTGAACAACGGCGGCTATGCCTCGGCCATCGCGATGGTGTTGTTTCTGGTCATCGTCATCGTATCGGTCCTGCAATTTCAACTGCTGCGCATCGGAGGACGCAAATGACCGCCAGACGCGCACGCAACTTCGCTTTCTCCGGTCTCGTCCTGATCGCGGCGATGATCTGGATCTTCCCGCTCTACTGGGCGCTGACCACATCGTTGCGCAGCGAAAACCGTATCGTCTCGGATGCCGGCGTTTTCATCGACGAGTTGAACATTTCGGCCTATGTCGAGGTCCTGTCGACCTCGAAACTTCCGATCTGGTACCTCAACTCCGTGGCGACCTCGGTGATCACAACCGCGATCGTCCTGGTGACCGGCATGATGTGCGCCTATGCCCTGTCGCAGCTGCGCTTTCCCGGACGCAAGACGCTTTACCTTCTGGTCGTGGCCAGCTTCATGGTCCCCGTGCCCGCGCTCTACGTCGCGCAATTCATCCTGATGAGCGATCTGGGGCTGGTCAACACCTGGTGGGGCATCATCCTGCCGCAGCTGATCGTGCCGGTCGTGGTGATCGTCTACAAACAGTTCTTCGACGCGATACCCAAGGAAATGCGCGAGGCCGTGCTTCTGGATGGCGGCGGGGAATTCACCCTGCTTTTCAAGCTTTACCTGCCGCTCAACTGGGGGATCACGGCGGCGTTGGCGATCATCACCTTCATCACCACCTGGAACAATTTCTTCTGGCCTTTCCTGGTCGTCACGAGCGAGGACATGATGACGATCCCGGTGGGGATCACCCAGGTCAATGATGCTTTCGGCGTGGCCTATGCCCGAATGATGGCGCTGGCTCTGCTTGCCGCCGCCCCCGTGATCATCGGTTACCTCATCTTCCAGAAACGCGTTACCGAAGCTGTCATGATATCGGCCGGTGTAAAGGGATAAAGGCATGACATTCAAACCTGCCGAATGGCCACGCGAACTGCGGTCTCAGGAATGGTACCGGGGTGCCGCCAAGAACGTGATCTGCCAGCTGGGCTGGAGGAAGAACCAGGGCTATCCGGATCACCTGTTCGACGGGCGGCCGGTGATCGGGATCGTGAACACCTGGTCGGACACGACGCCCTGCAGTGGCCACCTGCGGGACCAGCACGTGCCGGCCATCGCCGGTCGCTCTGACCAGGACCTGGCGATCGATCGGTTTCCCGAGGCAAGACAATGATCCTCGGCGCGACGCCTGACGGCAACGAGATCCAAGGCGTGGAGATCACCAACGGCCCCGCGCGGGCGCTTGTCATGACCTATGGCGCGACGTTGTGCCGATTTCATCTCGACGGGATCGATGCGTCCTTGGCGCTCGGTAGCCCGGATATCGAAAGTTACCTATCGCAAATGCGCTATTTCGGTGCGATCGTGGGGCCGGTCGCCAACCGGATCGCCGGGGGGCGCGCGCCATTGGATGGCGATGTGTTGCAGCTTGACGTGAATGAAAACGGCAACGCGCTGCATGGTGGTCTCAACGGTCTTTCGCAACAGGTCTGGACCGTCGCCGAAAGAGGAGCACACAGCGTGACCTTGCGACTTGGGGTTCCCGATGGCGCGGGGGGGCTGCCTGGTCCAATCGACATTTGGGTGACATATGCGCTCGATCCCGAGGGCGCCCTTGAGATCGACATCACGGGGCAGAGCGAGCGCGCAACGTTCTTCAACCCGGCGTTTCACGGATATTGGTCGCTGAACGGCACGGGGCTGGCAGGGCACCGGCTGCAAATCGATGCCGACACCTACCTTCCAGTCGATGATGCGCTCGTTCCGACCGGCGACATCATGGCCGTAGAGGGCACGCCCTACGACCTGCGCCAAGCGACCCCGTTGCCCGCGATGATCGACCTGGACACGAATTTCTGCCTCAATAGCAAAGGCATGCGCCCCGTCGCACGGCTCGAAACCGATACACTTGCAATGATCATTGAAACGGATGCGCCGGGGCTGCAGGTGTACGACGCCGCGCGCCTGAACACGGCCCCCGCCAGAGGGCATCATGGCCTGCCCTACGGGCGGCATGCCGGAGTCGCGATGGAGCCGCAGCATTGGCCTGATGCACCCAACCACGCTGATTTTCCGTCGATCGCGCTGCGGCCCGGCACGCAGTTCCGCCAAACATCCCGATTTCGGTTCATCCGAAAGGAGGGCGCTTGAGCACGTCGATATCAGCTCATGCAGGGCAATCATGTGCCCGACAACCTGAACTCCAGTTGAGGGGGGACCTGTGACCAAGGAAGTTTCTTGCGCCAATCCAAAGCGGACATACCGCGTGATCCGGGCAAGGAGGACCTGACGAGCAGATCGGAAACCGCCGGGCAGGAGGAAGGCTCGGCTCATAACGTCCAAGGGAGAAAGACATGACAAATCGCCTTAGTGTTACCAGGAAGGTGAAGGGCGCGACCGCGGCCTTGCTTCTTTCCTCGATCGCGTCCAGCGCGGTGGCGCAGGATGCCATCCGCGTCATCAGCCACCGCCAACCGGCGCTGGAATACTACACCCAACAGATGATCGACGCGCTGCCTGAAGGCAGGGTCAGCGTCGAACTGATGCCGATCGACAAGCAACTGGAGCTGGCCTCGATCACGATGTCGGCGGAATCCGACGCCATTGACGTTCTTTATCTCAACGACTCGTCCTTCCGGCGCTTTGCGTCAAATGGTTGGCTCGAGCCCATCGACGACCTCTGGGAGAAATACCAGGATGAATATGATCTCGACGATTTTCCACAATCGGTGATCGACGCGGTCAGCTTTGACGGCAAGATCTATGCGATGCCGATCCTGACCAACACCGAACTGTTCTTCTATCGCAAGGACCTCCTCGAAGATGCCGGCGTCGCGCCACCGCAGACCATGGAAGAATACATGGCACTCGCGGCCCAGCTGGATTCGGCCCGCATGGCCGGCACGATCATGTCGCTGAAGCCCGTGGATGCCGCCCTGAACGAGGCGCATTGGTACATCAATGCCATCGGTGATGGCTGGTTCGACGCCAACTGGAAGCCAATCTTCAACAATGCAGCCGGTGTCGAGGCGATCACAAAGCTCAAGGAGATGTCGGAATACGCGCCACGCGGCTTCACGGCGCATGCAAACGACGAATCCACCATAAACCTGCAACAGGGTCTGGCGGCAATGGGCCTGCAATGGTTCACGCGCGCCGCGGCGATGGACAATCCCGAACAGTCACGGGTGGTTGGTCAAATCGACTGGGTGGCCCCTCCGGGAGGTGGCGCGCGTGTCGCCAATGACGGCTTTGCCATCTCGGCCTTTTCCTCTGCCGACCGGGAGGAGATGTTCAAGATGATGGCAGAAGCGGCAAGCAAGGAAAGCATGCAGGAAGGTGCGAAATACGCCATGCCGCCACGGCTTTCCGTGCTGGAAAACGCCGACCTGGCACAGCAATACCGCTGGTATCCGGCGGCCCGCGCGGCGCTTGAAAGCGGCAAGGCTTTCCCGGCCATGCCCGACTTCAACGATGTCGGCGAGATCGTCACGCGCCACATTCTGCGCGCGGTGACCGGCGAGGCCGAGGTCCAGGAGGCGCTCGACCAGGCTGCAGCCGAGACAGAGGAACTGCTTGCCAGCCGCGGCTACTACAACTGAACCCCTGATCTTGCGCAAGCTGGCCCGCGGTGCGTCGTCTGCATCGCGGGCCTCGATCCGGGTTCTCTGGAAAGGGCATTACGACATGGTACGCTGGCAACGCGGCTTGTGGCTGTTCTTCTTGCCCAGCTTCGGCCTATTGGCTCTCGTGCTGCTGTGGCCGTTGAGCTACGCCGTCTATCTAAGCTTCTTTGACTACTACCTCGGGTCGGGCGAGCGGACCTTCATCGGTCTGGGCAATTATGTCGACCTGCTGACTGAAGCGCGCCTGTGGAATTCGATGCGGACGACGATCATCATCGCCTTCGGGTCCGTCGCGGTGGAATTCCTCGTCGGCTTTGCACTGGCGCTTGCGCTTTACCGGCTGCACGGCAGCGCCAAGGTCTTTTCCGTACTCTTGTTCCTGCCGCATATCGTGACCCCGGTCGTGGCCGCCCTGTTCCTGAAATGGATGCTCGCCTCAAACTGGGGCTTCGTGGATGCGACACTTCTGACCTTCAACATCGAACCGCCCGATTGGCTGGGCGACCCGGTCTGGGCCAAGGTCAGCGTCATCCTGGCGGATGCCTGGGTCTTCACGCCTCTGGTCATGATGGTGCTCTATGCAGCCCTGCAGGGGCTTGATACTTCGCTGCTCGAGGCTGCGCAGATCGACGGGGCCAGCAGCTGGAACACCCTGCGCCACGTCATCGTCCCCGCGCTGATCCCCGCCATCATCTTCGTCATCTCGATCCGTTTGATGGATGTCTTCCGCTTTTTCGACCTGATCTATGTGTTAACGGGCGGCGGACCGGGAACGGCGACCGAAACGATCACGATCTATACCTACCAGCTGGGCTTCCGCATGCTTGAAGTCGGCAAGGCTTCGGCCTTGGGGGTCATCACGCTGATCGTCGTCGCGATGCTGCTTCTGACAATCAACCGCGGTCTCAACAAGGCATACCGCGGGGGCGACCGATGAGTGCCCAATCCTACCCCGGCCGTCGAAGAACGACTTGGGTTATCTTCATCGCTTTGTGCGTCTTCACCTTCATCAACCTGACGCCGCTGATCTGGGCAGTACTGACCTCGCTCAAGGATCCCCGCGACGCCTTCACCATCCCTCCGACGATCATTTTCGAGCCGACTCTCAAGTATCACATCGAGGTCTGGACCGAGAATGACTTCGTCTTCTATCTGATGAACAGCCTGATCATTTCCGCCGGCACGGTTTTCATTTCGGTACCGGCGGGCAGCCTTGCCGCCTACGCACTCTCGCGCATTCCGCGGCGCAGCGCCGGACCGATCCTCAGCGCGCTGTTCACGATCCGCATGTTTCCGCACATGCTGTTGGCGATCCCGTTCTTCGTGATGGGCACGTTCCTCAACATGATCGACACCTATCCGTTGCTGATCCTGGCGCTGGTGGCGATCAATCAGCCGTTCACCATCTGGCTGATGCACGGCTTCTTCCTCGAGATTCCGCGCGACCTGGACGAGGCTGCGGCCATCGATGGCTGTTCCAACTGGCAGGCTTTCCGGATCGTCATCTTGCCGCTGGCGCGGCCCGGCATGACGGTGGCGGCATTGTTCAGCCTCCTGCTGTCCTACAACGAGTTTCTTTTTGCGCTGATCCTGACCGGCACCGATACCAAAACGCTGCCCGTCGCCATTGCGTCCTTCGGTGGCGAGGACATCTCGTCGTGGTCGCTCTCCGCCGCGGGGGCGATCGGTATCATGCTCCCCATCGTCCTGGTCATGCTGCTTCTGCAACGTCACCTGGTGCGCGGGCTGACCGCAGGGGCCGTGAAGGGATGAGACGCGACAGCCGGAAAGTTCGATACGCGCGTCCGGAGAGGGAGACGACAACATGGCACCACTGACGATCCAGCAGGCAACGAAATCCTTTGGTGGCGTTCAGGTTCTGCACGGTGTGACCATAGACATCGACGACGGCGAATTTGTCGTTCTCGTCGGTCCGTCGGGCTGCGGCAAGTCCACCCTGCTGCGCCTGATCGCCGGACTCGAGGACATCACCAGCGGCGGGATCCTGATCGATGGGAAGGATGTCAGCCGTCTGCACCCCAAAGATCGCGACATTGCCATGGTGTTCCAGTCCTACGCCCTTTATCCGCACATGACCGTCGCCGAGAACATGGGCTTCTCGCTGCGCATGCGTGGGGCTAAAAGCGACGAGCAGCGCCGAAAGGTCGGGCAGGCGGCAGGCATTCTCGACCTCGACGCGCTGCTTGACCGCTATCCCAGGCAGCTTTCCGGCGGTCAGCGCCAGCGTGTCGCCATGGGCCGGGCCATCGTGCGTGATCCCAAGGTCTTTCTTTTTGATGAACCGCTGTCCAACCTTGATGCCAAGCTGCGGGTGCAGATGCGGTCCGAGATCCGGACGCTTCACAAGAAGCTGAAAACGACGATCGTCTACGTGACACATGACCAGATCGAGGCGATGACCATGGCCGACAAGATCGTGGTCATGCGTGGCGGTCATGTCGAGCAGATCGGTAGCCCGATGACGCTTTATGATGCGCCTGCGAATGTTTTCGTCGCCGGGTTCATCGGGTCTCCTGCCATGAACCTTCTGAAGGGTCGTATCGGCGCCGATGCGCAGTCCTTCGATCTCGATGCAGGCGGGGCGCTGCAATTCACATCGGCCCTCGACGCGCGACCCGGCCAGTCGGTCATCCTGGGAATCCGGCCCGAGGATGTGACACTTTCGGACAACGGCAGTCCTGCGACCGTCAAGCTGATCGAACCGACGGGCGCTGATTTGCACGTCAATCTCGACGTTGCAGGAAGCGACATCACGGCCGTCTTCCACGAGCGACTGTCATTGAAAGAGGGACAGGAGGTGAGTTTGGAACTCCCTGCGGACTGCGTGCATCTTTTCGATGCCGAGACAGAAACGCGTCTGTCGGCATAATGCGATCCTGCGACCCAGGTCGCCGTGTTCGGGTGACAGGTGTCGGTGGCTGTCGATGCGCGCGTCGGTGCTTTTCGGGAACCGGGCGATCACGCCTCGATTGATCCGACCGGTGGTCTTTGCCGATAGGGACTTGGACCCTCGAAAAGACAGCGGCTTGCCATCTTCCTGGCCTCGACCGAAACAATGTCTCGCCCGTGCAGCGATAGCTGGTTTGGGGACGCTCCGGCGCAGCGTGCCCCGCCCTTTGTGGATGGCAGGCCGCCAAGTTTGTGACAGCGGCCCAGTCACCTCACACAACAATCATGGGGGATAAAGGCCTTGATTGCTTGCGTCACTTTGCAAGCAATCAAGTGCCACCGCGACATTGCGCGGTTACTTCAGGTCCCCCGGCAGCAGTTCGCCCGGCATGTTCTGATAACAGACGGGGCGCAGGAAGCGCCGGATCGCAAGCGTGCCCACGGATGTCGCACCGAAATTGGTCGACGCGGGGTAGGGGCCGCCGTGTACCATGCTATCACAGACCTCGACACCGGTCGGGAACCCGTTGGCAAGCACGCGGCCGGCCTTGCGTTCCAGAACCGGCATCAGTTTTTGACCGGTTTCGGTGTCGCCCGCATCCAAGTGCAGGGTGCAGGTCAACTGACCGTGCAAGGACTTCGCAACCTCCAGCATCTGCTCAACATCGGTCACCCGAACGACCAGGCCGAGCGGCCCGAACACTTCTTCGCCCAGAGCCTCGTCTGCCAGCCACGCGTCACCGGTGGTTGCATAAAGATACGGCGTCGCGTTGCGCAAATCGCACATGGAGGTCACGACTTCCTGCACGCCTGCGGTGCTGGCGATGCGATCGCGGCCCTGACGGTAGGCGGTCGCGATGCCGTCCGTCAGCATGGTCTGGGCCTCGACAGGCTCCAGCGCCTTGCCCGCTGCTGCGATGAACGCATCTGCGTCCGGGCCGTCGATGACAATTGCGATGCCGGGATTGGTGCAGAACTGTCCGGCACCCATGGTCAGCGATCCGGCCCAGCCTTCGGCAAGGGCCTGCCCGCGCGCCTTCATTGCGTCTGGCAGCAGGAACATCGGATTGACCGAACCCAGCTCGCCGAAGAACGGGATCGGCGTCGGGCGCTGCGCGCACAGGTCGAACAGGGCGCGACCACCACCGAGGGAGCCGGTAAAGCCGACTGCATTGATCAGCGGATGCTGGACGAGCGCTTGTCCCACGTCACGCTTGCCGCCCTGGATCAGCGAGAACGCACCCGGGTGCACGCCGCATGTCGCGATTGCGGCCTTGATGGCCTCTGCCACGATCTCGCTAGTTCCGGGGTGGGCCGAGTGGCCCTTGACCACAACAGGGCACCCTGCGGCCAGCGCGCTTGCGGTATCGCCACCGGCGGTGGAAAACGCCAGCGGGAAGTTGGAGGCGCCGAAAACGGCCACCGGGCCGATGGGGCGCTGCACCATCTTCAGGTCGGGCCGGGGCAGGGGCGCCCGGTCGGGCAGCGCCGCGTCATGGCGGCGGTCAAGGTAATCCCCCTTGAGGATATGATCCGCAAAAAGCCGCAGCTGCCCGATGGTGCGTCCGCGCTCGCCCTGAAGCCGGGCTTCGGGAAGACCGGACTCGCGGCTGCCGATCTCGGTGATCTGGTCGGCGCGCGCGTCGATTTCATCCGCGATGGCGTTCAGGAAAGCCGCACGCTCTTGGCGGGTCGAATATCCGTAGGTCCAGAACGCCTCTTCCGCAGCGCGGCAGGCCTGATCGACAAGCGCCGGCGTGCCGACGGCAAACTCATGCGCCGGGCCGCTTGCCGGTTCGTTCTGGAAGGTGGTCTCACCGGCGACCCATTCGCCGGCAATCAGATGCTTGCCGTGCGGTGTGAATGTGGTTTCGTCGAGCATGGGAGCCTCCTGTTTCATCGATTGTTCTGTTTGCGCCATTCGGCGAATTTTTCGAGGTTTTCTTCCTTCGTCGCCGGATAGAGCCCGATGATCGTCGCACCGTTCTGGACCTGCTCGAGGGCGAAATCCTCGTAGGCGGTCATCTCGATCGCCTCGTCTGCGACCTCGTCCGCCAGATGCGCGGGAACGATGATGATGCTGTCATCGTCGCCCACGACGATATCGCCCGGAAACACCGGAGCATCTCCGCATCCAATCGGCTCATTGATGGCGATGGCTTCGTTGGTGGTCAGATTGGTCGGGCTCGACGGGCGGTTGTGATAGGCGGGCATGTCGAGCCTGGCGATATTCATGGCGTCGCGGAATCCGCCATCGGTGACCACGCCGGCAGCGCCGCGGACCATCAGCCGGGTGATCAGGATGTCGCCCGCACTTGCCGCATAGGCGGATTTGCGGCTGTCCATGACCATGACGTGCCCCGGCGGGCAGTCTTCGATCGCCTTGCGCTGCGGATGCTCGGGGTTGCGGAATTCCACCAGCTGGTTGCGATCTTCGCGGGCGGGCATGTAGCGCAGGGTGAACGCCGGGCCGACCATGTTCTTGCCCTTTTGCGAAATCGGGCGCACGTCCTGAATGACCTGGTGGCGCAAGCCGCGCTTGAAGAGGGCTGTTGCCAAGGTCGCAACCGACACCTGCTCGAGCTTTTCCTTGGTTTCGGGTTTCAGCGGATGATCCGTCATCTGTGGGTCCTCAGGTAAGGCCGTTCGCGGCCATGAAAGTGTCAAGCTGTTGCTGTTGCGCCGATGTCAGGGGCCAGGCCGAGGGTGGGCGCGTCGGGCCGCAGTCCAGCCCCTGCGCCAAGAGCGCCGCCTTGACGCCGGTCACGTTGGTGCCGTTCAGTTCTTCGGCGCGGATGTCCTCAAACGCGCGCATCCCGGCAATCAGCCGGTTGGCCTCGGGATAATCCCCGGCGTTCAGGGCTGCGTGGATGGCCATGGACCGTTCCGGCCAGACGTTGATCAGGCCACTTGTGAAGCCACGCGCACCGACCGCGTAAAGCGGCGGCGCCCATACTTCGGCCAGCCCGCCGACCCAGGTGATGCCGGGATCGCAGGCGTTGATGGCGGCGGCGAGTTTCAGCGGGTTCGGAGTGGCCCATTTCACGCCCTTCACACCCGGAAGGGCGCACAGGTCTGCGATCGCCTGCGTGCCGATGGCATCGTTGCGCAGATAGAGCATCACCGGCATTCCGCCGCTCGCGTCGATGATGGCCTGGACATAGTCCAGCGTACCACGCGGGCTGACGAAGGGATCGGGGGGCTGGTGCACCATGAGCGCGGTTGCGCCCGCTTCGGCGGAGGCTTTGGCCAAGCGGCAGGCATCGCGCAGGCCGCGACCGACCCCCGCCAACACCGGCGCACGCCCGTCGACCAGCGCGGTCACCTCGCGCACCATCGTGCAGGCTTCGTCGGTGGTCAGCGCGTAGAACTCGCCCGTGTTGCCGTTGACGACCGGCATGTGGACCCCGGCACTCAGCGCCCGGTCGAGGATCGGCGCCAGCTTGTCCGGCGCGATGTCGCCCTTGTCATCGTAGGGTGTGACCAGAATTCCGGAAATGCCGGCCAGGGCGGTATCAAGATCATGTGTCATCAGAAGATATCCGGTTCGCCTGCCGCGGGGCCATGCTCGCGGGTCAGGTAGTCAAAATCACAGCCGGTATCGGCCTGTCCGACATGCTTGGAGAACATCCAGCCCCAGCCGCGCTGGAAACGCGGTTCCGGAGCGACCCACGCGGTGCGGCGCGCCTCCAGTTCCTCGTCGGACACCAGCATGTCCAGCGTCCGGTTCGGCAGGTCCAGCCGTACGATATCCCCGGTCTTGAGCAGGGCCAGCGGTCCGCCGACAAAGCTTTCGGGGGCGACATGCAGGACACAGGCGCCGTAGGAGGTGCCGGACATCCGCGCATCCGAGATCCGCAGCATGTCACGGTGGCCCTGCTTCAAGAGCGCCTTCGGCATCGGCAACATGCCCCATTCCGGGAATCCGGGTCCGCCCTGCGGGCCGGCGTTGCGCAGCACCATCACGTGATCCGGCGTGATATCGAGCGTTTCGTCATCCACCGCTTTCTTCATCTCGGGGTAGCTGTCGAAGACGATCGCGGGGCCTTCATGCACGTGGAACTTGGGATCGCAGGCCGCCGGTTTGATCACGGCCCCCAAGGGCGCGAGATTGCCCCGCAACACGGCGAGGGATCCCTGGTGGTAGACCGGGTTCGACAGCGGGCGGATCACGTCGTCATTGTAGACCTGCGCGGAAGAGATGTTCTCGCCCACGGTCTTGCCGTTGACGGTGATGCACGAGGTATCAAGCCGATCCTCAAGCTGTTTCGCCATCGCGAGCAGGCCACCGGCGTAGTAGAAATCCTCCATCAGGTAATCCTTGCCGGACGGGCGGATATTGGCGAGCAGCGGCGTGTCGCGCCCCAGCGCGTCGAGGTCGTCGAGCGTCAGCGACACACCGGCGCGGCGGGCCATCGCGATCAGGTGCACAACCGCGTTCGTCGAGCATCCGGTCGCCATCGCCACGATCGCCGCGTTCTTCACCGCGCTGTCGGTCACGATCTTCTCCGGTGTGAGGTCTTCCCACACCATGTCCACCACGCGGCGGCCGCATTCGCTGGCCATCCGGCTGTGGTTGGCATCGACGGCCGGGATCGACGACGCGCCGGGCAGGGTGAGCCCGAGCGAATCCGCGATGGCAGTCATCGTCGAGGCCGTGCCCATCGTCATGCAGACGCCATGGCTCCGCGCGATGCCGCCCTGAACCCCGCGCCATTCCTCTGCCGTGATGTTGCCCGCGCGACGCTCGTCCCAGTATTTCCACGCATCGGCCCCGGAACCCAGAACCTTGCCGGCATAATTGCCGCGCAGCATCGGCCCGGCAGGCAGGTAGATGAAGGGCACCCCGGCGCTCAGCGCGCCCATGATCAGCGCGGGTGTCGTCTTGTCACAACCGCCCATCAGGACGATGCCGTCGAACGGATGAGACCGGATGACCTCTTCGGTCTCCATCGCCAGCATGTTGCGATAGAGCATGGAACTGGGCTTGGTGAACTGCTCGTCCACCGACATCACTGGCATTTCGATGGGAAAACCACCGGCCTGAAGAACGCCGCGCTTCACTTCCTTGGCGCGTTCCGGAAAATGGCCGTGGCACGAGTTGATCTCGGACCAGGTGTTCAGAACGCCGATGATCGGCTTGCCGCGAAATTCCTCTTCGGCATAGCCCAGTTGCATCATCCGCGACCGGTGCCCGAAACTGCGCAGGTCATCGGGTGCGAACCAGCGCGCGCTGCGCAGGTCATCTGGGGTCTTGAGCGGCGAATCCTTCATGCTTTCCTCCCGGCAAGTTTCTTGTATTGTATGCGCATACATTTCTGGATCGTCAACGCAGTTGGCGGAAAACGGGCGAATAAAATTGTCGGGTTGACACGCGATGCAGCTTTGTGGTCAGACAATGTATGCGCATTCATCATCAGGGTGAGTCGCGTGGCGCACCC
Source organism: Marivita sp. (assembly GCF_020055635.1). Taxonomy (GTDB): domain Bacteria; phylum Pseudomonadota; class Alphaproteobacteria; order Rhodobacterales; family Rhodobacteraceae; genus Marivita. Next base: position 24,464 of record NZ_JAIPUT010000021.1, on the reverse strand, counting down.
TTTGAAGCGTGTGACCCTAATGGAGCCAAACGCCGCCACCCGGCGGTTCATGGGAGGAAAACAATGCCCTTTACCCGGAGAACCCTTCTTGCCGCAGCCAGCACCGCTGCGCTGTTGATTCAACCGATCGCCGCAGCCGCGCAGGAGCTGCCACGCAATGTCCGCATGGTCATCGGTTCGACATCGACCGGCGGCGACACCTATCAGAACTCGGCGATTGTCGCAGACGCTCTGGCTGAGCATCTGGGCATCAACATCAAGGTCGATGCTGTTGGCGCGACCGAGGCGTTCAAGGCGCTTGGCCGTGACAGCCGCGGCACCACGCTGATGATCTTCCACGACCAATCCTATCTCGGGAACCTTTATGGCGTGACCGGCTATGACAACCCGTTCGAGGAGTACACCGTCGGCCAGACCGTCGCGATCAACCCGGGCAACGCCTATCTCGTGTCCTGCGACAGCCCCTACCAGTCGATGGACGACATCCTGAGCGCAGCCGAAAGCGGCGAACGCGTTCGCGTCGCCATCCAGCCGGGCGGGGTGTCCGAGATCGGTTTCTCGGCGATGAAGAACGCCGCGTCGGTCCGTGCGCCGGGCTCCGAGGAGAACATCGTCGCCGTGAACACCGGATCGCAATCCGACAAGAACCAGGCGATGTGGGACGATCTGGCCGATGTGATCAACGGCTCCATTCAGGCCAACGAGCAGTTCACCCAGCTGCCGCAGGACGACCAGAAGTGCATGCGCTTCGTCTGGATCACCGCGCGCGCCGAAACGCTTGCTCAGGCCCCGGCCGAAGGCATGGGCGACACCACACGTGACGAGCTGCTGCAATACGCGTCGCCCGAAACAAGCGTGACGCTCGACGGCGAGGAAGACTTCACCTTCGACAAGGAATTCTTCTTCCTCTACAATCCGGAGATGGACCCGGCGATCATCGAACAGATCGACACGGCCCTGACCGAGATATACGAAGCGGGTGAGATCCAGGAACGTCAGAAGGCATCCTTCTTCATTCCGAACTTCCTGCCGGCAGAAGACGCCCGTCAGCATCTGATGGACAAGCGCGACACCTATTCCGAGGTGATCGAGCAGATTTCCGGCGACAGCTGAGTGCCAACCGGCCCGGGCGACACGCGCCCGGGCCTTTGCTGTTCTTCCACGGGAGGAAAGAATGGACAGCCTGACACAGGTCACCATCGACTTCGATCGCTCGCACCTGATCTTTCCGACGCTGATCGGAAGCATCCTTGTGCTGCTGAGCCTCGCCATCATCGCCAAGCGGCGTCACAAGCTTGCCGAGGCGGGTGCCTATTGGGGGCAGATAACCGGCCACATGGACAAGCCGCGCTTCTTCGGAACGCTGGCTCTGACGGTGCTTTATTTCTCTCTGATGGTTCCCGTCGGAGATATCTGGCCCAATACCGGACTTGGCTTCCTGATCTGCTCGATCCCGTATGTCTTCGCGACAGGCGTGCTTTTCATGCATGAACGGACATTGAAACAGATGCTCGTGATGCTCGTCATTTCTGTCTTTGCACCCGCGCTGGTCTGGTGGCTCTTCACCGAGATCTTTTTCCTGACCCTTCCCTGACGGACACGCCCCATGGAATTCCTGTCGCTCATCACACCCCTGTTCCTTGCTCTCGTTGTCGGGGGCACCTTCGTCGGGATCATCTTCGGTGCCATACCGGGAATGACCGCGACAATGGCCGTGGCCGTCTGCCTTCCGCTGACGTATTCGCTTGGCCTGGAAAACGGTCTGGCGCTGCTGCTCGGTCTTTATGTCGGCGGCATCTCGGGGGGGCTTGTTCCGGCGGTCCTGCTGGGTATTCCCGGCACGCCGTCTTCGATCACGACAACGTTCGACGGCTATCCGATGGCCCAACGCGGAGAGGGCGAAAAGGCCCTGCGCATCGGGATCACGTCGTCCTTCGTCGGCGGGACCATCAGCCTGTTCGCGCTCTACTTCTTCGCCCCGACGCTTGCGGATTTCGCCATCGAATTCTCTTATGTCGAGAAGTTCCTGATCATTCTCTTTGCCCTGACCGTCATGGCCGCGCTGTCGAAAGACATGCTGATGGGCATTTTCTCGGGGTTTCTGGGGATCTTCATCGCGCTCATCGGCACATATGACATCTCCGACGGCGGCAACGGCAATCTGCGCCTCGTTCCGCCGGGCACCGAATACTGGCTGGACAGCGGCTTTTCACTTCTGCCGGTGCTGATCGGCCTGTTCGGCCTTGCCGCGATCCTCGACGAGGCCGAGCTTGGAGTGCCGAAGGGCCAAAGCCGGGAAGATGTGAAGATCGGCTCGGGATCGACATTTTCCTTCTCGGTCTTCAAGGGCCAGGCCGTCAATCTGATCCGCTCTTCGGGCATCGGCACCTTCGTGGGCATCCTTCCCGGTGTCGGTGGCTCCGCAGCGTCCATCCTCGCATATTCCAACGCCAAGACCTTCTCCAAGACGCCGGAAACCTTCGGCACGGGGGAACCCGCCGGGCTCATGGCCTCGGAATCCGGCAATAACGGCCTGACCGGTGGCGCGCTGGTGCCGCTTCTGTCGCTCGGCATTCCCGGTGACAGCACGACGGCGCTCCTGATCGGTGCGTTTACCCTTCAGGGCATCCAGGTGGGGCCGCTCTTCATCGGCAACAATCCCGAGACATGGAACGCCATGATCTTCGCCATGCTGATCGCGAATGTCGCCATGTTCGCCATGATGTACGTGGCGATCCGCTATTTCGCGCTGGTGGTGACGATCCCGAAACACGTGCTGTTTCCGATCATCCTGATGATGTGCGTGATCGGGGCCTACACGATCAACTACGGCATCATGTTCGACGTCTGGACGTTGCTGATTTTTGGCCTGTTCGGCTGGGTCGCGGTCAAGCTTGGGCTCGAGGTTGCGCCGTTCATCATCGGTTTCATCCTCGGCCCCTCGGCAGAGATCTACTTCGTGAAGAGCCTCGAAAGTTTTGGCGACCTGACAATCTTCTTCACCAAGAGCTGGATCGCCGCGGTCTTGTGGGTGCTGATCATCGGCTCCCTGATCGCATCGGTCTATATGTCAAAGCGTCAGAGAAAATTGGAAACGCGCTCGTCATAGCACTTGCGTGACGTCGGGAGGGCGTCAGAATATGCCACCGATGACACAGGAAAAGTTCAGACAGAACGGAGCGTCTTCGAAGCGCGTGACCATGGCCGCCGTGGGCCGGATGGCCGGAGTGAGCCAGGTCACCGTGTCACGGGCGTTGTCGGATCCCTCCAAGGTGTCTCCCGATGCGCTGCGCCGCATTCGCGAGGCCATCGAGGTCACCGGCTTCGTGCCCAACGCCATTGCGGGGGCGCTGGCATCGAACAAGTCGCGGCTGGTCACCGCCCTGATCCCGTCGATCACGAACATCGTCTATTCGTCCTTCGTCCGCAGTTTCAGCGAACGCATTCGAAATGCAGGGTACCAGATCCTTTTGTCCGAAACCGGTTTCGACCCGGCCGAGGAAGAAGCGCTGATTGCGGCGCATCTGTCCCGCAGGCCGGATGCCATGCTGCTGACCGGGATCCACCACACCGCACAGGCGCGCCGCCTGCTTCTGGGGGCCAATATCCCGGTGGTCGAGGTCTGGGACCTGACGAGTTCGCCCATTGATTTCTGCGTCGGGTTCAGCCACGCCGAAGCAGGTCGCAGCGTCGCCGAGTTCGCGCGCGAGAAAGGCTATGACCGGGCCGCGACCGTGACCGCCGCGGATGAACGCGCCGACCGACGGCGGGATGCATTTTCCGCCCGGTTCGAGGCACTTGGCGGGCAAAAGGTGGCCCGCGCAGATATCGGTGGGGCCGCGCGCATAGGCGCAGGGCGATCGGCGCTTCGGCGTCTGATGCAGGAACAAGGTTTCAGGCGGGGCGTGATCTTTTGCAGTTCAGACGTTCTGGCCCATGGCGTGCTCGTCGAGGCACAGGTCCGCGGACTCGACGTTCCGGGTGACATCGCCGTGATCGGTTTCGGCGATCAGGACTTCGCCGCTGACGTGTCTCCAGCGCTCACCACTGTCCGGGTTGACCGCGACGCACTGGGCACGCGCGCAGCAGAACAGGTGCTGGCGCGGCTGGATGAAAGCGACGGCATCGACGCTGTGACCGATGTCGGTTTCGAAATCCAACAGCGCGAGTCCTGCTGACCGCGCCGTCATAGGCGGGAATTCCCGCAGTGTCGCGATGAGAACGTCACGTCCGCCGCACCCCATGACCAAGAACTAGAGGCGCGGCTGCGTGAAGCCCTTGCCGAGAATCTCGCCCGTCGGCAAACCAGTCGGTGATCCACCCTGCTGCTCGACGGTGATCTCGTACAGCTGATCCACTGTCGGTGGCGGCAATTCCGGTGAGCGCAGCACCAGCGACTGGACCTGCTCGATCAAGCCGACGGAAACTGGCGGACCATCGGGGTCCGGCTTTGTCCAAACCTGCATGATCCGCCCATCCGGGATGTCGACTGCAGACAATATCGTAACTTCCGTGATGTTTTGATCATTGGTTCCGACCAACGCAAACGGAGCGCCGTCATCGTTGAACAGAACAGCCACGACCTCTGCGTCCGGTTCGTTGGCAACCATCCAACCAAGAACCGCCGAAAGCACAAGAGAGGCGGCCAAAGCGAATGCCAGCAAGGGGCGCTTGCGGTCGGATCGAGCTGTGGTGCGACTGCGCGCCCTCCCGCGCTCTGTGATCGGTGGCAAAGACGGGGTGTCGTCGATCGCGCTCAATATCCCGCGCCACAGGTCGTCGGACGGTGCCATCGGGTCGGCTGTATCATCGAGTGGAAGAAATCGATCACGGCTGCGCCCGACGTCGCGCCAGCTTTCCTCGCCGACAGCGGTCGTCGAGGTGCCTGCGGCATCTGCCATGTCGCAGAATGGCAAGCGAGTCCACGCCGGCTGCACTTGCACCATTGCCGATGGCCGTCGCGTTGTCAGTTCCGGCCATGGCGGCCTCGCCGACAGCAAGGCTGAAGTCACCCGTCGCGGCGGCGATGTGACCAAGAGCAAGGGCCCGTTCGCCTTATGCAAGAGACCGCCAGCCAAACGCGGTCGTCGCTGTTCCATCCGAGGTGCTTTCTCCGCCGATAGCCGTGGTCGACGTTCCGGTTGCCAAGGCCTGATCACCGACCGCAATTGGATCGCGCCCTGTTGCGCTCGCCCCGTTGCCAAGCGTAATCGTGCCGGTCGTGTCGGTGAGTTAAGCTAAAGACAACGTTTGCGTGCACCGCCATGTTCTGCCGATCTCGTCGTTCCGAGCCGCGGGCTGGCTGTGCACGATGATGCGCTAGCATCCAAGCCCATGTTTTGTGCACGGAGGTGAATTGGGCATAAGACCGACAGAGCTTCTCGCTTGCACGGGAACGGTGGACGCGGGAACTGCCGCGGCAGGCAATGGAGAGGGCTGCCTCCGTCTTTCAGACCCAACCCGAGTCGCGGGCGCGGGCAGCGGCTTCGCCACGCGAGGCGACCTCGAGCTTGCCGAGGATGGCCGAGACATGGTGATCGACGGTTTTTGCCGAAACGAAAAGCCGCTCTGCAATCGCGGCGTTGGACAGGCCTTCGCCGAGCAGGCCGAGAACCTGCATTTGCCGTCTTGTCAGGCCTGCTGGGTTTGCGCGCGTCGACGCCCTCGGCACGGATGGCGCGTCGACGGACACGCCGCGATCCCGCGCTTTGTCCAGGGCAGAGGCACGCAGGCGCGCTGCCCCCAGATGATCGAAGATCGCGAGCGCGCGTGTCACCGCCGCGGCGTCGCCTTCGGCCAGCGCAAGCGCCTCCCGGTAAGGGTCGGCCGCCCGCTGCCAACAGGCTGCGGCGGCTTTCCAGTCACCCATGAATTCCGCCTGATACGGTTCATGCAGGCCATTCAACCCGGCCGGTAACAAGGTCGGATCGACCCGGCGCTGCCAGGAGAGGAATTCTTCCTTGAGCATCGGGTTGATCGGGAGCGCCAGCGCTTCGTTCATCAGCGCCTGTGCGCGGTCTTTTTCTTCCAGCCCCAGCCAGGCGCGTTCGGCGATCAGGCATGCCACGTCGCAGATGTGGCGGCCATCTTCCTCATCGCCCATCAGGGCGGTGATGTCTTCGAGATGCTCGGAACCATCGCTGTCACCCCGCCGCATCGCGATGCGGGACGCGGTCAGACGCAGCATGATCGCCGGCGACGACTGCTCGAGCGGCCGGGAGAGGATGTCGAGGGCAGTCTGGAGCGCTTCGTCCCACCGACCGAGCCGGTCCAGCACATGTACCCGAAAGCCCTGATGAAAATCCGCCTGTTCAATGGTGTCGGTCTCGAAGGCTGTCGCGATCGCACTGTCGAAGAGGTCGAGAGCCTCTGCAAAACGCAGGCTGTACCAGTTGACAACGCCAGCATTGGACATGCTTCGCGTCAGGTTTATCGGGCTGCGCGCGGCCTCGGCCGCCGCGATGCTTTCCCTGTAAAGCGCATTCTTCTGCGAGCTGTCGAACAGCTCCGCCAGAGACTGAGTGCTGAGCGCGTGGCTGACGATGTCGGTCCGACCCAGCCGGCGCGCCATCTCCAACGCCCGTTGCGCGACCGGCAGGCTGGCCTCCATCTGGTAATCCGACATGGCGATCTGTGCCCGGCTGGCCAGCGCCATTGCCAGTTCCTCGGTATCCGGCCCTTCCTGCACGGCGATCGCCTCGTCGCCCAGCGTGCGGGCCTGCGCCTTCTGGCCGGCAGTCCATTTCACGCGCGACAGGCGTTGCAGGACACGGCCCCGGAGCGTTTTTTCAGAGCCGACCACGTCGAGCGCGCGCTCGAAATATCCCATTGCATCGCTCAGCCGGCTGACAAGGCGGCACGCCTCCCCGGCATCGAACAGGAGCGCAGCAAAGGCGGCTTCATCCTTCGGATCTGCGAGATCGACCGCGATGGACAGGTAATCGGCGGCCTGTCGGTTCGCCCCTGCGGCCATGGCTTCACGCCCTGCCAACGGGGCAAGACGCGCGATCTGCGCGCTGTCGGCTGCGGCGCGGGCGTGGTGCATCTGCCGCGCGTTCGGCACGCGCCCGTCCGCCTGCATCTTCGCCAGCAAGGCCGCGTTGAGCGCGCGTCGTCGCGTCGGGCGCAAAGCCGTTTCCACCGCGAGGCGAGCGATTTCGTGCCGGTATGCGACATGTTCGCCGTCGTCTTCGACAAGATCACTGTCGATCGCTGGATCAAGCGCCGCGTCACCGACACCGGCAATCTCAAGCGCCCAGTCGCGTTCCGCACGTCGCGGGAAAACGGATACAGCCTCGAGCACGTGCTGCGTATCGGGTGGCAAGCGGCCCAGCCGGTGCAACACCGTGTCCTGCACGCTGCGCAGCGCGTCGTCTTGGCCGCCGCGCAAGAGTTCCGTGACATAGAACGCGTTGCCCCCGGTGATCTTGTGCAATTCTGCCGGAGACTGGCCGCTGCCCGCCGCCAGAAGGCCTACCGCATCGGCGGAGAGCGGCTGCAAGGCGATACGGGTCGCGTCCGAGGATGTCACACCGCCCATCGCCCGGCGCAACTGCGGGCGGCCCTCCATTTCATCGTCGCGCGCGGTGACGACCATCAGGATACGGCGCGTCCGCAGGCGCCTTGCCGCGAAGCGCACGAAATCCAGCGTCGCCTCGTCCGCCCAGTGCAGATCCTCGATCAGCAGCAGCGCGGTGTCCTGAGAGCCTTCGATGGCGGTCAGCAGCGTCAGGAAGGCCGACAATCTGTCGCCCTCGTTCATCCACAACGCATCGAGATCGACCCCGGCATCCAGCGCGATGTCCCGCAGCGGGCCAAGGGGCTCGGGGATCGACAGGTCTTCGCATGCGCCGCGAAACGCTCTGGCGCCGCCCATCCGCGCCTCGAAGGCGCGCAGGAGGGTCGTCTTGCCTGCACCCGCCTCGCCGGTGACGAAGACGGTGTGACCGGTTCCCCCGTCTGCGGCGCGGGCCAGCGTCTCGAGCTGCCCAAGCGCTGCGTCGCGTTCGAGGATCGGAGTGTCCAAGACGTCGTCTCCCTATGGCATGCCTCGTCAGCGGCGGTCTTGGGAGGACCATGGCGCAAAAATGGGGAATGCCAAAACGCAAAAATAGGGAGTCTCCCCGACGCGGGCGCGCCGGCGCGCGGGTAGCTTGGTCTTCAGACAAACACACGACATCAGCAGGAGCCGACCCATGACCGACATCCACGAAACGCACACCATTCGTTCCCATGCCGCAAGCGATGCGCGCGCTGTCCTTTTCGTCGGGCTGGCAGCGGCGCAAAAGCTGGCTATGGCCATCCTTGCGCGCGTCACTCGGACTTCTTTCCAGGATCCGCGCCCTCAAGCAGAACGCGAGATACTCGTCGAAAGCCTTCGCGAGGACGCTCGGCGCAAAGTGGATCGCCTGATGATGTGAGGCGCAGAGGAACGCGCAGCCAAACGGGCTCGAACGTTTTTGCCCGGCCTGGCCATGGCCCGACCAACCCAGATGATGCACGTCGCCCGAGAGCAGGCAGCAGGTTCAACCTGCCGCCACGGTGGCCGGTCTTCGCATCCCCGGTCTCATCGCCCATGTTCACGATCCCGCCGAGGATCGGAACACTGATCTGCGCCGTCAGGTCCGCTGCGCCGCCGGCCCAAGCCTCCATTCGATCTTGGATGTAACGCTGAGGTCTTCCGCCTCAGCGAGAGAGCGCGGACCCGTGACGGACAAGCCGGTGATGCGCAGCGAGGCGCATGACAGGCTTCAACTGTCCGATCCCGACAAGTCCGCCGCTGACATGTGACTCTGCCATCCTGATCCATGCCTGACCCTGAAGGCTACCGTGGGGTGCGGCGATGGGCGAATAATCGCTGAAAAAGGTTGGAATATATCTCATGTTTATGTCCGACGCGGCCGGTTATGCCCTCGGTTTATGGACGTGGATGGCGCCTGGCTCAATTCCTGGAGGCAACACCGCATCCAGGAAAATCAACATGATCCCCGCACGCAAGACGCCCCCGGCAGATATCCTCGACTGCCCCGTCGCCGCGAAGATGCACGGTCCGGCGCGACGCCGCGTCGATATTCGCGAGACACCCGCTCTCGCGAAGATAGGCCTTCGCCCTGAACATTTTCATGTCACAACGATGAAGGTTTCGTGATGGCACAAGCTCCTGCCCAGGACCCGGTTTCCGCCCTGTCACCCGGACCGGCGAAAGGCGCGCTCCGCCGCGTTGTCCTCTATTCACATGACACGCTCGGCTTCGGGCATCTTCGGCGCAACCTGATGCTGGCTCAAAGGCTCAAGGCGATGTCTCCCGTACCCGAAGTTCTTCTTGTCGCTGGAACAAGCGAAGCAGGCGCCTTCGACCTGCCGGCCGGTGTAGACCTGATCACCTTGCCGGCCTATGCAAAGCAATCCTGCGGGACCTACCGGGCGCGTCGCCTGTCGATGGCACTGGCTGAACTGCGCGATCTGCGCGCGGGGATCATAAAGGCGGCGGTCAAGAATTTTCGCCCCGATCTCTTCATCGCCGACAACGCCCCGCTTGGCGCCCAGGGAGAGCTGGAGCCCGCGTTGCGCTGGATGTCGAAAGAACCGGCCATCACCCGTGTGCTCGGTCTGCGCGATGTGCTGGACGACCGCCGGTCCGTCCGCGCGCAATGGACCCGCGAGCGCAATGTCGAGGCGGTCAACGCGTTCTACGATCATGTCTGGGTCTATGGCGACCCACGGGTCTGCGACCCGGTATCGGACTCTGGCATGTCGGATGCGATCCGGGCGCGGGTCAGTCATACCGGCTACCTCTTGCGTCCTGTGCCCCCGGCCTCCCCGCCCCATGGGACGCCCTACGTCCTTTGCACGGTCGGTGGCGGCCGTGACGGCGCGGCGCTGCTCGAGACCTTCGTCGCCGCGCCCTTGCCGGAAGGAATGCGCGGGATCGCCGTGACCGGAAGCCAGCTCGATGACGGGTTGCGCGCAAGGATCGAGGCCGTGGCCGCCGCGCGTCCCGAACTGGAGATCCGACGGTTCGTTCCCGACCTGATGCCGCTTCTGGCCGGGGCCGAACGCGTCGTCGCCATGGGCGGGTACAATACGGTCTGCGAGGTGCTGCAACTTGGAAAGCCCGCGTTGATCGTGCCGCGCGTGCGACCGCGCAAGGAACAGTTGGTCCGCGCGGAACGCTTCGCCGCCCTCGGTCTGATCGACATGCTACACCCCGACCGGCTGGATGCGGCCAGGCTCGCGGCCTGGATGTCGCAACCACTCACCCCCCCGATGCAGGGACGCCTTGATACCGATGGACTCGACCGGTTCGCTGCATTCGCCGCCGCCGCGCTCGCCGCTCGTCCGGGCACGCTTGCCCGTGCCGCAGCCTGAGCGCTTCCCCAACCCTCTCCGAAAGGCTCTTGCAATGGCACAGCTCTCCGACCCCCTCTCAACGAAGATCGGTTATGTCGTAAAGCGCTATCCCCGCTTTTCGGAAACCTTCGTCGTCAACGAGATCCTTGCCCACGAGGCCGCTGGCACCGGGATCGAGATCTTTGCGCTGCGTCCGGTGCAGGAGACGCATTTCCAGGACGCGATCTCGCGGGTGCGGGCCCCCGTCACCCATGTGCCCGACCGTCACCGCACCGCCGACGTTCTCTGGACGCAGCTTGCACGGGCCGAGGCGGTTTTTCCGGGTGCCGCGGCTCGCGCCATGTGTGCCGGAGGCAGTGCCGCGGACGTGACCCAGGCGCTGGTGATCGCCACGGCCTGCCGCGAGCGTGGCATCGGGCACCTTCACGCCCATTTCGGCACGCTGGCCACGACCGTGGCCCGCCTTGCTGCCGCCATCGCAGGCATCGGCTACAGCTTCACCGCCCATGCAAAGGACATTTACCACGACTATGGCCATGACACCGGTCTTGCCGAAAAGCTGCGCGATGCCGATGCCGTGGCAACGGTATCGGAGTTCAACCTCGCCCATCTGCGCAACACCTATGGCGCAGACGCCGAAAAGGTGACGCGCATCTACAACGGGCTCGACCTCGGCGGACTGGACTGGCGCGCGCCGGACCCCGATGCCACCGAGATCCTCGCCGTCGGACGGCTGGTCGAGAAGAAGGGATTTCACATCCTGATCGAGGCTTTGCTGATCCTCGGGGAACGGGGGCCAAGGCCGCGCTGCCGGATCATCGGGCAAGGCGAGGAAGAGGAAAACCTGCGTGCCCAGATCGCCGGGGCGGGGCTGGCCGAGACCGTCACGTTGGACGGGCCACTTCCGCAACCCGACGTTTTTGCCGCCATGCGCCGGGCCGCTGTGCTGGCATGCCCTTGCGTCGTGGGCCGCGACGGCAATCGCGATGGCCTGCCGACCGTCCTGATCGAGGCGCTGGCTCTGGGCACGCCCTGCGTGGGCAGCGACGTGACCGGCATTCCAGAGATCGTACGCCACGATGAGACCGGCTTGATAGCGCGGGCCGGCGATTCCATTGCGCTGGCCGATGCGCTGCAACGCCTGCTGGCCGACGCGGATGCGCGGAGCCGTCTGTCGCGGGCAGGCCGAGCGCTTGTCGAGCGTGACTACGACATCCACCGCAATGCCGCCGCTCTGCGCGGGGTTTTCGCGGACTGCCTCGCGCGTCGCTCCGAGGCAAGGATGAGGGGGGCGGCATGATGCGGGTGGCCTATGTGACAACCGATCCGGGCATCCCGGCCTTCGGGACCAAGGGGGCGTCGGCCCACGTGCAGGCCATCCTCGCGGCCTTCCTGCGCCGCGGTGCCCGGGTCACGCTTTTTGCGCCCGATCCCGGGCCGGTGCCGGCGCGGCTTGAAGGGCTGCGCGTTGTGGCATTGCCGCCTGCGCCCAAGGGAGACCCCGACGGAAGGGCGGCGCGGCTCCTGGCGATGGACGCCGAACTGCCCTCGAAGCTGGCAGCCGAGGGACCCTTCGACCTTGTCTACGAGCGTCATGCGCTGTTCGCCTCGGGTGCGATGGGGTTTGCCAGGTCGCACGGCCTTGCCGGGGTGCTTGAGGTGAATGCCCCGTTGCTGGAAGAACAGGCGCGCCACCGCTCGCTCGCCCGCGCGAGCGATGCCGTCGCCGCCGCTAGCCGTGCAATGACGACAGCCGGGCGGGTGGTCTGCGTCTCGGGCGCGGTCGCCGAGTATGCCCGTGCGCTGGGTGCGGTTGCGCCGATTGTCGTATCCAATGGCGTAGACCCCGACCGTTTCGCGACCGACCCGCGCGGCGACGGGCCTTTCACGGCAGGTTTCATCGGCACGCTAAAGCCCTGGCACGACACCGCGACGCTGATCGCGTGTCTGCCGCATCTTCGCGCGCGCATCCCCGAGGCGCGGTTGCTGATCGTCGGCGACGGACCAGAGCGTCTGCCACTCGCGGCGCAGGCCGAGGCGCTGGGGCTGGCCCATTCCGTCGAGTTCACCGGCGCGCTTCCGCCCGAGGAGGTGCCGGCGGCGCTGGCGCGGATGCATGCTGGAACGGCCCCCTACAGCGGCGACCAAGCGTTCTACTTCTCGCCGCTGAAGCTTTATGAATACATGGCCGCGAGCCTGCCTGTCGTGGTCAGTGACGTGGGCGATCTTGCCGCCATCGTCGGCGCGTCGAACTGCGGCGTGGCCGTCGCACCTGACCGGCCGGACCTTCTGGCCGCGGCGCTCGCTGATCTTGCAGCCGGGCCGGGGCGGGCCGCAGCCCTCGGAGCAGCGGGCAGGGCGCATGTCGTGGCGCATCATTCCTGGGATCGGGTGCTTGATCGCAGTCTCGACGGCCTCGGGCCAGCGAAGCGGGGGGCCGCGTGATGGCGGGCAAGCGACCTGACGGCCTGCGCAAATCGATCCCCGGCCTGCGCCGTGTGCTGGCGCATCTTGCACCGTATATCCGGGGCCAAACCGGTCTGATCGCGGGCGGGGCAGGGGCGATGATCGCCGCTGTTCTGGCCAAGCTGGCCGAACCCTGGCCGCTCAAGATCGTGATCGACCACGTTGTTCCGGTGGGCGCCGATGGTGTGCCGGGCACGGGCATCGCCGCTCTGGACGGGCTGACAATCCAGATGTTGCTGATCGTGGTTGCGGTGGGGCTGGTGCTCGCCATCGGGCTCAGAGCGCTCTTCGAATATCTCGCGACAATCGCCTTCGCGCTTGCGGGCGCCCGCATCCTGACGCGGGTTCGGGGCGATCTCTTCCGCCATCTGCAAGCGCTGCCGCTGTCCTTTCACCAATCCGCGCGGACGGGGGATCTGACGGTGCGCCTGATCTCGGATATCGGGATGCTCAAGGAAACCGCCGTGACCGCGCTGATGCCGCTGGCGGTGAACACGCTGGTCCTCGCGGGGATGGTCGGGATCATGCTCTGGATCGACTGGCAGCTGGCCCTGATCGCGCTGGCTCCCCTGCCGCTTCTGTGGCTGTCCACGGTCAAGTTCGGCCGCCGCATCCAGACCGTCGGCCGCAAGACACGCGCGACCGAGGGACAGATGGCCGCGACCGCCTCCGAGGCGCTGGCGGGCATCCGCACGGTGCAGGCGCTGGGGCTCGAGGCCGGGATGCAGCAAAGCTTCGCCGGTGCCAATGACGCGGCGTTGACCCAGGACGTCAAGGCCAAGCGGCTGGCCGCAGGGCTGGAGCGGCTGGTGGACCTCCTGCTCGCCGGGGCCATTGCGCTCGTGCTCTATTTCGGCGCGCGGTCCGTCATCGACGGGCGGATCACGCCGGGCGATCTGCTGGTCTTCATCACCTATCTCAAGAACACGTTCCGCCCGGTACGCAGCTATGCGAAATATTCCGCGAGGCTGGCCAAGGCCACGGCCGCAGGCGAACGGGTCGTAGAGCTGCTTCAAACGCAATCCAGCCTTCCCGACCGCCCCGGCGCACCCGCGCTGGCGGTATCGGAGGGCGCGCTTGCTTTCGAGGATGTGCGTTTCGGCCATGGCGGCAGGCCTGTGCTTGACGGTCTGTCGCTGCGGATGCTGCCCGGTCAATCGGTCGCCCTGACGGGTCATTCGGGGGCGGGCAAGTCGACGCTTCTCGGTCTCGCTCTGCGGCTTTCCGATCCCGAGGCGGGGCGCGTCAACATTGACGGGCAGGATCTGCGCGAGGTGTCACGCGACAGCCTGCGCCGGGCCTTTGCCTTCATCCCGCAGGAAACCGTGCTGTTCCGCGCCAGTGTCGCCGAGAACATCGCCATAGCCGCCGGCCGCAAGGTCGCGCGTTCGGACATCGTGGAGGCCTGCCGCCTTGCCGCCGCGCATGACTTCATCGCGGCCCTTCCCGAAGGCTATGACACGGTGCTGGCCGAACGCGGGGCGAGCCTGTCGGCGGGGCAGCGCCAGCGCCTGTCGCTCGCGCGGGCGGCGTTGCGGGATGCTCCGTTCCTGGTGCTGGACGAACCCACCGTCGGGCTGGACGCCAAGAGCGAGGCGCTGGTCTCGGCCACGATCTGGCGGCTGGCGAAGGGGCGCACGACGTTGATCGTCACCCACGACCTCGCGCTCGCTGCCCGCGCCGACAGGGTCATCGTCCTGGACGACGGTCGCGTGACCGAGGACGGAACGCATGCGGAGCTTCTGGCGCAAGGCGGGGCCTATTCCGGGCTTTGGACCGCGCAACAGGGGGGGCACGATGCTGTCGCCGCCGAATAGCGGATTGGCGGCCCGCGACCCCGCGCTGCCGGGGCTTGGCCTGTTGCTCGATCCCGAGGCGTTGGCCGCAGCACTTGGGACAAGCGCGGTCACCCTGCGCCACCTGCGCTACAAGCCGGGCACCAGTTGCGCCGCCGCTGCCGTGACGGCGGAGGGGCAGTGGTTGCGCCTGCGCGCCCTGAGCCGGGCCAGTTACACCAGGAAAGGCTATCCGAAAAACGGGGCGCTGGGCGCATACTGCCTTGCCCAAGGCACGCCCGACGACGACAGGGCGGTTCCCGGTCTGCGGCGGTTCTGGCCCGAACGACGGCGCGCCAAAGTCCAGGCCGAGGTCTTTGGCGAAAGCCACATGGTCGAAGCACGCCTCGTGCCGTTGTCATACCGGCTGGGCCGCAGGCTTGTCGCGCGGCTTGACCATCCACTGGGCGGGGCGCTTCTCAAGCTGCATGCCCCGTCCCGCTTTGCCCAGTCACAGGCCGGGGCACTCTGGGCAGCGTTCCATGGCCACGGGACGCTCATACGCGCCTGCGCCGTGCAATTCGCCGTCACCACCCGCTGGCAGCCCGGTACTGTGCTTACCGCGGAAGACGGGCCCGACGGCTTTGCCGCTGGGGGCGCTGCGCTGGCCGCCATGCACGCCGCGTCCCATCCGCTGCCCTTCATGCGAAGCCGGTTGGACGAGATTGTCGCGGTCACACGAACGCTGAGCGACGCGACCCAACTGCTGCCCGAGGCCCGGGCACGGCTGGCCGATCTGTCCGGCCGCCTGACCGACGCGCTGGCCGCCACGCCCGCCGACCCCGGCCCCATCCACGGCGATTTCAGCGCCGATCAGGTGGTCATCACTCCGGACGGCCCCTGCATTATCGACTGGGACCGCGCCGGAATCGGCGACCGCGGGAGCGATCTTGGCTCGGCGCTCGCCCGTCTCGAGGCAGATCGGCTGTGGGAGGGCGTACCCGAGGAACGGACCGACCAGGCAAAGCAGGCGCTGATGACCGGTTATTGCGCGCATCGTGCTCTTCCCGCGTCGGTGGAAACGCAGCGGCTGGTGCATCTGGCGCTTCTCATGTGCGAGCCTTTCCGACGGCAAATGGCGCAGTGGCCCGCGGCGATGACCAAGATGATCGACGTCATCGAGCAGGGTCTCGAGCGTCTGAAGACACCGGGTCCGGCCGATCGGGCGCTGCCGCATCTGGCCACATTCTGCGATCCGCGTGGCGCACAGGCTTTGCTGGACCTGGCCGGTATCGGACGCCTTGCGGCACCGCCACGTCTGATGCGGCACAAGGCCGGGCGCAGGGCGCTGGTGGAGATTGTTTCGGAAAGCGAGGCGGGCCCGCGCCGATGGTTGGCCAAGACCCGGTCGAAGCGCCCCGATCACGCGTCGCCCGCGCTGCACCGAAACCTCCGCGCAGCCGGGTTCGACGGCAGCCCGGGTGCGTCCTTCGGCGTGCCGGCAGTGCTTCCTGCGCCGGCGGGTCTGCGGACCTTCCTGATGGAGCATGTCGCGGGTAATCCGCTTGCGGACTGGCTGGTGCCCGATTGCGACCCGGTGCCGTTCCGGGCAACCGGCCGCGCCCTTGCCGCGTTGCATGCCAGCCCCGTCGAACCCGGCCGCACGTGGCAAGCGTGCGAAGAGCTTTCCGTGGCCGATCGCGCCCTTGTCGCGGCATCCGGTCGGCATCCGGACGCGGCCCACCGGATCACCGAGCTGCGCAATTGGGCCAAGACCCTCGCGCAGGCTGGTTCTTCGGCGCCGCCCGTCCTGCTCCACCGCGATTTCCATCCGGATCAGGCGCTGGTCGAAGCAGAGCGCGTCTGGCTCATCGACCTCGATCTCGCGGCGCGCGGTGACAGACACATCGACCTGGGCAACCTGCTCGCCCATCTGACGGAATACAGCCTTCGTCGGTTCGGAGAACCCGATATCTTCGCGCAGGCTGCGCGGGCCTTTCTCGCGGGGTATGCCGAAGGTGGAGGCCGCTGGTCCGACGGACGCCTGGATGCGATGCTTGGCCTGTCGCTGCTGCGCCATCTCGACATCTGCGGGCGCATCGCGGGCCGGGAAGACGCCTTTCCAGCCCTCCTGGACCTGCTACAGGATCTGTCGAAACGCTGACGGCTTTCCCGACGACGCCAACGGGCTCAATGCTCCGATCGGCGGGCGGAACCGATCCGCGCACCCGTTCTGCCGGTTGGATGCGAACGCGCCTCCATCGGCTTGTGATCACCTCGTACGGCCCGCGAAAATGGCCATTGATCCTTGTCGCGGCAAGCCGTGTGCGACATTGTCTGGACGAACACTGCAACAAGGCCCGGCACCTCATCATGTCCAAGAAGACCCTGAACCAAGCGAACCTCGAAAAGCTGGGCGCTGCGAGCCTCGCCGCGCTGGTCATGGACCTGGTCCAGGGTAGCGCGGCCCTGCAGCGCCGCGCGCGGATGGAACTCAGCGCCGCCCAGGGGCCCCGGGAGGTTGCCGCCGACCTGCGCAAACGCTTCGCCTCGCTGCGGCGCGCGACCAGCTTTGTCGACTGGCGCAAGCAACGGGCGCTGGTCAAGGATCTCGAGGGGCTTTTGGGCATGATTGAAACCGTCATCGCCCCGCAAGATCCGGACGAAGCCTTCGAACTGCTCTGGTCCTTCCTGCAACTGGCTCCCGCGATTTACGAACGCACGGATGACAGCAACGGCGCGATTGGCAGCGTCATGGGTGACGCGGTCGACCTGATCGCACAGATTTCGCCCAGGGTTTCCAAGGACCGGACCGCCCTGGCAGAACGCGTTCTCGATGCTGTCGCCGACGCCGGCTACGGCGAGTTCGACGGGATCATTCCCGCGACGGCGGAAATGCTTGGCCAGGAGGGGCTGGAGCATCTCAAACGCATCACGCAAGCCTGGGCCGACGCGCCACCGACCGAGCATGAAATCGAACGATATCAAGGCTATGGCCTCATGTCGTCTCCCGAAGACAGCGTGCGCCGCAACAAGCAGGCGACGCGGTCGATCATCCTGGCTGATATTGCGGACGCCCAGGGGGATGTCGACGCCTACATGGCCCGCTATTCCGCTGAACAGCTGACCTTTGGCACGATTGCGCCCGACGTGGCCCGGCGCTTGCTGGACGCGGGCCGTGTCGACGAGGCTTTCGACATCGTCACCCGCGCCCGCGCAGCCGAGGAGGGCACGTCATTCCGGATGTTCCGCTACGATCTTGATGCGGTGTATGAGGAATGCCTTGAGCGGCAGGGCAAGTCGGAGGAACTGAAGGCCCATCTGTGGACGACCTTCGAGCAGACCCTCAGCGCGCCGTGCCTTCGCAAGTATCTCAAGCTGCTGCCCGATTTCGACGATGTCGAGGCCGAAGAGGCCGCTCTGGACTTTGCAGAGGCCTATCCGCACCCTGGCGCGGCGATCAGTTTCCTTGTAAACTGGCCGTCCCACGACCGCGCGGCACGGGTCGTGGTCTCCCGCGCCGACGCGCTGGACGGGAATGCCTGGCACACTTTCACCACAGCGGCCGACGCGCTCGAGGCGGGGCATCCGCTGGCCGCCACGCTGATGCGCCGCGCCATGATCCTGGACACGCTGACGGGCGCGAAATCCAAGCGCTATCGCCACGCGGCCCGCCATCTGGCCGAATGCCAGTCATGCGATGCCGCCATCGAGGATTACGGCGACTTTCCCACGCACGCGCGATTCCATGAGATGCTCAAGCAGGACCACGGCCGAAAACACGGATTCTGGCGCCTGGTCGATCTGTAACTCGGGTCCTGAACCGGATATCGCGATCCGCCCCTTTGCGCCCGAATGCGTCTACCGCGCCTCTCTCGCGGTCTCGACTGTGCGCACGCCGTCCAAGCCGGCCCGGGCGTTCATCCGTTGCTTTCAAGCAATCAGTCTCGTCCACCAAAGACGGCAACCGCCGTGGTTTGTCCGTCACCCGGGGATTTTGCAGCAAAGCCGAAGTGGGATGAGGCTGGCCCACCAAGCGGTCTGCCGTCCTCTGATGCCGCAGCCCAGTTGGAGATGACCGCCACGACATCCGCTTGCGACAAGGTGGGTCCCGTTCCGCCGAGGCTGGCAGACTGGATGTCGAGCCGCGTCCATCCCGTCGATCCTTCCGGCAAGAGGCCGAAGACATCCTCCGGCAGAGCCTGTGGATTGGCGGCGAGACTATCCATCACGCGGTCGGCGACACGATCCAAGGCGTCACTTCCGTCCAGCGGATCATGTCCTGTGTCTGCACGCTGCGCGTTGATTTCCTCAAGCGCCACGTCCCGCGCGGCCTCGGGGGTCAGCGCGTCACCGGTCCCGTCGTCCGCACCGGGGCCCGAGAAGGTCTGGACGGCATAGATCTCGTCGTCTTCTCCGGCTATCCCGAACCCGAAGCTGTCGAAGCCCTTCGAAAGGATGTTTTCGCGGTGGCGGGGACTTTGCATCCAGCCTTCGTGAAACCCACGCAGGCGGTCGGTATCTGGCGGAGTAGGGCAGCCTTCGCAGGTCGCGATGTTCTCACCGCTGACCGCCCAACGGTTTCCTCCTGCCGCAAGGAACCGATCGAAAGGCGTTTCCCCGTCCGGCGTCACATGAGCGTAGAAATCCCGTTCCAGCATGTCGGTGGCATGACCCTGTGCCGCCCGGTCCAGAACGTCGCTGGCTGCAAGTTCCGGTAACCCTGCTTCGGCACGGGACCCGTTCACCAGGTCCAGCGCCTCGGCCCGCAATTCCGACAGGTTTTCCGTTTCCTGCGCACCGACAGAAGCTTGATCCTGTGCGTCCGCAGGGGCCTGCGGGAACACAGGACCCGAAAGCGTGCCCACCATTGCTGCCCATGCTGCATATTTCGCAATGCCGTTCATGATCATCCTCCCCAGCGTTTTGTTTGCGACCACTTTTTACCGCCGCTTCAAGGATGAACCTGCGGAGGCGTCGCGTGTTCCGCGCCAAGTCGCTTCGCGGAAACATGCATCTTGCGCGGTGATCCCGAAGCTGGTCAGGCGTCTGTTCGCCAAACGAATGGGGAGCGATGCCGGTCCGCCTTGGGCGGGAACTCAATGGTACGGCGCAATCTGCTTGCCTTGGCGGGGCCGGAGAGTGGGCGGCGCAGCCCGGTGAGCAAGCGGGTTTCCGCGTGTCCGTGCGCTGTGCAGCGCATCACGAAGCTGTGGGATCGCTTTATCGGCAGCGTCATCTGGCCTAGCTTTTAGCAAAGGCGTGCGCCGAGGCCGTTTGAAGTCCTACAGGTTCGGAGCGCAGATACCGGAAGGAGGCCCCTTGATGACCACCCCTCTGTTCACCCGCCGCGCCCTGTGTGCCATGGGCGCTGCAACGCTTGTCACCGGACTGTCCGGGCTGATTGTGCCCGCCCGCGCGCAGGGGGTTGCGCCCACGCGGTCGATGCGGGGCGGATCGAACAATTACCGCCCCGGCGCACCCATCGTGGAGCGGATCGGCGGCGGTGGTTTCTGGATGACCGGGACCGTGCGGCGCGCCGGTGACGGCGCCCCGTTGGCGGGCCAGCGCATCCAGGTCTGGGCGCATACGACCGAAGGCCACGAACGCGACCCGCAGAGCCACGGCGCGACGCTGAGCGATGCCAAGGGGGAATTCCGGCTTGAGATGCCGCAGATCGTGCCCGCCTTCGGGCAACCGCATGGGCACCTGGCCTATGACAGTGCCGAATTCAAGACCGTCTTCCTGCGTCCCGTGATGCCAAGTTCGAGCGACACGACCCTGCATGCGGATTTCGTCCTGGAACCGGCCTGATCTTCTCGGGATCACTTTGATGCACAGGCCCGGCCGCTGGATGATCTGGGTCGCTCTTGCGGCGGCGATCGCGCTGCCTCTGGGGCTGGCAGCGCAAAGCCCGCTCCTGGCCTACCGGTCGCCGGTCTACATCACCGCCGGATTTGCCGGGATCGTCGCGATGGCGCTGCTCTTGGTCCAGCCGCTGCTGGTGGGGGGGTATCTGCCGGGCCTGTCCGGATTGCGCGGCAGGCGCGTTCATCGGCTGGTCGGCGCCGGGCTCGTCTTGGCCGTGATCGCGCATGTCGCCGCGCTCTGGGTCACCAGCCCGCCGGACGTGATCGACGTGCTGACCTTCACCTCACCAACGCCGTTTTCGGTCTGGGGCAACGTGGCCATGTGGGCGGTCTTCGCCGCCGCCTTGCTGGCCGTCTTGCGCCGCCCTCTGCGTCTGCGCCCTCGGATCTGGCGCAAGGCCCATACCGCGCTGGCTGGCGTCGCCGTTCTGGGCTGCGTCGTGCATGCCGTGCTGATCGAAGGCACGATGGAGCCGCTGTCCAAGATCGGACTGTGCGCCCTGGCCGTGGTGGCGACAGTCTGGGTGCTCCGGGATCGCCGAATCTGGACGCCGCGCGCGACGTCGCGATGACCCGTCGCGCGCGGGAAATTCTGCCCTTCCAGCCCCGGCCCGATCGGAGTTCTGGCGGCCCGAGACAGGCAATTCGGGCGCGAATCGTAGCGTGACCGTGATATCCGCGGACCGGGCATCAGCCGCGCAGAGGAGCCGAAAAGAAACCTTTGGCGGCTCTGAACCGCTTCATTTGGCTGAACTTTCTGCGGTTTGCGCGCATGCTGCGGTTTCAGTTTCAAATTGTCCTGCGTATACTCCGTTCTCGGGACATGCGTTTTTGCGGCGTGTCATGAAGGGGATGCGAGCCTATGATACGGTCTGAATTGATTCAGAAGATTGCCGACGACAATCCGCATTTGTACCAACGCGATGTCGAGCGTATCGTGAACACGATTTTCGAAGAGATCATCGACGCCATGGCGCGGGGAGACCGGGTGGAACTGCGCGGATTCGGCGCGTTTTCGGTGAAGAAGCGGGACGCCCGTGTCGGTCGCAATCCGCGCACCGGCGAGGCGGTCGAGGTGGAAGAAAAGTATGTGCCGTTCTTCAAGACCGGCAAGCTCCTGAGAGACAGGTTAAACGGGAAGTAAACTCTGATGCGATACATTCGCTATGCATTTCTTGCGACGCTGGCCATCGTGCTGGTGTCGGTGGCGCTGGCCAATCGCGGCATGGTCACGTTGCAGCTTCTGCCGTCCGGGCTGGCCGATCTGGCCGGGATGAACCGGTCGATCGACCTGCCGCTGTTCATCATCATCTTCGGCGGGATCGTCGCCGGTTTGCTGATCGGTTTCGTCTGGGAATGGCTGCGCGAACACAAGCACCGCGCCGCCGCGGCCCGGCGTCAGGCCGAGGTCAAGAAGCTTGAACGCGAATTGCGCCGGACCAAGGCAGAGCGTGACAAGGACAAGGACGAGGTTCTTGCGCTTCTCGACGAGGCGGGCTGAGCTGATCCGATGATCCCTGGAATTCGGACAAAGATCTGCGGGCTGACCCGGCTCGAAGACGTGGCGGCCGTTGCCGAGGCCGGGGCGGCCTATTGCGGTTTCGTGTTCTTCCCCAAGAGCCCGCGCAACCTGTCGGTGGCGGCGGCGCGCGAGCTTGCGGTCGAGGTGCCGGTCGGCGTCGCCAAGGTGGCGCTCGTTGTCGACGCCGAGGATGCGCTGCTGGATGAGATCACCGGGTCGGTTCCGTTGGACATGTTGCAGCTCCACGGCTCGGAGTCGCCGGAGCGCGTGTCCGAACTGCGGGCGCGCTACGGCCTGCCGGTGATGAAGGCAGTCGGCGTGGCCGATGCCGAGGACGTAGACGCCCTCGATCTTTACGCGCAGGTCGCCGACCAGATCCTTGTCGATGCCAAGCCGCCGAAACATGCCGATCTGCCGGGGGGCAACGGGATGTCGTTCGATTGGCGGCTGATCTCGAACCGGCGTTGGCCGGTGCCGTGGATGCTAGCGGGCGGTCTGACCCCTGACAACGTGGCCGAGGCGGTGGCGCTGACCGGGGCACGGCAGGTGGACGTGTCCTCGGGGGTCGAGAGCGCCGCCGGGATCAAGGACGCGGCCTTGATCCGGGAGTTCGTTCGGGCGACGCGGGAGCGGATGCGGTGACGCATCCGGATTTTCCGAGGGCGGAAAATCCTGGGGCTCTGCCCTAAACACAGCGGTTGGTTGATCGTAATGGCGGGACAAATTCTGAACGGGTGAGGCGCATCCGGCGGATAAAAGAAGACCGCCGAGGCCCATGTGGATCTCGGCGGTGATTTTGTCTTCGGCGGCGGCGTCCCGCGTGATGATGATCCTGTCGATGAAGCCCTTCAGGAATGCGTTGGCTTCGACGACAGCATCGGGCTGCGAGAGCAACTCGCCGAAGCGTTGCAGCGCCCGAGAAAGCGTCACTGCGCTACTGGTGGGCACCAGCGCACTCGCCGCGGTCATGGCGTCGACTTCTGCGGCGTCGGCGTCGATCGCCGCGATCTCCCGCTCAAGCTCTGTCAGACGCGTAAGAAGAGAGGCCGGCGCGTTCCCGTCCGCGATCATTCCCACGATATTGTCGATCTTTCGCTGCGCCCCCGCCCGGCGCCGCGCAAGCATGGCTAGCGGATGTAGATCGTGGCGCGTTTCGTGCGTCTTCCTTTCGTTTTGGTTGTTGATCGGTGTTCGCAGGAGGGGCGACGTCTTGGGCGCTCAGGGCCGCAGCCCGCGCGAGCAGGGTCACCAGATCGCTCAAGGCGATGCTGATCTGGTGCTCTCCTCCGGGATTGTCGTTTGCTGCGGTGAGATAGGTGTTCATGGTGTCAGTCCTTCCGGGTCAATCAATGGAAGGAGTTTGGGATCGTTTGAATCCGCTTGGAAAAGATCGCGTGCATTTTTTCAAGCGCCCCCCAAAAAACAGAATGCTTTCAGCCAGAGATCTTCCTCGATCAGTTGGCGCCAATCCTCCCAGCGACGAGAACAGGCAACTCGCGACAATGCTGTGGGGATGCATCCACGAAATTTGCGCTGAAGACCTGCAAGATCGATCGAGAAACGCGCGCAAGTTGGTGATGCCCTGAGGGGCGGCATATCATGGCGGTGTCGAGTCGCCGTTAATTCTCTGCTGAGAAAGAGATATGATGGTGTGGATGCCGGCCCCTGAAGGCATCACAATTTGGTGTCATGGTATTGTCACGGAATGTAACTGAAAGGAGGGACACATGACAAACGCGACCATCATCGGCCTTGATCTGGCAAAGAACGTTTTTCATGCGCATGGCGCACCCGGGTCGGGCTCGGTTGTTTTTCGCAAGAAGCTCGCTCGAAACCAGGTTCTGCCGTTTCTGTCTGAGAAACCGGCCTGTATTGTTGCCATGGAAGCATGTGCGACAGCCCATGGCTGGGCGCGGGAGATTGAACGGCTCGGTCACAATCCGCGTCTTGTTCCGCCCTAATATGTGAAGCCTTATGTTAAACGCCAAAGGAACGATATGGCTGACGCTGAAGCTATCGCTGAGGCGTCCTCTCGACCGACGATGAGGTGTGGAGGTCAAATCCGAGGGGCAACAGGTCAATGCCATGGCGTATCGGACCCGGCAGATGTTTGTCGGACAGCGCACCCAGACGATCAACGCTTTGCGCGCGCATCTGGCTGAGCACGGCGTGATTGCAGCGACAAGCAAGTGTGGCCTGAAGAAACTGTCAGCGATGATCGACGATCAGACGGTGACCTTGCCCTGCAAAGTCCGGGAATTGGCGCGTGTCTATGTCAGCCACATTGCAGGACTGACAGCGCAGATTGCCGAAATGACTGAGAGCCCGATTTGAAACTAATTGAGTGAGTTCAGCAGGTTGTGCTTCTGTTCGGTTGCAAAGCTGAACGGAGATCACGATGGCCTGGACCGAACTCACCCGACGCCAACATGCCCGAGTGGGCGACAAGTATGCAAGCGATCTGACAGACCCCGAATGGGC
>NZ_JAIPUT010000018.1 GCF_020055635.1 Marivita sp. | reverse complement strand
CGTCGAAACAAACCAAACCGCCCGCATATCTCTTCAGATATTAGCAATGTCAAAGAGCAACCCAGAAGACAAACAACCAGACCAGTGCGCCCTATACTATCGGCGCGCCCGCCCTGATATACCCCTGAATTATCCACCTTCCAGATCATCCCGGCCTAAGCCGGTCAACCCTTCCGATGTCTGCCGTCCGCCTCAGCGCCGTGCAGGAGTGCTCTCTACGGCTTGATCCCGATGACCGCAAGAGAAAAAATTCCAGTTTCCGATTTTTTTTGCGTTTTTCTTCAGATCGGCACTTTTTCGATCATCGACCGCGCGGGGATCGCCCCACCAATCACGCTGGTGAACCTCAGACGAAGCTGAGGCCGCTTGGCTTATCCCATGAACACAGGCGAACGGCTTCGTCCACGTCTGTCGCGACATGGTCCACGCCGGAGCGCCCAGTCAGGCCCGGTAGCGCTGCGTCTGCGATCGTACCCCCGAGCAAAACGGGGGCTCCGCTTGTTGTGGCCTTCCGGGCCGCCGCGACAAGGGCGCGAAGCGCGTGCACGCTGGTCCAGGGCGACGCCGAGATCATCGTGGCATCCGGCTGTCCCTGCCGGAAGGGCACTGCAAGGTTTTCGGCGCGTGCCTGAAGCGACAGCCTGACCCAGACGCCCCGGCGCCTGAGCTGCTGTGCCAGCAGGACGGCACCGAGCGTGTGGTGCTCACCGGCGGGTACGAGAACCAGGACACCCGGCCCGTCGGGTGCAAGGTCGCTGGGAAGATGGGCGTATTCCAAGGCGCCCAGCAGCCACTGCAACATGGCAGCCCCGACCGAGGTCGATGCAAAGGTGATCCGGTCATCTGCCCAGTCCTCGCCGAGCGTGCGGGCGACGGCCGGAATGTACCTGTCGACAATCTCGTCTTGGCTGACGCCTTGGGCCGCAATCCGGTCACAGATCGCCAGGCACCTGGACTTGCTGCAACTCAGCGCGGCTTTTCGCAGCCTGGCAACGTGCCGCGTTTTGATCGGCCGGTGGCCGGCACCGCGAGTCGCCATGCCCGCAAGCAACGCCTGAGCCATGGGGGCCACCGTGGAGGCAACCGTCTTGCGGTTCTCGGACTTCGGCGTCTTTGGCATCAAAGGACCCCTCGGTATGTGCCTGACCAAGCGACCCAGCTGTCTGACACCACGTTCATTCGTATCTTCGGAATGCCGTAAGGCCCGCGCCGACTTTCGGCACGGACCTCCTGCATCAAACCTGGCAATGCCGTCCGCGCGCCACGTCGGATCAGGCAGCTTTCCGGTTGATCCGCGATTCCGCGAGGCGGGTCAGCTTCTGATCCGTCGCCTTTTCCTCGGCCAGGGTTTCTTCGAGCACCGAAGCGCAGTCGTCGCGTCCCAGTTCCCGGGCCCAGGTGACAAGCGTCCCGTAGCGCGAAATCTCGTAATGCTCGACCGCTTGCGCAGCCGCCGCAAGCGCGGCATCCAGAACATCGGTGTCGTCGACCTCACCGGCGGTGTCCTCGGCCTCCTTGATGATACCATCGATGGCCGGGCACTTCACCCCCTTGGCATCAACGCCATGCATCTCGAAAACCTTGTCGAGTCGTTCGACATGTCCCTTGGTTTCCTCCAGATGCGTCTCGAAACCGCTCTTGAGTTCCGGATCCGTGGCCTTGTCGATCATCTTCGGCAGGGCTTTCACGATTTGCTGTTCAGCGTAGTAGATGTCACGCAAGGTATGCACGAACAGCCCGTCCATATCCTTGATATCGCTGGAAAAAAGTGCCATGTCCAAGTCTCCTTCGGTCAGAACCGGCACGATGCCGGCTTTCACGAGATCAACTTGCCCTGCAGCAGCCGGTTCCAGCGAAAACCCCGGAGATTTCACTCCGCGGACAGAGGCAGGTCTTTGCAGCGATTTTCCGCGTATCGGACGCCGCCGCGCTTCTCGTGCTTTTTCGACAAGACCGGGTTCAGACGCCGAAGGGATACGTGTCGGGTACGCCATCGCGCCGGTGCTCGGGGCCAAGGGGGGTGACCGCGCTGGTCTCGTCGAACCACACCCATGCATCGAACTGTCTGGGCAGGACTGCGTCTGAATAATGGCTCATCAGTTCTGTTTCGGGTCGATAGATCACGCCGATGAACCGCTCGAGCTTTTGGTCCATCAGACGGCGGCGCAGGGCCTCGTCGCGGCGCATGTCCAGCAGGAAGCGGGGCACGCCCGCCTCGTGGCAGATGCGCTCGTAACTGTCTGCGTGCGACGGGCGCACGCGTTTGACTTCCATTTCGCCGCCCCAGTCGCTTGCCGCAGCGACCGTTCCGGTATGGGTGCCGAAGCCGACCAGCGCGGCACCGTCTCCGAACCGTTCGCGGCAGAGCTGGCCGATATTGAGCTCATCCCGGACCTTGCCCATCTCGGTTGCCCGAGCATCGCCGATATGGCTGTTATGCGCCCACACCACCGCCTTGGCGTCGGACCCGCCAGCATCGAGCAGGTGTTCGAGCGTTTCAAACATGTGCGTGTCGCGGAGGTTCCAGCTTTCCGCACCGCCGTAATACATGATGCGGTAATAGCGTTCAGCAGACCGAACCAGCCGCGCGTTTTGTGCCGCATCAAGGAAACTCGCCCCGTCCTGCGCCTCGTAGTCGAGCCGACGCTCCAGGAGGTCGCGAAGTTGGGCGACCACTTCGTCCTCGCAGTCGCGATAGCCCTGGCTCAGGACGGCACGCCCATAGGTCGCCGGGTCACGCTGCCACGGGGTGAGGCATCCGTAGCGTTCGCGCGCGATCCGGGCAGCTTCGGGATCGACCTCGTCCAGATAGTCGAGAACGGCCGCGATCGACCCGCGCATGTTGTAGATGTCCAGCCCGTAGAAGCCGACGTTATTGCCTGCGCCTGTGGCATTGTAGGTGCGCAGCCAATGGCTGAACCCCTCGACCACGGTGTTTCGCCACATCCAGGTCGGAAACCTTGTAAAAGGCGGTTCCTCGGATTCGCGACCGGCATGATGCTGGGCATACCGGTTGATCGCGGCGGCATCCGGCCAGTCGGCCTCAACCGCGACGATGTTGAAGCCGTGGTGTTCGATCAGGTGCCGCGTGATGGCCGCGCGGGCGCGGTAGAACTCCGACGTGCCGTGACTGGCCTCTCCAAGCAGCACCACCCTCCGGTCGCCATACCGGTCAAAGACCTTCCCGAACTCGGCGCTTTCGATGTCGGGCAGCGGCTCGGCCACCTCGGCCACCATCTGCGGCAAAGTCTTGCCGCTATTTTGCGCGGGCACGTGGCTCGAGGCGGAACGACGGCCATCCTCGGTCCAGCCTTCCGCACCGATCAGCGGGACGAAGCGCACGGCACCGAGTTTTTCTTCATCCCAGCTGTCGGCACCGGTGCGGGTGATCCTCAACAGGGTCTGAACGGTGTCCGCGTCTCCAACGGGGATCACCATGCGGCCCCCTTCTCGCAGTTGCGTCTTGAGCGAGGCGGGCACCGAAGGACCACCGGCGGCAACGAGGATCGCGTCGAACGGGGCCGCGCCCGGCCATCCTGCCGTCCCGTCCCCGACTTTGATATCGACATTCGAAACAACGGCCTTGGCAAGATTGTCACGCGCCGTTTCGGCCAGTGGCGCGTGCCGTTCGATCGAAATCACCTTTTCTGCGATCTGCGCCATCACCGCAGCGGCATAGCCAGAACCCGCGCCGATTTCGAGCACACGGTTTCCCGGTCGGATCTCGGCCGCCTCGACCATCAGGGCAACGATATATGCCTGCGAGATAGTCTGCCCGTGGCCGATCGGCAGCGGGCCGTCTTCGTAGGCGAACTCTTCCATGCCGGGCGCCACGAACGCCTCTCGCCGGACCGTGCGCATGGCATCGAGAACATGAGGGTCACGCACACCGCGGCGGGCGATCTGTCTCTCGACCATGGCGTGTCTCTCTAGCGCTCTGTCAGTCATGCGGCCCCCGTTTTCCCGAGCGTCCATTGCCGTTGCCGAGGCGCAATGCGCACCCGCAGGGTTCAGTTACTGCGCCTTGGGGTTGACGTCTCGCTTGGCGAATTCGCTAAGGGCATCGTCGGCCGCCTTTTCCTGTTCTAGGATGGCCAGCAGCGCTTCAAGGTCTTCATCCAGCCCCAGTTGCTTGGCCCAACAGGCCAGAGTGCCATAGACGGCGATTTCGTAATGTTCGATCCGCTGCGCCGAGGCAATCAGCCCGGCATCGCGCAGCGCTCCATCGTTCAGCATCCCCGCCCATTTCTCGCTCTCGGCCACCAGTGACCGCATGGATTGGTCCTGGTGCTCGCGGGGATTGGCATCATGCTCTCCCAGCAGGCGTTCGACCTGATCGAGATGAGAGCGCGTTTCATCGAGGTGCTTTTTCAGAGCCTGCTTCAGCCCGTCGTCACTTGCGGCATCGTGCATTCTTGGCAGTGCATCGACAAGTTGCCGTTCGACCGAGCGGGCCTCCTGCAATTCCTTCAAGTACATTTCACGGAAGTCGCTGATATCCATTTTGTTACCCTCTTTGGTCGGAGTGGTGGTTTCGTTCGGGGTGCACGTTCATGCCGTCAGTCCACGGCCGCGGGTGCTGCCGGCCATGGCCATGCGATGGCAATGAGGCCCAACCAGAAGAACAGCAGGATGAGCACCACGGCGAAGGCGGCACCAACGGCAGGATAGTAGCGATATCGACCTCCCTGGCTGTAAGGCCAACGATCCCGCGTGTAGCCCCAGCCCGGAGCCGACGCGATCCCGAGGATGACAAGAAAGACAATGATCCAGAACCACAGGGCTTCCATTGTCGCTTTCTCCTCTTCTCAGGGCGAAGCTCTTATCCTCCGCGTCTGGTCAAGATCACCTCAGGCACCAAGTGCCGGGTCTTCAGGAAAACCATCGTGGGCGCATCACGCAGCCAGGCGGAAATCAAGATCACCGGGTCAGGCGGGATTGCAGATTTTCGTAGTTGAAGCTCTCGATCGTATCCACCTGGGTCGCGCCATAGGGCATGTCATATCGGGGCCCCAACATATCGCCGCGATAGGCATAGGGAGATGCGTAATATCCCGGCCGTCCGTATGTGGCTGCATCGCTGACCACCGCGGAAACTGAGCCATTCTGGACGATGAGGTCGGAAACATATCCATAGGGCGTGCCGTCCGACAGATAGGCGTAGTCGCCCATCAGGTCGGTGGCCTTGAAGATGCCGGATCCGGCGACAAGGTCATCATCGACCTGCTGGGTCCTGTCGACTTCGTCCTGTGTCACGATCTGCTCGTCGCCCCACATACCGCCGAAGATGTCATAATCGTCCACGGTATCCTCGGTTACGGGAACCTGAAGCTGCGCGATGCCACCGCTCATTGACACTTCGTCCCATGGAACATGCACGTGGGTGTCACCAATGTCCCAGAAGCCACCAACCTGTGCGATGATGCCAAGAACCTCGCCGTCGTTGCTGAAGATGACGTTCTCGACATCGCCGATCTCTTCGCCGTTGGCATCGACGATCTCGGTCATGTCGAACATGTTCTCGACACTCCAGCCCTCGGCATAAAGCGCGTCATACCCCCATTCGGCAAGGACCTCTACGTTATCGTCCTGTGCCAGTGCCGGAGATATGGCACCCAAGGCAAATGTGCTTGCGGTGCCGACTGTGCTCAAAAACCGTATCATGCCGGCCTCCTTCGTTCATGCCGCTTTGTCAGGGTCAACCGGATGGCAGCCTTGTTGTTCCAGCGTCCGCCAGATTTTCAAGCGGCGCGCAGCAAGAGGATCCGCCAAGCGGACCCCGGCACTGCGGGAACGATCGACCGGGTCTTCCAACGAAATTCCTTCCCGTGCCGGACTTATCTTCGAAGATACAGGCTCGGGGCTACATCGCTGCCATCATCGGCAGAGCATCTCGTGCATGCCGGACGTCGCAGGCGACAAGCCGAAGCGGCACAAGTTCAAAAAGCCCCCCTCGGCCTTTCCACCCGACATTATGTGCCGGGTCACGAGGCCAAAGGGGGGATTCAACGCTTGACGATCAAACCTCGTGATCCGCCATGATCTCGAGGGCGCGAACCATACCCGAGTGGTCCCAGGCCGCGCCGCCATGGGCGCTGCACGTGTTGAACAGCTCCTGCGCCGTTGCCGTGTTGGGCAAGCTCAGCCCCATCGTGCGGGCACTGTCCAAGGCGAGATTCAGGTCTTTCTGGTGCAATTCTATTCGGAAGCCGGGATCGAAGGTGCGTTTGATCATCCGCTCGCCATGGACCTCGAGAATCTTCGATGACGCAAAGCCACCCATAAGGGCCTCGCGCACCTTGGCCGGATCGGCCCCCGCCTTGGATGCGAAGACCAGGGCTTCTGCCACTGCTTCGATGTTCAGCGCGACGATGATCTGATTTGCGACCTTGCAGGTCTGCCCGTCGCCGACGCCACCGACCAGGGTGATGTTCTTGCCCATCAGTTCGAAGAAGGGTTTCACGCGGGCGAATGCCGCATCCTTGCCGCCGCACATGATCGTGAGGGTGCCGGCCTTGGCGCCGACCTCGCCACCCGAGACGGGCGCATCGACGTAGTCGCATTCAAGTTCGGCAATGCGCGCCGCGAATTCCTTGGTTGCAATGGGCGAGATCGAACTCATGTCGACCACGGTCTTGCCCGCGCTCAATCCTTCCGCGACACCGCCCTTCGCAAACAGCACGTCTTCGACATGCGGCGTGTCCGGAACCATGAGAAAGACGATATCAGCCTTTTCAGCAACCGCTTTCGGCCCGTCGCAGGCGATGCCCCCGGCTTCGGTGAATGTCGCCGGCACGCCACTGCGCGAATGCAGATAGACTTCGTGACCCGCGCCGATCAAATGGCCCGCCATCGGGCCGCCCATGATACCCAGTCCGATGAAACCAAGCTTGCTCATGTCCGTTTTCCTTTCCTTCAATAACTGTTCACGGTCGGCGCAGGCATGCCGCCACGCATTGTCGACAGGATCTGTTGGGATCCCGCCGCCATGAGACGTGCATCGGACGAGACGGTGACCAGCCGGTAACCCATCTCGATCCGCTTCAACGCGAATTCCGGGGTGCCATTGTGAATGCCCGCGAACTTTCCGTGTTCCTTCGCCTTGGCTGCAATCATCTCGATCGCCTCGGCCACCGGCGGATCGACCTCGTCGAAGGTCGGATTGCACCCAAGCGCCAGTGAAAGATCCGACGGCCCCACATACACAGCGTCCAGGCCCGGAACCGAGAGAATGTCCTCGAGGTTGTCCAGCCCCTTCCGGGTTTCGATCATGGCAAAGATCACAACTGTTTCATCTGCCTTTTGCGGATAGTCCGCACCACCATACAGCAAGCCACGGATCGGCCCGAAGCTCCGGGTTCCAAGCGGCGGATAATGTGTCCAGGCAACAAGGTTCTCCGCATCCTCGCGTGTGTTGACCATCGGGCAGATGACACCGTACGCACCTGCATCGAGGGCCTTCATCAGATGCGCCGGATCAAGCCAGGGAACGCGCACCATCGGCACCGCGTCGGTGGTCGAGATCGCCGTCATCATGGTTACTGCCGCCTGGTAATCGACAACTCCGTGCTGGATATCGACGGTCAGCGTGTCCCAACCCTGATGCGCCATCGTCTCGGCCGAAAAGCCGTTCGGCACAGCAAGCCAACCATTGACAGCGGCGCCACCAGAGGCCCAGATTTTTCGTAGTTTGTTCTCACGCATGATGGTTCCTCATTTGGTGGTCCTGCCCTGTCGGGTTTTCCGCAACGGCGACGGCATCATTCCCTCAGCCTGCGTGCGGATCGCGCGAGGGTTTTTACAAGGCATCAGAATTTCGGCCTTTCAAAGCTCCAGTCCGGCCAGTGCTTGCGCAACTCGCTTTCATCATCACGTTCGGTGATCCCGCAGTCGACGTAGTTCCGGTGCAGCCGCGCCAGCGCCTCCCGATCAAGCGTCACGCCAAGGCCCGGACCCTCTGGCAGGCCCAGAGACCCATCCGTGAAGGCCAACTTGCCACCCGCGATCACCTCGTCGGTCTGCCATGGATAATGCGTGTCGCAATCATAGGTCAGGTTCGGCGTGGCCGCCGCCAGATGTGTCATCGCGGCCAGGCTGATGCCCATATGCGAGTTCGAATGCATCGACAGCCCCAAGCCCCAGATCTCGCAGATCTTGGCCAGATCACGGCTGGCCTTGAGACCGCCCCAATAATGGTGATCCGACAGGATCACGCGAAAGGCATCCTGCGCCATGTTCGGCGGCAGGTGTTCGTCGGCCACCACATACATATTTGTGGCAAGCGGGATGTCGGTGGCCGCCTGAACCCGGGCGTTGCCCTCGATGCCGACGGTCGGATCTTCCAGGTACTCGACAAGCCCTTCCAACTGCGGCAGCAGGCGCAAGGTGGTCTCGACCGTCCAGCCCCCGTTCGGATCGATCCGCAACGGCGCTTCGGGAAAGGCCTCGCGCAAGGCGCGCAGCCCGGCGATTTCCTCTTCGGGCGGCAGGATTCCGGCCTTGAGCTTGATCGCGCGAAACCCATGCGCATCAATCATCCGCTGCGCCTCGCCCACGAGTTGCTCGGGCGTGAGAACCTCGCCCCATGGATCAGGCGTGGCATCGTGATGCCCGGCGAACTTGTAGAAAAGATAGGCCGAGAACGGCACCGTTTCGCGCACCTGCCCGCCCAGCAGATCGCAGACCCGCCGTCCCGTCGCCTTTCCGAATGCATCCCACATGGCAACTTCGATGGCGCTGACCAGCCGTGGCACAAGCCGGCCGGTGCCGGTCTTGTAGCCGACTGCCTGCTCGGCAACGCCGCCACGCGCCTGCGCCCAAAGCGCATTCAGATCGGTCACGTCGATCCCCACCAGCCGTGGGGCAAGCGCCTTCAGCCCGTCAATGACGGACAGGGTGCCATAGCTTTCACCAAGTCCGACCACACCGCCTTCGGTCTCGACCTCGATGATCGACCGCAAGGCGAAAGGTTGATGACACCCGGAATTGTTCAGCAGAGGCGGGTCGTAGAACGCGATTGGCGTGATACGAATATCGGCGATACGGGTGTCAGGCATCGACCAGGTTCCCGTCGATATATGCCATGTCCAGGTCCTGCCCGAGGCCCGGCTCCTCGCGCCCGTGGACATATCCGTCCGCGTCCATCTCGTCGTCGATGCGATTCTGGAAATCCTTGGGTTTGTCGTAGTCGATGAAAGGATGCAGCAGACCGCGCTCGTAAAAGCTCGTGTTCGGGATTGCCAGCGCGACGGACAGGTTGCCAGCGCCCGTGCCGTGCATTTCGCAGGACATGTGAAAGCATTCTGCCATGTGCGCGGTGCGCATCGCAGGCGTGATGCCCCCCAGATCGGACACGCCTGCCCGAACGAGATCGCAGGCGTCGTGCTTGACCCATTCAGCACGGGTCCAGTGTTTGCCCGTCATGGTCTCGGGGCCGAGGATGTTCAGCGACGTGTTCGCGGTGAGCCATTTGTACGAGGACATCGACGCCTCTTCCATCGGCTCTTCCATCCAGCGGAAATCCAGTTCGGCGAGCTTGTTGGCGAGCCAGAGTGTGTCGGTGCGGGAATAGAAGTGATGCGGGTCGAGCATCAGGGGAACATCAGGCCCGACCGCCTCGCGCACGGCGGCGCAGGCCTGGTAATCCTTCCGTACATCCGGCGCACCCGGCACTGGCGGCATCCAGCCATGCAGCTTGACCGCCTTGTAGCCACGGGTGTTCACCATCCAGTCGGCAAAGCGGGCGTAATCTTCCGGCGTGGCCAACCCGTTTTCCAGATCATCACCGCACATCGTTGACCCGTAGGCCAGGATCTTGGGCCGATGACCACCAAGCAGTTTCCAGACGGGCTGCCCCGTCACCTTTCCCTTGAGATCCCACAAGGCAAGATCGACCGTCGCGAGCATCTTGTCGGTCAGCAATCCGCCCCCCAATCGTTGCCACTTGTAAACCTTGTACCAAAGCCGATCGGTCAACATCGCATCCTCGCCGATCAGATTCGGCCGCACGAACCGATCCAGCAGCGCCTCGGCAACATCCGACGTGCGGGTCACGACATGCCCTGTATCCCCGGTGTCCGTCGTGATCGTCAGCAGCGCACTTGTTGTCGTGCTTTCAGGGCCGGGATGGCCGTGCCCGTCGCTGTCGCGCACCGTGTTCGTGGTGTGCCGGAATATCTTGGAGGTAACGGATTCAATCTTCATGTCAGGCTTTCCAGGTAAGTGGCCGCCCGGGTCAGGCAGGCATCTGCGGCAGGGATGAGACGACCGCGGTTGATGAAGCCGTGGGTCACCCCAGGCTCGATATGCAGGTCCACGGGCACACCCGCATCTTGAAGGCGCAACGCCATCTTGCGGCTGTCATCGGCCAGCACATCGCATTCAGCGGCTATGATCGACGTCGGTGGAAGAGCCGCTGCGCGAATGACCTCTACCGGCGTGGACAGCGGTGTGATCGCTGCATCCGTCGCGCGCCTTTTTCCGGGGTCGTAAAGGTCGAACAGCTCCTGCATGCGGGCCCGGCCAAGGCCAAAGCCTTCAGCGTACCGGGTATAACTGTCCGTGCCGAAATCATCGGACGTGACCGGGTAGAACAGCAGCAGGCCGGAGATGGCGTAGTCGAGGGACAGCGCAAGCGACAGGGCCAGGTTTCCGCCTGCCGATGCCCCCCCCAGCGCGATACGGTCGATGTTCCACCCGTTCGCGCGGCCACTGGCCCGCAGCCAGCGATACGCAGCGCGGCAGTCTTCCAATCCGGCAGGATACGGGTGATCGGGTGCCAGCCGATAGGATATCGAAAGAACGTCCCACCCGCTTTGCGCCGATATCAGACGGCAGGCCCTGTGGTTCAGCGGGATGGACCCGCCGGCCCAGCCACCGCCATGAATGAAAAGCAGCGTTCCGTCCGACGTCGCCTTACCCCGCCGGGCCGCCGTGGGATAAAGCCGCGCTTCTCGCATGTTCCCATCCGCACCGGCAAAGCTCAGTGTCCGTTCGTCAGTGTCTTGTGTACCATGGGCCCAGTATTCCGCCGCCGCGTCGGGCGATGCGAAACCGGCGTTGGTCTGCTGGGCCTCGGCGACCCCTTCGGCCAGCATCATGCAACCTCGGGCCGGTAGCGATGGCGCTGGCGGGTGCCGCGCAACGCCGGATCGGGCAGCGGAACCGACGACAAAAGGGCCTTGGTATACGCGTGCTGCGGATCGCCGATGACCTGTTCGGTCTCGCCGATTTCGACGATCCGACCGCGATACATCACGGCGACCCGATCGCAGAAATAGCGAATCACCGCCATGTCGTGACTGATGAAAATAAAGCTGAGACCCATCTCGGCCTGCAACCGCAGCAGCAGGTCAAGAACCTGCGTCCGGATCGACACGTCGAGCGCCGAGGTCGGTTCATCCGCGATCACCACCTGCGGCTCGAGCGCGATTGCACGCGCCACGACGATCCGTTGACGCTGGCCTCCAGAGAAGGCGTGCGGATACCGCTCCATCATTCCAGGATCCAGCCCGACTTCGCGCAACAAGACCGCCACCCGATCCTCCAGCTCGCTGCCGGCGCAGATGCGATTGGCGATTAGCGGCTCCGAAATGATCTGCTTGACCGTCATGCGCGGATTGAGCGACGCGAAAGGGTCCTGAAAGATCATCCGGATCTGTTGTCTGCTGTTGCGCAGTTCGGTCGCGTTCAGATGCGCCAGATCCTTGCCACCATAGACGATCTTGCCGCGCGTCGGATCATAGACCCGCGAGATGCAGCGCCCGACCGTGGTCTTGCCCGACCCACTTTCGCCGACAATGCCAAGAGCCTCGCCCTTCCGAAGCGAAAAGCTCACGCCATCGACGGCCTTCGTGACATCCGTGACGCGCTGGAAAAAGCCTTCTCTCTTTTCGAAATGCAGGCTGAGATCCTCTACCGTGAGCACAGGCGGGGCATCGTCCAGCGCGCGCACCTTCGCCGGTGCCGGTTCCTCGAGAACCTTGACGGCGCGCAAAAGCTTTTGGGTGTAGGGATGGCGCGGCGCAGAAAAAACCTGGTCCACATCGCCCTGCTCCACCACATGGCCTTTCTCCATCACGACAACATCATCGGCGATTTCAGCGACGACGCCCATGTCATGGGTGATGAACATTACCGCCATGCCGACATCGCGTTGCAAGGTCTTGATCAGGTCGAGAATCTCGGCCTGGGTGGTCACGTCAAGCGCGGTTGTCGGTTCATCCGCAATCAGGACGTCAGGCTGGCAGGACAGCGCCATGGCAATCATCGCCCGCTGACGCATGCCACCCGAAAACTCGAACGAATACTTGTCGACCGCCTTTTCCGGTTCCGGGATTTCCACCTGCGCCAGAAGGTCTACCGCCATCTGCCTCGCGGCCTTCTTGTCCATATCGCGATGCAGGCGGATCGCCTCGACGATCTGGCTTCCGATCGTGTGCACCGGCGACAGCGACGACATCGGCTCCTGGAAGATCATGCCGATGCGCCCGCCGCGAATGTCGCGGATCTCGCGTCCGCGCGGATCAAGCGCGGTCAGGTTGACCGTCCCGGTTCCGTCGGGGTCGAACAGGATACGCCCGCCATTGATGACACCGGGCCGCGGCACCATGTTCAGGATCGTCCGCGCAGTGACCGATTTGCCAGACCCGGATTCCCCCACGACACAGGTTGTCCGGCCTCTGTGCAGATCGAAGCTGACGCCGTGCAGAACGTCCAGCACCCCCTGACGCATCGAAAATCCGACCGTCAGATCCTGGATCTGGATGATGGGTTTGTTCATGTCAGTGACCATACGGATCTGCGGCATCGCGCATGCCGTCCCCCAGGAAGTTGAAAGCGAGAACGGCGATCACGACAAAGCCGCCGGGTATGAAAAGCCACGGGGCCTGGCTGATCGAGAGGATGTTTTGCGCCTCTTTCAGCAGAACGCCCCAGGAAATCGCGGGCGGCTGCAAACCAAGACCCAGAAAGCTCAGACCGGTTTCCGCCAGGATCATCAGGGGCACAGCCAGGGTCAGCGACGCGATGATATGGCTGGTGAGCGACGGCAGCATGTGGCGGAAGATGATCCGCGGTTCCGACGCCCCGTCCAGCCGCGCCGCGATGACGAAGTCGTCGTTCTTCATGGCCAGGAACCGACCCCGCACAACGCGGCCCAGCTCGGTCCAGCCCACAAGGCTGACGATCAGGGTGATCACGAAATACTGCTGGTATATCGGCCAGGATGGCGGCAACGCGGCCGCCAGGGCCAGCCAGATCGGGATCGTCGGCAGGCTTAGCGTAAATTCGATCAACCGCTGGATCGCCATGTCGATGCGGCCGCCATAATATCCCGAAAGCCCGCCAAGCACGATGCCCAGAACAAGGCTGATCGCGACACCGACAAGGCCGATGGACATGGAAATGCGCGTGCCGTACGCGATGCGGCTGAACATGTCCCGACCCAGCCTGTCGGCCCCGAACAGAAAGTATTTCTCGCGCGGGTCCACGGTGGCGAAGAGGTGGATATTGGTCGTCCAGATCCCCCAGAACTTGTACTCCGGTCCCGGGCCAAACATCCGAAGGTAAATCTTTTCGCCGGATTTGGTGTACGTGATTGCCAGCGTTTCAGGGTCGCGCTGGCGGTCCATTTCCCAGACATAGGGGCGCAGCTGAATCCCGTCCTCGGTCCGGTCGATGAAGTGGATCATCTGCGGCGGGTGGAAGACCGCGCGGCGGTTCTGCTTGAACGGATCGTCGGGCGCGATGAATTCGGAAAAGATCGCGATCAGGTACAGAAGCCCGATCACCCAAAGCCCCAGCATGGCAAGACGGTGTCGCTTGAACGCCCACCAGGTCAGTTGCCATTGCGAGGCGATGGCAACCTTGTCCGGCGCGGCATCGGCAGGAAGCCCGGCCGTCCCGGCATCACTGGTCTCAAGCCGCGTCGGGGCACCGTCGCCCGTACCGCGAAGCGGAGGATGGGCCGTATCCTTGGGTCCTACGGAGCCGTCACTCATAACGCACCCTCGGATCTAGCAGAACGAGAAGGATGTCCGAGATCAGCATCCCCACCACGGTCAGCGAAGACAAAAGCAGGACAAACGCTCCGGCAAGATACATGTCCTGGCTCAGAAGCGCTTGCAGCATCAGCGGTCCAGCCGTCGGCAGGCTGAGCACGATGGCGGTGACGACGGCGCCGGAAACGAGATTGGGCAGAACCCAGCCGATCGTCGAGACAAACGGGTTTAGCGCTACCCGGACCGGGTATTTCATGATCAGCGCCCATTCGGAAAGGCCCTTGGCCCGCGCGGTGTCGACATAAGGCCGGTTCAATTCGTCCAGAAGATTGGCGCGCATGATGCGGATGAGGCTTGCAGTCGCTCCGGTCCCCAGCACGATCACCGGCAACCACAAATGTTCGATCAGGTTGACGACCTTGGCCCAGGACCAGGGCGCATTCTTGTATTCCGGTGAAAACAGGCCCCCGACATCCGCGCCGAAATGCACAACGCCGATATACATCAGGATCAAGGCGAGCAGGAAATTGGGTGTGGCCAGGCCAATGAAGCCGATCGTGGTGATGATGTAATCCCCAAGCGTGTACTTGCGCACCGCAGAGTAGATGCCGATCGGCATGGCCAGCGCCCAGGTGAAGAGAAGCGTCGCAAAGGACAGACAGACGGTCAGGCCCATCCGTTCCCAAACCAGATCCGAAACCGGCTGTCGCCATTCGAAGGACATGCCGAAATCGCCCTGGAGCAGGTTGCCGACCCATTTGAAATACTGAACGTATAGCGGCTGATCGAGGCCAAACCGGGCGCGCAGGTTGTTGATGGACGCCTGGTCCAGAACTTCGTTCGATTCACCGAGCTTGGCAATGTAAGTGGTCAGATAATCGCCCGGCGGTGCCTGGATCAGCAGAAAGGACACTATCGAGACGGCAAAGAGAAACGGGATCATGTACAGCAACCGTTTCAGGATGAAGCGCCAGATCATGTGGACATCCAGTCAGTTTCAGGGTGTGCAGGGCAAGGTGTGGCGCCGGCCAGCCCCTTGGTGGCCGGCGCAAGAAGTGTCATGCAGACTTAGTTGGCGTAATAGTATGTCTGCGGCAGCGTCGGACCGGGATCAGGATACATCCAGGCCCCCGGCATGCTTTCGGGCACGTTGCGCAGATTGGTTTTCACCACGCCGAACTGGCTGGGCGAGGTGGAGATCCCGATGATCTCGAACTCGTCCGCGGCGATCTGGTGGATTTCCCGGAAGATATCCATCGCCTTGTCCTGATCGGCCTCTGCCTTGAAGGCGTCGTAAAGAGCCAGACGCTTTTTCATGGTTTCGGTGGGTTCTTCCCCATCGGAACCGCCGGTCAGGTACCAACGGGTCCACGGGATGGCGAACCAGCTGGCTTGCGGATGCACCGCGAGGACGTCACGCGGCGAAAGCGTCGGGTCAAGCCCGCCCGGCGCGCCCCAGACCATGAAGTCATGCTCGTTGGCCTCACCGCGGGAATAGTAAATCGACCGCTCCACCGACGAGATGTTGAGATTGATGCCCAACTCGCTCCACTGTTCGCGGATGATCTCGAGCGCATCCCCCCATTGCGGTTGCTCGACACCGG
This sequence comes from Marivita sp., assembly GCF_020055635.1. Classification (GTDB taxonomy): domain Bacteria; phylum Pseudomonadota; class Alphaproteobacteria; order Rhodobacterales; family Rhodobacteraceae; genus Marivita. The sequence continues at coordinate 56,493 of NZ_JAIPUT010000018.1, read as the reverse complement.
TGTAGTTCACGTTGAACTCGAACCGGCTGCCATCGGGCAACAGACGGAAGCCTTCGCTGTCACGCTCCGTGAACCCCTGTTCATCAAGGATCGCGTTGGCGCGGTCGGGATCGTACTCGATGTACTGGGTCCCCAGCTGCTCATTGTAGAGGACATGGGACTTGGATGGCCCGATCTGCCAGGGCTCGCCCTGCCCTTGCCACACGATGTCGATGATTTCCTCGCGGTCGATTCCAAGGGACAGTGCGATACGCACATCCTTGTTCCGCAACACGTCCCGCATTACCGGGTCCTTGTGGGTGTGGTTGAAATGGATCGCCATGATGTTGGAATTCGAGTCCTTGCGCTCGAAAAGCTTGTAACCACCACGCTCCATGTTTTGCGACAGGACCGGCTTGTTGGTCACCGCCGAGATCCGGCGCGCCTGCATGTCGATGTTGCCCGCGATCGCTTCGAGAAGAATGGCCTGGCTGTCCTGCGCCACGCCCATTTGAAGCTTGTCGACATAAGGCAGCTGATTGCCTTCGGTATCGACCTGCCAGAAGTACGGATTCCGCTCGAACATGACCTGCGTTGAGCCTGCGGAATAGCCGTCGCCCGTCACGACCCAGGGGTCGAGCGTCGGGCGGTCGGGATTGGCCCAGCGGTTGGGCGCTTCGACCTCGCCGCAATTGAGACGGAACAGCGCCGCCCAATCCTCGACAGCTTCGGTTTCGTCGACCAGTTGCTGCACGTTTTCGTTGTATGTCGGGTGGTACTGCTGACAGAAATGCTTTGCCCAAAGCACGGGTTCCTGCGCCAGCGGAGTCGCCAGTTCGGTCAGGAAGGTGCCGTAGGGGGCCGCAAAAATCAGTTTTACCGTATGATCGTCGATCTTTTCTGCTTGCATGGTTTCACCGGCCACCACGAAACGCGCGGGCGCGGTCGGATAGAATTCCGGGTTGTTCAGCAAGTCGTTGACGAAGAAAAGAATGTCATCTGCCGTGAAGGGGGCACCATCGGACCATTTCATGCCTTCACGCAGGTGAAAGGTGAATTCCGAGCCCTCTTCGTTGACCTCCCAGCTTTTGGCCACGTTCGGCACCACACCGGAGAAATCCGGCTTCCAACGGGTCAGACCCTGCGGCGATATGAATTTCAGGATCGAGTTGTGATCGTTCGAGCCGCTGAGCATCCGGCGGATGGTTCCGCCGTAGTTGCCGACCGATTCAAGCGGCGTGATGACTTCCGGTTCATTGGGCAACCGTTCGTCTACCGGGGGCAGATCCATGCCTTCCAGCATAGGGGCTTGTTGATACGCAAAAGCCGCAAAGGGGCTCATGATCGCGCCGACAAAGGCCGAAGCCAAGGCCGTTCTTCGCCAGGTGATTGTCATAATTTCCTCCCATCGGAACGACAGCCTCCCGCTGCCGAAACACCATCAGTCTCGACACGGCTGAACAACTTGTCAAACAAATTAATTGCACTTGTAAGTTTTAAAAACTTCTTGCTATGGTTCCCGCATGCAAGCCCCTGACCCCAATATCACGGCGGATACACCCGCCCGGCCCACACGGCTCGAGGATCGCGTCTTCGCTGGAATACTTGATGATATCCGGCTGGGAAAGTTCACCCTCGGCGAGAAATTACCAAGCGAATCAGAGCTTGCGTCGCAATATGGATGCTCGCGTCCCGTGATCCGTTCGGCCTTGGCAAAACTCAGGGAAAACGGGCTGATCGTGTCCCGACAGGGCGCTGGATCCTTTGTAAGCAGCGGCCATGATGACCGGACATCCGGCTATGGCGCGCTCGAATCGATCTCGGATATCGCCGGCTACTTCGCGTTTCGAAAGACCGTCGAAGCCGAAAGCGTCGCACGGGCCGCGATGAATGTGAAACCTGCGGATATCGACAGGCTCAAGGCGCTTGTCGAAAAGATCGAAGACCTGATCGCAGAAGGCAAGCCGACCGTTGAAGTGGACATCGAATTTCACAATCTGATAGCCGATTTGTCAGACAACCGATTCCTTCACGAGACTCTTGTCATGCTGGAGCCAAGCTGGCTTTTCGTCGGAAAATTCGTGCGGTCGCTCGGACGGACAGGCTATCGCCTTGGCGGCAAACACATGAATTCGGAACACAAAACGATCCTTGCGGCGCTGGAAGCGCGCGATCCCAAGGCCGCCCGCGCCGCGATGATTGCCCATATCGACGGCTCCGAACGGCGCGTCTTCAAGGGGGAGAAATGAGCATCGACATCACCTGCGTTGCCCCGACACGAAGCCGGATCGGCGAAGGGGCTGTCTGGGATGACCGGGACCAATGCCTTTGGTGGGTCGATATCCCGTCAGGTCTTATATACCGCTTTGACCCCGAAACCGGCGAAAACCGCGCCTACGATTTCGGTGAACCGGTGGGATGCCTTTCGGTACGCGAACGGGGCGGGCTTGTCCTTGCCGCCAAGTCCGGCTTCTGGTTCTACGATCCCGAGACCGATGCGCGACGTCACATCACCGACCCCGAGACCCATCTTCCGAACAATCGCTTCAATGACGGCGGAACCGACCTGCAAGGCCGCTTCTGGGCAGGCACCATGAAGGAGGGCGGAGACCCCGAGGCCATGGGCACGTTCTACCGGCTTGATCCGGACCTGAAGGTCACTGCGTGGAAAGACGGGTTCTGGACGACAAACGGCCTGGCCTTTGCCCCGGATGGTCGCCGGATGTACTGGTCCGACAGCAATCCGCGCGTGCGCACGATCTTTGCCGCCGAATACGATCCTGAAACCGGGACCCCCAGCGCGCCTGAGGTGTTCTTCGACACGCGGGACCTGCCGGGTCGGCCCGATGGCGGCACGGTGGATGCCGAAGGCCATTACTGGCAGGCCGGGATCGAGGGCTGGCAATTGTATCGCATCGCGCCGACCGGCGACGTGGTTCAGACCATTGACGTACCGGTTGAAAAGCCGACCAAGCCGCAGTTCGGAGGGCGCGATCTGGGAACGCTCTTTTTCACATCGCTGAGCCTTGGTTTGGCTGAAGACCGTCCACAACCGGAGGCAGGCAGCCTCTTCGCAATCACCGGACTTGGCATCCAAGGCGTGCCGCAAGCGCGGTTTCAGGGTTAAGCATATGAAAATCACCGGCCTCCGAAGTTTCATGGCCCGGGACGGAAACCGGCCTCGGGTGATCGTCGCGGTGGATACCGACGAAGGCATTACCGGCTGGGGAGAGTGCTACAACCACGGCCCCGACCGCGCGCTGCCGCCGCTGCTCGACTACCTTTACCTTCAGATCGAAGGCGAAGATCCCCGCCGGATCGAGCGCATCGTTCTGAAACTGCTGCAACAGTCGCGGTTCCCTCCGGGGGCGCTGGGTCTGGCCGCCATTTCGGCCATTGATCACGCATTGTGGGACATTTCCGCCAAGGCGGTCGGACTGCCTGTCTACATGTTGCTGGGTGGCCATGTCCGGGACCGTGTGCGGGTGTATCTTGGCGTCTATTCCGCGCCCGATGCCGAAGCTGCGCGCGACCATTGCGCAGCAATGAGCGCGGAACATGGCTTTACGGCTTTCAAGATGTCTCCCTATCGCGGCGACATTCATGCCTACCCATGGAGCAAGACAATCGGCAAGACGACCGAGTGGGTCGCAAACCTCACGGAGCTTTGCCCGGACTGGGAATTTGCATACGACGCCCACGCCCGGCTTTTCGAGCCGTGGCAGGCGGTGTCTCTTGGCAATGCGCTGGCTCCGTTCCATCCCCTGTTCTTCGAAGAACCCATCCGCCCCGAAAACGTCGAGGCCTGGGGACCGCTCAAATCCGCCTTGAACTGCCCGCTTGCCACCGGGGAAAGCCTGTATTCCCGGTTCGAATTCCTGCGTCTTCTGCAATGCGGCGGGGCCGACATCATCCAGCCCGATATTTGCGTCGTCGGCGGATTGTTGGAGATGCGCAAGATCGCCGCCATCGCCGAGGCGTTTTACGTGCCCGTTGCGCCGCATAACCCGATGGGGCCGCTGGCAACGGCGGTGAACCTGCATTTCGCGGCGTCCTGTCCGAACTTCAAGATACTCGAATACCGGCTTCCGGGCACGTCTGCCTTCCTCGGGAAAGACCTGGCCAATCCGGACGTCGAAGCCGGCTACGTCACCGACCCCTACATGCCCAACGACGGATATCTCGAACTGCGCCCGGATCGTCCGGGCTGGGGCGTGGAGATCGACGAGGCCTATCTTGCCACCGACCGCTACATCCATTGGGAACGCAAGTTGCCCATCAGGCCGGATGCGTCCACCGGCTATACCTGATGGCAGACCTGCACGACCAGTTGCGTGGCCTTCTGGGCCTCGGCTCTCCATCGGTCTTGCCCGAGGCCCACAGCTATTTCTGCCCCGACGGACCGGGCCCACATCCGGCAGTGCTCTATTGCCATGCGCATGGCGGTGAATACGGGCTGGGACGCCGCGAACTGACCGAGGGCGCTCGCTGGCTTGTCGCGCCTTATGCACCTGATCTGCTGGCAGCCGGCTGGGCGGTTCTCTGCATCGACATGCCCGGTTTTGGCGACCGGGCAAAGCTGGGAACCGAAAGCGCGCTGGTCAAAGCCGGGCTATGGCAAGGCCGGCCATATTTCGGATGGATGGTGGCGGAACAGATCGCCGGTGTGCAGTGGCTCGCCGCACGCAACGAGATCGATGCCACCCGGATCATAACCCTTGGAATGTCGATGGGCGGCGCGCTGTCGCTCTGGACCGCAGCACTCGAGCCGCGCATCGCCGCCTGCGTCCACCTGTGCTTTCTTGCAGACATCGCCCCCCTGATCGCGACGGGCGTGCATGACCGGCACGGGCATTACCTGACTGTTCCCGGCTTTCTGCCCCTGGCCGAAACGGGCGATGTGGCCGCCCTGATCGCCCCGCGACCGCAATTCGTGGGCCACGGCAGCGACGACGCGTTGACCCCCGCCTCCGCGCGCGATGCCGCGTTGGCGCGCCTGCGGACAGCCTATTCGGATGACGCGCTCCGGACTTTCATGGCCGAGCGGACAGGTCATGTCGAGACCCCCGAAATGCGCAGGCATGTGCTTGATTTCCTGCGTCACCTACAAACTGCACAAAACACGAGGACATCATGCTGAAGAAACTTTTGATCACCGGCGCTTCCGGAAACCTTGGCGTCGTGTGCCGCGCAGGCTTGAGGCCCATTGCCGAAACGATCCGGCTCAGTGACCGCGAGGGGGTGACGGACGCAGCCGCCCATGAAGAGATCGTTCACTGCGATCTTGGCGACAAGGACGCGGTCGAGGCGCTGGTCGAAGGCTGTGACGGCATTGTCCATCTTGGAGGCCAGTCGGTGGAAGCACCTTGGGAAATCGTGCGCAATGCCAATATCGACGGCATCTTCAACCTCTACGAGGCCGCGCGCAAGTCGTCCGTGACCCCCCGGATCATCTTTGCCAGCTCGAACCACGCCATAGGGTTTCACAAGCAAACCGAACGGCTTGACGCCAACTCTCTGACCCGGCCCGACGGGCTTTACGGGGTGTCGAAGGTCTTTGGCGAGGCCATGGCGAGCATGTATTTCGACAAGTTCGGGATCGAAACGGCTTGCGTCCGTATCGGCTCCTGCTTTCCCGAACCGCGCAACCACCGGATGCTGTCGACCTGGATGAGCCACGACGATTTCATCGCACTGATCGAACGGGTTTTCCTTGTCCCAAGGCTGGGATGCCCGGTCATCTACGGCGCATCAGCAAACGGCGCATCGTGGTGGGACAATCGCGAGGTCGCCTATCTGGGATGGCAACCGAAAGACAACGGCGAAGCCTACCGCGACAAGATCGATGCCGAAATGGATCCGCCGCCCGCCGACGATGTGACCGCCGTCTACCAGGGCGGAGCATTCTGCGGAGACGGTATCCACGAAACGTGACATGCGCGGGCGCAGGAGACGGAGCATCGGTCTGCCGCGTGCGACGAAGCCATGCGGCTGCACCTGCCTGTCAGGGCTGGCCCGATGCATCTGCGGCCAAGCTTTCGCGCAGACGGGTTTCGTCCAGCGCGGTTCCCGCGAAATGGGCCCAGGCGTGGACACCCTGATGGAAAAACAGCTCGTAGCCGGAAATGACGGATAGGCCAGCTGACGCGGAGTCGCCCAGGAACCGGGTGTTCACGGGGGTGTAAACCGCGTCGAAGGCCCATTCCTGTCCGTGGATCGCGGCAGCCGGCAAGGGCGTCCCGCCATGGCCGACCATGCCCACCGGTGTTCCGTTCAAAAGCCCCGTTGCCCCCTGCGCCGCGGAACTTGCGTCGGTGTAGACAGTGACGGTCGGGGCATGTCGGAGGGCGCGCAAGTCTTCTGCCAGCGCATGCGCTTTGTTGGCGTCTGTATCGAACAGTCGGATTTCCAGTGCATTCAGGGCAACCAGACCGAAGGCGAGCGCCCGTCCGACACCGCCGGTCCCGATCAGACAGGCAATGCCGGGATTTGCGTCTGCCCGTTCGCCACGATAGGCGGCGATGAACCCGGTGTAATCGGTGTTGTGACCCTTGGGTCCTTCCGGTTCGAACAGGACCGTGTTGACCGCCCCGATTGCCTGGACAAGCGGGTCTTCGATCATGACCTTTCCTGCCGCACGCTCCTTGTACGGATAGGTCACGTTCACGCCACGGAACCCGTGACCCGCACATGTGTCGAAGAGGGTGTCGAAATCGACGTTCATGTCTTTCGGAACAAGCCGGTCATAACGAACCCGAAGCCCTGTCTGTTCGCCTGCCAGCCTGTGCAGGAACGGTGCCCGCGACGAAGCGATATTGTCCCCAATCAGGCCGAGTTTGAGCTCGGGTTCATCTTGCATGATGCGCGACCTTTTTGGTGGACGGAAAACGCGGAATGGCCCGAACAACGGCCGATAGTGCATGTGTCATTCAGGTCTCTTTCAGCTACACGAGAGCTCTTATCATCCGTCCTGAAATTTTGGTATGCCAAGGAAAATTTTTTGGTATACCAAATGGATGAGATTCAAATTCTGTCGTAACGGGATGCGGCAAGGAAGACGCACGGCATGGTCACGCCTGATGCGCTTTGTGAAAACGGAATGGGACGGGTCATGGGCGAAACGCAAAAAGTTGCCGTGATCGGGCTGGGCTCGATGGGCTATGGTATTGCCGCGTCGGCGCTTCGCGGAGGCCATCGTGTCTGGGGGTACGACATCAATCCCGCGCAGGTCGAGAAATTCCGCGAAGACGGCGGCGCAGAAGGCGCGCTTTCGGACATTGCCGCTGATTTGAACATTGTGGCCGTGGTGGTCCTGAACGCAGCGCAGACAGAGGACGTGCTGTTCGGTGCGGATGCGCTTGTGCCTCGTTTGACGCCGGGGACGGTCGTTCTGTCCTGCGCGACGGTTCCGCCAGAATTTGCGCGCACCATGGAGTCCCGCTGTGAAGACCATGGCGTGCTTTACCTGGACGCGCCGATCTCCGGCGGAGCGGCAAAGGCGGCCAGCGGGGAGTTGACCATCATGGCATCAGGTCCTGAAGCGGCCTTCACGGCGTCGCGTCCCCTGCTGGATGCGATCGCGGCCACTGTGTTCGAGCTTGGCAATACTGCGGGTCCCGGCTCGGCGATGAAGGCGACCAATCAACTGCTGGCCGGCGTGCATATCGCGGCGATGGCCGAGGCCCTGACATTTGGCATGACCCAGGGCGTCGCACCCGAAACGTTTCTCGAGGTGATCTCGAAAAGCGCGGGCACGAGCTGGATGCTGGAAAACCGCGCGCCGCATGTGATCGACGGGGATTACAGCCCCCGAAGTTCGGTCAATATCTGGCCCAAGGACCTTGGCATCGTTCTCGATATCGCCGCCTCGGCCGGGTTCGAGGCGCCGATCACCGCGACAGCGCTGGCGCAATACCGGCAGGCGGTCGAGATGGGCCTCGGAGGCGTCGATGACTCGGCGGTGGCCAAGGTCTATGCGCGACAGGCTGGTCTGACCCTGCCCGGAGAGGATGCGGCATGACCACCGTCCTGGGCTGCATCGCGGACGATTTCACGGGTGCCACCGATCTTGCCGGGCTGCTGGCCCGAAGCGGCGTCAAGGTGTCCTTGCGCATGGGTGTGCCCACCGACGCCCCATCCGAAACAGCCCCGTTCGAAGTGATCGCGCTCAAGATCCGCACAGTCCCGGTGGAGCAGGCGGTGCAACAGGCGCTCGAGGCGTTGGACTGGTTGCAGGCGGCAGGTGCCACGCGATTCTTCTGGAAATACTGTTCGACCTTCGATTCCACGGCACAGGGCAATATCGGCCCTGTTGCCGAAGCGTTGATGGATGCCCTGGGCACGAAGCAGACAATCTATTGCCCGGCCTTTCCGGAAAACGGTCGGTCCATCTTCATGGGAAACCTTTTCGTGGGTCGGCAGCCTCTGGCGGAAAGCCCGATGAAAGACCATCCGCTCACGCCGATGCGCGATTCCAATCTGATGCGCTTGCTCGACCCGCAAGTGACCCGACCGACGGGACTGGCCGACAGGCAGACCGTGGCAAAAGGGTCCGATGCGTTGACCAACGAACTGGAGCGTTTGCGAAAGGACGGGATCGCGCATGTCGTTGTCGATGCCGTCGCCAATGACGATCTTCACGTGATCGCCAGCGCCTGCCGCAACATGCCCCTGATGACCGGCGGATCCGCCGTTGCGATGCCCCTGCCCGGCATCTTTGCCCGTGACGGTTTGTTGGCTGCAGACGCACCGGGGCTGGTTCAGCCCGACCTTGGCAGGGGCGCAGTCGTGCTGTCCGGCAGTTGCTCGGCGATGACCAACCAGCAGGTCGAAGCCTATATCGCGCACGGCTGCCCGGCATACCGGCTGGACCCGCTGGACTTCGCGGCCGAAGGACACGCGAAAGCGGTGGCGTGGGTCGCGGCGCAAGACCTGACCAAGGCGCCACTGGTCTACGCCACCGCCAATCCGGACTCTGTCCGCGCCGCGCAAGAACGATTGGGCGTGCAGCGCGCAGGCGCGATGGTGGAGCAGGCCCTCGCGGCCTGTGCTGTCGCTGCTCGCGATGCCGGGGCGCAGCGATTTGTCGTCGCCGGAGGCGAAACCTCGGGTGCCGTCTCGCAGGCTCTTGGCGTCGACAGGCTGGATATCGGCACGGAAATCGCACCCGGGGTGCCCTGGTGCTTTGCCACGTCGAACGGCACGCCCATTGCCCTGACGCTCAAATCAGGCAATTTCGGCTCCAAAGGCTTTTTCCGCGATGCGCTGAGCGAACTGGAGCGGGAATGACCGAAGAAACCCGCCTGCGCGACCGGATCTGCCTGTTGGCCAAATCGATGTTCGACCGGGGTCTGACGGGGGGATCAACCGGCAACATCTCGGCCCGAACGCCGGATGGCGGGTTGCTGGTGTCGCCCACAGGCATGTCGTTCGGTCGATTGGACCCGGCAAGGCTGTCGCGCTTCGATGCCGCCGGAAAGCTGATCGATGGTGACAAACCGACGAAGGAAATGCCGTTGCATGCCGCCTTCTACGACACCCGGGGCAGCGCCGGCGCGGTGGTTCACCTGCATTCGTGCCATTCCGTCGCGTTGTCGCTGATGCCAGACGTGGACGACGACAATTTCCTGCCACCGCTGACGCCCTATTCGATCATGAAACTGGGCAAGGTCAAGTTGCTGCCCTTCTTTCTGCCGGGTGACCCGGCGATGGGCGAGGCGGTACGTGGGCTTGCGGGAAAGCGCAGCGCGGTGATGCTGGCCAATCACGGTCCCGTCGTGGCGGGCAAGGATGTCGAAGCGGCCTGCAACGCCATCGAAGAGCTGGAAGACACCGCGCGCCTGGCGATCCTGATGCGGGGCCATGATGCCAGGATGCTGACGCCAGAACAGGTCAATGCCGTTGTAACGAAATTCGATGTGGATTGGGACGGATGAAGTTTTCGGCAAATCTCGGGTTCCTCTGGACCGACCGTCCCTTGCCCGACGCGATCCGCGCAGCGCATGCGGCCGGGTTTGATGCGGTTGAATGCCATTGGCCTTACGAAGTTGCGACCGAGGAGATAAAAGCCGCCTTGAACGACACCGGCCTGCGGATGCTGGGCCTGAACACACGGCGCGGCAATGTGGCGATGGGTGAAAACGGTCTGGCTGCCCTGCCCGGTCGCCAGGCCGATGCCCGCGCTGCGATTGACGAGGCCATCAGCTATGCGGCTCAGATCGGGACAGGCAACGTCCACGTGATGGCCGGATTTGCCAGCGGCGACGACGCGCGGGCCACCTATGTCGACAATCTGCGCTATGCCTGTGACACAGCCGCCCCGCACGGGATCACCATCCTGATCGAACCGCTGAACCGGCATGATGCGCCCGGGTATTTCCTGCGCACCACCGATCAGGCGGTCGCCATCATCGACAGCGTCGGTGCCTCCAATCTCCGGCTGATGTTCGATTGCTACCATGTCCAACGCACCGAAGGCGATGTGAGCACGCGTCTGCGCGCCCTGCTGCGCCATGTCGGGCATATCCAGTTTGCCTCGGTGCCCGACCGGGGCACGCCGGATCACGGAGAGCTGAATTACGCCCATGTCTTCGCGACCCTTCGCGACCTGGGCTGGAATAGCCCCCTGGGTGCCGAATACAAGTCCGATAGGCCGACAGACGACACGCTTGGCTGGCTGGACGCGATCAGGGACCGTTCTTCATGAAAGCGCGGATGAATCCCTCCGGTCACGCCCGTCGCGGCTTTGCAGCGCTCGCGCCAACCATGCCCGGGGCCTCGCTGCTGGCAGCGCATTCCGGCAACCGGGCCACCTGCGCCGGGCAGGGCTGTCACATACGACACACTGGAACTGCTAAGGGAGACACCTGATGACCAAGACACTCGTAATGGGCAACTACACCGAAACCGACCTTGCCGCGCTCAGGGCAGAGTTCGATCCTGTGTTTCTTGCCGGCCCCGATGATCTGGCCGGGCTCCGCGAGGATGCCCGCGCGTCGATCACCGCGATGGCCTACAAGGGGCACGCCCCGTTTGGTGCCGACCAGATGGACATGCTGCCCAATCTCGGACTGCTGGCGAATTACGGTGTCGGATACGACTCCATCGATACGGCAGCGGCCAGCGCGCGCGGGGTAAAGGTGACCAACACACCCAATGTCCTGAACGACGATGTGGCAGATCTCGCGGTCGGACTGCTGCTTTGCCAAGGGCGCGAAATGATGCAGGCCAGCGCATGGGCGCGGTCGGGGAACTGGGCCAAGCATGGGGAATACCAGCTGAACCGCAAGGTCTCGGGAAGCACGGTCGGCATCCTGGGTCTTGGCCGGATCGGACGCGAGATCGCGGATCGTCTGGCGGCGTTCAAGATGGACATTCACTACTATTCGCGCTCTGAAAAGGAGACGCCGGGGTGGACCTATCATGATGACCCGATCGCGCTTGCCGGAGCGGCGGACTTTCTGATCGTGGCGCTGGTTGGCGGCAAGGAGACCGAGAAATTCGTGTCCGAGGATGTGATCGCGGCCATGGGTCCGCGCGGCGTTCTGATCAACATTTCTCGTGGCACGACGGTCGACGAGGCTGCCTTGCTGGATGCGCTGGAGGCAGGCCGGATCGCGGGCGCGGGGTTGGACGTCTTCTTGAACGAACCCGATATCGACCCGCGCTTCTATGCCTTGGACAATGTGGTGATTCAGCCGCACCAGGGCTCCGGGACCGTTGAAACCCGCGCTGCAATGGGGCAATTGCAACGCGACAACATCACCGCGTTCCATGCTGGAAACGCCCTGCTGACGGCAGTGAATTGAAAGACTGAACATGCGCAAGAATACCTTCAAGCAGGCGATCACCGAAGGCCGACAGCAAATCGGTGTCTGGCACATGGTCCGCGACACCCAGGTGACCGAGATGCTCGGAGGGTGCGGGTTCGACTGGGTGCTGATCGATTGCGAACACACGCCCAACTCGGAAGCCGACGTTCTGGCCATGCTTCAGGCCTTGAATGGCAGCCCGGCCATGCCGGCCGTCCGTCCGTCCTGCCTGAACGTGGCCGAGATAAAGCGCCTGCTGGACGTGGGCGCGCAGACGATCATCGTGCCTTATGTGCAGACCGTGGAAGAGGCCGAACTGGCCGCCGCCGCCGTGGAGTATCCGCCGCATGGCATCCGCGGCGTGTCCGGTGGATCGCGGTCGAGCCTTTATGGCACCGTCCCGGATTATTTCACGACCGCGCGCGACGAAATCTGCCTGATCGTCCAGATCGAGACCGTCGCCTCGATGGAAAAGCTGGAAGAGATCGCCGCCGTTCCGGGGATCGACGGCATCTTTATCGGTCCCGCCGATCTGGCCGCGTCCATGGGGCACGCGGGAAACACCAGCCATCCCGACGTTGTGGAGGCCATCGTGTCGGCGATGCGCCGTATCCGGGCGGCGGGCAAACCCGCCGGGTTCCTGTCGTCCAACCAGGAGATGCTGGAAAAGGTGGTCGAGGCCGGATGTGTCTTCACGGCGATCGACATCGACTTCGGACTGTTGCGCCGGGCCGCGCTGGAGCGGATCGAGGCGTGCAGAGGCTGGAAAGCCTGAGCACGAAGATCGCGCAAAGCCGAGCGGGAACGCGCTGTTTCCAGCGGCGCGGACCTGTGTCGATGACGGCGGGCGCGATCAGCCCGCCGGTTTGTCATCCTCCAGGTAGTAGCGGATGTTGTCTTCAAAGCTGTCATCCGCTTGCAATCCTAGCTTGATCGCCTTTTCGGGACGCAGGTCGAACCGCCAGCCCTTGACGATGGCCTGGATGTCGGGCTGCGGATCCCATGTGATGCGCTTGGCCGGTTCCGGGCCTGCCACAGCGGTCATGGCGTCGATCAACTGGCGCACCGACCACATGCGGCCAGGCATCATCATGCAGCGGTTCTGACCCAGATCCGCCTCGGGAATTTCCGTGCCCTTGATCAGGTTTTCAACGCATTTGCGGGGGCTGAGGTAGTAGTGCAGAAAATCCTCATCCACAGGGCAGTTCGCCTCTTGCCCGTTCAGTGGCTCACGCAGGATCGATGACATGAAGCTCGAGGCGGCGCGGTTGGGTTTGCCGGGTCGCACGGAGATTGTCGGGAGACGGAACCCGCGCCCGTCGATGAAGCCTTTGCGCGAATAGTCGTTGATCAGCAGTTCGCCGACGGCTTTCTGCGCGCCGTAGCTTGTTTGCGGGTTGAGGAAACTGTGGTCGACAATGGGGTCGGGAACCTCACCGCCATAAACCGCGATGGACGACGTGAAGACCACCACCGGTCTGGTGCCAAGCGCGCGGGCCCGTTCCAGCACATGCATCGTGCCCATCATGTTGATCTGCCAGCCCGCGTCGAAATCCTCTTCTGCATGGGCCGACACGATGGCGGCAAGAAGGTAGATCACGTCTGTTTCGGCTGTCACCACCTGTGCCACGGAGGCCGCATCGGCGATGTTGCAAGTCGTGGTCTGCACCGGGAACGGTGCCTCGACCGGCGCCGGATCGTTGATGTCGGCAAGTGTCAGGTTGCTGATCGGCTGGCCACGCAAGCTGCCTTTGTCGGCCAGTCTGGCGGCGAGTTTCTGGCCGACGACACCGCCGCCGCCGATGATCAGAATGTTCATGTCGTGACTCCCTCTTCGAAGATCTGCGGCACCAGTGCGCCGTGGAATTGAATGACCTGCCCGGCCAGCGCCATTGCGGTGTCCGCCGCCTGCTCCAGCGTGTCCCCTTGGGCCAGCCGCGCCAGCAAGGCCGCCGCAAAACTGTCGCCCGCGGCGGTGGTGTCGGTGATCCTGTCAACCGGAGTCGGGGTCAGGGTGATCCGACCCGCCGTTTCGGAGTAGGCGGTCAGCGGCGCGTCGCCGTTCTTGACGACAACCGTCTTGGCGCCCTGCCCTGTGTAGCGCCTGATCGTATCGTCGGGCCTGGCATCTCCGAACAGCTCGGTTTCCTCGTCAAAGCTGGGCAGGACGATATCAGCCGCGGATGCACCCAGCAAAAGCCCCGCTTTCATCGTGTCGGTGCTTTCCCACAGCCGGGGCCGGAGGTTGGTGTCAAAGGACACGGTGGTCCCGTTGGCGCGGGCGCGGTTGAGCGCGTCGCACAGGCGGTGCCGATGATCCGGCGTCAGAATGGCCAACGAGATTCCCGAAAAGTGGACCAGACCCGCATCGGCCAGATGCCGGTCAAGCCAAGCCTCGTCTTCCGCCAGCTGACGCGCGGCAGAGGTGCCGCGCCAGTAGGAAAAGCTGCGTTCGCCCTTGTCGGTCGAGATCATGTAAAGGCCAACCGATCGGTCCGGAATCTCGCGCAGGGCGGCCGTGTTCACCCCGGCCGATTCCATGAAGGCCCGCATCTCGGCGCTCACCGCGTCAGTGCCAATGGCTGACAGATAACCCACGTCCCAGTCATCGGGCAGCAGCCGGCGGGCATACCAGGCGGTGTTGAACGTGTCGCCGGCAAAACCGCGGCGATAGGTGTCCTCCCCGATCTGGGCCAGTTCCACCATACATTCGCCAATGGACAAAAATCGCTGTTTCACAAGATCACCCGATGTTCGGCCTGTCCGGTCGCGTCGACTGTCAGGTGATAGGTCTGCCCGTCTTCAGCCGCCGGATCTGCCATGGACTGACGGGCGGTGGTCACGAAAAGCGTGCACAGGTCCCGCCCGCCAAAGGCAGGGCATGTGGTGTTACTTCCCGGCACGGTGATGGTTTCTTTTTCGGTGCCATCCGGCCCGAACCTGACAACCGATCCGTGACCGTATTGCGCGATCCACAGATCACCCCCGGCATCGGAAACCGCGCCATCTGGACGATAGGACCCAGACGGCAGATCAAGCAAAACCTCGGGATCTCCCTTGGGCCAGCCGTCGCCGCCAAGCCGCTGAGACCAGACCTTGCCGGTCGGAGTGTCCGCGAAATAGGCCAGGTCGCCGGACGGAGCGAAACAGATCGCATTCGAAATGGAAATACCGGGATAAAGCTGTCGCACCTCACCGCGGTAGTAGCGCCAGATGGCCCCGGCCCCGGGCGTCTTGGTCTTGCTCATGGTCCCGAACCAGAACCCGCCTTGCGGATCGGCGCGGCAATCATTGCTTCGGGTTTCGGGAGTGTCGGCTTCGATGCGGCACAACCGGTCCTGCGCCCCTGTTTCAATGTCGAAAAGCGACAGGCCGGTTTCCGAGGCGATGACGATCCGCGTTTCATCGACCCAGCCCGCGGCGCTGACATATTCATCGAATTGCCACGTTCGCGTTTCGGCATCCTGGCGGGTGTGAAGCCGATGGGCATTGATGTCGAACCAGAACAATTGCTGTCGCAGCGGATGCCACAGCGGGCCTTCGCCCAGATCGCAGGGCGTGGGATCGTATACGGCGACGCGCGTCATAGAAGGTTCCGCGCGGCCAGATTGCGCATCAACGCGGATGTTCCGAAAATCCATTCGGGGCAATCGGAAGACAGGCGCACGGTGTTGCTCAGCGTGCCCAATGCCGGTTCGGATATGTTCACCACATCCTCGACATGGTGGGTGAATCCCTGTCCCGGTGCATCGCGATCCTGCACCGGCGCGAACATCGTTCCGCAAAACAGCATGAACCCATCCGGGTATTGGTGATGTGCGCCTATGGTCTGCGCCACCAGATCGGCCGGATCGCGGCTGATCTCGGCCATCGAGGATGCTCCGGTCAGGTCGAAACCGTCCGTTCCGGCGACCGTCATCGTCAAGTGCGCGGCGCGCACGTCATCTAGGGTAAAGCCGCCATCGAACAACCGGATCACCGGACCGATGGAGCATGAGGCGTTGTTGTCCTTGGCCTTGCCAAGCAACAGGGCCGACCGCCCCTCCACGTCACGCAGGTTGACGTCATTGCCCAGTGTCGCACCGACAATGTGGCCTGACGGGCTGACCGCGAGCACGATCTCGGGTTCGGGATTGTTCCAGGTCGATACGGGATGCAGGCCCACCGCCGCGCCCCACCCGACCGACGACATCGGCTGTGACTTGGTGAACACCTCGGCGTCCGGGCCGATGCCAACTTCGAGATATTGCGACCACAGCCCTTCTGCCAGCAGCACGCGCTTGACCTCGGCCGCTTCGGGCGAGCCGGGAACAAGACCGGCAAGGCTGTCCCCGATGATGCCTCCGACCTTGGCGCGGATCGCCTCGGCACGGTCGGGATCGCCTGCGGCCTTTTCTTCAATGACCCGTTCGACCATCGAGGCGGCAAAGGTGACGCCGCAGGCCTTGATCGCCTGCAGGTCACACGGTGCCAGCCAGCGCAGATCGTCCGGACCGGCATCGGGTGTCGAATTGGCATGGAGGTCTGAAACAGAGCAGAACTCCTCGCCCGCCGCCCCCCGTGTTGCCGCGACCGGATCCTTGGTTGCCAGCAAGTCCGCCATTGTCGGATGTGCCCGAGACGTGATGTCGGCCACGCGGTCCCCGTCGATGCGGACCAGCGCGGGGCCAAGGCCCGGACGCCAGACACGTCCGACGAGTGTTCTCTCGGAGTCGGGTTCGAGTTCCGGCAGCATGTTCAGCCTCCCTGGTTTCCGGCGGGCAGCATCTTGCCCGGATTGAGAATGTTGTTCGGATCGAATCCGGCCTTGACCGACCGCATGTAAGCCAAGGCGGGACCGTGTTCGGTCATCATGAATTTCTGCTTGCCCAGACCGATCCCGTGCTCGCCGCTGACGGTCCCTCCCAGCCGCAGTGCCGTTTCCGCCAGCGCGCTGGTGAATTCCTCGGCCCGGGCCATTTCGTCGGGGTCGTTCGGATCGACGCTCAGACCGGCATGGAAATTGCCGTCACCGACATGGCCGACAATCGTACTCGTCAGAGCCAGCCGCTGCGCATCGCGTTGCGCTTGCAGCACCGCCTCGGCCAGTCGCGAGATCGGTACGCAGACATCGGTCGGCCAGATATGCCCGGACGCCCCGAGCGCGGCGCTGGCATAATGCGACTTGTGCCGCATCGCCCAAAGCGCGTTGCGCGCCTCGGTGGTGTCGGCGGTCTCCCAACCCTTTGCGCCGAAGTCCGCAGCGATATCCTCGAACGTGGCGGATTGCTCCTCGACGCCCGCGGGCGTGCCGTGGAATTCGAGAAACAGATGCGGTTCCTCCGGAAGGCCGGCGCCGGAATAGACGTTGAACCCGCGCACCATCATCTCGTCGACCAGTTCGATCCGCGCCATCGGCAGGCCGGACTGGATCGTCAGGATCACGCAGTTCACCGCGTCTTCGACCGACGGGAACCGGCAGGTCGCGGATTTGATCGCCTCGGGAATGCCCTGCAATCGCAGGGTCAGTTCGGTGATCACGCCCAACGTGCCTTCGGAGCCGACAAGAAGATGCGTCAGGTCATAGCCGGTCGACGATTTCCGCGCCTGGCTTCCCGACCGGATGATCGTGCCATCGGCCATCACTGCCTCGAGCGCCAGCACGTTTTCCCGCATCGTTCCGTAGCGCACGGCGGTGGTGCCGCTCGCGCGGGTCGCGGCCATGCCGCCGATGCTGGCATCCGCACCGGGATCGACCGGAAAGAACAGGCCGGTGGCGCGCAATTCCTCGTTCAGGCGAATGCGCGTGATCCCGGGCTGCACGACGACATTCAGATCCTCGGCGTTGACTTGAAGGACCGCGTTCATCCGCATCATATCGAGGCATATCCCGCCCGAAATACACAGGTGCTGTCCCTCCAGCGACGATGCCGCGCCATAGGGCACAACGGGGCAGCCTTCGGCATTGCAGATCTTCAGGATCGCCGACACGTCTTCGGTGGTTTCGGGAAAGGCCACCGCGTCGGGGGGTGTCACGGGATAATAGGTTTCGTTCTGCCCATGCTGTTCGCGGATGGCGTCACTGGTGACCAGACGGTCCCCCAACAATTCCGCAATCCGGTCGATGGCTGTGGCAATCGTCATGGCGTACTCCGAGAGGCCGACCAGAGCGCCAGGGCGACAACTCCGAGCATGGACAAGGCCATCAGGATATTGATCGCCCGCTGGGTGCGGGGCGGCAGGTTGAGCTTGTGCAGGGACACCCCGGCCCAGAGCCAGGCCAGGTGAATGGGAATCCAGATCGTGTTGAGGATAAGCGCCTTGGTGATCATCTCGAACAGGAAGCTGTTTGGCGCATAGTTGAACCCGAGGATAAGCGAGCTGTTGACCGCATAGGCCTTGGGATTGATGGCTTGCAACATCACACCTCCCAGCACACCCGGCGCAGTCTTGGCCTCCATGAAGGAAATCTGCGCGCCCGCAAAGGCAATCCGCGCTGCGAGATACAGCAGATAGGCCACCGATCCAACCATCAGGACCGTCCGCAGCCACGGAACCGACAGGATGATCGCGGCCAGCCCGGTCATTACCGACAGCATCACGAGGTTGGTGCCGATGAACAGCCCAAGCACATAACGCAAGGACGGTCGAAACCCGTAGGCCGCGCCGAACCCGGCGGTGGTCATCACACCCGGACCCGGCGTGATGATGAGAAACAGCACCGCAGCGGCGAATGTCAGCATCAGGTGAACTCCAGCTGCACCTTCATCGCCTTGCTGCGATCAGAGGCAGTGGCAAAGGCGGTCTCGAACTCGATCAATGGATAGCTGTGGGTGATCAGCGGGGTCACATCAATCAGCCCCTTGCGCATCAGGTCAACCGCGATGGCGAATTCCTCGTGAAAGCGGAACGACCCGCGCAACATAAGTTCCTTGGCGGTGACCTGCATCATCGGCAGCGTCATGTCCCCGGACAGACCGAGTTGCACCAGCACACCGCGCGGGCGCAGGGCCGCGATTCCGGCCGCGAGTGCAGATTCGGCACCGGAACATTCGAAATGGATGTCCATGCTTCCCTTGGCCTGTTGGTAGGGCTTCAGGGCGTCGGGGGCCGTGCGGGTGTTCAGCACCACATCGGCGCCGGCAGCCTTGGCAAAGTCCAGCACGGCGTCGGCGATATCGGTCGCAATGATCTCGGCCGCACCGGCGCGGCGGGCGGCAAGGATCGTCAGCACGCCGATCGGCCCACACCCGGTCACCAGAACGCGACGGCCCAGCATCTCTCCCGCGTTGCGCACGGCATGCAGGCACACCGCCAAGGGTTCGGCCATCGCCGCCTGTGCCGCGCTCAGCCCGTCTGCCTTGACGCATTGCGCGGCATGGGCAACCAGCGTTTCGCGGAACGCGCCCTGGATATGCGGGAACGGCATCGCCGATCCGTAAAATCGCATGTTCAGGCACTGGTTCGGCAACCCCCGAAGGCATTCACCGCAGCCACCGCAGGGCCGCGAGGGCGACACCGCCACAAGATCACCGACACTCAAGCCGGTCACGCCATCGCCCAAGGCGCTGACCTCTCCGGCAACCTCGTGACCAAGGATCATCGGTTCGCGCAGGCGCACGGTGCCAAAACCGCCGTGGTGGTAATAATGCAGGTCCGATCCGCAAATTCCCCCGCGCCGCATCCGAATGGCCACGTGTCCCGGTTCGGGCACCGCGTCTTCGCAGGGTTCCAGACGCAGATCATGCGCCGCGTGGGCATATAGGGCTTTCATGGCAAGGCTCCTCCCCTCCTCGGGGTAGCGCTTGCATTGCCCCCAAGATGGTATACCATTTTAGTCAAGCCGGGTTTGCCCTGCAATGTCAATGCCGCGAAGACAGACGGCACACGGGAGGAAATATGCAACTGTTCGATCTGAGCGGGCGCACAGCGCTGATCACCGGGTCATCCATGGGGATCGGGTTCGCGCTGGCGCGGGGCCTTGCACAGGCGGGCGCACATCTGGTGCTCAACGCCCGCAATGCCGACCGTCTGGAAGAGGCCGCCAAGACCCTGCGCGCCGAGGGGGCGCAGGTTGCCACATTGGCCTTCGACGTCACCGACGCCGACGAAACCCGCGCGGCGGTGGACAGGTTCGAAGCCGAGCACGGCGCGATCGACATTCTGGTGAACAACGCCGGGATGCAGCATCGCACCCCGCTCGAGGATTTCCCGGCGGACGCCTTTGACACGCTGATGCGCACCAACGTGTATTCCGTGTTCTATGTCGGTCAGGCCGTGGCACGGCACATGATCAAGCGCAGTGCGGGCAAGATCATCAATATTGCCAGCGTGCAGACCGCGCTGGCCCGTCCCGGCATCGCACCCTACACCACGACCAAGGGGGCGGTGGCCAATCTGACCAAGGGCATGGCGACCGACTGGGCCAAGTACGGGCTGAACTGCAACGCCATCGCGCCGGGCTATTTCGACACGCCGCTGAATGCGGCACTGGTGGCCGATCCCGAATTCAGCGCGTGGCTGGAAAAGCGCACGCCCGCGGGCCGCTGGGGCAAGGTCGAAGAGCTGGTCGGCGCGTGCGTCTTCCTGTCATCGGACGCCGCAAGTTTTGTGAACGGGCATACCCTGTTCGTCGATGGCGGCATCACGGCAAGCCTCTGAAGGAGTTTAGAACATGAGCGACAAACCAACAGTTGGTTTCATCGGCGTTGGGCTGATGGGGCACGGGATGGCCAAGAACATCCTTCAGGGGGGCTTTTCCCTCGTCATCAAGGGCAATCGCAACCGCGCGCCGGTCGACAGCCTTGTCGGCATGGGCGCGACCGAGGTGCAGACCGCCCGCCAGATGGCCGAGCAATGCGACATAATCCATCTGTGCCTGTCCAATTCGCCCCAGGTCGAAGCCATCATGCGCGGGCCGGATGGCATTCTGGCCGGAGCCCGTGAGGGCTTGATCGTGGTCGACACAACCACCGCCGATCCGACCTCGACGATGGCACTGGCCGAAGAAATGTCGGCGCAGGGCGTACACATGGTGGACGCGCCGCTGGGCAGGACGCCGAAAGAGGCCGAGGAAGGCAAGCTTGACGCGATGGTCGGCGCGTCGGACGCGGCATTCGCCAAGGTCAGACCGGTGATCGAATGCTGGTCCGGATCGATCAATCACATCGGCCCTGTCGGGTCGGGCCACAAGATGAAACTGATCATGAATTTCATGTCGATGTCCTATGCCTCGGTCTATGCCGAGGCGCTGAGCATCGCGGTGAAATCCGGGCTCACACCGCAATCGGTGCGCGACGTCATGGGCCCGTCCCGCATGGGCTGCGGGTTCTTCGACACGTTCTTTTCGGCAGCTGTCGGCGGCGATCCCAACGCACACAAGTTCGCCATCGCCAATGCGGCCAAGGACGTGCGCTATGTCGCCAACATGGCGATGGCCGCCGGTGTGATGAACCCGATGGGCGCGGCGGTGCGCAACTATTTCGATCAGGCCGAAGCGGCGGGCAAGGGGCAGGATTTTGTCCCCACCATTGCCAACCATATCGCGGAGCTGAACGGCTTTGACCTGCCTGCGGCGGTCAGGAAGGGCAACGAGGGATAGAAAGGGGGGCAGCAGATGCTCACCGAGGCGCAAAAGGCGTTTTACGACGCGAACGGCTATCTTCTGGTCAAGAACGCGGTCACCCCGGACCAGCTGTCTCGCCTGCGCGAGATCACCTATCGGCTGATCGACGGGTCGCGCAATGTGACGGAAAGCAACGAGGTTTATGACCTCGATACCGGTCATACATCGGATAATCCGCGCCTGACGCGGGTGAAGCTGCCACACAAGCGCGACCCCTATTTCTGGGAGTTGATCCGTAAGTCGAAGCTGACCGATGTACTGACCGAACTCCTGGGTCCGCATACCAACCTGCTGACATCAAAGCTCAACACCAAGGCGCCGGGTGGCGGGCGTGCCGTGGAATGGCATCAGGACTGGGCGTTCTATCCTGCTACAAATGACAGCCTGCTGGCCTTTGGCCTCATGCTCGAAGATGTGGAGGAAGCGAACGGCCCGCTCATGGTCATTCCGGGCACCCACAAGGGTCCGGTGCTCAGCCATCAGGCCAACGGGTATTTTGCCGGCGCCATTGATCCTGACGACCCGTTGTTCGAGAAAGACAAGGCGGTGACCCTGACCGGCAAGGCCGGCGACATGACGGTACATCATGTGCGCATCCTGCACGGCTCGGCCCCGAACATGAGCGACCGAAATCGCCTGATCCTGTTCTATGAATGCGCAGCCTCGGATGCATGGCCATTGCTTGGATCGGGAAGCTATATCCACGCCCTCGGCCAGCGAAAGTTCTGGGACGACCTGCAGGACCGCCAGATCACTGGCGACCCACAGCTGTCACCACGCATGGCCGATGTGCCGGTCCGTATGCCGCTGCCCCCGGCCCCAGACACCGGGTCGATCTTCAGGACGCAGGAGAGTGCCGGCGCAAAAAGCGCGTTTTCGTCCTGAACCTGTCTGAAGCGTGCCCTGCTACCTTCCGGTCAGGCCTTCGACATTCGCGGGCGGTGAGCGCCGTGTCACCTGTGTCGGATGCCGTTTCTCGTAGAACGCATTGCCCCCGGTCGAGACAACGTAATGGATGTTGTTGTAGTCCGCGACATAGCTGCGGGCGTGAAAGAACCGGGCCTTGGCGGTGTGCGGATGGCGTTCGCCCCGAAGCACCGCCGCTGCCGTGTCGCGCGCAAGCGCCTCGGACGCGCCTGTCATCCGACGGGTCATCACCCCCGGCGCGAATTGGCGTTTCTGCGCCACGACCTCGCAGACGGTGTTCGGGAAATCCTCTGACCTGACGCGGTTCATGACGATACTGCCGACAGCGACCATGCCGTCACGGCTGGAACGGTTCGATTCGAAATACATGGCGCGCGCCATGCAGTCGATGTCCTTGGCATCAGGACTGTCTGGGCCCCGGGAGGCCGCACAACCAGACATGACAGCCATCGCAGTGAGCGCGACCGCAGACACGAAACGCATGCGAAAAGGGTTCATATGGGCGACAGCCTCTGAAATTGACCATCCGTCGATAGCCCAGGACTGACGAAGTCTGAATAGGCTTCGTCGCCGCGTTTGGCGGATCCGGCAGGAATCCGCCTTGCCCGGCGGACACGCAGTCTCAGCCTCACTCCACCATCAACGCGCTTCCTTCCTCCAGCATCGCCTGCACGGCCAGCATGTCGCAGAAGCCGCCCTGCACCTTGGCGTCAAGACTGTCTTCAAGCTCCTTGATGGCGTCCAGCTGTCCAATCACCGCATCGATCCGGGCATAGGGAACCACGACAACCCCATCTCGGTCAGCGACGATCATGTCGCCGGTCTCGATATGGCGACCGCCCACGACTGCCCCGAACCCGACCTTTCCAGGTCCGTTGGAATAAGGTGAATTCGGGCTGAGGCCCACGCACCACGCAGGCAGGCCTGCGGCAGCGATCCCGGGGTAATCGCGCATCTGGCCATCGGTGACAAACGCCGCGACGCCCTTGTTCTTCATCATGCCGCAGAACCGGTCACCCGCCGCCGAGCAATTCGTGTGGCCATGCACCGCCGCGACAATGACGTCGCCGGGCCGGGCGACGTGCAGCGCACCCATCGTTGCCAGAATCTCGGCCGGGCCGTTATCAGCCACCAATGCCGGGCCGTAAGCATGGGTCGGCAAATCGCGACCGCCACCAATATGCTGGATCGTGCTGCACAGCGCACCCTGCCCTTCCATTGCGTCACAGAGAAACCCGGTAGGGATATCGCGAAACGCGGCGATCTGTTCTGCGCTTGGACGGCGGATGGTTTTCCGGATCTGAAGTCTGGGAGGTTCTTTGATCATTCGATGTCCTTTGGTCAACGTGTCGGCAGCCAAGGCCACCGGCTAGGATAAGAGAAATTGCATCAGGTAGAGCGTGCCCATCCCGGCGATGATCGCCCAGACAACGCCAAAGCGAAGCCCCGCCAGAAATGCGGCCAGCGCAGCGATCAGTCGGATGGGGTCGGGTGTGCCGCCGGTCGCTTCGGGCCAGACCACCAGCGGCATGAAGAGCGCGGGAAACACCGCGACCCCGACATAGCGCAGGTACAGCAAGACGCGGTCGGGCAAGGTGCGGCCACCCAGGAGACCCAGGAAGGAAAAGCGGATCAGGAAAGTGCCGATCCCGAGAAGCACCGTCAGCGTCCAGAACGTGGTGGCGTCGATCATGCACCAGACCTTTCGGCGCGCCGGGCCAGGAACAGCTCGGCCTGACCGCCTGCGAGAATGCCCAAAAGCGCGGCGATGATCAGGCCAAGCGACCACGGCACCCAGGCAAAGGCCAGCGCCGCCGTTCCCGCCACCAGCGCGGCGAAGATATGAGGTCCCGACCGCAACAAGGGCGCGGTCAGCGCGATGAAACAGACAGGAACCGCGAAATCCAGGCTGAATGAGGCCGGGATCGCCTGTCCCACCACGGCACCCAACAGCGTGCAGCCATACCAGAATGGGCAGATCAGCGCCATGCAGCCGAAGTAATACGCGACCTTGATCGGCGGTGACATGTCGGGCCGGTCCTCATACGTACGGACCGCGACGGCGAAGGCCTGATCGACCATGAGGTAGGCCATCAAGGCGCGCACGCCCAGCCGGGCGTGACCGACATGCGGGACCAAGGCCGCAGAATACATCGCCATGCGCAAGTTGACCGCAAGCGATGCCAGCAGCGCGATGAAGACCGGTGCCTGATCCTGCAACAGGGCCACCGCCGTGAATTGGGAGGCCCCGGCAATCACGAGAACGGACATCGACATGGTCTGGAGGATATCCAGCCCGGCATCGCGCGCCACGACGCCGAACAACATCGAATACGGCACCACGATCAGCGTGAAGGGCGCGCAATCCAGGTATCCACGCCAGAAAGCCTGCCGCGGGGTCATCTCAGATCCCGTGACCGAAGGTAGAGCCGCGCATAGGACAGCCCCGCCGCGTTCGACTTGCAGCGGGCGTTCTGGCGCAGGATCGCCGGTTCGCTGTCTCGACCGACAGTCAGGGACAGCTCTTCCATCCGGCTGCACTGAAGCAGGGCCGACAAGAGATCATACTTGACCTCGATCGCCGCGATGGCCGCGATTTCATCGGGCGCCGCGTCCGAGATTTGCGCCATCAGGCCGGAAATTCCATTCTGCCACTTCTTTTCCGCCTCGACGAAGCAGAGCGTCGCCACGGCGGGGACCTCGTTGTCGACGCGCATGCAGTCGGACTGGGCGTCGTCGATGCAGGTGGCCGGGGCTCGCCCGGCGGACAGGCGTTCGGTCAGGCAGGCGTCGACCTCCGAAATATCGACTTCGGCTGCCGCCGGGTGTATCAGCGACGCGAGCATGGCCAGCGCGGCCGACAAGCAAAGCATGCAGGTCTTCATCGAGGTGATCCCGATCCTGTGGTCATGATAGCACTTGCATTTGGTATACCATTTAAGGAAGCTGTGCCAAGGCCCTCCTTTGGGCCCAACGGAGGAGACACATGTCCAACACGCGTGCCAACAAACGTTTCCGGTCTCAGGAATGGTTCGACAATCCGAACAACCCGGGCATGACCGCGCTTTACATCGAGCGCTACCAGAACCAGGAATACACGCGCGACGAGCTTCAGGGCGGGCGCCCGATCATCGGCATTGCGCAGACCGGCAGCGACATCGCGCCGTGCAACAAGATCCACGTCTTTCTGATGGACCGCATCAAGGCGGGTATCCGCGAGGCAGGCGGCATTCCGATGGAATTCCCGGTGCATCCGATCCAGGAAACCGGCAAACGGCCAACGGCCGCGCTGGACCGCAATCTGGCCTATCTGTCGCTGGTCGAGGTGCTACATGGCTATCCGATCGACGGCGTTGTCCTGACGACGGGATGTGACAAGACCACGCCCGCGATGCTGATGGGGGCCGCCACGGTCGATCTTCCGGCGATCGCGCTGAACGGCGGTCCGATGCTGGACGGCTGGTGGCAGGGCAAACGCGCCGGATCGGGCACCATTGTCTGGGAAAGCCGACGCCTGCTGGCCGAGGGCAAGATCGACTACGACGAGTTCATGAGCCGGGTCTGCTCGTCGGCCCCGTCGCTGGGCCATTGCAACACGATGGGCACCGCAAGCACGATGAACGCGATGGCCGAGGCGCTTGGCATGACGCTGACCGGCAACGCGGCGATCCCCGCCCCGTTCCGCGAACGCATGGCGATGGCCTATGACACCGGACGGCGCATCGTGCAGATGGTGCTCGACGATCTGAAACCGTCCGACATCATGACGCGCGAAGCGTTCGAGAACGCCATCGTCGTCAACGCGGCCATCGGCGGATCGACCAACGCGCCACCGCATCTTCAGGCCGTGGCACGCCATGTCGGTGTGGATTTGAACGTCAAGGACTGGGAAACCATCGGTTTCGACGTACCGCTCATGGTCAACATGCAGCCCGCGGGCGAATACCTGGGGGAATCGTTCTTCCGCGCCGGTGGTGTGCCCGCCGTGATGGGAGAGTTGATGAAAGCAGACCGTCTGCATGGAAACGTGATGACAGCCAGCGGCATGTCCATGTCTGCCAATCTTGCCGGATGTCAAAGCCTCGACCACGACGTGATCAAGACACATGATGCGCCGATGCGGAAAAATGCCGGCTTCAAGGTGCTGTCCGGCAACCTGTTCGACTCGGCGCTGATGAAGACCAGCGTGATTTCTCCCGAGTTCCGCGAACGGTTCCTGTCAGAGCCCGGCAACGAAGGTGTGTTCGAGGCGCGCGCGGTGGTCTTCGAAGGCCCCGAGGATTACCACGACCGGATCAACGATGCCGCGCTCGAGATCGACGAGCGAACGATCCTGTTCATCCGGGGGGTCGGTTGTGTCGGCTATCCCGGCAGCGCAGAGGTCGTGAACATGCAGCCACCCGATGCGCTGATCCGGGCGGGGGTCAAGCACCTGCCCACGGTGGGTGATGGACGGCAATCGGGCACTTCCGAAAGCCCGTCGATCCTCAACGCCTCGCCTGAATCGGTGGTCGGGGGTGGCCTTGCATTCCTTGAGACCGGCGACACGGTACGTCTTGACCTGAATGCCAGCCGCATGGACGCGCTGGTGCCCGAGGACGAATGGCAGACCCGGATCGACGCCTGGGAACCGCCCGATCTGGTTCACCAGACACCGTGGCAGGAAATCTACCGTACCCATGTGGGGCAATTGTCCGACGGTGGATGCCTCGAACTTGCCACCGCCTATCAAAAGGTCGGGCGCAACCTGCCGCGCGACAATCATTGAACCGCGGTGGGTTGATCACCCAACCGACGCCAGAGCTTCCGGAAGAGAGAACCCATGAGCAAATCCATCATCATCACCGGCGCTGGCCGGGGCATCGGCAAGGCGACCGCCGATGTGTTTCTGGACGCGGGCTGGAGCGTCGGTCTTGTCGGTCGAAACCGCGACGCTCTGGAGGCGGTCGCCGCTGGCCGCGAAAACGCCCTGCCCCTGCCCTGCGACGTGACCAACGAGGCAGACGTCTCAAAGGCTTTCGGCGACGCTCAAAAGCAATGGGGACGCGTCGACGCGATCTTCAACAACGCGGGCGTGTCGCTCAAATCCGCCCCGATCGACGAGATCGACGTGGCCGACTTTCGCAACGTGATCGACATCAACCTGACCGGCAGTTTCATCTGCGCCAAGATCGCCTTCGGCCTGATGCGCGCCCAGGATCCCCAAGGCGGACGGATCATCAACAACGGGTCTGTATCGGCCTATGTCCCGCGCTGGGGATCGGCTGCCTATACCGCGTCAAAACATGCGATTACCGGCCTGACCCGCACGATCAGTCTGGACGGGCGGCCCTTTTCCATCGCCTGCGGACAGATCGACATCGGCAACGCGTTGACCGACATGGCGGCCAAGATGACCAATGGCGTGCCGCAAGCCAACGGCGAGATCAAGGTCGAACCGGTGATGGACGTGTCCAATGTGGCAAAGTCGGTGCTGCACATGGCCAGCCTGCCACTGGATGCAAATGTGCAGTTCATGACGGTGATGGCCACCAACATGCCCTATATCGGACGGGGCTGACGGAACGCTCGCATTGCGATCCATTCGGGACGGCGGTGCGCTGATGAGCGTTGTTTCACTGGTCGATCACCACGCAGCGCTCGGCGTTCAGGCAGGCGCCTTTTGCCGTTCGCGGTTCCAGATATAAAGACCTGATGCGATGATGATCAGGCCGCCGCCCAAGGTCCAGACCGTGGGCCAAGTGGAAAACACCAGAATCCCCGCGATGGCGGCAAGGAAAATCTGGCTGTAGACCATCGGCGCCAGGATCGACGCATCGGCCCAGCGATGCGCGACCGTCGCCAGAATATGCCCGGTCATCCCGAAGCCTCCGATCAGGAACATGGTCAACCATTGCAACCCGGTCTCGGGCCACACCCAGACGGAGAGTGCAAAGGGGGCCAGAACAATGGACGCCAGCCCCGACGCCCAGACCTGCTGCGTGGCGTTCGTCTCGATCCCGGCCAGCATGCGGGTCATGATGAAATACAGCGACGCGATGATCAGCGCCCCGAGCGAGAAAAACATCGCCGGATGAAACTCAGTTCCCCAAGGCTGGATCACCACCAGAACCCCGACAAACCCGACGCAGACC
Source organism: Marivita sp. (assembly GCF_020055635.1). GTDB lineage: Bacteria > Pseudomonadota > Alphaproteobacteria > Rhodobacterales > Rhodobacteraceae > Marivita. The sequence goes on along the minus strand of NZ_JAIPUT010000018.1, from coordinate 28,039 downwards.
GCCGCGATGCGACGCAGACCGACCTTTTCGCCGAGGATCGGGATCGCCAGCAGCGTCACCACGATGGGACCGGCGAACATGATTGTCGTGGTCACGGTGATCGGCAGGGATTGCAGCGCAAAGAAATTGCAGATGGTCGAGCCGAACAGGAACAGGGACCGCAGGAACTGTTTCAACGGCGCACGCGACAGAAACACCTCGGCGCGTTCCTGAGGCACATAGAGGATCATTGCATAGACGAAATGCCCAAGGTACCGCACGAAGACGACTTGCATCACCGGCAATCCGGCCAGCACCAGCCATTTTGCCGAGGTGTCGATGCAGGTGAAAAAGACCACCGCAAAGAACATGGTCAGGACGCCGGCAGCGGCACGGTCTTCCCTCGGGATTGGAACGCTCATGGTGCCATGCGTTTCAGACCGTCATTCCGCCGTCGATGGCGACGCATTGCCCCGTCATGTACCGACTTTCGTCAGAGGCCAGGTAGACGACAAGGTCGGCGATCTCCTGCGCCTCGCCTATCCGCCCCATCGGCTGACGGGCGATGAACTGCGTCATCGCGGTGTCATAGTCCCCGGTGTCGCGCAGCCGTTGGTGCAGGCTGGGGCTGTCCACCGTCCCCGGCGCGATGCAGTTGCACCGAATGCCTTGCGTGATGAAATCTGCAGCCACCTGTTTGGTCAGGCCGATGGTTGCCGCCTTGGACGTGCCATAGATGAACCGGTTGGGTAGACCGCGCAGGTTCGAGCAGACCGACGCGATGTTGATGATAGCACCCTGCCCGCGTTCCAGCATGCCCGGCAGGGCCGCCTGAATGGCATGAAAATGCGGTCGCACATTCAGGTTCATGGCAAAATCGAACTCCGCATCCGTGGCGTCGAGGATCGTACCGTTGTGCACCACACCGGAACAGTTGACCAGAATGTCCGGCTGCGCCGCGCGCACGGCCTCCACAAGCGCGGATTTGTCCGTCACGTCCAGCGCAAAGCTCTGCGCGACGTCAAGCCCCGCCAAAAGGTCGCCATGCAGGTCGGTCGCGATGACCGATGCACCGTTGCGGGCAAGCGCCTCTGCGCTGGCGCGACCGATGCCCTGACCGGCCGCCGTGATGAACGCGGTCTTTCCTTGCAGTCTCATGTTCGTTTGCTCCCCGGATGGCTGCCCATCCAACCGTCCATCGCCAGGCCCATCAGAACCGGCCCCCTGCATCCTGTTTTCGGTGTCCTCATTTTCGATCCCTCGTGTCTAAACGCCGGTATAATCTCCCGGCACCTCGCCGGTCCTAACCGGGTGTCCCTGTTGCTCCGACATCGCGGCTGCCAGCGTCATTTCCAAGGCCTTCGTGCCATCCGCGCCGGTGCACAGCACGTCGTCGGAGGCACCACTGACCACGGCGGCAAAGCGCGTCATCTGCTCAAGCAACGGATCGACGGTTTCAAACTTCGGACCCGGCGTCCGCTGCAATGGCCTGGACCATTCGATCTCTCCCGGCGCGGACCGGCCCCAGAGCGTCAGCGACGGAAATTCCAGCGACCCTTCCGTACCGACGAAACGCAGATAATCCTGATGCGACGCCGCGATGGTCGGGTTTTCGTCGGACGCAGCCTCGAAAGACCATGGCGACGCACCTGCATCCGAAATCAGGAACGACCCCAGCGCGCCGTTTCCAAAGCGCAACGCCAGCGCCGAGGTATCCTCGATCACGAAACCGCGCCGTGCATTCGATGTCAGCGCGGTCACCTCGTCGATCTCTCCGACAAGGAACCGGAGCAGATCAAGCTCGTGCGTCAGATTGGTCAGCAACGGCCCCGCGCCCGGCTTCCGCCGCCAGTCGGCATCGTAATACGTGTCGTGCTTGCGCAAAGACCACAGGCCCTGAACCCCGACAAGGTCACCGATCCGTGCCAGCGCATCTCGTGTCGCACGCGAGAACGGATGACACCGGCGGTGGTGTCCGGTAAAGAGCGGCACCTCCTTGTTCGCCGCGCGCTCTACCATCTGCCGCGCGTGATCCAGGGTCGCGGCTATCGGTTTTTCAACGATCACAGGCCAGCCGCGGTCTATACAGGCCAACGTGGAGGCATGGTGATCCTGCGTCGGGGTGGCGATCACCGCGGCACGCGTTTCGACCGGGGCATCGTCCAATGTCTCGACCGCGTTCAGGCCCATCGCCTGCAATTCGGCACGTCGGTGCGCAAGCGGTTCCACCACGGCCGAGATACGGGTCTTCGGACAGGCCAATGCCACCTCGACATGACGCATCCCGATCGCCCCCGCGCCGACGATGACGATGGGCAGGTCGGTCACATCACGGCTCCGACCTGCCACGGCACGAATTCGTAATCGCCAAGGCCCTGGGCCTCGGATTTCGACATCTCGCCGCTCGCCATGCGCAGCCACATGTCGTAAATCTCGCGGCCCACGTCTTCGACGCTGGCCCCGTCCGACAGGATGCGCCCCGCGTTCACGTCCATGTCCGAGGTCAGGCGCTGATACATCCGGGTGTTCGTCGCCACCTTCATCGTCGGCGCGGGTTTCGACCCAAAGGCAGATCCGCGTCCGGTGGTAAAGCACACAAGGTTGCAACCACTTGCGATCTGGCCGGTCACACTCGCCGGATCGTATCCGGGGCTGTCCATGAAGGTGAAGCCCCTGGCGGTGATCGGTTCGGCGTATTTGAACACGCCGGTCAGTGGGCTGGTCCCACCCTTGGCCGCCGCGCCAAGCGATTTTTCAAGGATGGTCGTCAACCCGCCCTGCTTGTTTCCGGGGCTTGGATTGTTGTCCATGTTGCCGCGATTGCGGTCGGTATAGTCTTCCCACCACTTGATGAGGTCGATGAGCCTGTCTCCGACAGCACGGTCCACGGCGCGGGCGGTCAACAGGTGTTCGGCACCGTAGATCTCGGGCGTTTCGGCCAGCACACCGGTGCCGCCCTGCGCCACCAGCAGGTCACAGGCATGGCCCACCGCCGGGTTCGCGGTAATGCCGGACCACGCATCCGACCCACCGCATTGCAGCGCCACCATCAACTCCGACGCCGGACATGGCACGCGCTCGACATCGTTGACGAGGGGCAGCATCGCCTCGATCTTCCTGATCCCCATCTCGACGGTTGCCCGCAATCCACCCACGTCCTGAATGTTCATGCTCTGGAACAGCGGTCCCGGCGTCAGGCCATAGGCTTCGATCAGCCAGTCGATCTGCATCATCTCGCAACCCAGACCCGCCATCAGCACGCCGCCGACATTGGGATTGCGCGCATAGCCCCAGAGCGTGCGTTGCAGCAATTCGAACCCCGTCCCGTCGCCGCCCATGGCGCAACCGGTGCCGTGCACAAAAGCGGTCACGCCATCGACGTTGGGATAGGCCGCCAAAAGGTCGGGGGTGAAGTGTTCCGCGATCATCCGCGCGGCGGTGGCAGAACAGTTCACCGAGGTCAGAACCGCGATATGGTTGCGGGTGCCGACCCGGCCCGTTGCCCGGCGGTAGCCCATGAAGCAATCGGGCTGTGTCGCAGGCGCAACCGGCCGCAGGTTGGTCGAGAACTCGTACTCCGTGTCGACGTTGCGAAATTCAAGGTTGTGCGTATGGACGTGGGCGCCCTTGGCGATCTGCTCGGCCGCATAGCCGATCACCTGGGCGTATTTGCGCACGGCCGCGCCCCTGGCGATATCAGCCGTGGCCATCTTGTGGCCGCGCGGGATCAACTGGGTCGCGCCCTCCTGCCCCACTTCAAGCGGCGAAATGGCTGTGACGACATTATCTTCTGACGAAAGACGGACAGTGTTCATGGTCTATCAACTTTGAGAAGGGCGCGGTCGGCGCACGCCCAAGGTAAGGTGGAACAGGCGATCAGGCGCAGGCGGGACTGTCGCTTTTCCAACGGTGAATCGGAACATGCGGTTGGCCGCTCAGGCGCGCGCGCGCATCGAGCCACATCTCGCGCCAGTCTTGCCAATTGGTCAAGACCCGATCCGGGTGTGTGCGGGACCGCGCGATGAACTCCGGGAAATGCGCGCGTCCTGTCGGCTGGTCGGTGACATTGTAGCGGATGTCGAAGGACCAGCGGAACTGGTCAGAGCGATTATCAAGCGACGCATGCGGCGTCAGCGGATGAAAGATCACCGCGCCACCGGCCTTGACCGGCAAGGCTTGCGCCTTGTCGAAATCGAGGAACCCGTCCGCGATGGCCGTCTGGCGTTTGGGGCAATGCGGATACATCTGGGGTTTGCCCGGGATCGCCTGCAGACACCCGTTTTCGACCGTGGCATCGGAAATCGCCAGCCAGACCGTGACCATCTGTGTATGGTCTCCTTCTTCATGCGCCACGGCACGGTCCTGATGCCAGTCGGTCGCCATGATATGCGCCCGGTCTTCCGACCCGCGCAGCGTGGGAGCGGGCGGTTTCAGGCGCACATGCTGGATCGGATTCGAGGTGATCTCGGGCCCGATCAGGCATTCCACCAGGTCAAGCAGCCGCGGCGCCGTGATCATGTCGAACACCGCCGGGCCGAAATGGAACGGCGTGTCGCCCCTGATCGCGCTTCCCGGCAGGGAAATGTCCATCGGCTGGAACCAGTCGCACCCGGCCTCGTAGCTGACCAACAGCTTATGCCAGAAATCCATCCCGACCGGCGCGGGCACCAGGCCATCGGCATGCCAGCGGTCATAGAGATCATCCAGCAGGGCCCGGTATTCCGACTTGACCGCACCGAGGACAGGCGCGGGCAGGACATCGGGAACAACCAGCACGCCAGTGCTGTGGAATTCCTCGATCTGGAGTTGGGTCAACATGGCAGTCATTCCCGAAGCTGCAATCGACAAGGAGCCGGGCTCATCCCGCCTCCTTGGGTCTTTTCACGATGCCAGCCCACCCGTCACAGGAAGATCGCGACCATCGGCGGCCAGACCAGCAGCACCGACAACGCCAGAAGCTGCAACGCGATGAACGGCAGGAAACCCCGGAAGATCGCGGTCAGCGTGATATGCGGCGGTGCGACGGATTTCAGGTAGAACGCCGCGGGACCAAACGGTGGCGACAGGAAACTCACCTGCATGTTCATGCAGAACACCACACCGAACCAGATCGCCACGTGGCGTGGATCCAACTCTCCGAAAACGCCGATCTCCTGGACCGGAAGCTTGAGCACGATCGGCAGGAACACCGGCATGACCAAGAGCACGATTCCGACCCAATCCATGAACATTCCCATGATCAGGAAGATGAACATCATCACCAGGATGATCGACATCGTCGGCAGCTCGGCCGCGATGATCATGTTGGCCACATAGGTGGGTCCGCCCGAAAGCGTGTACGCCGCCGCAAGGGCCGCCGCACCGATGGTCACCCAGATGATCGTTCCGGTGGATTTGAGCGTGCGGATCAGGCTGTCCCAGATGATCTCGAACGTCATTTCCCGTCGGATCACGCTGATCGTGAACACGGCGACAACGCCCATGCCCGCCGCTTCGGTGATGCCGGTGATCCCCATGTAGATCGAGCCAAGAACAACCCCGATGACGACAACGGGCGCGATCAGACCTTTGCCCATGTCCCAACCTGTTGCCACACGGTCCTTGCCGATCGCGTACATGATCGCACCCGCGATGACGAAGGCGCCAGCGATGTAGGGCAGGTGATAGACCATCCCCAGAGCGATGGGGTCCTCGCCCTCTTGCAGGGTGTTCTGACCGGTCACGGTAAAGAACAGCGCGCGCAGGAACAGGACACCGATGATCCAAAGCCCGAACTTGGACAGGAAGCCAAGGAACATCAGGCCCTTTTCACGTCCTGCGGGATCCTTGGGGTCGATCTCGGGCAAGGGTGCAAGCGACGGATTCAAACGCGTCCGAATGATGATGTAGATGATGAAGAAGGACGACAGCATGAAACCCGGAAGGAAGGACGCCGTGAACAGCGCCTTGATCGAGGTTTCCGTAACAAGACCGTAGAAGATCAGCACGATCGACGGCGGGATCATCGTTCCAAGCGATCCCGACGCACAGATCGTGCCGATGGCCAGGTTCTGGTTGTAGCCGAGCCGCAGCATTTGCGGCAGCGCGATCAGGCCCAGCAGCACCACTTCGCCGCCGATGATGCCCGACATGGCGGCCATGATCACGGCCATGATCGAGGTCACGATGGCGATGCCGCCCCGCGTGCCTGACAGCCAGACGTTCAGCGAATTGTACATGTCCTTGGCGATACCGGACCGTTCAAGCAGGGCTGCCATGAAGATGAACAAGGGGATCGATATCAGGACATAGTTGGTCATCTGCCGATAGATCGCCTGCGCAAGCACCGACATCGGACCAGACCCGAAATCACGGAACAGAAGCTCCGGTCCGAACTTCATGATCAGAACCGCAACCGCCAGAAACGCCGAGGCGAAGCCAAGCGGCATGCCGATGGCCAGCAGAAAGAACATGCCCAACAACAGCCAGATGCTCAGCGTGGCCACGTCCGACACCTTCATCCAGGCGAAGTAGCTCAGGAATTCCATTTCCATTCTCTTACTTCTCCAGGGTCCGGCGGATGTTTTCGATTTCGGTCTTGTCGATGTCGTCCACGGCCAGATGCTCGGGCGCTTTGTTCCAGTCCGAGATGATGTTGGACAGCGCCTGAAGCGCAACGAGACAGATGATGATCAGGATGGCGGGTTTGACGATGCCCGGAATGGGAGGATCCCAGGCGGTGCCAAACGTCTCCATGCGCAGAAACCGGCGCATGGCGTCATCGAAGCCGCCCCAGACCATGGCAAAGGTGAAGAACCAGATCAGGAAGAGCGACAGGATGTCGGAGGATTTCTGAATCCAGCGCGGCATCATGTCGTAGATCACGTAGATGCGAATGTGGCTGCGCTGCTGCATGGCATATTGACCGGCCAGCAGAAAGACAAAGCTCGCGATCCACAAGGACAGTTCGTTGGCCCATAGGGTCGGTCGGGCAAAGACGTAGCGCGAGACCACTTCGTAGAACATCACGATCACGATGAGCGCGACCATGATCATCGCGATCCGTGCACACACGAGCGAGATGATGTCGAAAACGCCATCGGGCTCGAATTCAATCGCGCCGCGGGTGTCCGACAGGTACAGCGAGACGGTCAGGATCGACCCGGCGATTGCAAACAACATGAGCTGCACCATCGGCCGACCGGCGGGCCGGATCATCTCGTGCATGCCGATGGCGTCTTCCGAGACCATGCGGTTGGCGACGAACCAGACAAACAGCACGGCCACCACCGCGGTGAACGCCATGGCTGTCATGCGCATGGGCTTCCTGAACGAGCCCAACCAAAGGCTGTCCTTCTCCATCCCGATCCTCCCTCGAAGATGCAGGGCCTTGTTTCGGCCCATGATGTCTGCGTGTTTTCAAGGCGCGGGCCCCGCAAAAGGGGCCCGCGACTGTCAGCTGAGCGTCACGACCTTGTGGCGCTCCTGGACCGTGGTCATCAGTTGATCAGGCCTAGCTGCCGCAGGTAACTCTTGTGGCTGTCGACCAGTGCAGCGGCTTCGGGGCTGCGGGTTGCCCAGTCATCCCAAGCGGCCTGTGCGGCGATGCGGAATTCCTTGCGATCCTCATCCGACCACGCATAAAGCGTGACGCCCTGCTCCTGCAGCGCTGCGGCGGCTTCGGTGTTGGCCTTCTCGTTTGCCATGGCAATCTGGAAGGACAGCTTCTGCCACGCGGTATCCATGATGCGACGCTGCTGTTCGGTCAGGTTGTCCCAGACATCCTTGTTGCAGGCCAGATGGTCGGACGGCATGGAGTGGAAGCCGGGATATGTCGCGTGCTGGACAATGTCATACAGACCCAGCCCCACGTTGTTCGCCAGGCCGGATGCATCCGCTCCGTCGATGATGCCGGTTTCCAACGCGGTAAAGATCTCGGTGAAATCCATCACGATCGGCGAGGCGCCCATCTTTTCGAAGATCTCGGTCTCCATGCCCGGAGGCGACCGGAATTTCCAACCCTGGAGATCCTCTGGACCCCTGAGCGGCTTTGAGGACGCGAAGGATTCCTGACCATATATGGCCCAGCCGATCAGCTGCATGTTCTGCGCGTTGTAAAGCTCTTGCGCGGCTTCCCAGCCACCGCCGTGATACAGCCAGCTATACTGCTGCCAAGGCGTGTCGTAGCCGCCCATGATGTCGCCGACGAACTGGAACGCCGGGTTCTTGCCGGTCTGATAGGCGCCGCCGGTTGCGTCGCAATCGACGATGCCATTGATGGCTGCGTCGAAAGTTTCCACCGTTGCCACGACCGACGATGAATAGAACATCTCGATGGTGATGTCGCCGCCAGACATCGTCTGCACGTCATCGATCCATGTGGCCAGCATCTTGCCTGTGGGATGTTCGGTTGCGTAATGCGTCTGGATACGCAGGGTCACGGGTTCGGCCGCCGCGGACATGGCGATCAATGCCGTCGCGCCAGCCGCCGTCAAAGTCGACTTCAAGTTCATGATTGTTCCTCCCTAGGCGGCTCTCCTCGACCGCCTGTCTCACCTTGGCGCACCAAAATGCACCGCGAAAGATGGTATACCATCCTGCCGGAACGGTAGCGAATGGAAACTCGACACGCAACATTTTTTGGTATACCAAATCCGGACTTTCGCAGACACGCTCTTTGCCACATCCAGGGGACAGCGCGTGTGAGCGCCTGATTATGCAGAAAAAGCCGGATGTCGAAGGAAACGCTCGCTGAACAGATCGCCAACCGGCTTCGCCGCAACATCCTGCGTGGCAAACTCTTGCCGGGGATGGCGGTCAAGGAACGCGATATTGCTGCCGACATGGGTGTGAGCCGCACCCCCATCCGCGAGGCGATCCGCATTCTGTCCAAGGAAGGGCTCGTCGAATTGCGCCCGTCGCGCAGCCCGATCGTGGCAGTGTCCGACTTCTCCGAAGTGGCGGATCAGACCGAAGTATTGATTGCATTGGAAAAACTGTCAGCCGAACTGGCCTGCAAGAACGCATCCGAGGCCGAGATCGAGAATCTGGCCGCGATCACGCAATACATGTCGGACCATTTCAACACCACCGACGCGCTGGACATGTTCGAGATCGACATGTCCTTTCACACCGCGATCGCGGCTGCGTCCGGCAACAGGGCGCTTGCGGAAACCCATGGCACCTTCCTGCGCAGACTCTGGCGCGCGCGCTATATGGCCGCCCGGCAGCGACGCAACAGGGAACGGGTGCTCAATCAGCACACGCGCATCCTGGACGCCCTGCGCGCCCGGAACAGCGATGAAGCCCGCGAGGCCATCGGCAACCACCTGTGGCACTTGGCCGAAGACATCCGTTCGGTCATAGAACAAGAATCAGCGACTCAGGAAACGTAAGGAAGACAGCGATGAAGCTTTTGCGATTCGGGCCCGAGGGCCAGGAAAAACCCGGCATTCTCGACGGTGACGGCAATGTCCGCGACCTCAGCGGCAAGGTCGCCGATTTCGCCGGCGCGGCTGTGTCACTGGAGGCGCTGGACACGATCCGCGCCCTGGATGTTGCAAGCCTGCCCCTGGTGGAGAACCCGGGGCGCATCGGCTGCCCCCTTGCATGGGTGCCGAATTTCTTCTGCATCGGCCTGAACTATGCCTTGCACGCCAAGGAAAGCAACATGCCCGAACCGCCCGAGCCGATCATCTTTTCCAAGGCGAGCTCTGCCCTGTCGGGGCCGTTCGATCCTGTCGTCATCCCGCGCAACTCGGTCAAGGGCGATTGGGAAGTCGAACTTGGCGTCGTGATCGGGAAACCGACGCTCTACGTCAGCGAGGACGATGCGCTGGACCACGTCGCGGCCTATTGCACCATCAATGACGTGTCAGAACGGGAATTCCAGATCGAACGTCAGGGCCAATGGATCAAGGGCAAGTCCGCACCGACCTTCGGCCCCGTCGGCCCCTATCTCGTCAGCGCAGACGAGGTCGCTGATCCTCAGACCCTGCGGGTGTCTCTGGATCTCAACGGTGACACGGTTCAGGATTCGAACACCAGCGACATGATCTTTTCCGTTCGTCAGATCATCAGCCACATGAGCCAGTTCATGCAGCTCATGCCGGGTGATATCATCGCCACCGGCACCCCGTCGGGCGTCGGGATGGGCATGAAACCGCAACGGTTCCTGAAGCCCGGCGACGTGATGGAGATCGAGGTCGAAGGCTTGGGTCGCCAACGTCAAGAGGCTGTTGCCGCGGAGTGAGGACGCATCATCGCTCCTTGGCGCGGCGGCGCCCCTTTGCATGTCAGTGACCCCGAACCTGAACGCATATCTCTATTTCGAAGCCGTTGCGCGGCGTGGGACGATCACCCGCGCCGCAGAGGAACTGTCGGTCTCTCCGTCCGCGGTCAGCCAGCAGGTCAAGCTTCTGGAACAACGGCTTGGGGTCAAGCTGTTCCGGCGCAACGGGCGTGTGCTCAGCCTGACGCTGGAAGGGGAACAGCTGTTCCAATCCTCGACAACCGCGTTGCGGCTGTTGCGCGACGCAGGGCGTCACCTTGGCAAGACCCGCGAAACGCATCGCCTGAACCTGCGTGTCACACCCAGCTTCGGGGTCCGTTGGCTGGGCCCCCGGCTGGCCGATTTCGTCGCCCGGCACCCGGATTGGGACCTGCGTGTCGATGCGGCGCCGGATCCGACCGATTTCGAACGCGAGGTGATGGACCTCGATATCCGCTATGGGGCCGGCGACTGGCAGGGCCTTCATGCGCGGGCCGTGGTGCCGGATCACGTGCTGCCGCTGTGCAGCCCCGAGTATCTTGCCGGGCTGGCCTTCTCTGATGACGCGGGTGCCCTGCTGGATCAGGCACGCCTGATCGACAGCGCGCGCGCCTTGTGCCAGTGGGATTTCTGGCTTTATCACAACGGGATCGAAACGCAGGGCAACCGCAAGTCCATCCTGATGGACCGGTCCTCCATGGCGTTGCAGCTTGCCCTCGACGGGGCCGGGATCGTCCTGGAATCGCTGGCCCTCGCCCTGCCCGAAGTGGCCGAGGGACGACTTGTCCCCGTGCTGCCCGCCAATCCGGTTCTGACCTTCCCGTCCTACTGGGCGATCTGCCCCGCACGGTATCTGAACCGCCGTGCCGTGAGGCTCTTTCTCGATTGGCTGGAGGACGCCGCGACAGCCCATTCCGGTCAGGTGCGCGACATCCTTGATCACCACGGGCTGACCGTTCGGAACCTGAAATTTGACGGCGGACAGCTGGTCGGGGCAGAACCCTAGTGGATCAGTGATCCCCCGTTCACATCGATTTCCGATCCGGTGACATAGGCCGAAAGCTCGGACGCCAGGAACAGCGCACAGCCCGCCACATCCGACGCCTCGCCCGCGCGGCCCATCGGGATGCCGCCAAGGATCTGGTCCATCATCTCGGGTGTCAGCTTACCGCCCGTGATGTCGGTGGCAATGAACCCAGGACAGATCGCGTTCGACCGGATGCCGTCAGGCGCAAGCTCGCGCGCCATCGCCTTGGTCAGACCCAAGATGCCCGCCTTGGCCGCCGAATAATGCGGGCCACCGAAAATCCCGCCTCCGCGCTGCGCCGACACGGAGGACATGTTGATCAGCTTGCCGGATTTGCGACCGCGCATGTGCGGGATCACGGACTGGCTCATGTTCAGGGTGCCCAGCAGGTTCACATCCAGCACCGCGTCGTAGTTCTCGTGCGTGATGTCCATGATCCTGAGCGGTTGCGTGATGCCCGCATTGTTCACCAGGATGTCGATCTGACCGAAAGCTTCGAGCACCGTGGCGACAGCCTCGTCACAATCCTGCTTGCGCGTCACATCGCATGCCAGCCCCATGTGGCCGTCACCGATATCGGCGGCGGCATCCTCGGCCTGCGCCGCATCCAGATCGAGGATCGCAATCCGCGCGCCATGTGCCGCGAAAAGGCTGGCCATGGCCTTGCCCAGCCCACGCGCGCTGGCAGCGCCGGTGATGATCGCGGTTTGTCCGTCCAGTAGTTTCATGTTGTCTTTCCCATGTGCGGCTGTCGCCCGCGTCAGCTTTCGGTAACCTTGCAGTTGGTCAGCGCCTCGTAGGCGCGGATCACGGCGCTGTCGTCATGACGACCCAGCCCCATGCCACCGGCGCCCACCATCATCTGGTAAGCTGCCGCAGCCAGCGGGACCGGCACGCCACTGTCGCGCGCGGATTGAACCACGAGGCCCAAATCCTTGATGAAGATATCGACGGTCGAGGTAGCCACCGGATCGACCTGCATCATGCGCGGCACGCGGTCGTCCATCATCCAGCTTTGCCCGGCAGAGCTTGAGACGATATCCAGAAGCGTTTGCGGATCGCACCCCGCCTTGGCCCCAAAGGCCATCAGCTCGGCGGCCGCCACGAGATGCACCCCGGCGGCCAGTTGATGCACCACCTTGTAGGTCGCGCCCATGCCCGGTTCGTCGCCCAGCCGGTGCACCTTTTTCGACACCGCCGCCAGCAGCGCATCGGCGCGCTCGAACGCGGCTGGCGGTCCTGACGCCATGATCGTCAACGTACCGCTCTCGGCCCCGACCTGCCCACCGGAGACCGGCGCATCCAGCATCACGTGCCCTGCATCGTTCAATCGCGCCGCAATCGCGCGCGCTTCGGACGGGGCCACGGTCGAGGACAGGATCACCACCGCACCGGGCGCAAGTGCATCCGTGACACCGCCAAACAACGCCGCCTCGGCCTGGGCCGCCGTTGCCACCATCACCAACAGCAAGTCACAGTCCGCGACCAAATCCGCCGCGTCGTCCCCGGTGCGCCCGCCGGCCTTGGCAAATCTGCCACGCGCGTCGGGCGACAGATCGAAACCGCTGAGAGGGATTCCAGCCGCCAGGATGTTGCGGGCCATGCCCTGCCCCATCGCCCCCAGTCCGATGATCGCGGTACCTGCCATGTCAGTCCTCCAACCATGCCTTGATCCGGGCCGCGATCCGTTCGACCGTGATGCCATACTGGTCGTGCAGGGTCGGCAGCGCGCCCGCGTCGAGAAATTCATCCGGCAAGGCGATCTGCCGGAACGGCACATGCACCTGCGCCCGCATCAGCGCGCCAGCAACCGCCTCTCCCAGACCGCCGGTGATCGAATGGTTCTCTGCCGTCACGACAAGCCGCCCGCCCTTGGCGGCTTCGGCACAGATCGTTTCCACGTCCAGCGGTTTGATCGTCGGTGAATGCAGCACCGCGCAGAACACGCCGTCAGCGGCAAGCGCCTTGGCCGCATCCAGCGCGCGCATCGTCATGAACCCTGACGAGATGATCAGCACGTCCGACCCGTCATGGATCATCTGCGCCTTGCCCAATTCGAACCGGTAGCCGTATTCGCCCAGCACATTCGGCACCTTGCCGCGCAACAGCCGCATGTAGACCGGGCCGGGGGTGTCGGCGATCACGCGGGTCGCCTGGTCGATCTCCACGGCATCGCAGGGGTCCAGCACTGTCAGGTTCGGCATGCCCCGCATGATGGCCAGGTCTTCGGTCGCCTGATGGCTTGGCCCGTACCCGGTGGACAGCCCCGGCAGGGCGCAGCATATCTTGACCGGCAGGTCTTCCTCGGCAATCGCCATCGCGATGAAGTCATAGGCGCGGCGTGACGCGAACACCGCATAGGTCGTGGCGAAGGGCACAAACCCTTCGCGCGCCAGACCGGCGGCAGCAGACATCAGCAACGCCTCGGCCATGCCCATCTGATAAAAGCGGTCCGGGTACGCTTCGGCAAAAACGTGCAGGTCGGTGTATTTGGACAGGTCTGCGGACAGGCCGACAATGTCCTCGCGCGATCTTGCCAGATCGGCCAGCGCATGCCCGAACGGCGCCGCGATGGTCTCGCGTCCTTCGGCATCCAGCGACGCAATCATCGCACTGGTGGCGACCCGTTCTCCGCTTGCAGGCGTGCGGGGCGAGTATTTCGATTTGCGGCGCGAGGATGCGGGGATCGTCATAGCGGTTTATCCTCGTCAAGAAGCGCAATCGCCTTGGCCCATTCGTCTGCCTCGACCCGGATGAAATGCGTGCTTTCCCGGTCCTCCAGAAAGGGGATGCCCTTGCACATCTTGGTATGGCAGATGATCACGCGCGGCTGCCGATCGGGATGGTTGCGGGCTTTGTCGAAGGCCTGAACCAGAGCTGTCAGGTCATTGCCGTCAACCTCTTGCGCGTACCATCCAAAAGCCCGCCATTTCGGTGCTTCCTCCGGCGTGGCCAGCGCATCGAGCGTCGGGCCATCCGCCTGCTGGTTGTTGAAATCGACAATGGCGATCAGGTTGTCCAGCTTCCATTGCACTGCCGACATGACCGCTTCCCAAGTTGATCCTTCGCCCAGTTCGCCATCGGACAACATGTTGTAGACAAACGACCCGGACGCCTTGCGCTTGAGCCCAAGAGCCGCGCCCACCGCGATGCCCAGACCTTGGCCCAACGACCCGCCCGTGATCTCCATCCCCGGCGTATAGGCCGCCATGCCGGACATCGGCATCCGGCTGTCATCCATGCCGTAGGTCTCGATCTCGTCCTCCGGCAGGATACCGGCCTCGAGCAGCGCCGCATAAAGGGCAATCGCATAATGACCGATGGACAGGTAGAACCTGTCGCGCCCCTCCCATTCGGGATCGTCGGCGCGATAATTCATCGCGTGGAAATACGAGGTCGCCAGCACATCCGCGACACCAAGCGCCTGACCGATATAGCCCTGTCCCTGCACCTCGGCCATCTGCAGCGCATAGCGGCGGATCGCCCAGGCGCGCCGGGCCAGGCTGACATTGGTTGCACGTGTTTCGCTGCGATTGGGCAAACCGGTCTCCTGCCTCCTTGGGCTCTGGCTTGTCTGAAAGTCGCTGCAATGGGCGGAGTGCGACAAGCGGGAAATCGTTAATGACTGTTTAGCAGAGCTTAACAATTTCCCTCGAATTCATGATGGTTTCCATGCCTGTCGCACCGGTATCCTGTCCCCGAACAAACGAACCGAAGGGGACTCCCATGAACCTGTCCGCACTGCTGGCTGCCCGTACCGCCCAAGGCACTCCCGTCAGGATCGGGCTGATCGGCGCAGGCAAGTTCGGATCCATGATCCTTGCCCAGGCCAGACACATTCCCGGCTATCACATCGTCGGAATCGCCGATCTGGACGTGTCCAGGGCACAGGCCTCGCTGGCCCGTGTGCATTGGGAGGAAGACCGGTATTCCGCGCCCTCGCTGACCAGGGCCGTCGCATCCGGAGCCACCCATGTGACCGACGACGCAGCAAGCCTGTTCGCCTGCCCCGAAATCGAAGTCATCATCGAAGCGACCGGCCACCCCATCGCGGGCGTGCGCCACGCGCTTGGCGCCATAGACGCGGGCAAACACGTCATCATGGTCAACGTCGAGGCCGACGTGATGTGCGGCCCGGTCCTCGCCGCCCGCGCCGAACAGGCGGGCGTGGTGTATTCCATGGCCTATGGCGATCAGCCGGCAGCGATCTGCGAACTGGTCGATTGGGTCCATGCCTGCGGGTTCGAACTTGTCGCGGCCGGAAAGGGCATGAATTTTTGCCCAAGCTACCGCTATTCGACACCGGACACGGTCTGGGACTATTTCGACTTTACCGAGGAACAGGTGGCATCCGGAGACTTCAATCCCAAGATGTACAACTCCTTTACCGACGGCACCAAGGCCGCCATCGAAATGGCCGCCGTCGCCAATGCGACCGGGATGGACTGTCCCAGCGACGGGCTGGCATTTCCTCCCGCCGGGCTTCACGACCTGGCCGACGTGTTCAAGCCGGCCAGCGAGGGCGGACGCCTGGAAAAGACCGGCATCGTCGATATCGCCGCAAGCCGCGAACCCGATGGGCGCGTCGTGCAGAACAACATCCAATACGGGATGTTCGTCACCTTCCGGGCTCCCAATGAATACACCCGCCAGTGTTTCAACCAATACGGGCTGATGACGGACACATCCGGCTGGTACGGCAGCATGTGGCGGCCGTTTCACCTTATCGGGTTGGAGACGTCGGTCTCGGTCCTGTCGGCAGCCCTGCGCCATGAACCGACCGGTGTGTCGAAACGCTACCGCGCCGATGCCGTGGCGACGGCCAAAGGCGATTTCGCGGCGGGCGAGATGCTGGATGGTGAAGGCGGCTACAAGGTCTGGGCCAAGGCGATCCCCGCCTCCCAGGCCGCCGCGTTGCAGGCTTTGCCCATCGGATTGGCCCACCACGTCAAACTCAGGCGCGCAATCAAGCGCGACCAGATCGTGACGCTGGATGACGTCGACGTGGTCGATGACCTCGACATTCACAGCCTGCGGACCGAACAGAACAGCATGCTGGACAACTGACATGCCAAACATTCAGAGTATGGCGGACGCCATCCGGTTTCTTGCCATCGACGCGATCCGGAAGGCCGGCGAAGGCCATCAGGGCGTACCGCTTGGCATGGCCGAAATCGCCGCAACGCTTTACGCCAACCATCTCAAGGTCGCGCCTGAAGATCCGCTTTGGCCAGACCGCGACCGCGTGGTGCTGTCGAACGGTCATGGCTCCATGCTGCTCTATGCGCTGCTGCACCTGTCGGGCTACGAAAAGGTGTCGCTCGAAGCGCTGAAATCCTTTCGAACGCTGCATTCGGTCTGCGCCGGCCACCCCGAGATCGAACAGGATGCGGGGATCGAAATCACCAGCGGTCTGTTGGGTCAGGGCATCGCCTGCGCGGTCGGCATGGCCGTGGCCGAGGAACGGCTCGCCGCCCGATTTGGCCGCGATCTGGTGAATCACCGCACCTGGGCCTTTGTCGGCGACGGGTGCCTGCAGGAGGGCATGGGGCAAGAGGCGATTTCGCTTGCCGGGCACCTGCAACTGGGGCGATTGACCTTCTTGTGGGACGACAACCAGATCACCGATGATGGCGACACCGCGCTGTCGATTTCCGAAGACGTACCGGCGCGGTTCAGGGCCGCAGGCTGGCATGTGGTGCCGGTTGATGGGCACGACATCGATGCGGTGGATACCGCCCTCACCGCGGCCAAGGCCGATCCGCGCCCTTCCCTGATCGCCTGCCGCACGACCATCGCGCGGGGCATTCCCCGCTTGCAAGGACAGCGCGGCGGTCACAGCGCGCCGTTGACAGTAGAGGACACCCAAGAGGCGCGCGCCGCACGCAACTGGCCGCACACGGCCTTTCACGTTCCGCAGGAGGTCTACGACGATTGGCGCTGTGCAATGGACCAAGGCGCGCAGGCCCGAACAGACTGGATGGCACGGTTGGCGACGCATCCTGAAAAGGAGGAGTTCACCCGCTGGATGACCGGTGCCTTGCCCACTGGTTGGGCCGATGCCTTACCCGGATCCTGCGAAGAGCCGCGCGCCACGATCCTCTCATCCGGCGATATCTGCGATGCCCTGACCCGGGTCTTGCCGGAATCGATCGTGCTCTGTGCCGACCTCGAAGCGCCCACCAACCACAAGCGCAGCCGCGTGGCCTTTACCCCGGCCAACCGGGCAGGGACCTACGTGCATTGCGGCGTGCGCGAACACCTGATGGGGGCAATGGTGGATGGCATCGCCGCCCATGGCGGGTTGCGCCCGATCAACGTGACCTATCTGGCCTTTGCCGATTACGAACGCCCTGCGATGCGCATGGCCGCGCTGATGGGGTTGCCCGCTCTCTTTGCCTTCAGCCACGACTCGATCGGCGTGGGCAGCAACGGACCGACCCATCAGCCGGTCGAAACGCTGGCCGGCTACCGCGCGATGCCCAACATGCGGGTGTTTCGCCCTGCGGATGCCGTGGAAACACGCGAGGCATGGCATATCGCCTTGGAAACCGGGGACGGCCCGTCCATGCTGGCCCTGTCGCGACAGGACGCAGATCAGGTGCGCAGCGATACATCGGAAAACCTGACGCGCTTCGGGGCGTATGTTCTGGCCGGGCCGGAACAGGACCGCGACCTTACCCTCATCGCCACGGGCACCGAGGTCGGTTTGGCGATGCAGGCGCGCGAGACGCTGGCGCCGCTTGGCATCCGCACAACCGTCGTGTCGATGCCCTGCTGGGAGCTGTTCGAAGATCAACCTGCCGCCTATCAGGCCCAGGTTCTGGGAGACGCCCCGCGCATCGCCATCGAGGCGGCGCTGAAATTCGGGTGGGAGCGGTGGCTGCGTCCGACAGACCGGTTCATCGGCATGACGGGCTTTGGCGCATCGGCCAAGGCGCCGGCGCTTTATGCGCATTTCGGCATCACCGAGAACAGGATCGTCGAGGCCGCGAAAGAACTGACAGGGCGGTGACCCGCCCTGCCCTGATGTGGTGCCTACACGCCGCGCAGATCGTCCGGCAATAGCGCGTCGGGCATGTTCTGATAACAGACCGGCCGCAGGAACCGACGGATCGCCAATGTGCCCACCGACGTTGCGCCAAAGTTCGTCGAGGCCGGGTACGGCCCGCCATGCACCATGGCTTCGGCAACCTCGACCCCTGTCGGAAAGCCGTTGACCAGAACGCGCCCGGCCTTGCGTTCCAAGACGGGAACAAAGGGACGCGCGGTGTCGGTATCCGCATCGTCCATCTGCAGCGTCGCCGTCAGCTGGCCCTGCAAACCACGCGCCACGTCCAGCATCTGCTCGGGCCCGCTGGCTGCCACGAGGATGCCCAACGGACCAAAGACCTCTTCGGCCAAGGCTTCGTTGGCAAGCCAGCTTTCCGCGTCGACCTTGTAAATCGCCGGCGCCGCGTTGCGGCGGTCACATGTGGATTTCAAAAGCTCCTGCACACCGCTTGCCGATCCGACCTCTGCCACGCCGCGCCGGAACGCGTCGGCAATTCCGTCGGTCAGCATCACCGATTCACCGGCAGCCTCCAACGCATCGGTTGCAGCCTTGGCAAAGGCATCAAGCTCCGGTCCTTCGGTCGCGACGACGATGCCCGGATTGGTGCAGAACTGCCCAACCCCCATCGTCAGCGACCCGGCCCAGGCGGCGCCCAGCTCTGCGCCGCGTTGGGCCAGCGCACCCGGCATGACGAAGACCGGATTGACCGATCCAAGCTCGCCGAAGAACGGGATCGGAACAGGCCGCGCGGCGCACAGGTTGAACAGCGCGCGCCCGGCGCCCAGAGACCCGGTGAACCCAACCGCATTGATCAGCGGATGCTGAACAAGCGCACCACCCAGTTCATGGCTGGTGCCCTGGATCAGCGAAAACGTGCCCGCCGGCATGCCGCAGCGCGCAATGGCCGCCGCGATGGCGTCTGCCACGATCTCGCCGGTGGCAGGGTGGGCCGGGTGACCCTTGACCACAACCGGACAGCCGGCGGCAAGCGCCGACGCGGTATCCCCACCGGCCGTCGAAAACGCCAACGGAAAGTTGGACGCGCCGAACACGGCAACCGGACCGATGGGCCGCTGCACCATCTTCAGATCAGGACGCGGCAGGGGCGCACGGTCCGGCAAGGCCGCGTCGTGGCGACGGTCGAGATACGCGCCGTCGCGGATATGTGTCGCGAAGAGGCGCAGCTGACCGGTGGTGCGCCCACGCTCTCCCTGAAGCCGCGCTTCGGGCAGACCGGTTTCGGCACATCCCAGCCGCGTGATGTCGTCCCCGCGCGCGTCGATCTCCTCGGCGATGGCCTCCAGGAATGCGGCACGGTCTTCGCGGCTGGTCCATCCGTAGGTCGCGAATGCCTCTTCGGCAGCACGGACGGCACGATCGACCTCGTCGGCACCGCCTTCGCAGAAGGACGTGCCATCGCTGCCGACAGGTTGCGAGGTGAATGTGTTCTGGCTCGACACCCAATCGCCAGCGATCAGATGTTTGCCGTGCGGTTCATAGCCCATCGAAATTCTCCTTTATTTGCCCCAACGCAATGCGATCACGTCGCGCTCGGCTGCCAGTTGCAGCAAGCGCGCGCGGGTACGCTCCGACATCGGTTTGAGCGGGTGTCGCACATGATCCGACCCGATCACACCCCCTTCCTTCATCACGACCTTGGCGGCCCGCAGACCACATTGGCGGTTTTCGTGATTGATCAGCGGCAGACATTCGCGCCATTGCGCCAATGCCGCGTCGATATCGCCCGCAAGGTAGTTCGTGACAATCGGCTTGATCAACTCGGGCTGAAGCGCCGAGGTCATCGTGCCGGTACACCCTGCGTCCAGATCCGCCAGCAGCGTCACCGCCTCTTCGCCATCGAACGGCCCGACGATATGGTCGCCGCCCGCGTCGATCAGCGCCGCCAGCTTGTCGGCGGCAAAGGGTGTTTCCATCTTGAAGTAGCTGACATTCGCGATCTCCTTCGCCATCCGGACAAGCAGCGGAACGGGAAGAGAGACACCCGAGAGCGGCGCGTCCTGCACCATGATCGGGATCGAGATGGCATCGGACACCGACGCGAAATGTTCAAAGATCCCCGCCTCGGCGGGAACGAGGCCAACACCGTGATAGGGTGGCATCATCATCAGCATCGCAGCGCCCATCGCTTCGGCTTCGCGCGCGCGATCTACAACGATCTGCGTACTGAAATGGCTGACTGTGACGATCACCGGCACCCGGCCTGCGACATGCTCCAGCGACAGCTTGGTCAGCGTGGCGCGTTCTGCATCCGACAACACGAACTGTTCGGAATAGTTGGCCAGGATACAGATTGCGTCGACGCCCTGGTCGATCATGCAATCCAGCACGCGCGTCATGCCTTCGGTATCGACAGAGCCATCGTCGTGAAAGGGGGTCGGGGCCACGGGCAGAATGCCGGTCAGCGGGTGCTTCATGGGAAATCCTTCAATCTTGCGGGCGCGGTGCGCCTCAGTCGTGAAACGGGTCGGTCGGGATACGACGACCAAGTGCCAGAGCATCGGTGGCAAGCGTCATCGGGCGCAGGTCCATGTCGATCCCGCCGGTGCAGACAAGCTGCGCCATGCGGGCATATAACCGGGGGTATTCGCCCCCCAGCGGAGCGGCATCGCCGGTGCGGGTGCCGTCCACCTCCATCACCGCGCCGCCATCGCGAAGCTTGAGCGTCCCTGCGTCCGTCACCGCGTCGATCTCCCAGGTCTGGTCGCCGTCCTGCCGCCAGTCGAACACGGCACTGACCCGCGCGCCTTTGGGGTGGTGGAAATCAATCCGCGCACCGATCGGGGTCTGGCAGTTCTCGGGCACATCCAGGTCGGCCTGGGTCACGTGAATGTCGTCCGGCAGGATCTCGGTCACGATGGACAGCGCGTTGATCCCGGGATCGAACACACCCAGCCCACCCGGTTCCCAGATCCAGGCCTGTCCGGGATGCCAGCGGCGCACGTCTTCTTTCCACGTCACGGTCAGCGACTTCAGCGTCTTGTCGGCCAGCCAGGCCTTGGCAGCGGCCACCATGTCGGCATGGCGCGAATGCCAGGTCGCATAGATCGAGAGCCCCGCCTCGCGCGCGGCCGCCTCAAGCGCGTGACATTCGGCAATCGTGGCGCCGGGCGGCTTTTCCAGCATCACGTGTCGCCCCGCCTTGAGAGCCTGCATCGCATAGTCGAACCGCGGCACCGGCGGCAGGCACAGCGACACGACGCGAATGTCGGACCGCGCCTCGAGCATCGCGCCCATGTCGGTGAACGCCTCCACGCCCTCGACCGTCCCGTGACGGCTGACCGTTGCTGCAAGGTCCCAGTCAGAGCTACCGTCGATGGCCGGCACGTGCTGGTCCACCGCGATCTTTCCAATGCCCACAAGTGCGATCTTCATCAGTGACTGTCCTTTCCGACCGGCGCGCCGCGGCATCCCTTGAGGAAATCGAGGTCCGCGCCGGTGTCTGCGCCTTCAACATGCTGCTGGTGCAACCACGCATAGCCGCTTTCCGGGCGCTCGTGGATCGGTGTCCAACGGGCAAGGCGCTCGGTCAGTTCGGCGTCCGAGATGTCCAGATGCAAGCGGCGGTTCTCGACATCAACGTCGATCATGTCGCCCGACCGAACAACCGCCAGCGGTCCGCCCGCTGCGGCCTCGGGCGAGGTGTGCAGGATCACGGTGCCATAGGCGGTGCCCGACATGCGTGCATCGGAAATGCGGATCATGTCGGTGATCCCCTTCTTCAGCACCTTGGGCGGGAGACCCATATTGCCAACCTCGGCCATGCCGGGATACCCCTTCGGGCCGCAATTCTTGAGCACCATGATGCAGGTCTCGTCGATGTCGAGCGCATCGTCGTTGATCCGCGACTTGTAATCGTCGATATCCTCGAAGACCACGGCGCGGCCGCGATGCTGCATCAGCTCGGGTGTGGCGGCAGAGGGTTTGAGGATCGCGCCCTTGGGAGCGAGATTGCCCTTGAGCACTGCAATGCCGCCCTTTTCCGTAAGGGGCCTGTCGACGGGGCGGATCACGTCCTCGTTCCAGTTCTGCGCGTCCTTGACCTCGTCCCAGATCGTCTGGCCCGAGACGGTCATTGCCTCCTTGTGCAGCTTGTCCGCCTCGCCCAGCCGTTTCAGGACGACGGGCAGACCGCCGGCATAGAAGAACTCTTCCATCAGGTACTTGCCCGACGGTTGCAGATTCAGGATCGTCGGGATGTCGCGCCCGCAGCGGTCCCAGTCATCCAACGTGATGTCGATGCCGACGCGGCCCGCGATGGCCAGCATGTGCACCACGGTGTTGGTCGACCCGCCAACCGCGCCATTGCAGCGGATCGCGTTCTCGAACGCCGCGCGCGTCAGGATGTCCGACGGCTTGAGGTCGTCCTTGACCATCTGCACGATCCGCCGACCCGAAAGTTGCGCCATGACGCGGCGGCGGCTGTCGACGGCCGGGATCGCCGCATTGCCCGACAGCGCCATGCCAAGCGCCTCGGACATGCTGGCCATCGACGACGCCGTGCCCATCGTGTTGCACGTGCCCGACGAGCGGGTCACCGCGGATTCCGCATCAAGGAATTGTTCCTGCGTCATCTCGCCGGCCTTCACCGCTTCGGAAAAACGCCACAGATGGGTGCCCGCACCGACGCGTTCGCCCTGGAACCAGCCGTTCAGCATCGGCCCGCCGGTCACGATGATCGACGGCAGATCGCACGATGCCGCCGCCATCAACAGGCTTGGCGTGGTCTTGTCACACCCGACCATGAGCACGCAGCCATCCATCGGCTGGCCCCGGATCTGTTCCTCGATACTCAGCGCCGCAAGGTTGCGGAACATCATCGCCGTGGGCCGGAAGGTGTTTTCCGAGGCCGAGAAGACCGGCACTTCCATCGGAAAGCCACCGGCCTCCCAGATGCCGGCCTTCACCTTTTCGGCCAGCTCTCGCAAATGCCCGTTGCACGGCGTCATGTCCGACCACGTGTTCAGAATGCCGATGATCGGCCGCCCGTCGAACAGGTCATCCGGATAGCCTTGGTTCTTCATCCAGCCACGATGATAGATCACGTCCTTGCTGCTGCCGGTATACCACTCGGCAGATCTCAGCTTGCGGGGCCATTTTGCAGGTTTGAATGTCATGCTCTCAGCCCTTTTTCTTGTTGTAGACGTCGAAGATCACGGCGGCGAGCAGGACAAGCCCCTTGATCATCTGCTGGTAGTCGATGCCGATACCCATGAGCGACATCCCGTTGTTCAGCACCCCCATCAGGAACGCGCCGACAACCGCGCCGACGATCTTGCCGACACCCCCCGACATCGACGCCCCGCCAATGAACACGGCCGCGATCACGTCCAGTTCCAGCGCGAACCCCGCTTTCGGTGTCGCGGTGTTCAGACGCGCGGCAAAGACCAGCCCGGCAATGGCGGCCAGCATGCCCATGTTGACAAAGGCCAGAAAGGTCAGCCGTTCGGTCTTGATGCCCGACAGCTTGGCCGCTTTTTCGTTGCCGCCAAGCGCATAGATGCGGCGGCCCAGAACCGTGCGTTCGGTGATGAACGCGTAGATGATTGTCAGCACACCCATCGTCAGCAGCACGTTTGGAAGGCCGCGGAATGTCGCCAGCTTGTAGAGGATGAAGATCAGGGCGAGCGCAATGATGGCAATCCGCGCGACAAAGAACGCGCGGGGTTCGTCTTCGATGCCGTAGGCCTTGTTTTGCGCGCGCTGGCGCAGGCCAGACCAGACCACCCAGCCGGCCGCGACGATCCCCGTGGCAAAGGCCAGCACGTTGAAGTTGCGCACGGCGAAAAGGCCCTTGAAGGCTTCGCCGCCGGGCAGGATATCGGGCACGAAGCCTGTTGCGATCACCTGGAATTCACGCGGAAACGGACCCACAGATTGCCCTTCGAGCAACCAGAGCGACAACCCGCGAAACACCAGCATCCCCGCCAAGGTCACGATGAAGGACGGGATCTTCCAATAGGCGATCCAGTACCCCTGCGCCCCGCCGATGATCGCGCCGACCACCACGCAGGTCAGCATGGTGACGATGATCGACATCTCGTAATTGACGATCATGACAGCCGCCAGCGCGCCGACAAAGCCCATGACGGACCCGACCGACAGGTCGATATGCCCCGCCACGATGACGACCAGCATTCCAAGCGCCATGATGACGATATAGCTGTTCTGCAACAGCAGGTTCGTCAGGTTGATCGGCCTGAGCAGCGTACCGCCCGTGACGATCTGAAAGAACGCCATGATGGCGATCAGCGCGAACAGCAGGCCGTATTCGCGCAAATGCGCCTTGAGGTAGCTGCCGATCCGAGCAGTCGCGCCCGCGCTTTGGGAAGTGTTTTCCGCCACAGACATGCCTGTCCCCTTATTCGTTCACGATGAGCGACATGATGCGCTCCTGACTGGCCTCGGATGCAGGCATCTCGCCCACGAAGGCCCCTTCGTTCATCACGTAGACCCGGTCGCACATGCCCAGAAGTTCGGGCATCTCTGACGAGATCATGACCACGCCTTTCCCGGCCGCGGCGAGATCGTTGATCAGACCGTAGATTTCGTATTTCGCGCCGACGTCGATACCGCGTGTGGGCTCGTCGAGGATCAGCACCTCAGGTCCGACGAACAGCCATTTCGACAGAACGACCTTCTGCTGGTTGCCGCCCGACAGGTTCACCACCTTCTGGAACACACCCGGCGTCCGGATGCCCAGATCCTTGCGGTACTTCTCGGCCACCTCGGTTTCGGCATGATCGTTCAGCACAGAGGCGCGGGCCACTTCGGGCAGGTTCGCCAGGGTGATGTTGCGCGTGATGGTATCGTCGAGGATCAGGCCAAGGCTCTTGCGGTCTTCGGTGACATAGGCGAGCCCCGCCTTGATCGCGCGCCCGACATCGGACACATCCACCGGCTTGCCGTGCATTTCCACCGTACCGGTGATGTTCTGGCCCCAGCTTTGGCCGAAAATCGACATCGCCAGTTCGGTACGCCCTGCTCCCATCAGCCCCGCGATTCCGACCACTTCGCCGGCGCGGACATCAAAACCGACATTGCGGATCACCTGCCGGTCGGCATGTTCGGGATGCGCCACCGACCAGTCGCTCACCCGCATGATCCGTTCGCCGATCCTGGGTGTGCGCGGCGGATAGCGGTTTTCCATCGACCGGCCCACCATGTCGCGCACGATGCGGTCTTCGGTGATGCCCTCGCTTGCCGCAAAGCTGGATACCGAATGTCCGTCCCGGATCACCGTGACCGTGTCGGCGATGCGGCGCACTTCGTTCAGCTTGTGGCTGATGATGATTTGCGTCATGCCCTGCGCCTTGAGCTCGAGCATCAGATCAAGCAGCGCCTGGCTGTCGCTTTCCGACAGCGCCGACGTCGGCTCGTCCAGGATCAACAGGCGTACATCCTTTGCCAGCGCCTTGGCGATCTCGACAAGCTGCTGTTTGCCGACGCCCAGCTTTTCCACAAGCGTCGTGGGCGCATCGCGCAGCCCGACCTTGCGCAGCAGGGTTTCCGTGCGCTGGTTGGTCTCGCGCCAGTCGATCACACCGCCCTTGGCGTTCTCGTTGCCCAGAAACAGGTTCTCGGCAATCGACAAAAGCGGCACAAGCGCCAGTTCCTGGTGAATGATGATGATGCCGCGCGCTTCGCTGTCGGAAATGTCCCGAAACTGCGCCAGCGCGCCGTCATAATGAATTTCGCCGTCATAGCTGCCCGCCGGATAGACGCCGGACAGCACCTTCATCAGCGTCGACTTGCCCGCGCCGTTCTCTCCGCAGATCGCATGAATCTCACCGGTTCGAACCTTGAGAGACACGTCATCAAGCGCCTTGACGCCCGGAAACGTCTTGGTGATGGAACGCATTTCCAGCAGCGTATCCTGCATGGCGACAGCCTTCGGATTGAGAGTGTGATGGTGGCGGCAGACCGGCCCGCATGCGGTGCGGGCCGGTCCACCTGACCGGTGGCAGGTCGTTCAGCGCGCAGCGCTTACTTGATCTGGTCCATGTTGTAGTACCCGGTATCGATCAGACGCTCTTCCCAGTTGTCCGCCGTGACCTTGAGAGGCTCCAGCAGGTACGAGGGCACAACCTTGACGCCGTTGTCATAGGTGCTCGTATCGTTGATCTCGGGCTCGCCGCCTTCAAGCAGAGCCTCGACCATGCCGACAGTAACACGCGCCAGTTCGCGGGTGTCCTTGAAGATCGTCGAATACTGCTCGCCCGCGAGGATCGACTTGACCGACGGCACTTCGGCATCCTGACCCGTCACGATCGGCATCGGCGTGTCGCCGGACCCGTAACCGACACCCTTGAGCGAGGACAGGATACCGATGGACAGACCATCATAGGGCGACAGGACACCATGGACCTGAGCATCGGTGTAATGCGCCGACAGAAGGTTATCCATCCGCGCCTGTGCAACCGCTCCGTCCCAACGCAGCGTGCCGACGGTGTCCATGCCCATCTGACCCGAAACGATATTGACCTTGCCGCTGTCGATCAACGGCTGAAGAACGGACATCCCGCCATCATAGAAGAAGTACGCGTTGTTGTCGTCGGGCGACCCGCCGAACAGCTCGACATTCCAGGTCTCCGCATCCGGGAACCGCTCTTCCAGGCCCGAGACCAGCGTTTCCGCCTGTTGAACGCCAACCTTGAAGTTGTCGAAGGTCGCGTAGTAGCTGACATGCGCGCTGTCGCGGATCAGGCGGTCATAGGCAATGACCTCGATTCCGGCAAAGCTTGCGTTCTCAAGCGCGTTGGACAGCGTGGTGCCGTCGATCGCCGCGATCACCAGCGCATCAACGCCATTGGTGATCATGTTCTCGATCTGCGCAAGCTGGTTCGGAATGTCATCCTCTGCATATTGCAGGATCGTCTCGTAGCCGGCGGCTTCGAATTGTTCCACCATCGATTCGCCGTCCGAGATCCAGCGGGCCGACGATTTCGTGGGCATCGCGATTCCGACAAGGCCTTCCGCAAAGGCGGATGTTGCCAGAGTGGTCACCAGCGCCGTGGTGACCAGAACAGATTTAAGGGTCATGTTTTTCCTCCCGTGGCAGACGCTCTCCATTGCGGCTCTGCCTTCTGAGCGAATGCCTATCCGAGTGGCGTATACCAAACCAATGCAAATTTGATCGACAGGCATAATAAAAATGTTATGCTTTGCCATGTCCTCCGCATTGACCAACCGCCTCAAGCCCTCGCATCTTCGATTGATCCGCGCCATCAACGACAGCGGCAAGCTGCAACTGGCGGCGGACACCGTCGGCATGTCTCAACCCGCCGCGTCGCGGATGCTGTCGGATATCGAGGCCGATGCCGGGGGGCCGCTGTTCGACCGCCTGCCGCGCGGCATGGTCCCAACCGCGGCAGGGGCAGCCTTTGTCCGTCGCG
Organism: Marivita sp.; assembly: GCF_020055635.1. GTDB lineage: Bacteria > Pseudomonadota > Alphaproteobacteria > Rhodobacterales > Rhodobacteraceae > Marivita. The sequence continues at coordinate 317 of NZ_JAIPUT010000018.1, read as the reverse complement.
CGCTCATAATCCTTGCCGAGGTCGACGCCTTGGGAAGCGAGGTCGAACAGTTGCGGACCGGACTTGCCGGCTCCGTGCGCGTCGGTGCGGTTACCGGTCCCGCCGTCGGCGCGTTGGTGCCGGCTTTGACCATGATGCGCCAGAAGGCTCCCGAAATTCAGCCCACGATCGAGGTTGCCCCGTCGGTCGCCCTGATCCGGGGATTGGAAGAAGGCCGCTTCGATTTTGTCATGGCGCGGCTTGGGTCCGACAACGACACACGCTCTTTCCATGCCTATCCCGGCCGAAAGGAGGACGTGTCCCTGGTGGTGCGCAGC
>NZ_JAIPUT010000010.1 GCF_020055635.1 Marivita sp. | reverse complement strand
AGCAGCTTCGCGCGCTTGATCGCCTTGTTGAAAATAATGCGTCCATTCTCCGAAATGCCGTGCACTTGAAATACGTCCTTGGCCAAATCCAGGCCGACTGTCTTAACTGTCATCGGGTGGCTCCTTTCTCAGCAGTTCATGACAACTGCACTTTGGCACATTCGATGCCGGTGGAGCAGGAGCCACCCACCTCATCCGGTCTGGGCCGGTCGTGTCGAACCCGCCCATGCTGCCACCGCGAAATTCGCGATCATCGCCGTGGGTGGTTTGGGCTCTGAGCAGACCTGCGCGACACCCGGTCTACGAGGCTCGGACAATCTCCGTCGGGGACATATACCCGCCAGCCGCACCTCCAGCCAACGGATGAAGCCGTTGAGGTTCTTTGTGGCCGGTCCGCAGAACGGCTCAGCGATGCGAGCCCAGTCACACAATGCACGCGGTTAGGCTGGGCTTCTCATCGGCCGTGAGCACCTCGTGCGTCTTGACGCGCCAGAAGTGTCAAAGCGCGTTGCGATGGATGATGTTGCGCGTGCTGTAACCGAGATGCCCCGATCGCCCGGGCACTGGTCGAGGCGGCGGGACATCCTGTCGAGGGCATGTTTCTTGCTCAAGCAATTCCAGAGCTCCAATAAGCGCCCATCTGGTCATCGCCAACGCGCTGTCGCTGCGTCGTGCCGCGCTCTATGGGCTGCGCGGCGAGTTCTTTGCGCGTCATCTGGTCATTTGGCTTCCACGGCATCAACTCGCCCTCCCTTCTTCCGCCGATGCATAGCACGGAAGGCTACATCGCGGATCGCGTAGTTGTCGCGCGGGGACATTCCTGATGGCGGGAGTTCGTCAGCCGAACCTTTCGTAGATTGAGCGCGGGCATGTTTCCATGCCACTCATGCCTGTCTGAGTTCTGCGGCGCGCTGGGCATCGAAGTCCCAGGCCAGTTGCGATCGATGAAGCTCAAGGTGGCTACAAGCTTTGAGTGGGCTGGGCGGTTCAGGGTAGAACGCAGTGACCAACTGCGCCGGAAAATTGCTGACAGAGACGCTCGCCTTGTTCAAATGCTCTTCACGACTCCTCGAAAAATAAGTAAGAAGGACGAGACGTTGACGAGCCCGACACTTGCAACGCGTCGAGATCCGGCGGCGAAAACCTTTGCGCTCAATTGGCGAAATCCTTTGTGCGCAAACGGTGCCCTAACTCACTGAAATCGCGAGAGGCGGGGCAAAGCACTACGCGCTCGCCTACAGGTTTTGCAGGGAAGCGCATCATGCGCTTCCCGTTCCCGCGCGCTACACGTCGAGCAAGAATGCATTGGTGCGCCTTTTCCGCTCAACCGGTCGGCGCTCGCGGATCGCTGCTCGGAGATCCGGCGCAGGATTTGAGCCGGGGGTCCCCGACCCAACAAAAACGGGCCATTCCGAGCCACACCAAACACCTGTCTGGTCGTTTCCAACGGTTCGGCCTACGATCGCCGCAAACAAGCTTGGGAGAAGTACCAAATGGACTTGGGAATGTCGAATCGTGTCCGGGCTCTGGCCGACCACGTCCGAAACATGGTCGAGACCGAGATCGCTCCTGGTGATGTCGAATACCATGCGGAAGTCGGCAAACACCCGTCCGGCGACCGGTTTCGGCATACGGACCGCCAGATCGAGATCTTGGACAGCCTGAAGGCCAAGGCCAGGGACCGCGGCCTGTGGAATTTCTGGCTCACCGACAGCGACAAGGGACACGGTCTGACCACGGTCGAATACGCCTATCTGGCGGAAGAGATGGGCAAGGTGCCCCTTGCTGCCGAGGTCTTCAATTGTTCCGCCCCGGACACGGGCAACATGGAGGTGCTCGAACGCTACGGGGACGACTGGATGAAGGACCGCTGGCTGTCGCGCTTGCTGGAGGGAGAGATCAGGTCGGCCTATGTGATGACAGAACCGGATGTCGCCTCGTCGGATGCGGCGCAGTTGGCCTTCGAGGCAAGGCGGGACGGGGAAGATTGGGTCCTGAACGGCGAGAAGTTCTGGATTTCGGGTGCCGGTGATCCACGCTGCGCGCTTTACATCCTGATGGCCAGCACCGCACCGGAAGCGGCCAAGCACAGCCGCCACACCATGTTTGTCATGGATGCCGATACACCGGGGATCGAGGTGCTGCGTCCGATGCACGTGTTCGGCCAGGACGATGCCCCCCACGGCCACATGCACCTGCGCTTCACCGACATGCGAATCCCGGCGAAGAACGTTGTCCTTGGCGAGGGGCGAGGGTTCGAAGTGGCGCAGGGCCGGCTTGGACCGGGTCGCATTCACCACTGCATGCGCTCTATCGGGCTTGCCGAAAAGGCGCTTGAGCTGCTCTGCCGTCGCGGTCTGCACCGCGAAGCTTTCGGCAAGCCGTTGGTGGAACTTGGCGCGAATTACGACATCATCGCCAACGCCCGGATGGAGATCGAACAGGCGCGTCTCCTGTGCCTGAAGGCTGCGTGGATGATGGACACCCAAGGCACCCGCGCCGCGCAGCCATGGATCAGCCAGATCAAGGTCGTCGCGCCGTTGATGGCGCTCGGGGTCGTGGACGAGGCGATGCAGCTTTACGGCGGCACCGGGATCAGCCAGGACACGCCGCTTTGGCGGATGTGGACGCATCTGCGCACGCTTCGCTTCGCCGATGGGCCGGATGCCGTTCACCGCCGCCAGGTCGCGCGCGCGGAATTGCGCAAATACACCAACGCATGAGTACGGCGCCTTTTGACAGTGCCGCCGTCGAAGCCTGGATGGCCGCACATGTCCCCGGCTTTCGGGGGCCGATTGCGGTCGAGAAATTCGCAACCGGCCAATCCAACCCGACCTACAAGCTGACCGCCACGTCAGGGGCCTATGTGCTGAGGCGCAAGCCGCCGGGAACGCTTTTGAAATCGGCCCATGCCGTCGACCGCGAATTCCGCGTGCAACAGGCACTTGCCGCCACCGATGTGCCCGTCGCCCGCATGTACGCCTTGTGCGAGGACGAGACGGTGATCGGCACGATGTTCTACGTGATGGATCATGTGGCGGGCCGCACCTTCGTGGACCCGCGCCTGCCTGACCTGGGCATGGCGGACCGCAGCGCGATCTTTGACGACATGAACCGCGCTCTGGCCGCGATCCATTCCGTCGATCTCGGGGCGATCGGTCTTGCGGATTATGGGCCGCACGGGGATTACTATGCGCGGCAGATCGGCCGCTGGACCAAGCAATACCGCGCCAGCGAAACCGAGGTGATCCCCGAGATGGACGGCTTGATCGCCTGGCTGCACGACAATCTGCCAGACGATGACGGACGGGTCACGTTGGTGCATGGCGATTACCGCATCGACAACCTGCTATTCGCTCCCGACCGTCCGAGCTGTGTCGCGGTTCTGGATTGGGAGTTGTCCACCCTGGGCCATCCCTTTGCCGACCTCGCGGCGGTCATCATGCAATGGTCCCTGCCGCCGGGGGATACGGGGCGCGGGCTTGCCGGTGTGGACCGGAAGGCGCTTGGCATACCCGAAGACCAGGCTTTCATCGATGCCTATTGCGGGCGCATGGGTCTTGCGGGAATAGAGCGCTTCGGCTTCTATCTTGCGTTCTGTTTTTTCCGCATGGCGTCGATCCTGCAGGGCGTGAAACGCCGCGCTCTCGATGGCAACGCGTCGAACCCGGAACGCGCGTTGGAACTTGGCGCGCTGGTTCCGGCGTTTGCCGAAGGCGGTCTGGCCGCTGCAAGGGCGGCGTGATTTCGGAACTGTGAGGAAACTGGTCGGGCTGAGAGGATTCGAACCTCCGACCCCCTGCTCCCGAAGCAGGTGCGCTACCAGGCTGCGCTACAGCCCGACCGTGAAGCGGGACCTACTGCTCATATGCAGGTTTGACAAGCCTTGATTTGGCGAAACCCCGTCGAAATCGGCACCGGACATTTCAGTTCTTCGGCTCTGGGGGTTTCTGCCGATCGCGGAACCGCCCGGATGTCATCAGGCCGCTCAGCCGCAATGTCGATGGCGTGCCAACCCTGCTGCGGGTGCGCAGGACAGGCGTGTTCTGCGACGTCCCGCCCCGGCTTTCGCGGAAGACGATGTACAGCCCCGAGGCGATGATGATGACGGCCCCCACCGCGGTATAGAGATCGGTGGTTTCTCCGAAGAAGATGAGCCCATAGGCGGTCGCCCAAAGGATCTGGGAATACTGCATCGGGGCCACGATGGCGGCTTCTCCGGTCTGGTAGGCGGCGATGATGATGCGTCCCGCGATCCACGCCATGATCGAAATGATCGCCAGCAACCCCAGATGTTCGATCGGCATGGGCTTGTAGACAAACCCCAAAGCAAGCCCCATCACGACGAAGTTCGCCACCATCGGATACAACAGCATCACCACGGTCCGCTCTTCCGCACCGATCTTGCGCACCACGATCGACGCGAAGGCCCCGGCAAACGCGGCAAGAATGGCCGCCCCATGGCCCAGCGTCAGATCCGTCGAGCCAGGGCGCAACACGACCATCACGCCAAGCAGCCCGACGATCACCGCCAACCAGCGGCGCAGGCGCACGGTTTCGCCCAGGATCGGGATCGACAGGACCGTGATCAACAAGGGCGTCGCGAACAGGATGGCGTAGGTTTGCGTCAACGGCAGCGCCGAGAACGCATAGAAGGCCGACACCCCTGTAACGACAGCGCCCACGGTCCGTACCGCCATCCACCAGGGATGAACCGGAACAAGCGTGCCCGGCTTGGCGTCACGCATCAGCATGATCGTGGCCAATGGAAAACTCAGCAACACGCTGAAGAACACGATCTGGATCGGGGAGTAGGTGGCCCCGAGCGTCTTGATGAAGACGTCGTGTGTCGCAAACAGTCCGAAGGAAATCAGGGCCAGCAGCGCGCCTTTGACATTCGAAGACATGGCTGGCCCCTTCTGTTCGTTTACAGGCTCGCGTCCAGCGCCGCGACGATGGCGTCGCCCATTTCCGATGTCGACATCGGTGTGCCGTCTTCCGGACCCATCAGGTCAGCGGTACGGGCACCATCTGCCAGAACCGCCTCAATCGCGGCTTCCAGGCGTGCCGCCTCGTCCCCCTGGTCGAAGGAATAGCGCAGCGCCATCGCAAAGCTGAGGATACAGGCGATCGGGTTCGCCTTGCCCTGACCGGCGATATCCGGCGCGGATCCGTGCACCGGCTCGTACAACGCTTTCGGGCGTCCGTTCGCCATCGGCGCGCCAAGGCTCGCGGAGGGCAACATGCCGAGGCTGCCGGTAAGCATAGCCGCGGCGTCGGACAGCAGGTCGCCGAACAGGTTGTCTGTCACAATGACATCGAACTGCTTGGGCCAGCGGCAAAGCTGCATCGCTCCCGCATCGGCATACATGTGCGACAGCTCGACATCCGGATAATCCTCGTCGTGCACTTTCTGCACGACTTCACGCCACAGGATCCCCGACTCCATCACGTTGGCCTTTTCCATGGAACAGACCTTGTTGCTCCGACGGCGGGCCAACTCAAAGGCCGACCGCGCAACACGGTCGATCTCGCTTTCGGTATAGCGCTGGGTGTTGATGCCGACACGCTCGTTGCCTTCCTCGAAGATGCCACGCGGCTCGCCGAAGTAGATGCCGCTGGTCAGTTCTCGCACGATCATGATGTCGAGGCCCGCGACCACATCCTTTTTCAGCGACGAGAAATCGGCCAGCGCATCAAAACACTGCGCCGGACGCAGGTTTGCAAAAAGATCCATCTCCTTGCGAAGTCGCAGAAGCCCGCGTTCGGGTTTCACGCTGAAATCGAGAGCATCGTATTTCGGCCCCCCGACCGCACCCAAGAGAACGGCGTCGACCTCCAGGGCCTTGGCCATCGTATCGTCATGCAGCGGCGTGCCGTGCTTGTCATAGGCGACACCGCCGACAAGGTCTTCGCTCACGTCAAACTGCAGGTTTCGCTTGGCACCGTACCAGTCAATGATCTTGCGCACTTCGGCCATCACCTCGGGGCCGATCCCGTCGCCGGGCAAAATCAGAAGCGAAGCGTTGCTCATCATGGATTTCCTTTGAACAAAAGAGATGCGCTTCGCCTAGACCCGCGGGCACCTAGGGTCAAGGCAACGGCGTATCAGGCCACGCAATGTCGACCGTGATGAGGCTATGCATTCGATCCGGAATCAAGGGCCAGACGCGCGCCGCGCCAAGAACGAGCTGCGAGGATGGGAGAAGATAGGAAACACGCATCGGACCGGGCCTGTCCCAATGGGCGGTGATCACCCCGGACAGAGGATCCTGCCAGCGGGGCCGTTGCAGGAACTGTGCCATCGCGTCCCGGTATCCCTCGCCGCGCTGGGGATCGAGGTTGGTATTCGCCATGAAGATCACAGGTGCTTCGGGCGGTGGGCCGTGCTGACCCTCGAGTATTTGCTCCCACAGGCGCAGTTCGTCCAGATTTCGCCGTCCGTTGCGGTCTTCGGGCCCATCGAAAACCGGGGCCCCGGCATGGCCGATCAGGAGGGTCAGACGGCGCGTGGTGCCGGACTCGCGCGCAATGTCGACCGGAACCACCCAATGACCACCACTGGACAGGCGCTGCGTGGCGATCCCGGTATCACTTGCCTGGGCATGGGTGCCCGGCAGATCGCGCCACAGAAGGTCATTGAAGGAACGGGCATCTTCGAACGCAATCGGGTAGCGCGACAGAACGGCCAAGGCCTCCTGCCCCGGAAATCGTCCATAGGCTTGTGCATCTTCGGGCTCACCGAACCGGCCATCTCCGTCGATGTCATGTTCCGTGGGCCGTCCCGCATTGGACACAAGCGGCATGCTGTACGGATATGACTCGTCGATCAGCTTGCCGAAACTGTTCAGGGTCTGGCCTGTTGCATCGTAATCGAACCGCGTCAGGACGATGATATCGGCGTCCGCCGCCCGCAGCGCTTCGGCGACGATCACAAGCTCCGTGTCCTGATTTTGAATGTCGCGCCAAAGAAGGCCAGGGCCGTCCCGTGACAGCTGAACGTGCCATAGGGCCAGGCGCAAATCCTGCGCCGAAAGCGCCGGAACGGATAGACTCAGAAAGACAACAGAGGCGATCAGGCGATTTGCAAGTCGTCTTCCTGAGCATAGACGCGGCGGCGCTTTTCTTCGATCAGGGCAGCCACGCGAAACAGTGCGATCCCCCGCATCATCAATGTCAAAGGTAGGAATGCCCACGCGCACAAGATCCAGATCAGAATGACCGGCGCCGTCAGAACGGTTGCATCGAACGTTCCTATCCACAAACGCAACAGCGCCGGGATCAGGAATGGCAGCAGAAATCCTAATGCGAGGTTAAAATGAGCATCCCGCTTCAGACGGAACAGCACATCCCGCCCCGAGGTGGGGTCGAAAAGCGGCAGGTTGATCCAGAAGTTGAACGCCTTTTTCCGGATCGGCCAGAACACGAAGCGCGCATAGACCCAGAACACGAACAGCGCAATCAAGGTGACGACCAACAAAAGGCTCGCGATCCGAGTCGCCAGGTCGGAATCGAAGCCTGTCGGCACATCCTTGAAGGCGATGGCCATCAGGCGAACCGGCGAGAACGGGAAATCCAGCTTGGCCTGAGCACCCAGGGCAAGGGTTTCGAGGATTGTCGGAGCGGCGGCCGGACCGCGTTCTGCCGATGCCAGAAGAAGTGATGCGAAAAAGACACAAAAGAGCAGGGCGACAAACCGCAGTCGATTGAACGGCGGCGCGTTCCGGAACTCCAGAAACGTGGGATATTCGCTGTTGTATTCGGCGAATGTGACCACGGCGGCAATCAGCGCAACCAAGGCCGCCATCTGCGCGGCGTCGCTGGACGTGCCCGGAACGATCAACGACGGAATAGCGACAAGTAGCGCCATCAACAGCGCGCGCATAGCTGATCCAATGACCCGCTTGACCACTTTCATTTCCCTTCGAACTGGACGGACGCGATACATCGCCGCGACCTTGTCCCACGATTGAGCCGCCGGAATGGCAGGCTGCCTCATTATTGGCCCAGTTTTGCCTAACTTCGGATTACCGCTCAACGGTGACCGACCGGCAACAGGCGAAATCCTTGGTTTCACATGAAAACTGGTGCCCGATTACATCAGGCGCGGACCGCAAATGTACTTTGGAATCAGCAGTCCACAACATGTGGTACTGTGGTTCGCCGGATGAATCGATCCGGGCACCGCCCAAACAAAAAGGGCCGCCCCAGTGGGACGGCCTATGCTCATGTGCCGACAAAACCGGCGCTAGACCCAGGGGCGCGCCTGTTCGGCCTGCTGTTCGAACGTGTCGATGGAGGCCGCTTTTTCCAGCGTCAGCCCGATGTCATCAAGGCCGTTCATCAGGCAATGCTTGCGGAAACTGTCCACGTCGAAACTGAAGCTTTCGCCATCGGAACTTGTCACGACCTGGTTTTCCAGATCAATCGTCATCCGCGCGTTCGACCCTTTCTCTGCATCCTTCATCAGGACGTCCACAGCCTCTTGCGGCAGCACGATGGGCAGAATGCCGTTCTTGAAGCAGTTGTTGTAGAAGATGTCGGCGAAAGAGGTCGAGATCACCGATTTGATCCCGAAATCCTTGAGCGCCCAGGGTGCATGCTCGCGTGACGATCCACAGCCGAAATTGTCACCCGCAACCAGGATTTCCGCCTCGCGGTACTGCGGCTTGTTCAGCACGAAATCCGGGATTTCCTTGCCATCGTCATCATAGCGCATTTCGTCGAACAGGTTCACACCCAGGCCCGACCGCTTGATGGTTTTCAGAAACTGCTTCGGGATGATCATATCGGTGTCGATATTCACCAGCGGCATGGGTGCCGCGATCCCGGTGAGTTTTTCGAACTTTTCCATCACATCATCTCCCGAACATCAGTCAATTTACCAGTCACCGCAGCAGCAGCAGCCATTGCAGGCGACATCAGGTGCGTCCGCCCGCCCCTGCCCTGGCGGCCTTCGAAGTTGCGGTTCGATGTGGCTGCACAGCGTTCGCCGGGGGCCAGCTGATCGGGATTCATGGCAAGGCACATGGAACATCCCGCAAGACGCCATTCGAAACCGGCCTCAATGAAGATATCCGCAAGCCCTTCCTCCTCGGCCTGCGCCCGGACCAATCCGGAGCCCGGTACGACCATCGCGCGCTTCACGGCGATCTTCTTGCCCTTGAGGATCTCGGCTGCCGCCCGCAAGTCTTCGATCCGGCCATTGGTACACGACCCGATGAACACGGTGTCGATCTCGATATCCGACAGCTTCTGACCCGGTGTCAGACCCATGTAGTCAAGCGACCGCTGTGCCGCGCCGACCTTGCCACCCTGAAAGCTGTCCGCAGAGGGCACATCCGCCGTGATCGGCAATACGTCTTCGGGCGAGGTACCCCAGGTCACCACAGGCGCGATGTCTTCGCCCTTGATCGTGATGACCTTGTCCCAATGCGCGTCCTCGTCCGAGAACAGCGTCTTCCACCATGCCAGAGCGGCTTCCCATTGGGCACCTTTCGGCGCGTGTGGGCGGCCTTTGACATATTCAAACGTCTTCTCGTCCGGCGCGATCAGGCCCGCGCGGGCGCCACCCTCGATGGCCATGTTGCAGACGGTCATGCGGCCTTCCATCGACAGGTCGCGAATCGCTTCGCCGCAATACTCGATCACGTATCCGGTACCGCCGGCAGTACCTGTCTCGCCGATGACGGAAAGCGTGATGTCTTTGGCCGTCACACCCGGACGCAGCTTGCCGGTGATTTCGACCTTCATGTTCTTGGACTTTGACTGGATCAGGGTCTGTGTCGCCAGAACATGCTCGACCTCGGATGTCCCGATGCCATGCGCCAATGCGCCGAACGCACCATGTGTCGCGGTGTGGCTATCCCCACAGACCACCGTCATGCCAGGCAGTGTCCAGCCCTGCTCCGGGCCGACAATGTGCACGATGCCCTGTCGAACGTCAGACACAGGATAGTAATGTATGCCGAAATCCCGCGCGTTCTTGTCAAGCGCCGCCACCTGGATGGCGCTGTCCTCGGTCATGTTCTTGGGGTCTTCGCGTCCCGGCGTCGTGGGCACGTTGTGATCCGGCACGGCAATCGTCTTGTCCGGCGCCCGAACCGTCCGGTTCGCCATGCGCAGACCTTCGAACGCTTGCGGGCTGGTCACTTCGTGAACGAGATGCCGGTCGATATACAACAGGCAGGTACCATCGTCGGCCTCGTGCGCGAGATGGGCATCCCATATTTTGTCATAGAGCGTTTTGGGGGACATGTGTCCTCTCCCTTGAACTGTATAAATGAGGTGTTGGGGGTGGTCAGAAAGGCGCGGCATGGCCGCAGCTTCATGGCCGTGCAAGCACAGTGTGCGTCACGCCGAAGAACCGTTCCCGCAAACGCGCGCGGTCATCCAGATCGAAAACCAATTCCATGCCTTCTCGCATACATCATAGCCCCGTCCCGCCGCAAGAGCGACGCAATCGGCCAAGTCGCGCAGATCGACGGAAAGACGGGTGATCCAATCCGCGTTGCGCGGCGTAGATACACTAGCGAGGGGTAGAATGCTTACAAAACTGAACATCATCAATCTTGGCCTGATCGCGATTCTGTTGGCCGGTCTGGTCGTTCACACGGCGTATGCCGAAACAGAGATTGCACCTGCCAAGGTGGAGCTTCCGTTCGCCGGGTCTTAATGCGTTGCACTGCCCGCACGGCAATGCGACCCTGAAGGCAAGCAGTCACCCGGGCGAAGAATGGATCCTGACGTCGTTTCCCCAGAAATACTGACCGAGTTCACGCTCGATCTCTATGCGTGGGCCGATGCGCTTCTGAGCAATCTTCTGCGCCCGTGGAACGTCTACCAGCTTGCAATCGCCGTCGCCGTCTTCATCGCAGCGTGGATTTTGGCGGCGATCATCAAACCTCGGATGCACGACTGGATGCGCACCCGCGAGGGTTGGCCGAAATGGCGCATGCGCGCGCTTGTCGTCATGCATCGGCGCCTGCGGATGGTGGTGTTCGTCGCACTGATCTGGCTGGTCGTCATCGTGATGCGCGAGATCACATGGCCTTCGCGCTCTTATCTTCTGGCCATCATCGCCAACCTTGCAACGGCGTGGCTTTTCATCGCCTTCGCCACCCGCCTGATCCAGAACCCCCTGCTTCGCGCGATCGTCCGGTATGGCGCATGGATCTGGGTCACCCTGTCGATCACCGGCCTGACCGAGGACGCGCGATCCCTCCTGGAACGCGCCGCTTTCACGATTGGCGAAACGCGGCTGTCGCTGTGGATGATCCTTCAGGCACTGGTGATCGTCACGGCTCTGCTGACGTTGGCCCGTCTGGTCAGCAGCACCACCGCCGCAACGATCCGGCGGAACGAGGACATCTCGCCATCGATGCAAGTGCTGGCGATCAAGTTCCTTCAGGTTGGCCTGTTCGGTGCCGCGTTCTTTCTTGGCCTGAATATCGTCGGGGTCGATCTCACCGGGCTTGCGGTTCTGTCGGGTGCAATCGGGGTCGGCCTTGGCTTCGGTCTTCAGAAGGTCGTGTCGAACCTGGTGTCGGGCGTGATCATCCTGCTCGACAAGTCGATCAAGCCAGGCGACGTGATCTCGCTGGGCGAAACGTTTGGCTGGATCAATTCGCTGGGCGCGCGTTACGTCAGCGTCGTCACGCGGGACGGCAAGGAATACCTGATCCCGAACGAAGACCTGATCACCGGGCAAGTGGTCAACTGGTCCCATTCGAACGAGTTCGTCAGGCTCGACATCTATTTCGGCACCGCCTATGGCGACGACCCCCACAAGGTGCGCAAGATCGCCATCGATGCCGCCAAATCCGTGGACCGGGTGCTCAGTTTCAAGTCGCCCGTGTGCCATATCGTCGGCTTCGGAGACAGTTCGGTGGACTACATCCTGCGCTTCTGGATCCGCGACCCGACCGGCGGCCTGACCAATATCCGCGGGAACGTCTATCTTGCCCTCTGGGACGCATTCCGCGAGCACGGCATTTCCATTCCGTTCCCGCAGCGCGAAGTCAAACTGCTTGACGGGTCGCAACTGGCGACAAAAGGTCTCTCGGACTGACGACAGGTATCGGCTGACTCTGTCGGCGCACTGGCTCATACTGCGTGCACCGAAACAAGGGAGAGGCTTCCATGGCAGACGATATCGTACTTCTCGACGGCGCGCGTACCGCGATCGGCACCTTTGGAGGCTCACTCGCAGCAACGCCGCCGATCGACCTTGGCGCAAACGTGACCAAGGCCGCGATGGAGCGGTCGGGTGTCGAGCCCGGTCAGATCGGCAACGTCGTCTTCGGCCACGTCATCAACACCGAACCGCGCGACATGTACCTGTCCCGGGTCGCTGCGATGCAGGCCGGCATTCCCGACACGACCCCGGCAATGAACGTCAACCGTCTTTGCGGGTCCGGGGCGCAGGCGATCGTGTCCGCCATCCAGTCTCTGATGCTGGGCGATGCGGAATTTGCCGTCGCCGGTGGCGCCGAATCCATGAGCCGCGCGCCCTATATCGTCCCGGACCAGCGTTGGGGCGCCAAGATGGGCGACATCCGCACGCTCGACATGATGCTCGGGGCGCTGAGCTGCCCGTTCGGTACCGGGCATATGGGCGTGACTGCCGAAAACGTCGCCGACGAACACGACATCAGCCGCGATGCACAGGACGCTTTCGCTCTGGAAAGCCAGAACCGCGCGGCGAAGGCCATCGAAGACGGCCGCTTCAAGAGCCAGATCGTGCCGATTCAAATCCGGGTCAAGCGCGACATGGTCGATTTCGACACCGACGAACACCCCAAGGCCACGACGCTTGAGGCGCTGGGCGGCCTGAGAACCGTCTTTCAGAAAGACGGAACCGTAACGGCCGGGAATGCGTCCGGCATCAATGATGGCGCCGCCGCCGTGGTCCTGGCAACGGCATCTGCGGCCGAAAGCGCGGGTCTCAAGCCGAAGGCACGGGTCCTCGGATATGCCGTCGCCGGTGTCCGCCCCGAAGTGATGGGTATCGGACCCGTTCCCGCTGTCGAAAGCCTGCTCAAACGCACCGGCCTGTCGGCATCGGATTTCGACGTGATCGAAAGCAACGAAGCCTTCGCGGCACAGGCCCTGGCCGTGAACAAGGGCCTGGGTCTGGACCCCGCCAAGGTCAATCCGAATGGCGGCGCGATTGCGCTGGGCCATCCGGTTGGCGCCACCGGCGCGATCCTGACCGTCAAGGCACTGTACGAACTTGAACGCATCGGCGGGTCCAAGGCGCTCGTCACCATGTGCATCGGCGGCGGCCAGGGAATCGCGCTGGCGATCGAGCGGCTCTGACGCAACCCTGCAAAGAGACCCATGGCCCGGCTGATCCATGTCAGCCGGGTTAATTCATTTTTCACCATGATCCCCGACAGTCGGCCTCACTGTAAACGGAGGTCTGGATGAGTCTCGCCAACAAGCTGGCCGAGGAACGGCGCGCGCGACTGGCGGCAGAGCGTCTTCTTGAACTCAAACAGGCTGAACTCTTTGCGGCCAATCGCAAGCTGGGAAACCACGCGCAGCAGCTCAGCAACGAGATCGTCGAAACCCGCGCCGAAGTGGCGATGGTGCGCGGCGAAAACCAGCGTGTGAAAACCGAACTGGGCGTCGCCAACGAAAAGATCCAGATCGCCGAACGCCGCCTGTGGCATTCCATCGAAACCATTCAGGACGGGTTCGCGTTCTTTGATGCCGACAATCGCATGATCGTCGCCAACCGGTCCTATCTTGCGGTGTTCGAGGATCTCGAAGAGGTGCAGCCCGGCATCACCTATCCGCGGATCCTCCAACTCCTGACCGAAGAAGGCATCGTCAATATTGGAGAGGAACCGCCGGCGGCATGGCGTGCGCGCATGCAGGATCGCTGGCAACAGATCGATCCCGAACCGATGGAGATCCAGCTCTGGAACGGCGAACATGTGCGCATTTTCGATCGTCGCGGGCCGTCAGGCGACGTGGTCAGCCTTGCGCTCAACATCACCGAAAGCGTGCGCTACGCGGAAAAGCTTCACGACGCGCGCGAACGCGCCGAGGCGGCCAACCGCGCCAAATCGGCTTTTCTGGCGAATATGAGCCACGAAATCAGAACCCCGATGAATGGTGTGGTCGGCATGGCCGACCTGCTGACCGAAACCGACCTGGACAGCGAACAGCGGCTTTTCGTCGATACGATCAAACACTCCGGCGAAGCGCTGCTGGTCATCATCAACGATGTCCTGGATTATTCCAAGATCGACGCCGACAGGCTGGTTCTGCATCCCGAAGCTTTCGACCTCGAAAAAACCCTGCACGAAGTCGTCATGCTGCTCCAACCCACCGCCCGCGCCAAGGGCCTGTCGTTGCAGATCGACTATGACGCGCAGCAACCGACATCCTTCATCGCCGACCCTGGCCGCATTCGTCAGATCGTCACCAATCTGCTGGGAAACGCCGTCAAGTTCACACTGGACGGCCATGTGCTGCTACGTGTCGTGGGCGAGTCGGTTGAAGCCAATGCCACGAAACTCATTCTCACGGTCGAGGATACGGGCATCGGAATCGCGCCCGACAAGGTCGATCACGTCTTTGGTGAATTCAATCAGGTCGAAGACGATCGCAACCGCCAATTCGAAGGCACAGGGCTTGGCCTTGCGATCACCAAGCGACTTGTCGAGATGATGGGCGGCGACATCTGGGTCACTTCGGAACAGGGGAGAGGAAGCTGTTTCGGTTTCTCCGTGACCCTGCCGGTCAACCCTGATCCGGCTTCGGCGGCGCACAGGCTTGACCCAAATCTGCAAAGAATCCTCGTCATCGACGGGGCCGAAAACGGAACGCTGCAGAAGCAGATCAGCGTGCTGGGCGGAGATCCGATCCCGTGCGCGGACCCGGCAAGTCTTTCGTCGAACCTACTCGGGTCCGTCAGTCTGATCGTCCTTGCTCTGGAGCCGGACAACCCGGCCTTTTCAGCGGCATGCGATGCCTTGATCCGACTGGCATCAGAGACCGCGATCCTGTCCCTCTCGCGCGATCCGAAGGGCGTGCTGGAGGCCGGCTTGCCGAATGTGCACACGATCCAGCGCCCCTACGCGCGGTCAGACCTGTTCGACGCGATCATGCAAATCGCCGTTCGGCGCGAAGTGCCCATGGTTTCCGAGCCTTGCGCGAGCATACCCAAGGTGCTTCTGGCCGAGGACAATCGCACAAACCAACTGGTGTTTCGCAAGATGGTCGGCAAGCTCGACATCGACCTGCGCACTGCAAATGACGGGTTCGAGGCAGTCACCGCCTACACCGACGACCGGCCGGATGTGATCTTCATGGACATCTCCATGCCCGGCATGGACGGCAAGGAAGCCACCGCCCGCATCCGCGCTCTTGAAGGCGATGGCCCACATGTGCCGATCATCGCCGTCACAGCGCATGCGATGGACGGCGACCGCGACATGATCCTCAAGGCAGGTCTGACAGATTACCTGACCAAACCGCTGCGCAAGGATGCGCTTCTGGAAAAGCTCGAACGCTACTGCCCGCGCTGTCAGCTGGCGTCGTAGGGGCGCACGAACACCGGCTTGTCCGGCTCTGACAGATCTTCCCGGTAGGCATATCCGCCAAGATCGAAATCCCGGATGCCGGCAGGGTCGGTCAGTCTCTTCTGAACGACAAATCTCGCCATCGACCCGCGTGCCTTCTTGGCGAAGAAGCTGACGATCTTTGGGCCCTTGCCGTCGTCCTTGTCTTCCATGAAGGCGGGTGTGACGATCCGGAGGCCCAGTGCCTTGGGTGGCACCGCGCCGAAATATTCCTGGCTGGCGCAGTTGATCAGGGTGTCGGTGTTCACCTCGTCCGCCTGGTCTTTCAGTTCCTTCGCGATCTGGTCGCGCCAGTAGTCGTAAAGATTGCCGCCGCGGCGAGTCTTCAAGCGGCTGCCCATCTCGAGGCGATAGGCCTGGATGCCGTCCAGAGGGCGCAGCACGCCGTACAACCCGGACAGGATACGCAGGTGATCCTGCGCCCAGCGCATTTCATCTTCATCCAGCGTGCTGGCTTCCAGACCCTGATAGGTGTCCCCCGCAAAAGCGAGCGCCGCAGGGCGCAGGTCTTCGTCGGCGGGGGAGTCGTCGAAATTTCGGAACCGGTCACGATTCAGCTTTGCCAGATCGTCGCTCAAATCCATCAGATCCTTGAGATTGCCAAGCGTCAGATTGCGCGCGGACTTGGCAAGGCGATTGGCGTCATCCTGAAAGACCGGCTCGGTCATGGTCACGTCACGTTCGGACCAGTCAAGACGTTTGGCCGGGGAAATCACGACGAGCATGGCAGCACCTTTATCTTTTGGCAGTTGCTAGCGATCTAGTCCGCGGCGCGCAATACGTCCAGAAAGGTCTGCGCAAAGCGTTCCGCACGCCGGTCCCCAATGATGCGGGCAATGCCGCTTTCATCACGTGGCCTGCTTTGCGCCAGCTTTGCCAATTGCCCCGCCTCGCAGGACATCGGCTTAAGCGTGCCGCATGGTCCTCGAACCAGTTTCGACTGGGAATCCAGCAAGGCATCGTAAAGCCCGCCCGCTCCGCCACTGGCAAGCTTGCGCCGCGCCGGGTGGCTATCGGGCACCTCGCCCGCGATCACGGCAAGAAAGGCACGGCCATAGCGTTCAAGCTTCTTGGCGCCGACCCCGTTGATCCGGGCCATGTCATCCAGTGTTGCCGGCCGGGTCTCGGCCATCTCGATCAACGTCTTGTCTGGAAAGATCACATATGCCGGAGCCGACTGTTCTTCGGCCAGCGCACGGCGTTTCGCCTTGAGCGCGGACAGGAGCGGCGCGTCTTCGTCGCTGACCAGCATGCGGACCTGTGGGCGGCGTTCGCTTGCCGCTTCGATGCTGTCGCGCCGAAGCGAGATACCGGCCTCGCCGCGCAGGATCGGCCGGGCGGCTTCGGTCATCACCAGGGCACCATGCCGTTCGGCATCGGGACGCATCAGGTCGTGGCCCATCATCTGCCGGAACACCGCCTGCCATTCTCCGCGCTTGAGATCGGTGCCCACACCGAAGGTCGGCAGATTGTCATGGCTGCGTTGCAAGACTTTCTCGGTCTTGATGCCAAGCAGGATGTCGATCAGATGCCCCGAGCCGAAACTCTCGCCGGTGCGCAACGCTGCGGAAAGCGCCTTGCGCACCGCTTCGGTTCCGTCAAACAGGTCGGCAGGCTTGTCGCAAAGATCGCAATTGCCGCAGGTCATTTCGCTTTCGCCGAAATATCCCAGCAAGGTCTTGCGGCGGCATTCTTGCGCTTCGGCCAGCCCCAGAAGCGCGTTCAGGCGGCCGTGGTCGGCATGGCGGCGTTCGGGGGGCGCGTTGCCCTCGTCGATCTGGGACCGGCGCAGGCGGATGTCGTCTGCACCGTAAAGCGTCAGCGTTTCGGCGGGCGCGCCATCACGCCCGGCACGGCCGATTTCCTGATAATAGGCCTCGATGGATTTCGGCAGATCGGCATGGGCGACCCAACGGATGTCCGGCTTGTCGACCCCCATGCCAAAAGCGACGGTGGCGACAACGATCAACCCGTCCTCGGTGGCAAAACGCGATTCCACGCTGCGGCGTGCGTCCGGGTCCATGCCGCCGTGGTAGAAACAGGCGGAATGCCCTTCGGCCCTGAGCGCCTGCGCCAGTGTTTCGGTCTTGGCGCGGGTGCCGCAATAGACGATGCCGGACTGGTCTTTCCGAGCCGCCGCGAATTTCAGGATCTGATCGCGCGGCTTGTTCTTGGGCGCGAACATCAGATGGATGTTCGGCCGGTCGAACCCGCGCAGGAAGGTGGTCGGCGCCTGCCCATCGAAAAGCCGTGTGACGATCTCTTCCTGCGTTTCGCCATCCGCTGTGGCGGTGAAGGCCGCGAGCGGCACATCCAGAGCGCGCCGCAATTCACCGATCCGAAGGTAATCGGGCCGGAAGTCGTGGCCCCACTGGCTGACGCAATGGGCTTCGTCCACCGCAATGAGCGACACCCCCGCCTGTTGCAGCATCCGCTGCGTTCCCCCGGAGGCAAGCCGTTCCGGCGCCAGGTAAAGCAGCTTCAGGGCGCCGGAATGAAGCATCTCCCAGACGGCGTCGTTCTCTTCATCGGTATTGGAGGAGGTGAGCGCTCCCGCGGCCACACCCGCCTCGCGCAAACCGCGCACCTGATCGCGCATCAGGGCGATCAGCGGCGAGATGACGACAGTGACACCGTGACGGACAAGCGCCGGCAATTGGAAGCAAAGGGATTTGCCGCCACCCGTCGGCATGATGGCGAGAACGTTTTCGCCGCGTGCCACAGCGTCCACGATCTCGGACTGGCCGGGTCGAAAGCTGTCGAATCCAAAGACATCCCGCAGAATCGACTCTGCGTCGGGCATATCGCGCGGCATGGTGACCTGTCAGGTTCTTGTCTATATCTGCTCTTGATCTGACAGTCTCATACTAAGGATGCGTGAACAAGCCCAAGAGCCGTCAGAAGCTGTAGAACCAGCCCGCGTTGTTCTGAAGCACGATCCGGATGATGTAGACGCCGATCAGGGCCACCAGTGGTGCAAGGTCGATGCCTGACATGGTCGGGATGATCCGGCGCAGACGCGCGTAAAGCGGCTCGAGTATCCGGTTCAGACCGTCCCAGATCTGCGCGACAAGGGGCTGACGCAGGTTCAGGACCTGGAAATTGATCAGCCAGCTCATGATGACATGGGCGATGATGAAAAACCACACGATGTCGAGGAGCAGCATGAGGATCTGGTAGAGCGATTGCATCGGACGGCGTTCCTTTGGCAGTGACCTGCCAAGAGGTAGGCGCAAGCGGGCCGAAGAACAAGTCGCAGCGACTGCCGCAAGGTCGCGGGTTGACCCGATCGCGGCGCAGGTCAACTAAGCGCGGGACAGGAGGTCGCGATGTATCCCTTTATCCGCATGGCTTACGGGCTCTGGAAAGCCCGCCGAGGGCCGAACCTTGGCCCCTTCGGCACCTACGTTTCGCACCACCGGTGCTGGCCTTGGGACATCGACATCTGGATGGAACTGAACAACGGGCGCACTCTGACCCTTTACGACCTGGGGCGTATTCCGCTCGCGCAGAAAAACGGTCTTATCAAGATGATCCGCCAGGAACGTTGGGGCCTGACAATGGCGGGCGTCGTCGTACGGTACAGGCGCCGCATCCGTACGTTCGAAAAGATCGAATTGCGCAGCCGTCTGCTGTGCTGGGATGCCCGGTTCCTTTATATCGAACAGGCGATGTTCAAGCAGAGCGGAGAATGCGCGAACCATGCGGTCTACCGGTCTGCCGTGACCGATCACAGTGGCATCATCCCGACCGATCGTGTGGTCCGTGCCATGGGAATGACCGACGCGGCCTCGCCCGAGATGCCCGATTGGGTGGCAAAATGGCTTGCTGCCGAAGACGCCCGGCCCTGGCCCCCGATGCAGGACGCCGCCTGACCGTTTGAACCCTTGCCACCTGCCCCCTTTCGCTTTCTTATCGCGCGGATTGCCAAGGGGAGCCGTATGGCGAACGCGACACTGCGCAAGCGGATATGGGGATGGTTCTTTTTCGATTGGGCCAGCCAACCTTACAACACGCTGCTGATCACCTTCATCTTTGCGCCTTACGTCAAGGAACTGATGGGCGATGGCACCGCCGCGCAATCGGCCTGGGGCTTCGGGATCGGGGCTGCGGGCATCGTGATCGCGGTGCTGGCCCCGGTGCTGGGGGCCTTGGCGGATACGGGCGGCAATCGACTGCGGTGGATCTGGCTGTTTTCGCTGATGTACGTCCTCGGGGCCGCCGGACTTTGGTTCGCCGTCCCCGGTGAGTTCAGCCTGCTGTCGATCCTGACCTTTTTTGCCATCGGCATGATCGGCATGGAGTTCGCCACGACCTTTACCAATTCCATGCTGCCCGACCTTGGGACCCGCGAAGAGATCGGGCGCATTTCCGGCAATGGCTGGGCTTTCGGCTATCTTGGTGGGCTGGTGGCGCTGGTGATCATGCTTCTGGTGTTCGCCGACAGTGCCGAGACCGGGCGCACATTGATCGGATTGGAACCGGCATTCGGTCTGCTGGATGCGGAGGCGCGCGAAGGCACGCGCTTTGTCGGGCCGCTGACGGCGATCTGGTACGCGGTGTTCATGATCCCGTTCTTCCTGTTCGTCAGGGACCCCAAGGCACACAAGGCACCTCCCGGGGCTGTCAGGCTGGCCTTGCTCGACCTGAGAACGACGCTGCGCAACCTGCCGCAGGATCGGTCACTCTTTGCCTATCTCGGGTCCGCCATGTTCTACCGCGATGCGCTGAACGGGATGTACGCATTCGGCGGCATCTACGCGGCAGGCGTGCTGGGCTGGAATGTGCAGAATGTCGGCATTTTCGGCATCCTGGCGATCATCTCGGGGGCTTTGGCCGCGTGGCTCGGGGGTATGGCGGATTCCCGGTTCGGACCGAAACCGGTGATCACGACCAGCATTCTCGTGTTGACCGCCGTGGGCGTGTCGATCGTGATGATTTCGCGGGACAGCATGTTCGGCGTTCCGGTGGCCGAAGGATCCGCTTTGCCCGACATCGCGTTTTACGTGATCGGTGTGCTGATCGGTGCGGCCGGTGGTGTGCTACAATCGGCCAGCCGGACGATGATGGTCCGCCAGGCCAACCCCGCGCGCATGACCGAGGCTTTCGGCTTGTATGCGCTGTCCGGAAAAGCGACCAGTTTTCTGGCACCGCTGCTGATCGGGGTCACAACCTACCTGACCGGATCGCAGCAATTGGGGGTCAGCCCGGTGATAGGTCTTTTCCTGATCGGCCTTGTGTTGTTAGTCTGGGTCAAACCAAACGGGCACGGGACAGTGACATGAAACGGTTTTCCCTTGGCGTGGCAGTGGCGGTTTTCCTCAGTGCCTGTAGCGGCGGTGACGGACCGGGCAACACCGAAACGGCGGCCTCCAGTCCGCGCGTGAGCGGCGTTCTGAGCACCCGCGAAGCCAAGCAGCTATTTGGCGGCATGGATGCCGGGTCACTTCAGTCTCCGGCGGCCTATGGCAGCTATTCCAAAGGCTGCGCCGCAGGCGCCGTGCAACTGCCGGAAACCGGCCCGACATGGCAGGCCATGCGGCTGTCTCGGAACCGCAACTGGGGTTTGCCGGTCACGGTGGGTTTCCTCCAGGATCTGTCGCGCATCGCAGCGCGGGAACCGGGCTGGGAAGGGCTGTACCTGGGCGATATCAGCCAGCCGCGCGGCGGGCCGATGCTCACCGGGCATGCAAGTCACCAGATCGGACTGGATGCGGATATCTGGATGCGGGCGCCTGACCGTCTGAACCTGTCCCGGACCGAGCGCGAAAACATCTCGTCGATCTCCATGCGACGTTCCAGCGGGGCCTTCGTGAACGACAGGTGGACCCGGTCCCATCACAACATCATCAAGGCCGCCGCGAGCGACCCGCGCGTGGCGCGGATCTTCGTCTTTCCCGGCGCCAAGGTGCAGATGTGCAACGACGAAACCGGTGATCGCAGCTATCTGCGCAAGATCCGGCCGTGGTACGGACATCACTACCACTTCCATGTGCGGCTGGCCTGTCCGCCCGGGATGCGCGGATGCGTGGATCAGGACCCGCCACCGCGCGGGGATGGATGCGCCGATGCGCAAGCCTGGGTGAACAACATCCTCAACCCGCCGCCGCCCGATCCGAACGCACCGCCCCCCCGTCCGCGGCGCGAATTGACGATGGGCGATCTTCCGGCGCAATGCGCTGCGGTCCTGGCATCGAATTGATCCGTCTTGAGCTCTGATCGCGCGGAGGCCCGAAAGCAGGCACAAGCCCGGTTCCTGTCGTCTTATCACTGGACCGGAGAAGGCCGCACATTTGGAGGGTATTCCGCGATCATCTTGTCTCCGGACGGGACTGAATTCACCATGATGAGCGATCGCGCGCATCTGATCGAAGGCAGGATCGTTCGGCACGGCGACCGGATCATCGGCGTGCGCAGTGCCGCGATGGTGCCGTTGGGGTTCCCCGACAGCCTGTTTGCCAAAGAGCCGGTGCGCGACACCGAGGGATTGGCACGGGACCAAGAGGGTCGAGTTTACGTGTCACTCGAAAGCGACAACCGCATCTTGAAAAGGGATCCTGACGGTGGATGGTCGTTGCTTCCGGCATACCCGCCGATCGACGCCTTGCCCGAGAACCAGGGGCTGGAAGCGATCGCAGTGGCACCCGATGGCGCGCTTTACGCAGTACCCGAAGTCTCGGACGGGTTGCAACATCCATTTCCGGTGTTCCGCTATCGCCCGGTGCAGGGATGGGACCAACCGATGGCGATTTCGCGCAGTGACGGTTACCTGCCAGTGGGAGCCGATGTCGGGCCGGACGGACGGCTTTACGTGCTTGAACGCGGGTTCGGCGGTTTCGGCTTCTTCAGCCGGGTGCGCCGGTTCGATCTGTCCGGTTCGGGAACGGTTGATGGTGAAACCCTTCTGACCAGCGCCACGCGGCGACACGACAACCTCGAGGGGCTTGCCGTCTGGAAGGCCGGTGACGGGTCGCTTCGGCTGACCATGGTGTCGGATGACAATTTCCAGTTCTTCCAGAGGACCGAGATCGTCGAATACGCGATCAGCATTTGACTTGTCTGCCGGGCACGCCGGCGATATGCGTCGCGCCATTCCCGTCTGTCGGGAATCAAGTCCCCGCAACCTTGGCAAAACGGGAGTCACCATGACCCGCGCACATATTCCTGGCATCATAGCCATGGCCATCATCGTCCTGGCCTCGAACATCCTCGTTCAGTTCCTGTTTGGAAACTGGCTCACCTGGGGGGCGTTCACATATCCGTTTGCGTTTCTCGTCACCGATCTGATGAACCGGCTGTACGGGCCCGAGGCGGCGCGCAAGGTCGTCTTTACCGGGTTCGTCGTCGGCGTGATCTGTTCGCTGATCGGCACGCAGATCCAGGGCGAATTCGGCCCGCTTGTCACGTTCCGCATCGCGCTCGCATCGGGCATCGCCTTTCTGACGGCACAGCTTCTGGACGTGTCGATCTTCGACCGCCTGCGCGAGGGCGCGTGGTGGCGTGCACCTTTGTCATCGACCCTCATCGGAGCGTCGGTCGACACCGCTCTTTTCTTCAGCATCGCCTTTTCCGGCACGCTGAGCTTTATCGAGCCGGGCAACGACGTGTCCTGGGCGGGCGAAATGCTGCCGCTTCTGGGCGCCGGTCCGGTTGCTCCGCTCTGGGTGTCGCTCGCGGTGGCGGACTGGATGGTGAAGATCGGGCTCGCGCTGGTCGCACTGATACCTTTTCGACTCATCGTCACGCGTTTTCGGCAAAAATCTGCGTTGACGTGAAGAAAATGTTTGCCTCTCCGGAAAACCGTGCCACCTTTCAATTGCGTTACTTTAACAGCTGAAAGGAGGTGATCCAGTGTCGAGAGAGGTATTGGAGAGAGGTGTCGGAACAGTTCGAGAGGCACACATCTAGGGCAGCCCCTGGGTGATGAACCCATCGAATTGGTGTGGAACCTAACCGGACCCCACCTCCGTAAGTCTCGAAGGGTCGCCCGAGTGGCGACCCTTTTTGTATGACGCCGCGGCGTTTAAGTGATGAGATATGCTCAAGATTTCAGACAGCATCACCATCGAGGACTGGGAGCTTACCGAACAGTTCATCCGGGCCTCCGGCCCCGGCGGTCAGAACGTGAACAAGGTGTCCTCTGCGGTGGAACTGCGGTTCGAGGCAGAGCGATCACCGAACCTGCCCGGCCCGGTCAAGAACCGGCTGCGTCGAATTTCGGGACGCAGATGGACCAAGGAAGGTGCGGTCGTCTTGCAGGTCGACGAAACGCGGTCGCAGACACGGAACCGCGAGATCGCGCGGGACAGGCTGAAAGAGATGATCGTTCAGGCGCTGACGCCCCCCAAGCGGCGCGTGCCTACAAAGCCGACCCTTGGGTCGAAAAAGCGTCGTCTGAAAGCCAAGAAGGTGCGCGGCGAAGTCAAATCGCTGCGCGGCAAGGTTGACCCCGACACCTGAGCCTTAAAACAAACTCGGTCGCGTCCATCCGAAAACGCGGGTGTCCCCGACGCCTTTCTCAGAACCGGTCCAAAAGGCGTTCGAGATATTCGAGCTCTTCCGCGGGGCGTTCTCCTTCGCCCGAACGGCGTCGGATCTCGTCCAGCAATTCCCGTGCCCGGCGATAGACGTCTTCACCTTGCAACAGGTTCTCGTTCGAGCCGATCTGACCATTCGAGCCGACATTGCGACCCAAGGGATCACGCTGCTGGCCGGGATCGGCACCTTCAGCCATGCCCTGCTGTCCCTGCCCCTGTTGCTGTTGTTGCGCCATGGCTTCGCCAAGGTTGCGCATGCCTTCGCGCAGCGCTTCCATCGCTTCGGATTGGTTGTCGATGGCTCCGGCAAGATCGTTTTCACGCAACGCATCCTCGGCGCCCTCCATCGCACCTTCGGCACGGTCAAGGGCTTCGCGCGCGGCATCGCCCTCTTCGGTTCCAGCACCGGGGAGGTTCTGGGCCTGCCGGTTCAGCTCCTGACGCAACGAGCGCTGGCGATCAGCCAGGCTGTCTTCAAGGCTCTGACCCTGGCCGTTCTGGCCCTGCCCTTGTTGTTGTCCGGGTTGCTGACCCTGCCCCGGCTGTTGCCCCTGGCCCTGACCTTGGCCTTGGCCTTGCTGCTGTCCTTGGCCCTGTTGGCCCGGTTGCTGACCGGGCTGCTGGCCTTGTTGACCTTGCTGTCCGGGGTTGAACTGTTCCTGAAGATCGCGGAACGCCTGATCCGAAAGGCCCTGTTGTTCCCGCAGGGTCTCGGCCAGGCCTTCCATCGCCTGCTCTCCGGGCGACTGACCCTGCTGGCCCTGGCCTTGGGTGACCTGCATGTTCTCCATCATCTGGCGCAACTGCTCCAGCGCTTCCTGCGCCTCGGCCATGCGACCCTGCTCCATGAGTTCCTGAATCCGATCCATCATCGCCTGAAGGTCGTTCTGACTCATTTCCATCATGTTCTGGTTCTGGGTCATCTCCTGATCAGGGTTTTCCTGCGCATCCCGCTGTGCCTGACGGGACAGCTGGCGCAGGTAATCGTCGGTCGCCTCGCGCAATTCCTGCATCAGCTCGGCGATTTCCTGATCGGACGCTCCGTTGCGCATGGCTTCGGAAAGACGGTCCTGCGCGCGCTGAAGCCGTTCAAGCGCATCATCAAGATCGCCTTCTTCAAAGCGGATGGCGAGATCCCACATGGCCTGGGCGATCTCGGCCTGTTGTTCGTCGGTCATGGTCACCTGTGACAGCGCCTCGACCCGGCGCATGATGGCGCGCATACGCAGGAAATCGGTGCTGGAGCGGAACACGTCGTCCGGACGGTGCGAAATCGCGCGCATCAATAGCGCGACGTCACCTGCATTTTCTCGATTCCACAAAAGCGAGCGCCGCAGGTCAATCACCGCCGAGGCCATCGGATCGAAAAAACGCCGCCCGGGCAGATCGATGATGTCGGGCACTGCTTCGCCCATCTGGTCGGCTTCGTCCACGACGCTCAAACTGATCGTGACCGGCAGATTTGCCCATGGATGTTCAGAGAAGTTGTCGATCAGCGTTTCGGTGAATTCCGAGCGATCACCGGCGATGGGCATCGGCAGCGGCAGTTCGATCACCGGGCGTGGTTCGGGATCGCTGCGCAGGCCGTAGCGGCGATCGACCTCTTCCAGCGCCAGTTCGATCCGGGCGGTTCCCTGCACCACGCCATAATCATCCTGGGCGGTAAAGGGAATTTGCGCCTCGCCTTCGTAGCTGACTTCGATTTCTCCGTCGCGCGCCACTTCGGGAGCGCGGTCCGGCGTTGCGACGATGTCCCAGGCGCGTCCGCCCGGCCCTTCGACTTCCAAGCGGCCGGATTGTTCAACGGTATATTCCTGGGCGGTCTCGATCGAGGCCTGCACCATGTCTTCGGGAGTGGCGGTCGGAGACACGCGGTTCGACACCGTTTCCGACACGCTCAGCGCGCCGACTTCTCCGTAAAACCGAAGCGTCACGCGGCTACCTTCGGGGGTTTCCAGACGGGCAGCCGTGATATCGTTGAGATAGATCGACGGCAAACCAGTGTACCGAGGCGGCTCCAGCCAGCCTTCCCAGGTCGGGCCGGACGACAGATCGGACCCGGTGGGTCCCATCGCCGACACGGTCTGAACGCGCAGGACCGACCCGAATACAGCGGCAACGAGGAACGCGAGAAGCGCCACGTAGCGCAAGGCAAACGGGTCGGCCTTGGACACACGTAGATCGGGCTCTGCCGCCTTTGCTTCTTTCAATCGCGCGATCATCCGCGCCTGGTGCGCTTTCCAGACGGCAAGCGACGCAGCGTCTCCGGCTCCGATTGCCTGACTGTCCATCGACGCCAGGATGGGATTTCCCGGAAGCGTCGCGTCAAGCCGAGCAAGCGCCGCCGACTGCGATGGCCAGACAAAGCGGCGTATTCCGCGCACGAGGGTCCAGACAGTCCCAAGCGCTGCTGCGCCAAGCAGGCCCCACACTGTCCAGAGCGGCAGGTGATCCTGCAAACCCAGCATCAGAAAAGCCAGTGTCACGAAGAGAACCGACCAGAACGGCCAGAAGGAGCGCACCAGAGACTCTGCCGCCATGCCCGTCCGCGTCAGAACCAAGGGCCGGCGCAGTGCCGTGTCTATGTCGTTTGGCAGGTCATCGTGTTCGGTCATCCCGATCTCCCGGCTGTCCGACCGCGAAGGGTCTCCTCACAGCCATGGGGGGATGGTATCTCGATTTATGATTTCGTCAAAGTCGGGACGCTTGCGGATGACAGCGAATTGATCGCCCTTCGCCAAAACTTCGGGCACAAGGGGGCGCGTGTTGTATTCGCTGGCCATCACGGCCCCGTAAGCCCCGGCCGAACGAAAGGCCACGAGATCGCCAGCCCGCAGCGGCGGCATCATGCGATTGCGGGCAAAGGTGTCACCGGATTCGCAGACCGGCCCGACAATGTCGTAAGGCTGCTGTTCCGCACCTGGCGCCGGTTCGATCACCGGGATGATATCGTGGTGGGCATCATACATGGCCGGTCGGATCAAATCGTTCATGGCGCCGTCAAGGATAAGAAACTGCCGGCCCTCGCCCTGTTTCACGTAAACGACGCGGCTGACAAGGATACCGGCATTGCCGACGATCAGGCGGCCCGGTTCAATCTCGATCTCGCAGCCCAGATGGCCGACGGTGCGCTTGATCAGCGCGCCATAGTCCGATGGCAGCGGCGGGGCCTCGTTGGAGCGCGTGTAGGGGATGCCAAGCCCACCGCCCAGATCGAGCCGCTTGATCACATGACCATCCGCCCGCAACTGCTCGGTCAAGTCTGCGACCTTGCGGTAGGCCAGTTCATAGGGCTCCAGCTCTGTGAGCTGCGAACCGATATGCACGTCGATGCCGATCACTTCGATCCCCGGCAACGCCGCGGCCTCGGCATAGACCTCGCGGGCCTTGGAAATCGGGATGCCAAACTTGTTCTCGGACTTTCCGGTGGCGATCTTGGCGTGGGTTTTCGCGTCCACGTCTGGGTTGACCCGCACCGTGATCGGCGCGGTCTTGCCCAGGCTGCTTGCGACCTCCGAAATGACGCGCAATTCCGGTTCACTCTCGACGTTGAACTGGCGGATGCCACCTTCGAGAACCTGGCGGATTTCCTCTCGTGTCTTGCCGACGCCGGAAAACACGATCCGGTCACCGGGTACGCCGGCGGCCCGCGCGCGGGCATATTCGCCGCCCGAGACCACGTCCATGCCGGCCCCAAGCTCTGCCAAGGTGCGCAGAATCGCCTGGTTCGACGCAGCCTTCATGGCGTAACAGACCATGTGGTCCATGCCGGCCAGCGCCTCGTCGAAAAGCTGAAAATGCCGCGTCAGCGTGGCGGTGGAATACAGGTAGAACGGCGTGCCCACAGAGGCCGCAATGTCCTCCACCGATACGTCTTCGGCGAACAAAGCACCGTCGCGATACAAAAAATGATCCAAGGCCGCCTCCAGAACAGACCGCGCCGCAGTAACGCAGCGCGCGGCTTTGTGCCAGCCCTTGCGTCTGCTATCGAATATTCGTCAAAACGCCACGGACCGCCGCGATGATGGAGCGCTCGTTCACCCCGGCTTTGCGGCGACATCCGCAATCCAAAGCGGCCTACGGGGTGATCGGCCTGGAGCGCAAGAACAGGTAAAGCGGCAGTCCGCAGCTGACGCCGATGCAATAGGTGGCGGGAATTGCGATCAGCGCCGACCAGTTGCGGCGCACCGCAACCTCGGCAATGATCCAGATGGTCAACGAGACCGCCGCGATCGTCAGATCCCATGTCAGCCCGGTGGTGGCATCATTGACATACCACGCGTCGATCATCGCACCCAGCGACCAGCCGTTTTCCTGGAACCACGAGACGAAATAATACATCGGGTGGATCGCGCCCCAAATGGCGAGCGCAAGGTAGATCCAGCGCATCGGGGACATCAGAACCGTCCCCCGACCGTCACCGGGCCGGACCGCACGGACACACCCGTGGAGGTGCGGACACCTTCGGAGCCGACGGACACGGTGGTGTTGACCGACGGCCGTATCGGTGGACCATCCGCCCCGCAGGCCGCCAGCGCAAAAAGCGCACCGATAAGCATCCCGCGGATCATTCCAGTATCTCTTTCCACCGTGCGACCTGTTCCCGCACCCTGACCGGGGCAGTTCCGCCATAGCTGGTTCGGCTGGCAACCGAGTTGTGAACGCCCAACACCTCGAACACGTCCGATGTGATCTCTGCATGCACCGACTGCATGTCCTCAAGGCTAAGATCCGGCAAATCGCATCCCTTTCTCTCCGCCATTGCCACCAGGGATCCGGTGACATGATGCGCGTCCCGGAAAGGTAGGTCGAGCGTACGGACAAGCCAGTCCGCAAGATCGGTCGCTGTCGAGAACCCGGCCGAGGCCGCTGCTTCGAGGTTGGCGCGGTTGGCGCTCATGTCCTTGACCATGCCTTCCATCGCCGCCAGCGCCAGCATCCAGTTGTCGGCCGCATCGAAAACCTGTTCCTTGTCTTCCTGCATGTCCTTGGAATAGGCCAGCGGAAGACCCTTCATCACCATCATGAGCGCGACATTCGCACCAAAAATACGCCCGATCTTGGCGCGGATCAGTTCCGCGGCGTCGGGATTTTTCTTCTGTGGCATGATCGACGATCCGGTCGAAAACCGGTCGGACAGCGTGACAAACCGGAACTGCGCAGACGACCAGATCACCAGTTCTTCCGCCATGCGGCTGAGGTGCATGGCGCTGATGCTGGCAACGCTCAGGAATTCCAACGCGAAGTCGCGGTCGCTGACGGCATCGAGGCTGTTGGCCATGGGCCGGTCAAAGCCGAGCGCCTGTGCGGTCATGTCCCGATCGATGGGGAAAGAGGTGCCCGCCAGCGCGGCCGCGCCCAAAGGCGATTCGTTCATCCGGCGGCGTGCGTCCTGCACGCGGGACAGATCGCGGGCGAACATCTCCACATAGGCCATCATGTGATGCCCCCATGTCACCGGCTGCGCGGTCTGCAAATGGGTAAAGCCCGGCATCACCCAGTCTGCGCCTGCATCGGCCTGTGCCACCAGAGCGCCTATCAAGGCGGTCAGGCCAGAAGCTGCGGCATCCAACTGATCCCGCACCCAAAGACGGAAATCGGTGGCCACCTGATCGTTGCGCGACCGACCCGTGTGCAAACGCCCGGCCGGGTCGCCGATCACCTCTTTCAGCCGTGCCTCGACATTCATGTGGATGTCTTCAAGCGCGGTCGAAAAGGCGAACTCGCCTGTTTCAATCTCTGACAAAACGGTGAGTAAGCCTTCCCGCATCGCTTCGGCATCGCTAGGTGTTACGATATCTTGCGCTGCGAGCATCGCAGCGTGAGCCCTTGAACCGGCGATATCTTGTGCCGCCATGCGTTTGTCGAACCCGATCGAGGCATTGATCGCCTCCATGATCGCATCGGGTCCGGCAGCAAAACGGCCACCCCACATCTGGTTCGAGGATTTGTCGGACATGGTCTTACCCCTTCGGAGGGAAAATGAAGAATACACTTGCCGCCATCCTCTATACGGGCCTCGTTGCGCTTGCAAACCCGGCACTGGCCGATCTGTCCAAGGCCGAGGCCATGCGCGACGGCGACATGAAGAAACTTACCTTCCACAGCACTCCGCAACCTGCCGGAACGGCCGAGTTCACCACCTTTGAGGGCGATCCAATGTCGCTCGACCAGTACAAGGGCAAGTGGGTCTTGCTGAATTTCTGGGCCACGTGGTGTGCACCGTGCCGCAAGGAAATGCCGATGCTCTCGGAATTGCAGACCGAGTTCGGCGGTGCGGATTTCGACGTCGTGACCATTGCCACCGGCCGCAATCCCCCACCCGCGATGACCACCTTCTTCGACGAGATCGGTGTCGAGAACCTTCCCCTTCACCGCGATCCGAAATCCGGCCTGGCGCGGGAAATGAGCGTTCTGGGTCTGCCGATCACGGTCATCCTCAACCCCGAAGGTCAGGAAGTCGCGCGGATGCGTGGCGATGCCGATTGGGCGTCGGATAATGCCAAGGACATCCTGCGCACGATCCTCGGGCGGGACACGGCTGGCTGATCGGGACACGGCAGACAGGAGCTTCGGGCGCGTCTGCCGACGCTCACACAGCACGCAGCGCTTCACCTCGTCGACTGGTTGTAGCTGCCAATCGCGCCCCGGCGCGTGCCTTGTGGTGTGTTAAACCCGAAGCTCCTGCGCTGCAAAAGGGTGATCCTCATGCGTCATCTGCCCGCATGACGCGGTGCCCGTGAGCAATTTGAGAGAGTGGACAATGTCAGAGACCTGACGCATTGACGACCGCACCTGTGTTGAGCCCCCGCCCGAGAGGTTCGTATTTGTCAGAAATGTGTCGGATCGCCAAGGTTTTTGCCATATTTGCCGACGAAAACCCGTTTACCGGAACAATCGCGTGGCTTCGAGCGGAACTGTCCCGCAACGCGATGTCAGTGCCGCCCTATTTCCGCCGCAAATCGCGGTAGCGCGCGGTCAGCACCGACGCGCGCCATGATCAGGACAACCCGATTCGCCCGACGCTTTCATAGGCCAC
Organism: Marivita sp.; assembly: GCF_020055635.1. Taxonomy (GTDB): domain Bacteria; phylum Pseudomonadota; class Alphaproteobacteria; order Rhodobacterales; family Rhodobacteraceae; genus Marivita. Next base: position 74,665 of record NZ_JAIPUT010000010.1, on the reverse strand, counting down.
GAAACCGGCTTCCCTGACCACTTCGACGTTGTAGATGTTGCGCAGGTCGGCCATGGCCGGGCGGGCCATGCTCTTGGCGATCTGGCTCAGGTCCAGCGCGCGGAATTCATTCCATTCCGTCAGGAGCACCAGCAGATCCGCCCCCTGGACAGCTTCGTAAGGATCCTCCTGCCACTGCACGCCCGGCAAGAGCGCCTCTCCCTCGCGTTGACCCTGCGGGTCGCTGACACGCACCTTGGCGCCTCCGCCGACCAGAGCGGGCACGATGGTCAGCGCCGGCGCGTCGCGCATGTCGTCGGTGTTTGGCTTGAAGGTCACGCCCAACACCGCCACCGTCTTGCCGTTGAAGGAACCGCCACAGAGTTCCTGCAATTTGTGGATCATCCGGCGCTTGGTGTCTTCATTGACCGCGATCACTGCTTCGGTGATGTACATCGGGCTGGCATGTTCCTGCCCGATACGGGCCAATGCCTTGGTGTCCTTGGGAAAACACGACCCGCCATAGCCGGGGCCGGCATGCAGGAACTTGTTGCCGATGCGGTTGTCCATGCCCATGCCCTTGGACACTTGCTTGACGTCCGCGCCGACCTTTTCGCACAAGGCCGCAATCTCGTTGATGAAGGTGATCTTGGTCGCCAGAAACGCGTTGGCCGCGTATTTGATCATCTCGGCGGATTCCAGATCGGTCGTGACAATCGGAAAATCCCGCAAATAGAGCGGACGGTAGATGTCCGACATGACCGCCGCAGCGCGGTCGGTTTCGACGCCGACAACCACACGATCCGGCTTCATGAAATCGTCGATCGCCGCACCTTCGCGCAGGAATTCGGGATTGGAGGCGACGTCGAAATCAAGCTCCGGATTGGCCGCGGCCACCACGTCGCGCACCTTGCGGTTGGTGCCGACGGGAACAGTCGATTTGGTCACGATGACCACGTAATCCTTGGCGGCCTTGGCGATCTCCTCGGCCGCCGCCATGACGTAGGACAGGTCCGCATGGCCATCCCCCCGGCGCGTCGGTGTGCCAACCGCGATGAAGACCGCCTCGGCTCCATCGATCGCCGCCGCGAGATCGCGGGTGAACTCCAGACGCCCGGCCTCGACATTCTTGGCCATCAAGGTGTCGAGTCCGGGCTCGTATATCGGAACCTCTCCACGTTCGAGCATGTCGATCTTGCGCTGATCCTTGTCCACGCAGACGACGTGGTGGCCGAAATCCGAAAAGCACACCCCGGATACCAGACCGACATAGCCGGTCCCTATCATCGCAATCTTCATGGCACTCACCTTTTACTTGTGCTTGTTTCGTGTCTTTTGCGTGAGGAGGAAATGCAGGTCAACTCGACCCAGGCGATCCTGCACGAAAAGAGGGGCGCGCCGTGTCAGCGCGCCCCCTGTTTCAGCAAACATGGACCGTGTCAGGACCCTGTGTCGTCACCTGTCGGCGCGTCAGGGCTGACGGAAGCCAGATAAGCGTAGACATCTTCCATACCGCTGCGCAGACGGAACGACATTTTCGACCGAACGCTGCTGTCATCCAGATACTCGGCGAGAAATCCCTTGGGGTCCTGCACGTAGGCGGTAAAGGTCTCTTCGTTCCAGACCAGCCCCTGCTCGCCCGCCTCGACAATGGCGTCGCCATAGCGGAAGTCTTCGACTGTGCCAGCTTGGCGGCCGATCACGTTCCAAAGGTTGGGGCCAGTGCGACCGCCCCTGACGATCTCGGTGCCGTCCTCAGCCACGATCATGTGGCAGGATTTGCACTTGTTGAATTCTCTTTCGCCGGCTTCGACATCTTGTGCGAAAGCTGCACCCGATCCCGCCAGCATCATCGCCGCAGTTGCGATCATCAACTTCATTGGTGAACTCCTCTTTCGTGTTCCCGCGCAAACTAACGCGCACTTGGCTTGATAACCAATAGCAAACCTGTGTGGTTCCATATCACCTAAATGGGTCGCGCCTCGAGTCAAGCAACCTGATGCGCAATTGCACATTGTTTCCAGAGGGTTGCCAGAGCCTGAACAAGATGCTCGATATCTGCGTCCGAATGAAGCGGACCCGGCGTGAACCGCAGGCGCTCCGTGCCTTTGGGCACTGTGGGATAGTTGATCGGCTGCACGTAGATGCCGTAATCCTGCATAAGGATGTCGGCAAGCATCCGGCATTTCACCGGATCCTTGATCATCACCGGGATGATGTGGCTCGGATTATCCAGATGCGGGATACCCATGTCATCCAGCCGTTTGCGCAATCTTGCGACCTGAATCCGTTGCCGATGGCGTTCGGTGTCACTCCGCTTGAGATGCTGGATGGAAGTGCGGGCCGCGGCGGCCACCGCCGGCGGCAAGGCGGTCGTGAAGATGAACCCGCTCGAAAACGATCGGATGAAATCGCACATCGCCTCGGAGCCGGTGATGTATCCGCCCATGACGCCAAAGGCCTTGCCAAGTGTGCCTTCGATGAGCGTGATCCGGTCCGCCAGTCCTTCACGCTCGGACACACCGCCACCGCGCGGGCCATACATGCCGACCGCGTGTACCTCGTCGAGATAGGTCATCGCGCCATGCTTCTCGGCCACTTCGACGATTTCCTTCATCGGGCAGATGTCGCCATCCATCGAATAGACCGACTCGAACGCCACGATCTTGGTCGCATTCGAGGGCAGCGCGGCCAGCTTGCGATCAAGGTCTTCGGGATCGTTGTGCTTCCAGATCACCTTGTTCGCGCGGCTGTGTCGGATGCCTTCGATCATTGACGCATGATTAAGCTCGTCCGACAGGATCACCGCGTCCGGCAGACGCGACCCGAGCGTCGACAGCGCAGCCCAGTTCGACACGTAGCCCGAGGTAAAGAGCAGCGCCGCATCCTTGCCATGCAGGTCGGCGAGTTCGGTTTCCAGAAGCTTGTGCTGGTGGTTGGTGCCGCTGATGTTGCGTGTGCCACCGGCGCCGCAACCATTCTCGCCCACCGCGTCCTGCATCGACTTGATGACATCGGGATGCTGACCCATGCCAAGGTAATCGTTGGAACACCAGACCGTCACCTCATCGGGGCAGTCGGCATCATGCGACTTGGCTCGCGGAAACGCGCCACATTTGCGCTCCAGCTCGGCAAAGATGCGATAGTTCCCCTCCTCTTTCAGGGTATCGATCTGGGCATTGAACAGGCTGTCAAAGTCCATGGGCGTCCTCCGTTCGTATCGTCTTGTCTTGTTGTTTTGATTTGGGCGCGGGTATCATCCAGCGCCAGAGTTTTTCGTCGGGCAGCGGCAGCACCATGAACCAATGCTCGAGCAATGCGAGCGCGGTCATGGCAGCCAACAGGGCAAAGCCGATCGTATCGCCCAGGGACGTGGCGGAATAAATCCGTTCCAGCCAGCAGGCAACGGCAAAGGTCAGCGCGCTGACCGAGATCGGGAACAACCAGTTCATCTTGGCATGGCGGAAGTGACTGGGCAGATGGGCAAGCGGCTGCGGCAGGAATTCTGTGTTGATCTTGGGTACGCCCAGGAACAGGTTCAGCTTGGCAGACACGCGGGCAAAGAACAGCACCGCAAAGGTCCAGAAGCCAAAGCTGTTCACCGCATCCAGGGTGAACAGCCAAAGCCCGATCAGCGTCGCGGCCAGCAACATCTCGTGATACGCAATCGTTCCCCAGGCGCGGATGAACCGTTCCCATTCGGGAATATCGGCGCGGCACTCGTGCACGTTCGGCCCGGTGATCGTGCCGGTCAGAAAGGCCATCTCGATCCAGGCCCAAAGCGCCAGGGCCGCAAGAAAGGCATGATAGGCCGCCGCAGTGCTGTCGAGCTCGGCCGACGCCCAGATGCCGTAGGCACCCAGAAAGAACACCGGCAACGCGGCCCAGGTCAACGCGCGACCAAATCCAACCCCGTGCCGGTCTGCGTATTTCACGACCACCAGGATCGCCCCGGTGGAAAACCACCAGACGAAAAGCGCCACGAGGGCTGCAATCCAGGGATCATTCAACACGCGTCTTGTCCTTCTTCTCTTTCCAAATATGCCGGGGGTGTGGGGGCTGGCCCCCACCCGGTCGCCGCCGTCAGGCGGCGAAACCGCTCAATATGCCGGCACCAGCCGGGTCGTTTCGGGCACCTGATGCTTCTGCGCCGGAATGGTGTACAGCGACACAAAGCACATCGCCGCCTTTGCCGATCCGGCCCATTCCCGAAGCTTGCCACCCAGGCCACCTTCCGCCTTCGCTTCGGCAATCTGCACATTGGCGCGCTGCAGCTTTTCCAGCGTCGGCTGCCAGCGCGGATGCTCGATATCCAGCGTGATCGGGAAAATCTGCTGTGTCAGGGTCGATGTCTTGGTGAACACCTCATGCGCGTACCAATCCGGATCGACGCCCAGCGCCTCGTGGAACTTCGGCCGCTGGTGGTCGCGCACATACATCGTGGCATAGACCGCCGTGAGGAAGAACTTGATCCAGTAGACGTTCTTGCCCGAAGTGAGTTTGGGATCGGTCTTCATCAACAGCGCAAACGCTTCACCGTGGCTGAACTCATCGTTGCACCATTCCTCGAACCACTTGAAAATCGGGTGGAACCGGTGCTCGGGGTGTTCCTGAAGGTGACGGAAGATCGTGATATACCGCGCGTAGCCGATCTTTTCCGACAGGTAGGTAGCGTAATAGATGAACTTGGGCCGGAAATAGGTGTATTTCTTCTTCTGCGTCAGGAAGCCCAGATTCACCGCGACCCCCGCTTCGCGCAGCGCGTCGTTGATGAACCCGGCATGGCGGGCCTCGTCGCGCGCCATGAGCTGGAACAGCTGGGTAATGTCCTTGTTGTTCCCACGCCGCTTCATCTCCTTATAGAGGACGCAGCCCGAGAATTCCGCAGTGCAGCTCGAGATCAGGAAGTCGATGAACTCTTTCTTGAGTCCCGGTTCCATGTTCTCCCAATCGACGTGGTCCCAGTCTTCGTTCTTCTTGAAGTGACCCTTGTTCGGGTCGGCAACCATCTGCGCGATCAGCTGATCCCACTCTTCGCGGATGCCATCGACATTGATCGCGTCAAGTTCGTCGAAATCGGTGGTGTAGAAGCGCGGCGTCAGAAGCGTGTTCTGCATCGCGACTTCGGTCGCCGCCTTGCTGTCGAACTTCGCCTGTTCTTCCTGGATGGCGAGTCCCTCTTCGACGGTCGTGGCGTCGGCGGAGTGCGTGGCTTGGATGTTCACAGCGTCACCTCCTCGGAGAAGGAAAACTCGCAAAGCTCCATAACTTCGAAATCGCCCGTGAGGCGGGTCCAGAGCTGTTCGAGCTTGGAGGCCCGGAAGATGATCGCTTCGCGGTCTTCGCTGACAACCTCTCCGAACGGCGCCATGATCTCGGGTCCCTGGACCTTCACTTCGTCCCCCGGATAGATCACCGCACCATTGTTGAAGCGCACATGCGCATGAAGGCTCTCGAAACAGTGGCTGATTTCCACCGTGCACGGCGCCCTTTCGATATCTTTGGTCAACAAACCCATTGTCCGATTCCCTTTCGGTTAGTTCAGCAGCCTGGCGAAAGCTGCCGAGTTGTCGGCGCCGAACCCCATGAGGTCGGCCCCCCATCCCGTGCTGGGATCAAAGATCTCAAGACGGTTATTCTCCCGCGCCCGGACGATCACCGGACCATCAAGTGCGACGCGCGCATTGGTGCGTTCCCTTTGCAGGACCCTCCAGATGCCCGAGAGGAATCCTCCTTCTTCCGGAGTGTAGGCGGCAATCAGCGACTTGTCTTCGGCAAAGACCTGTGCCGATCCGCTCATATTGCCTTCGAGGTAAAGCACCTTTTCGATCACCACCGGAGAGTCCGGCGCGGTGTATTGCACCGGCCCGTCCATCCAGCGGTAGAGGCTGACCATGACGAGGCAGATCATCACCATTCCGAACATCGCCCGCACGAACAGGCGCGGCACGAGTTCCCGTTCGGTGGCGTGGATGCGGGCCTTGTCGAGTGTCTGGGTTCCCATGATCCCGCTCCTTATTCCGCAGCAACGGCACTGGGTGCCGCCGGGGCGCGTTCGACCTGCGGTGTCGACACGCGGGCCTGAGCCGCTTCAGAGATCATCGCGGCAATTCTCCTGGCATCCGGGATGCAGCGCAGCGCGGGCTGCGTCGGAGAAATCCGCCACGGGCGCACATGCGGCCAGCAGACCAGGTAGCTGATCCTCGTGTCTCCCAGAAGATCGAAGGCGATTGTCCCCGTGCCCGACTTGCGCAGGTCCAGGTTGGCCGAGCCGATCTGGGTGTAGGGCAGGTTCAAGGTCACCGTAAGGGCCGCCCCGATCCGCATCGCGACGCGACGGTTGGTGACCGTGTAGATCGTGTAATGCGCCTGCGCAAAGGCGATGCCCAGCAACAAGCCACAAACGATACCTCCCAGGATCAGGAACGGAACGGAGGCCCAGATGGCCTGGCCCAGGGGCATCAGGTCGATGACGGCGACGAACCGCCAGGCGGCGAGGAACACGAAATACCCCGCGACCCAGAGCAGGTTCAGCGACTCCTTGGACAGAGCCCACCAATCCGGCTTGCCCTGCCAGAGGATCACTTCCCCTTCGGGAGGTGTCTCTGGCAGGCCCTTGACCGGTTCTACCTGAAAATCGTCATGTGGCATTGTGGTTCCCCTTTGTCGTCCTGGCTGTTCGGATCAGAGCTGTGGCTCCAGACGGGCCTTGCTCGCATAAAGCGTTCCGCCCCCGTAATAGGCACTGATCTTGTCTTCTTCGAGCTTGGTGATCTGCTGCGCTGCCGCAAGCTTGGGAACACCGGCGAAGTGTTCGCCAAAGATCGACCTGATCTTCACGCGGTTGCCCCAGATGCGGGTAAAGGTGATCGGCACAAGGCGCGATCCGCCCCCGTATTCGGCGTCAAGCTCGATCTCGAGGAAACGGACAAGCTGTTCCGGCTCGTCGATCCACATGTCGCTGATCTTGCCGACGATGGCGCCGTCTCCGGCGACAACCGGCAATCCGCGCGGATCACGACCGGCCGACACGCGAAAGCTTTCGCTGCCCGACATCGGAATGATCTTCGGATGGCCGTGTCCGTCAAGCTCGGGCTCGTCGCGGCGCGGCGCCCAGCTGCCCGGACCGACACCATCAGCCAGCGGATCGCCCACCGGGTCGAACGGGAAGCCGCCACTTTCGAACGCCCTGGTCAGCTTGCCGTCGATATCCGTTCGCTCGGGTGTCTGGCCCGACGGAACGATGTATTCGCCACGGCCATGCGGCAGTTTGAAAGTCTTGTCGGCCGGGCTCGGAAACACGCTGCCCGCATCCGCCTGGCTGCCGTCCTCGTCGATCAGCGGATAGCCTTCGCGCTGGTTCTCGCGCTGGATCCAGATAACGAGTCCGACGAAGAAAATGAAAAACAACCAGAGCGAAATGCTCGCCAGGTCGAGGTTTCCAAGGATATAGTCTTCGGTCATCTTAAGTTCTCCTTGATGGGCCTTGGTCAGGTTGGGAAATCGGCAAGGCCCAGCCCTGTCGGTTTCTGATGAATGGTCAGGGTGCCTCTGCTTTGCGTGACCAGACGACCCAGAACGATGAGCGTCAGGAACAGAAGCGCGATTTCGACGTGATAGACGACGGAATATCCGGTGACGGGATCGGCAAGCGCCTCGCCCAGATGGCCAGAGAGGGCGACAGAGTTCACCGTATCCCGGGTCGCCCCACCGATCAGCGTGGACAATCCGGCAGCCGTGGCCTGCGCCGCGCCCCAGGCACCAAGCGCAAGGCCGCGCCCGGCCAGCCCGTCGACGGGCAATGTCATGGCAGCAGTCAGCGTCGAGATGGCGAAATACCCGCCACCAAAGCCGATGAGGCCGGCACCGGTGAAGAAGAGCCAGGTCGAGTCCATCGGTGCCGCGAAAATGACCGTGCTGAAGGCAGCGACACCGGCCAGCAATCCGACGGATGCCATGCGATAGGTGTTGCCGCCCCTCGAAAGAACGCGCGCGGCCAACGCAAAGCCGATCAGCGCACCGACTGCCCATGTCGCCGTCAGGAACGTGGTCGACGACACGCTCAGTCCGAGGATTTCGCCGCCATAGGGTTCAAGCAGCACATCCTGCATGTTGAACGCCATCGTCCCGAGGAACACCACCGCCAACAGGCGTCCGGCCGATCCACCTGCGGTCAGGTCTTTCCAGGCATCCTTGAAGGACGGTTGCGGCGCCTCTCGATCTTCTTTCGACATCGGGCGCACGCGCTCCTGCTTCCACAGCGCGACCACGTTCAGAACCAGCGTCACGACGGCACATCCCTGCACAACGCTGATCAGCAGAAGACCCGAGAAATCGCGAAGCAGCCACCCGATCACGATGGCAGAGACGCCCATTCCGACCAGGTACATCACGTAAAGTAGCGACACGACACGCGGGCGCGTCTCGTCGGTGGCACGGTCGGCGGCAAGGGCAAGACCGGCGGTCTGCGTCATGTGCATGCCAAAGCCCGTCATGATGAACGCCAGCGCCGCCAGAACCTCGCCCGCGAAGGGCACGTCATGTGTGACATCGCCGCCCAGCACGAGCAGACAGGCGGGCATCACTGCCAAGCCACCGAACTGCCATAGGGTTCCGAACCAGAGATACGGTATCCGCTTCCAGCCAATGGCCGAGCGGTGATTGTCCGACTTGAACCCGAGGAGCGCCCGGAAGGGCGCGATGAGGACCGGCAGGGCAATCATGATCGCCACGAGCGTCGCGGGCACGGTCAATTCGACGATCATCACGCGGTTCAACGTGCCCAGCAGCATGACACCCGCCATGCCAACGGACACCTGGAACAAGGCCAGCCGCAACAGTTGGCCCAAAGGCAGATCGTCGGACGCCGCATCCGAAAACGGCAGCATCCTCATGCCCAGGGACTTCACCTGATTGCGGCTGACGATCATGGCCGGAACTCCAAAGCCTGACTGATGTAGAAACCGGAATTCACGCGACCCAGATTATTGAGTTGTCCAATGTCAGAGACTGTTTTCGACAGGCGCGACGGCCCGTGTGGGATCATCGTCGGCGATCTGTCGGAGCGCGGAAACGCTTTGCCCGCATACCACATCGTCATGAGCAGCGGCGTGCGCGGGGCGACGGTAAAGGCGACCGATGCGCTGGTCCGTTCGCCAAGCTCGGAAAGCGCAGCGCGAATATCGGCCTCGGTGTAATAGATCAGGCTGTCCATCGCGATGACATGGTCGAATGTTCCAAGGTCGGCAGCCAACATATCTCCGCTGGCGAATTTCACCTTGCGGTGCAAGCCTTGCGGCAGGCGATCCTGAGCGATCCTGACCAACGACGGAGAGATATCTACCGCCATGACATCGGCGCCACGCTTGGCAAGTTCCTGCGTCATCTGCCCCGCGCCACAGCCCGCATCCAGAACACGGACGCCATTCAAGTCCGATGGCAGCGCCGCCAACAGCTTGTCGCGCATCTGGTCCCGGCCCTTGCGGACGGTTTCGCGAATACGGCTCACCGGGGCGTCAGAGGTCAGACGCTCCCAGACCTTGGTGGCCGTGCGGTCGAAATAGTGTTCGACCCTGTCGCGTGTGGCGTCGTAGGTCATCAATCGAATCCCAGAAGCTCAAAGATGTCGCGGTCTTCCAGCGGCTGCGGCGCCATCGCCTCGGTGCCGTTGAACAGGGTCTCGGCCAGCCGGATGTATTCCTTGCGGGCCATGACGATGTCTTCCTCGTCCGGCATTTCGAACAGCGTCTTCTTCTTGAGCCGCGACCGGCGGATGGCGTCATAGTCCGGCATGTGCGCGATGCGCTTGAACCCGACCTCATTGCAGTAGCGATCGACCTCGTCCGTGTCCTTGGACCGGTTCGCGACACAGCCCGCCAGCCGCACCTTGTAGTTGGCCGACTTGGCCTGCACGGCGGCGATGATCCGGTTCATCGCGTAGATGCTGTCGAAATCATTGGCGGTCACGATCACCGCGCGGTCGGCATGTTGCAGCGGCGCGGCAAAGCCGCCGCAGACCACGTCACCCAGCACGTCGAACAGCACGACGTCGGTGTCTTCCAGCAGGTGATGCTGCTTGAGCAGTTTCACGGTCTGGCCCACCACGTAGCCGCCGCAGCCGGTGCCGGCGGGCGGGCCGCCGGCCTCGATGCATTTCACGCCGTTGAAGCCTTCGGCCACGAAATCCTCGGGGCGCAGTTCCTCGGCGTGGAAATCCACCTCTTTGAGGATGTCGATCACCGTCGGCTGCAGCTGGCCCGTCAGGGTAAAGGTGCTGTCATGCTTGGGGTCGCAGCCGATCTGCAGCACCCGCTTGCCCAGCTTGGAGAAGGCCGCCGACAGGTTCGACGAGGTGGTCGATTTGCCGATCCCGCCCTTGCCGTAGACCGAGAACACCTTGGCGCCCTCGATTTTCATCGAGTTGTCCTGGTGCACCTGCACCGACCCTTCTCCGTCCTGGCCCCTGAGAATGGGCGGCGCGGACACACCGCGCGCTTCCAGACCTGCGGCTTCGCGCAGGGCAGCGCGGGCGGCGGGGGGGCTTTTTGCGTCTAGTGGGCTCATGTGGGCCTCCGGTTATGCGTGTTGGCGCTCATTCTGCGGCGATCCCCTCAAGGCGATCTTCCAGAGCGTCGGCAGCGTCTTGCAACGCGGCCAGAGTTTCGGCGTCGGGGTGCCAGTAGTTGCGGTCGTGCGCTTCGAGCAGGCGGTTCGCCATGCGGCTGGATGCGGTCGGGTTCAGATCGGCCAGCCGTGCGCGCATGTCGGCGTCCAGAACAAAGGTCTCGCTCAGCCGTTGGTACACCCAGGCTTCGACCTTGCCGGTGGTGGCGGACCATCCCATCGTGTTGGTCACCTGCGCTTCGATCTGGCGCACACCCTCGGCCCCGTGCTTGAGCATGCCTTCGAACCATTTGGGATTCAGGCTGCGCGACCGGGTCTCAAGCGCGACCTGGTCCTGAAGCGTGCGCACCTTGCCGTTGCCGCGCGTGGTGTCGGAAATGTAGATCGCCGCTTCCTGACCGCCGCGTGCCCGCTTCACCGCGCGGGAGATGCCGCCCAGCGTGTCGAAGTAATGGTCGACCGTGGTGACACCCAGTTCGACGGATTCGAGGTTCTGATACGCCACATCGACCGTCTTGAGCGTTTCCTGCAATAGCGCATGGTTCGCCGCCGCCTTGCCGTTCACACCGTAGGCAAACGACTTGCGCGCCTCGTAGGCATCGGCCAGTTCGTCTTCGTCACCAAAGGCGGAACTGTCGACCAGCGCGTTGACGTTGGATCCATAAGCACCTTCGGCATTCGAGAAGACGCGCAGCGCGGCGGTTTCCAGATCAACCCCGTTTTCCTGCGCATAGACCCAGGCATGAGCGCGGATGTAATTCATCTCAAGTGGCTCATCCGCCTCGGCGGCCTTCTTCGCCGCTTCGGCCAACATGCGGGTCTGCAAAGGCAGAAGATCGCGGAAAATGCCCGACAGCGTCATCACCACGTCAATGCGCGGACGACCAAGCTCTTCCAGCGGGATCAGGTCGGCGCCGGACAAACGGCCAAAGCTGTCAAAGCGCGGTTTTGCACCGATCAGAGCCAAAGCCTGCGCCAAGGGCGCGCCATCGGATTTGATGTTGTCCGATCCCCAAAGCACCAGCGCGACGGTGCGCGGCAGGGTCTTGTGGGTTTCCAGCAGAAGTTGTGCCTGTTTCGCACCATCGCGACAGGCGAATTCGGTCGGCATGCGGAACGGATCGAACGCATGGATGTTGCGGCCCGTAGGAAGCACATCGGTAGACCGGATCAGATCGCCGCCCGGAACCGGCGGGGTAAAGCGGCCATCCAGTGCTCGGATCAGACCCGCAAGTTCGGTCTCTTCCTGCAAGAGCGCATCGACTTTCGCCTTGGTTTCGTCGTCGGCAGTTTCGATCAGTCTAAGATACTCGGCGCGGGCATCATCGCTGAAGACCTTGCCGACGATATGCAAACCGTCCGGGATCAACGCATCTTCGGTCTCCAGCAGCCTCAGCCAGAGCGCGCCCGGTTCGGTGCCTTGCATGTCCACGGCTTCGGCCTGTTCGGCGATAAGTGCCTCCAACTCGGCCCGTTCGTTGTCGGCTGGGTCAAGCGACCGCCAGCGCGTCAGGCTGTCTTTCAGCTCTTGCAGGCCTTTATAGAGACCGGATTGCGCCAACGGCGGCGTTAGGTGCGTGACCGTGACGGCCCCGGAACGGCGCTTGGCCAACGCCGCCTCGGACGGGTTGTTGGACGCGTAAAGATACACGTTGGGCATCTCGCCGATGAGCCGATCCGGCCAGTCGCGGGCACCAAGACCTGCCTGCTTGCCCGGCATGAACTCGAGCGCCCCGTGCATTCCGAAATGCAGGACCACGTCGGCTTTGAATGTGTTGCGCATCCACAGGTAGAAGGTTGCAAAGGCATGGGTCGGGGCAAAGCCCTTTTCGAAAAGCAGGCGCATCGGGTCGCCTTCGTAGCCGAACGTGGGCTGCACGCCGACAAAGACCTTGCCCAGCTGGGCGCCCAGAACAAACACACCGCGCCCGTCGGACTGGATTTTGCCCGGGGCCGGACCCCAGACAGCCTCGATCGCTTTCAGCGGCGGCGTGTTGCGGACAATGTCGTCGGCGCTGACATGGGCGGCGACGTTTGCTTCCTGGCCGTATTGTTTGGCATTGCCCTCAAGCACGGTGGCGCGAAGGGCGGCCACGCTTTCGGGCACTTCGACATCGTAACCTTCGGCCTTCATCGCACAGAGCGTGTTGAACAGCGACTCGAACACACTCAGATAAGCGGCGGTCCCGACAGCACCTGCATTGGGCGGAAACCCGAACAGAACGATCCCGACATTCTTGTCGGCGTTCTGTTTGCGGCGCAGGGTCGCCTGCCGCAGAGCCTTTTCGGCAAGGCTTTCGATCCGCTCGCGGCAAGGCGCCATTGCCTTGCTTTGCGTGTCACACGGGCACTGGTAGTGGCACCCGTTGCAGCCTTCAGGGCTGTGACGACCGCCAAAAACGGTGGGGCAAGTCGCGCCATCCAGCTCGGGAAGCGCGATGAGCATGGTGGTTTCGATCGGTCCAAGACCCTGATCGCCATTTGCCCACTGACCCAGGGTCTGAAATTCCAGCGGATGTGCGGCGATATACGGAACGTCAAGCTCTGTCAGAACACTGACGGCGGCATTGCTGTCATTGTAGGCGGGACCGCCAACAAGGCTGAATCCGGTCAGCGACACCATGGCATCAATCGCGGTCCGGTCTTCGTTGCGGAAGAACTCGGAAATTGCAGGACGACCATCCAGACCACCGGCAAAGGCGGGCACGACGGCCAGGCCCTTGGCCTCGAATGCGCGAATGACGGCGTCGTAATGGGCGGTGTCGTTTGCCAAGACGTAGGACCGCATCATCAAGAGGCCAATGGTGGCCTTCACCTCTGCGGGACGCGGCAGATCGGCGATGTCCGTCGTGATCCGGCTGGGCAAATCCGGGTGATACAGAGCCACATCCGGGTATTCGATGGGCGCTTCGGCCTCGGCTCCCAACCATTCCTCACGCCCCTTGGCGTACTTGCCCAGAAGGTAGCGCACCATCGACTCGATATTGTCGTCTGACCCGCCCAGCCAGTACTGCATGACAAGGAACCAGGAGCGCAGATCCTGCGCCTTACCCGGCACCATCTTGAGAAGCTTGGGCAAGCGGCGCAGCTGCTGCATCCGCTTTTCGCCCTTTTCAACGTCGGAGTCGGTGGACTTGGGCTTGAGAGACTTGAGCAGCTTCATCAGACCCGAGGCGGGCTTGCTCATGTCGAGCTTGCCCAGCTTGGTCAGCTTGATGATCTGCGCATCGGCGATCACGCCGATCATTCCGTCAACGCGGTCACGGGCGGCGTACAGATCATCCATGATCGGCGCGATATGTTCTTCGAGAAACAGGAGATTCGCGACGATCATGTCTGCGTCGGCTATCGCCTTCTTGGTTTCAGCCAGGGCATCAGGCGTTTCGGCCCATTCTGCCGCTGCATGGACCGTCACGTTCAAACCGGGGAAGTCTTGCGCAAGGTTGATCGAAGCCCGCGCCACGGGACCGGCCGAATGGCTGTCCAGCGTGATGATGGCGATGTTATACGCCCGGGCTTCGGTGAAACTATCGCGCATAATGGGCCTTCGCCTCGTAAAGGGTGTCGACACTGATTTCCTGCACCCCGCGCTCGGACGCGAAGGTTTCGGTGTTGCGCTTGGCCTTGCCGCGCACGAAGAACGGGATCTTCTTCAGTTCCTTTTCCGCCGCGGGCAGCCACACGATCTCGACCGGGCCGGTATTGGCCTGGGCGGGTTCCGCCGAAACAGTCTCTGTCTTGCCGATATCACGCAGCTTGGCCTTGTGGCCGTGATGGCTCGCGCCGGCATCGTCGTGGAACTCGAAATCCTCGCGGAACATGGTCAGCAGGTGTTCCTCAAGCCCCATGACCAGCGGATGTACCCAGGTGTCAAAGATCACGTTTGCGCCTTCGATCCCCATCTGCGGGCTGTAGCGCGCCGGGAAATCCTGAACATGCACGGGCGCGGAAATGACAGCGCAGGGAATGCCCAGGCGCTTGCCGATATGACGCTCCATCTGGGTGCCGAGGATCATCTCGGGGGCCAGTTCCTCGATCCGGCGCTCGACCTCGAGGTAATCGTCGGTGATGAGGGGCTCTACGCCAAATTCCTTGGCGACACTGCGCAACATCCGGGCCTGTTCGCGGTTGTAGCAGCCCATGCCGACCACTTCGAACCCCATCTCGTCACGGGCGATGCGGGCGCAGGCGGCAACATGCGTGCCATCGCCAAACAGGAACACACGCTTGCCGGTCAGGTAGGTGCTGTCGACGCTGGCCGAATACCACGGCAGACGCAGGCGGCTGTCGTCCAGAACAGGCTCTACACCGGCCAGTTTCGCCACTTCGGCCACGAAATCGCGGGTTGCACCAACTCCGATGGGAACCACTTTCGTGTAAGGCTGACCAAACTCGCGCTCCATGTAGCGCGCGGCGGTCTCGGCCGTCTCGGGATACATCAGCACGTTGAAATGCGCCTGACCCATCTTGGCGATCTCGGACGGCGACGCAGGCATCGGGGCCACAACATTCACCTCGATCCCCATATCCATCAGTAGGCCGGTCACTTCGACGATGTCATCGCGGTGACGGAAGCCAAGGCCGGTGGGGCCGATCAGGTTGGCGGTCACGCGCGCGGTCTTTTCCATCGGCTTGGCGAGGTGCCGCACGATCTGAAAGAACGTTTCGTCCGCGCCGAAGTTTTCCTTGCGCTGGTAGCTGGGCAGTTCGAGCGGGATGGCCGGGATCGGCAGTCCAAGCGTTTCGGAGAGGCCGCCGGGATCGTCCTGAATCAGTTCGGCGGTGCAGGACGCGCCGACGATCATCGCCTCGGGCTTGAACCGCTCGTAGGCGGCCATCGCGGCGTCCTTGAACAGGTACGCGGTATCCGCGCCCAGATCGCGGGCCTGGAACGTCGTGTAGGTGACCGGCGGGCGATGGTTGCGCCGCTCGATCATCGTGAACAGCAAGTCGGCGTAGGTATCCCCCTGCGGTGCATGCAGCACATAATGCAGGCCGGTCATGCCCGTCGCGACACGCATCGCGCCGACATGCGGCGGGCCTTCATATGTCCAGACGGTCAGCTTCATTCCGCCGCCTCCAGCTTCAGAAGGTCACGACGGCGCACCGGACGCGAGAAGAGGCCCGCAAGGTCGCCCGCCTGTTCGTAGAAATGCACCGGGGTGAAGACGAGTTCGATGGCCCATTTGGTGGTCAGGCCCTCGGCCTCAAGCGGATTGGCAAGGCCAAGCCCACAGACCGTCAAGTCAGGGCGCGCGGCGCGGCAACGGTCGAGCTGTTTGTCCACGTCCTGACCTTCGGCAATGGTCGGACCTTCGGACAGCAGGTCGAGATCGGGGGCCATGATGGTCTTGTGGATGAACGGCGCACCCACTTCGATCGCCTCCATGGCGCATTCGCGGGTCAGGAACCGGGCCAGCGGGATTTCAAGCTGGCTGTCGGGAAAGAAGAACACCGATTTGCCACGCAACGCCTCGGACGCCTGAGCGACAGCCTTGCGGGCACGGGCGCGAGGGGCGTCGGTGACTTCGGCAAACTTGGCCTCGGACACACCGAACTGATCGGCGATCGCGCGCAACCATTGGGTTGTCCCTTCCTCGCCGAACGGGAACGGGGCTGCGATGTGATTTGCACCGCGACGTTGCAACGCTTCGTGGGTGTCGGTCAGGAACGGCTGCGTCAGCGCGTAAAGCGTATTCGGACCGATCCCATACTCGTCATTCACACGTGACGCGGGCAATACCCGGATCGGGCCAATGCCCATCGCTTCCAAAAGACCAACTGCCTGTTCTTCGACCACATCGGGCAGCGCGCCAACCAGCAGCAATTCGCGCGCGTCGGACTGCGGTAGCACCGGGACCATCGCAGCGAGACACGCGTCTTCGCCCTGGGTAAAGGTCGTTTCGATCCCGGACCCGGAATAGCTCAGCACCCGCACGTTCGGCGCAAACTGGGCGCTCATGCGTTCGGCGGCCTTGGCAAGATCAAGCTTGATCACTTCTGACGGGCACGACCCGACAAGGAACAGCTGCTTGATGTCGGGGCGACGCTCAAGCAATTCGCTGACCACGCGGTCAAGTTCCTGCTGTGCGTCCGCCATCCCGGCCAGGTCGGTTTCTTCGAGGATTGCGGTCGCAAAGCGCGGTTCGGCAAAGATCATCACGCCAGCGGCGGATTGCAGGAGATGCGCGCAGGTGCGGCTTCCGACGACAAGGAAGAACGCATCCTGCATCTTGCGGTGCAGCCAGATGATTCCGGTCAGACCACAGAAAACCTCGTGCTGCCCGCGTTGCTTGAGCACGGGTGTATTGGAACATCCACGCGAAGGCGGAGGGGCGAAACGCTCGGTCATGCGGGGGCCTCGTCGGTCAGGGAGTTTGCGCTGGCCTGAAGACGCGCGGCGCGCAGCTTCCACAGGAACTGACCGGCATTGACGACATAGGCGGCATAGGCGGACAGAGCGAGCAACATCTCTTCGGTCGGGCTCAGCGCGCCAGTCCAGAGCGCCCAGACATAGGCAAGGTGCAGCGCGATCACGAGGAACGAGAACACGTCCTCCCAGAAAAAGGCCGGGGCAAAGAGATACTGTCCGAACACGACCTTTTCCCAGATCGCGCCGGTGACCATGATCGTCAAAAGAAAGACAGTCTTGACCAGGATGGAAACGGTCGCGGCATCATAGCCGGACCCGGTCCAGAGATATCGCAGGACCAAAGCCAAAGAGATAATAAAAACAAGGAATTGAAGCGGCGCGAGCACGCCCTGGATGAGTGTCCAGACGCTGTTGTCCCGACGTGCGCGCTGCTCCTCTGTGTAGAGGAACACCGGCTTTCCAGTTGCGCGTTGCGATCCTGCCATGTTCACGATTCCGTTCCAGTCACTCGAAAAGTATCGTCTGGTTTGGCCGAGTGTCAACTAAAACTTACACTTTGAAATCTGTGTTTACGGCCAAGCCAGGCTGTCACGCTGATTCCCAGATAATAACGACAAACTGCTATTTTATTTGGGTTTTAGCTGGCCTATTACCTTGAATCAAAAGCTGAACGAGCCAGACTGTCAATTATCTTTGACAATCTGCCTCAAGAATCGGACACTATAGTTGTCTGATGTTTCTGACATCTGGTACGCACGATCGGTAACGAGGATACGATATGGCGAAGGATCACACCGACGAACGCGCCACCACCGAAGAAAACCGCCCGGATATCTCGGCCCTGGCTTCTGCTGTTCTTTCCGTACTGAGCGACAAGGGCGATGATGGCGCACAAACCATCCGAAGCAGCGCGGTGCAAAAACTCGTCGAGGCCGCGCTTCAGACCGGCTCGTTCAATTCCGAGGCGCTGCTGGAGGATCTCAAGGATCGTCGGATCAGCCCGGAGCAGATCGTCGATATCTACATTCCGCAAGCGGCACGCGACCTGGGGCAAATGTGGATCGAAGATGTCATCGGCTTTGCCAAGGTCACAATTGCCACGGCCCGGCTTCAGGGTCTTTTGACAATGCTCTCCCCGCCCTGGGCGGCCAACCCGCCCGAAATGGCCGACGGAACACAAGTCCTGTTGCTCTTGCAGGGGAACGACAGCCACACCCTCGGGCCGCATGTCGCCACCGCTCAGATGCGCAGGGCCGGCGCATCGGTCCGGATCCTGTTCGGCGCACGAGACGAAACGGTTTTGCAGGCACTGTCGGATGAAACCTACGACATGGTAATGTTTTCGGGATCGCGGCCTGACGCGCTTGCATCAATCGCAAAGTTGGTTAAACGCATTCGGACAGGTATTTTGGTACCGCCACAGATCGTTCTGGGTGGGATCGTCCTAAGCCTTGCGGATGGTGTCAAAGAAAAGACCGATGTCGACCTGGTGTCCAACGATGTGAAGGTTGCACTCAAGCTGTGCGAAAAGAACAAATACAAGAGCAGGTCGTCGACTCGGTAATGAACAGTAGTGGGTCCAGTTTCTGGAGCAGCGGCTCCGTCCCCCTGATCGATGCCGAAGTTCTGTCGAGCATTATTACAGTTGCTTCCGATATTGCCCTCGCCGTGTCTCGCTCCGGCGAGGTTCTTTCTGTTCTGATCAATCCTAACGAAACCTCCTTCGGCAAGTTGGGCCATTGGGAGGGTCGCCCGGTGATGGATTTCCTGACCAAGGAAAGCCGCCCGAAATTCGAATCCGTAGTTGAGGTGCTAAAACGCGGCGAGGTTCCGAAGCGCTCGGTCGAACTGAACCATTCGGACAATGCGGTCTGGGAATTCCCGATCCGCTACAGCTTTCACCCGTTCGGGTCGGATGGGTCATTCCTGATGCTGGGTCGTGACCTGCGTCCGATCGCCGAGACGCAACAGCAGCTTGTGCAGGCGCAGATGTCTCTCGAACAGGGCTACGAGGCCCGCCGGGAGTTCGATGCGCGCTATCGGCTCTTGTTGCGCACGGTGCGTGACTGCGTCGTCTTCGTGTCGGTCAATGACGGCAAGATCAAGGATCTGAACGAACCGGCAGCATCGCTTCTGCAATCGACGCGCGAGGACCTCATCGGGTCGGTCTTCGCGCAGGAGTTCCGCGACAAGCGGCGCGAAGAATTCACCGAAGCGCTGATCAATGCCGCGATGTCCGAAGCCAGCGCCGGGATCGACCTTCAGTCGCGCCGCGGTCGGCAGCGCGTAGTGATAAGCCCGCAGGTGTTTCGGGCCGGTGGAGAGCGTATTCTCATTTGCCGCCTGACCACCGCCGAAGACAATGCCACCCGTTTCGACAACCTCGGCAGCAATCTCGCGGCGATGTTCGAAAAGGGATCGGACGCGATCGTGTTCACATCGGTCACCGGGGCCATCGAAGCGTGCAACGATGCCTTCCTCGATCTTGTCGACACGGCGCATGCGGTGGACGTGCGGGGCCGAAGCTTTGCCGATTTCCTCGGTCGCGGACAGATCGACATGAGCGTCCTCATCGAGAACGCGCGTCGGACCGGCCAGATGCGGATGTACTCGACCAAGCTCTTGAACGATTTCGGCGCCAAGACCCCGGTCGAGATGTCCGTCACCTTTCTCGAAGAACGAAGCGAACCGAATCTCGGCTTCATCATCCGCGATATCAGCCGTGTCGATGCCATGCGGAAGGCCCCCGTGCAGACAAGCGAGGAGTCGAGCCGCAACGTGATGGAGCTTGTGGGCTCTGCCACGCTCAAGGAAATCGTGTCTGAAACCACCGATGTCGTGGAAAAGATGTGTATCGAAACCGCCGTCAGCCTGACCCGGAACAACCGGGTCGCTGCGGCCGAAATGCTGGGCCTGTCCCGACAGAGCCTCTACGTGAAGCTGCGGAAATACGGGCTGCTCAACAAAGACAGCGACACGGACGGCGACTGACATTTTCGCGCGCAGAAGTGTCAAGTTGAGATGACATTTTGTCCGCTCTGTTACACTTGATATGAATCGATTTGTCGTGTCTAGTTGACACATGACTGTCAGCGTAAGTTTACACCAAGATCGCTACCCTGCCCCTTCGGCCATGCTGGAGCTGATCAAACCCGTCACATGGTTCCCGCCGATGTGGGCCTATGCGTGCGGGGCCGTCGCCTCGGGTGTGGCGATCACCGAACATCTGGGACTGTTGATCGTCGGGATGATCCTTGCCGGTCCGGTTGTCTGCGGCATGAGCCAGGCCGCCAATGATTGGTGTGACCGGCATGTCGATGCCATCAACGAACCCGGTCGTCCGATCCCGTCCGGGCGCATCCCGGGTCGGTGGGGTCTTTGGATCGCGTTGGCGATGTCTGTCCTGTCTTTGGCTCTGGGCGCAATGCTGGGAACGTGGGGCTTTGTCGCCACCGTTGTTGGCGTGCTGGCAGCGTGGGCCTATTCGGTCGAACCGATCCGCCTGAAGCGCTCCGGATGGTTTGGTCCGGGGCTGGTTGGCTTGTCTTATGAATCACTGCCCTGGTTCACCGGTGCCGCAGTCCTGAGTCAGACGCTTCCTTCAGGACCGATCATCCTGATCGCACTGCTTTATGGCATCGGCGCGCATGGCATCATGACGTTGAATGATTTCAAGGCGCTTGAGGGTGACGCCCAGATGGGCGTGAATTCCCTGCCGGTGACGCTTGGCCCTGAAAAGGCCGCCAAGGTCGCCTGTATCGTGATGATCGTGCCGCAGGTGTTCGTGATCCTCGCGCTGGCGAAATGGGGGCAATCCACCCATGCCGCCATCGTCTTGATGCTGCTGCTTGGTCAGCTTTGGGCCATGTCCGTCATGCTCAAGGATCCAAAGGCCAAGGCCCCTTGGTATAACGCGACCGGGGTCCTGATGTATGTCTCGGGCATGATGGTATCCGCCTTTGCGCTTCGCGCGGTAGGAGTGTTCTGATGAGCTTGGGTTGGCTTGCCATCGTCCGGTTGGGGCTGGTTCAGATGGCGCTGGGTGCCATCGTTGTCCTGACCACATCGACACTGAACCGGCTGATGGTGGTCGAACTGGCCTTGCCTGCCGTTCTTCCGGGCATGCTGGTCGGCTTGCATTACGGCATCCAGATCACGCGCCCGAACTGGGGGTTTCTGTCTGACAAAGGCGGCAACCGCACACGCTGGATCCTGCGCGGGATGGTCATTCTTGCCGCAGGTGGCGTTCTTGCCGCTCTGGGCGTTGTTGAAATGGCCGCGAGCTATTCCCTTGGTCTGGCCATGTCGATTGTTGCTTATGCCCTTATCGGTCTCGGCGCGGGGGCAGCGGGCACATCCGTTTTGGCGCTCCTTGCCACGGCGACCGCGCCGCACCGTCGGGCGGCTGCCGCGACGATCACATGGCTGATGATGATCTTCGGTATTGCCATGACTGCCGGTGTGGTGGGGCAACTGCTTGATCCCTACACACCCGCCGTCCTGATCGAAGTCGTCACGGGTGTTGCCTTGGCCGCCTTGGCGATCACGGTCCTTGCGACATGGCGCATCGAACGCGGCATCGAAGCCGCGCCCGAACCCGATCCAGTGCCGTTTCGCGAAGGCCTGGCCGAGGTCTGGGCCGAACCCAAGGCGCGCCTCTTCACGATCTTCGTCTTCCTGTCGATGACCGCGTATTTCATGCAGGAATTGATCCTCGAGCCCTACGCGGGCCTCGTCTTCGGCTTCACACCCGGAGAAAGCACCACGCTTTCAGGCATCCAGAACGGCGGTGTCTTCCTCGGGATGCTCACCGTCGGCGTCGCGGCCACCGCGCTGCGCTTTGGGTGTCTGCGCAACTGGGTCATCGGCGGATGCCTTGGGTCGGCGGCCAGCCTGTGCGTGGTCGCCATTCTGGGTGGCTACGCCCTGCCCCAGACATTGCTGCCCGCGGTGTTTGCCCTTGGCTTTTTCAACGGCGCCTTCGCCGTGGCCGCCATCGGGTCTATGATGGCGCTGGCCGGTGAAGGCCGCGAAAAGCGAGAAGGCACACGCATGGGCCTTTGGGGCGCCGCGCAGGCAATTGCCGCGGGCTTCGGTGGCCTGACCGGGGCCGCCGCCGCTGACATCATGCGGACATTGACCACCGACGCACCGGCCTTCGGGGCCGTCTTTGTATTTGAAGCCGGGTTGTTCCTGTGCGCCGCCTTCATGGCATTGCGCATCATGGAGGGTCGACCCGTCCAAGCCGAACTGATCGCAGGAGAATGACCATGTATGATGTTGTTGTCGTGGGCGGTGGCCCATCGGGTGCAACCGCCGCCGAAGACCTTGCCCGGTCCGGGCACAGCGTGGCGCTTCTGGACCGTGAGGGCCGGATCAAGCCCTGTGGCGGCGCCATTCCCCCGCGCCTGATGCAGGATTTCGACATCGGCGAAGAGCAATTGGTCGCCAAGGTGAACACCGCGCGCATGATCTCGCCCACCGGGCGGCACGTGGACATTCCCATCGAGAACGGCTTTGTCGGCATGGTCGATCGCAAGGATTTCGACCCCTTCCTGCGCGCCCGTGCCGAAGCGGCCGGTGCCGTACGGTTCACAGGCACATTCGTACGGATCGACCGCGACAAGAAGGCGAAGAAGCGCTGGGTGGTCTACCGCGACAAGGAGAGCGGCGAAGAGCGCAAGCTTGAAACCCGTCTGATCATCGGGGCCGATGGCGCGAATTCCCGAGTTGCGCGTGACGAGATCCCAGGCGGCGACAAGGTTCCGCTGGTCTTTGCCTATCACGAGATCATAGCCGCTCCGGAAAAGAACGACGTCTACGATCCAATGCGCTGCGACGTGATCTATGACGGTGCGATCAGTCCCGACTTTTACGGCTGGGTCTTCCCACATGGCGGCACCACCTCGGTCGGCATGGGCACCTATATTCAAAGCGTGAACCTGAAAGAGGCCACCGCTGCTCTGCGTCAGGCCTCGGGACTGGCCGATTGCGAAACCCTGCGCAGGGAAGGCGCGCCAATCCCGCTCAAGCCGCTGCGTTTCTGGGACAATGCGCGTGACGTGGTGCTCGCCGGTGATGCGGCCGGTGTTGTGGCGCCGTCCAGCGGTGAAGGCATCTATTATGC
The DNA here is from genome assembly GCF_020055635.1 of Marivita sp. GTDB lineage: Bacteria > Pseudomonadota > Alphaproteobacteria > Rhodobacterales > Rhodobacteraceae > Marivita. The sequence continues at coordinate 51,563 of NZ_JAIPUT010000010.1, read as the reverse complement.
AATGGTTTGCGGACGTGTGGCCGCAACAGCCTGTGCGGCGACCCTGAAATCCGGACGGATCACCGATCTGGCCCTAGCCCGCCGCCTGTTCATGAAAGAGCACAAGACAGTGTTCCGCGTTCTTGGCCAGATGCAGGACGCCTATTACAAGAGCGACTCGCGCCGGGAACGGTTCGTGTCCCTGTGTCACGATGTCGATGTTCAAAAACTGACCTTCGAGGCGTATATGAACAAGAAGCTCGTGAAGGCACGGCCCATGGCGCATCTGAAGATCGGCTTCAAGAATGCGCGTCACCTTTTGGGGCTGGTGAGGGAGACCCATGTATGACCCAGACGCTGATCCCTGCGTGGCGAGGCGATACACTTGAGCCCGTCGAAAAGCTGGATGCGCATATCCGCGGACTCAAGCACAAGGCGATCTCGGTCTTCGTTCTGCGCGGTGACGAGATCCTGATCCAACGGCGGGCGATGGGAAAATACCATACGCCCGGGCTTTGGGCGAACACCTGCTGCACCCATCCGAACTGGAAGGAAAGCAGCCTGACCTGCGCTCACCGACGATTGAAGGAAGAGCTGGGCATCACTGACCTGACGCTCGACTACCGCGACCGGGTGGAATACCGGGCTGACGTCGGCGGCGGACTGATCGAACATGAAGTGGTGGATATCTTCGTCGCCGAAGTCGAAGGCACCCCGAACCTGTCGCTCAATCCCGACGAAGTCATGGCGACCCGGTGGGTGCGCTATGGCGATTTGATGCAGGAGGTGGTTGACGAACCGACACGCTTTACCCCGTGGCTTCGCATCTACCTTGACACATACGCGCCTCAAATATTCGGGAAACTTGCAATTTCTTGCGAAAACTCAGTCTAAAAAAGCTAATTTTAAACACATTCGCTTCTGTTTCTTGCCCTAGTCTGTCCCTAGACATTTAAGAGGGGCTCGAACTGGGGAGTTTGGGATGTCTGCTGCCACCGCCAGTGATCTGGAACGGTACATGTTGGATCTCGTCAACGAGGAGCGCACAAGCCGTGGCTTGAACGAACTCGTGCTCGACAAGGTCTTGAACGCGTCTGCCGATGCGCATTCCTTGTGGATGCTCGACACCAATGTCTTCAGCCATACCGGCGCGGGCGGAACAACGCCAACCGAACGCATGACCGCCGAAGGGTTCGACCTGTCCGGGTCGTGGCGCACGGCTGAAAACATCGCTGCCCAGAGCGAGCGTGGTGAAGAGGGCCTGTTCGATGACGTGTACGATTTGCACATCGCCCTGATGAACAGCCCTGGCCACCGCGAGAACATCCTCATGCCGAATCTGGAGGTGGTCGGGATCGGTATCCAGACGGGGACCTATTCCTACGACAGCGGCACCTATTACTCGGTAATGGTGACCCAGAATTTTGCGATGACAGGCGGGAACACGACGCCGGACATCATCGAACCGGAAGGCGCTCCGTCGACTGCGACTCCGACGGAACGGGATTCTGTCGGAGTCCTTGTCGGGACAGCGACGGCAGAAAACCTTGTTGGAACCGACCAGAACGACACGATAACGGGTTCCGGTGGCAACGATATCCTGTGGGGCGACGCGGGCAACGACATGGCCGTCTACATGAACGACATGGCGGATTACGGGCTGACCATCGACAGCGGCTCGATCCTTATCGAGGACCGCAGCGGTGGCGACGGGACCGACACGCTCAACAGTATCGAGCGTCTGCAATTCGATGACTCGCTCTTCGAACTGGGCAAATTCACAAATGTCAGCACCCTGACGGATGCCGACATGCTGGCGTTCTGCGAGCTTTATGTCGCCTATTTCAACCGTGCGCCGGATTCCACGGGTTTGCTTTTCTGGGGGTCAGTCCTGGCGGATGGTGATCTGTCGATGGCTGACATCGCCCGCGAATTCTACGGGCAACCGGAAACGCAGGCCCTGTACGGCGGGTCGAGCAGCACCGGCGATTTTGTTGAGGCCGTCTATTCGAACATCCTGGGGCGTGATCCGGACGCGGGTGGCTTCGGCTATTGGACTGGCCTTCTGGACAGCGGCAGCATCGAGCGCGCAGAGTTCATTCTCAGGATGATCGACGGGGCAAAGGCCGACAGCGGTAGCCCGGCCGACGCGCAATACCTCGAAACCAAGGCAGAGATCGGAGCCTATTTTGCGGTGGTCAATGGTCTGAATAACATCTCGATCGCAAACGACGTTATGCAGACCTTCGATGGCACGATGGCTTCGGTCGAGGATGCGAAAGACATGATCGACGATCACGCTGCCATGATCGACACTGCCGAGAATTCCGAATTCACCATCAGCGTGACCGGGTTGGTCGAAGACGCCCTGGACTGGATCTGACCCTCACGCGCCTTTCGTGAGGGGCACCACCTTGCCGTCGCTGGACGTCAAGGACACCGCCATTTTGTACAGGTCGAAGCGGGTCATGCCAGCGTCGGCATACATCTCGTCGGGCGACGCCTGGTCGATGAACCGATCAGGCAACGTGACCGTGCGCACCTTGAGCCCGAAATCCAGAGCCCCGCGATCCGCCAGTTCATGCAGGACCATCGCGCCAAAGCCACCGCGCGCGCCCTGTTCGACGGTGATCAACGCGTCATGCGTGCGGGCGAGTTTCAGGATAAGATCGATGTCGAGCGGCTTGGCGAAACGGGCATCGGCGATCGTGACGCTGACACCATCCTTCTCAAGAAGCCGCGTGGCCGCTTCAACCTCGGCCAGATGCGCGCCGAAGCTCAGAAAGGCGACATCGCTGCCCTCTTGAACAACACGGCCCTTGCCGATTTCGAGCACCTCGCCCCGGTCCGGCAACTGGACACCATTTCCGGACCCGCGTGGATAGCGGAAGGCGATCGGTCCGCTGTCATGCGCGACTGCCGTGGCGACCATATGCATCAGCTCGGCCTCGTCGGCAGCGGCCATAACCGTCATGTTGGGCAGGGCCGTCAGGTATCCGACATCGAACGCTCCGGCATGGGTCGCGCCATCGGCTCCCACAAGCCCTGCGCGGTCGATGGCAAAGCGCACGGGCAGGTTTTGAAGCGCGACATCATGCACAACCTGGTCGTAGCCGCGTTGCAGGAAGGTCGAGTAGATCGCACAGAATGGCTTCAGCCCTGTCGCCGCCATGCCCGCGGCAAAGGTCACGGCGTGCTGTTCCGCGATGCCCACGTCAAACACCCGTGACGGAAACCTCTTGGCCAGAATGTCGATCCCGGTACCGCCCGGCATCGCTGCCGTCACGCCGACGATATTGGGGTCGCGCGACGCCTCGTCGGTGAGCGTGTCGCCAAAGACCTTGGTATAGCTGGGCGCATTGGGTTTCGATTTGGCCTGCGTGCCCGATTGCACGTCGAACTTGGATACGCCGTGATACTTGTCGGCACTGTTCTCGGCATAGGAATAGCCCTTGCCCTTGACCGTGCAGCAATGGATCAGGACCGGACCGGTCGCCCGCGCCCGCGCCGCGCGCAGAACTGGCAGAAGCTGGCCCATGTCGTGCCCGTTGATCGGGCCGATATATTCAAAGCCAAGCTCTTCGAAAAGCGTGCCGGATCCTTGCAGGTTGCCCGTTACAAGCTGACGCGCGCGCTTTGCGCTTTCACGCATCGGCGCGGGCAAGGATGCCTCGAAGCCTTCGGCCAGGGATTTCACCTTGGCCAGTGGATCATTCGCATACATGCGGCTCAGGTAGGACGACATAGCCCCGACCGGCGGAGCGATGCTCATTTCGTTGTCATTCAGGATGACGAACATCCGGCGGCCTTCGTGGCCGGCATTGTTCATGGCTTCATAGGCCATGCCGGCGCTGATTGCCCCGTCCCCGATCACCGCGATGGCATCGCCGGTCGGTCGGCCCATTTCGCGGCCGACGGTGAACCCCAGGGCGGCTGAAATCGACGTGGAAGAATGCGCCGCACCGAACGGATCGTACTCGGACTCGCTGCGCTTGGTGAAACCCGAGAGACCGTCTTTCTGACGCAGCGTCGGCATGCGGTGACGGCGGCCGGTCAGGATCTTGTGCGGATAACACTGGTGGCCCACGTCCCAAACCAGTTTGTCCATCGGCGTGTTGAACACGGCATGGATGGCAACAGCCAGTTCGACCACGCCCAGGCTCGAGCCAAGATGCCCGCCGGTTTGCGATACGGCAGAGATGACCTCGGACCTGACTTCATCCGCGAGCGTCGTGAGCGTCGCATCATCCATCTTGCGTAAATCCGCAGGGCCGGCGACCCGGTCGAGAGTGGGAGTGATGGTATGTGTCATCTGTCAGTCTCCTCGGGGAAAGAGAGAAGTTAGGCGTCACGTTTGCCAGGGTTAGCCAGAAACGTGACGCCAGTTCCTGTAGCCAACAGGAAGGGAACCGGGGTGTTGAGCCCCGTACCCGACTTTGCGTTTTGGGAACCTGTCAAAGCCGGATCTGGCGTTCCGGGGCAGCGTCAATCGACGCAACCCCGGAAATGTTCAGTCAAGCACCGGGTCGATATTGGCCAGTTCCGGCCAGGCACCGATGACGTTCAGACCCTGCAATGGCCGCTGGTAGCCCTTGTGGCATGTCTTGCAGGCCGCTTTGGGCGCATCCGCAAAGACAGGACCAAGCCGCTCGGGCGGATAGAGCCCTTCGAGAGGCACAAGCCATTCGTTGTTGATCTCCTGCACCATCGAGATGCCGAGCATTTCCGTCGACCATTGTGGTGTCACCTGCTCGACGTCATAGAAGGCACGCGAGTTGTGGCAGAAGACACAGTTCACACCCAGGGAGTTGGAAACGTAGTTCATCAGGCTGAACGTCCGTTCCGTGTCCTGCCAGGTCGGATACCCCTCTTCCGACGGATAGGCGGCGACATGCGCTTCGAGGTCATGCACACCGATGCGACCGTAATCCAGAAGATAGGTCTCGAGGGCGTCAGAAGGCAGCGATGTATACTGGCTTTGAACCGTCACACGGTTCTGAACTGCCGCCCACCCTTCGGTCGCTTCGTTGACCGGACCCATGCGAAACCAGATCTCGGACGGAACAGGCTGTCCACGGTGACAGGAATAGCAACTGACACCCACTTCGGCGTTGGATTGAACGTGTCCGATCCAGTTTTCGTTGATGCTCTGCGTCATGCCGATCATCGTGTAGGCAACCTGCGTCTGATAGCTGTCCGGGTCTTCCATCAGATCGGGAATACCGGTCCAGGCCCGCATCGCCACGATCAGCTCTGCATATCTCTCGTCGGAGATATCGGGCAGATTGGGTGGCAGGTTCGCCAGAGCCGCGTCACTGACCCCCGCGATATCCTCTTCGGTGATCTGGTCACGACCGAGATACGCCGCAATTGTCGGATCCGCGTCGCGGATCTGATTGACGAATTCCGGCCTGGACATCCCGGTTCCGCGCGGGCCTGTCTGAAGGCTTTCGGTCTTGAAGGGCTGGCCAACCACCACGATGAACGCGGCAACCGTGACGGCCACCCCCGCCGCTCCTACCAGGATGGCCGGACCATAGATGTTGGTCGGGTTCTCCCGGTTCCACTTATTGAACCACATCGGAAGCATGATCAGTTCTCCTGTCCAATAAAGGCTTCATAGGAGCCGTAAGCTTCGTAGCCATAAGAGCCGTCATACATCGGAGCGAAGTGATGCTCCTGGGCCCAGATGAACCAGTTGTCCACGACGGTGCCGGTCAGAAGGATGCCGATACCACCAGTGATCGGGGTCAGGACCGCGAACCACCATGCCCAGCGGTGAATGCCTTCCATCGTGGCGTTGAAGCCCATGGTCCAGCGCCAGAACAGGGCAGCCCGTTCGACGGCCGTACCACGGTCGACGATCTGCTCCAGTTCGCGGTCGCCGCCGTAACGGGTCACCGCCAGAATGGTCGCGCCGTGCATCGCGAACAGCAGGACAGAGCCATAAAGGAACACGATGCTCAGACAGTGGAACGGGTTGTAGTAAAGGTTGCCGTACCGGATCGAGAACGCGGTGGTCCAGTCAAGGTGCGGGAAGATCCCGTACGGGACGCCTTCCGACCAGGACCCCATGAGGATCGGACGGAACAGGCCCAACACGAGGAACAGCCAGATGGCGGACCCGAACGCCCAGAAGACGTGTTTGCCCATCTTGTGTTCCATGGCGAGCAGATAACTCCGCGCCCACCAGCTCATCACCGACACCAGCAGGAAGAAACTGGCGATGATGTACCATCCGCCATCCTGTAGCGGCGGGAAGCGCAAGCCGTATTCCGGGCTTGGCGGCTCCAGCGCGAGCCAGAACAGCTGGCGGATGAATTCCGGGATCGACCAGTCGACCTGGGCCAGCATGTTCAGCCCGATGATGTTGAGCGCAAGGATGCCCGTCGCAAGCGACACCATCCCCGTCCAACCCAGCCAGATCGGGCCAAGCTGCGCGTTGCCGATCCATCCGACCAGCGTCGAGAAACCGGGTTTGCCCATCCGCTCGCGGCCGGACTGTTCGGTCTCCAGACCCCATTCAGGTGTGCCCTGAACCTGGACCTGCGTGAAAATGTTCTGATATTCAGCCATGATTACATCCCCACATTGGCGCCCCAGATGGGCATATCGAGCCACCAGTTCCACCACTCGGGCCAGCCCTTCGTCCAGACGGGGCCAGAGATGATGATACAGATGGCAGACCAGAATCCGGCATTGAGAGCGAGCAGCAATCCGATCCGGTGAATACCGAGCGTGCCGACCGAGTAGCCGATGAAATCACGAAAGAACGTGTCTTCGTGATCCGGTGTCTTCACTTCTTCACCCTTTTCGGGGTTCGCCGCCGACAGGATCAGGCCACCGTGCAACGCGAGCGCCAGGGTCGTGGTGAAGAAAAACGTCACCGCGAGCATGTGGGCCGGGTTGTAGTGGAAATGCAGGTAGGCGTAGCCGGTGTTCGACACCCAGTCGAGGTGGCTGAAGATACCGTACGGAAAGCCGTGTCCCCACGCACCCATCAGAAGCGGGCGGAAGATCACGAGCGTCACGTAGGCGAAAATCGCGACGCCGAAGGCGAAGGGCACGTGATACCCGATACCCAGCTTGCGACAGATCTCGACTTCGCGCAGCGCCCAGCTGATGAACGCGCCCGTCGCGCAGATCGTGATGATCTGCCACAGGCCGCCTTCCATCAGCGGTGCCATGCCCAGACCGACACTCAGGTCAGGCGGCGCGATGTTGATAAGCCATGGATTGAATGTGCCTTGATCGGCCGCGCCCCACAAAATGAGGATCGTGCCGAGCAGAGCGAAAAAGGCGGTCGTGACTCCGAAGAAGCCTACGTAAAACGGCCCAACCCAGAAGTCGAACAGATCGCCGCCGATCAGCGTCCCTCCGCGGACGCGGTACTTTTTTTCGAAGCTGAGCAGCGCCATCTTCTTTATCTCCGCGTTTGCCGGCAAGTCCACGGAAGGGACTCCGCCGTCGTGTTGAATTTGGTTTTGCTGCGGGCGGGGCGATGGTCTGCCGCCCGCAGCGATCTTGTTAGCCCTTCCGAGCTGACTGGCTTACATGTTGCCAGCGGCTGCTGCGGTTTCGAACCAGTTGATGCCGTTGGACAGCACCACCAGGTGAATCATTGCAGCCAGCAGGAAGAGGAAGACACCCTGCGCGACAAACACGCGACGGGGATCAAAGATGAGCCAGATCTTGTAGAACTTTGCCATTGTATTGATCCTTCCTTAGAACCAGGGGCGCCAGATGAAGGTTGCCAGGTGTGCAACCACTGCAACCGCCGAGAACAGCCAAAGGCCGCTCATGTAGACGGAATGCAGCTCCTGGGCCTGCTCGTCAGTAAGACCTGTGAATGACAGGTCGGTATTATCAGCCATGAACTTTCCTCCGGAATGTTATGCTGACGCCGCACTCCCTGCGGCCGGGTCCATCGGGGCTTGCGCCCGTCAGGTCCTGTCCACCCCGCCGGGTGGCCAGTCTCGTGATCTCCGCCGTCAGGCCGAGAAAATCAGGGGCGTGATCCGATCCGCTTCGCACCATGCACGTGCCAGCGGGCCCCGCATGTTGAGCGTCTGTTTCTGGAACACTTCGAGCATCCAGATCACGAACGCGAAGGGAATCGCGACGATGAAGATGATGCTGAAATACACCAGGAACTCGGTCCCGCGTTTTGTGTGACCGTGCCTGTGAGTGCGCGTGTCAGAAGAGGTGAAATCCGTCATTTGGTCGGTCCTCCTTGGGTATGGGCCAGGGCCTGAACAGTCTCGAAGACAACACGTTCAGCGCCTTGTTTCAGGGCTGCTGCCTCTGCGGCGTCGCGCAGGTTCTTGGCAGCAGAAATTCGGGTGAGTACGGGGTGTTGCGACACGATCCGGTCAAGTTCGGACTGGGCATCGGCATCCCATGGAAAGTCGCGGCGCAGCGGTGTCAGGGTCGACTCCGCCTTGTCCATCTCGGTGCCCAGCGGCAGGATATGGAACAACGCATCGAACAGCCCGTTGCACACTTCCTGCAACAGATAGGTCGCGCCGGCGTAGCCCATCATCGGCGTACCGGTGTGACGCCGTATGGCAGCGCCGGGAAACGAAGCCGGAATGAATGTCGGCTGCGGGCCATGCCCCGCCTGCATTTCAGCAAGGTACATCTTTTCGTTGATCGACCCCATGACAACCAGTGGTCGCTTGGTGTGGATCATCGACCGGACTTCTTCGTTGTTGGTCTTTGCACCGGCAATCCGCGCAACCGCAAAGGCGCAGGGCAGGCCCAGATCGCCTTCGAGGTACTTGCGGATACCACGGGCATAGGTTTCGTTCGCGACGATCCCGAATTGAGCCGTTGCAAAGAAATCCTGCGTGACCGAGCGCCACAGATCCCAGATCGGCTTTAGCGTCGAATGCTTTTCCTGTTCGATGAACGGTTCCGGGTCGAGGCCCAGCATGTCGCCCAGCTTGCGCAGGAACTTTGTAGTGCTGTCCATGCCGATTGGCGCTTGCAGATAGGGCTTGCCCAGCACCTCGCACAGGCCGCGGCCGAATTCGCGATACATGCAGATATTCACGTCAGCATTCACAAGGTTGCGCATCTCGGCCAAGTGTGCGCCAAGCGGCATCACCATGTTGACCTCGGCGCCCATGCCTTCGACAAGACGCCGGATTTCGGCCAGGTCGGACGGCATGTTGAACGTGCCGTACATCGGACCAAGAATGTTCACGCGCGGCCTGGCGCCCTCTTCGCGCTTTTTCTCGGGCGGCATACGACCCTTGGTCATGCCGAATTCCGTGAAGATCCAGGTCATCGCGCGGTCCGCGCTTTCCCACTGATCCTCGTCGATCGTGCGCGGCAGGAAACGCTGAAGATTGGTGCCCATCGGAGTGACGCCGCCGCCGATCATCTCGGCAATCGACCCGGTGACCACCACGGCCGGCAAAGCCGGGTCGAGCACACCCCAGGCGCGTTTCATCGCCCCTTCGGTTCCCTCTCGACCCAGCTCCTCCTCACCGAGGCCAGTTACCACGATAGGGAGCTCATGTGGCGGCAGCGCGTCCGTGTAATGAAGAACGGATGTGACAGGCAGGTTTTCGCAGCCGACCGGGCCGTCGATGACCACCTGCAATCCCTTGACGGCGGTAAAGGCATAGACAGCGCCCCAGTAGCCCCCCGCGCGGTCGTGATCCTGAATCAGCATCAGATCATCTCCTGCGCTTTGGCGGCCCGCGCCTGCTTGTCGATCTTCTTCTGGTGCTGGGCGCGGAAGTCGGGGCGCAGGTTCGGAGATTTTTCCCAGACGCCAGCGGTGTCACCCGTGCCGACACCGTCGAAAAAGGCCTTCATGTCGTCCATGCGCGCCTTGCCGGCGATGGCGGCATTAATCACTTCGGCCAGCGACCCGGCGCCTGCCGGACCCATCAGGGGGCGCGCGGAAATCAGGTTGGTGTAGTAAAGTCCCGGAATGCCCATTTCCTTGGCCTTCTGCACAACCGGAGTCGTACCGATGGCAAGGTCGGGCTTCACCGCTTCCATCGCGGCGCAATCGTCTTCCAGTGACGCGCGATAGGTGACCTTGATGCCCTTGCTTTCCAGCCATTCGCGATCCGGCTCGGACCACTTGGTGCGCGGGCAGGCCGTGCCGACATAGCGCAGGTCAGCGCCACTTTCGACCAGCAGGCGGGCAACCAGCAGTTCAGAGCCTTCATAGCCGGACAGAGTGATGGTGCCCTTGATCGGTGTCGCAGCGAGTGCCGCTTTGATCGCGGGAAGGAAGGCGTTTTGCGCTGCTGCGATCTGCTCGGCCGGGATGTTGAATGCATCGCCAATGCCCGCCAGCCAGGCCGCCGTGCCATCGTGGCCAACCGGCGCAGAGCCGACAATCGGACGGCCCGCCGCTTCGAATTCGCGGATCGCGGCCGTGTAGAAGGGATGGATCGCCGCCACGACACCGCAATCCAGCGCCGCATAAAGCTCGCGCCATTCGCGGCACGGAACCACCGGCCCGGCAGCAAGGCCCATCGGAGCCAGCATCGCGCCGATCATCATCGGGTCCGCCGGAAACATCTCACCCAGGAGCGCGACTGTCGGACGATCCGCCTTGCCACCGTCGGGGGCCTGAACCGGACCGGCCTTGACCTCTTCGCGGGCGTAATTGAGCATCGCACCGGCAAGCACGTCTTTGGCCTCGGCATGGGTCGGAATACCAAACCCCGGCACGTCGATGCCGACGATGCGAACGCCGTTGATCTCTTTCGGAAGCAGCCGCAGCGGAACACCGGAGGCCGTCGGCACACAAAGGTTCGTCACCACGATCGCGTCGAAACGATCAGGATCGGCCATTTCGTGCACGCTGTCGCGGATGTCTTCGTAAAGTTTGCCGGTAACCAACGTTTCGGAATTGAACGGCACATAGCCGACCGACCGGCGCGCACCGTAGAAATGCGACACGAAGGTCAGGCCATAGACACAGCAGGCCGACCCGGACAGGATCGTTGCGACCCGTTTCATCCGAAGACCGACGCGCAGCGACCCGAAGGCGGGACACATGCTTTGCGGCTGATCATGCGGACCTTTCGGATAGTCCTTGGCGAATTGATCCAGCATTTCGGAATTGCCCGCAAGACGCGCGGCCTTTTCCATCTCGGACCCAGAGTGACACCCAAGCCCATCCGCCAGCACTGGCGTATCGGGGGCGTCGACCCGTGGTTCCCCACGGATGACCTCTACCTCTGCCGTCTCGTCGTATGTTGCTTCGTTCGTCACGTGTTCTTCTTCTTTCGTTCCCAGGGGCGTTCCGGTGGCTGGCCGTCACGCTTCGTCGTAAATCACTTCCAGAGACTCTTGCGGGGCGGCGTTCTTGCCGCGCATGTCCATGTCCGTTGCAGGCACCAGCGTGTAACCCGCACCGGTCTCGGACCCGTCGAACAGCTCGAGCAGTTCATCCTGGCTGAGCGGTGCAGGGCGAACGGGCGGCGCTTCGCCAACATTCAGACCCAGTTCGGCAAACAACGCGCCCCATTGGGACTGGTCCGTGCCGACGATCTGGTAATTCGCGGATTTCTTGCGCAAATCGTCGTCCTGCGGGATCGACGCCAAGACGGGGATCTTGACCGCTTCGGCAAAGGCCTGCGCCTCGCCCGATCCGTCGTCCTTGTTGATGACAAGACCGGCAACGCCGACATTGCCGCCAAGACGCCGGAAATATTCGACCGCCGAACACACGTTATTCGCCACATACAGCGACTGAAGATCGTTCGACGCGACCAGGATCACCTTCTGCGCCATGTCGCGGGCAATCGGCAGGCCGAAGCCGCCACAGACCACGTCGCCCAGGAAATCGAGCAGGACATAATCGAAATCCCAATCGTGGAAGCCCAACTTTTCCAGCAGCTCGAATCCGTGGATGATGCCACGTCCGCCGCAGCCGCGACCCACTTCGGGTCCGCCCAGCTCCATCGCAAAGACACCGCCGCGCTTGAAGCAGACATCACCGATCTTTACTTCTTCCCCGGCCAGTTTCTTCTTGGTCGAGGTCTCGATGATCGTCGGGCAGGCCTTGCCGCCGAACAGAAGGCTTGTGGTGTCGGATTTCGGGTCGCAGCCGATCAGCAAAACACGTTTGCCCTGCTCGGCCATCATGTGGCTAAGATTGGCCAGCGTGAAGGATTTGCCGATCCCGCCCTTGCCATAAATCGCGATTATCTGGGTTTTCTTCGTCGCCTCTGTCGGGAGCACATCCGCCAGGTCTTCATTGGCTTCGTCCCGCAGGCGCTGATCGAAGTCTTTGAGGTTTGGAACGTCGTCTTTCACGAAGGCGTCTCCCAGTTGAGGATCATTTTCAGGCAGGTCGGGTCTTCGAAGGCGGTGCGATACGCGTCCGGAGCATCCTGTGCTGCCACTTGATGTGTGATGAGACCGTCAAGGCTCAGAGCACCGTTTTCGACCAGCGTACGTGTGGCCGCGAGGTCTTCGCGCGCCCATTCAGCGGCCACCCGGAACCGCGCCTCTTTCATGAAGGCGGGGGGAAAGGAGAACTGAAGCGGCTGGGTATAGAAGCCCGCCAGAACGATCTCGCCACCTTTGGCGATACGCCCCACGAGGTCGTTCAGAAGACCGCCATTGCCGCTGGCATCGTAGATCGACCGGTAGTCCCGGCGGTCGTCCGTATCCGGGTGGATGACGTCATAGCCATCGGCACCCGACACGCGGTCCGGGTCGATTTCCCAGACCGTCGGCGCAGGCGCACCCGCAGCGATTGTCAGGCGCGCCAACAAGCGGCCCAGAACGCCATGTCCGACGATGAGATCGGGAACCGCCTTGTCCAGTCCGGCCATTGCGTGACGGGCCGTCGCCGCCAGGGCGAGCAATGCACCCTGCGCTCCGAGGCCACGATCTATGCGGGTGACGCGGTCTTGCGCAGTCACCAGCCGACGGGTTGCGCCGCCGAACAGGCCAAACACGCCGTCATAGCAATTCGCGCCAGGAACAAAGACATGATCACCCGGCTTGAATGCGGTGTTCGAACCCGCCTCGACAACGTCTCCGGACGCCTCGTAACCGGGGATCAGGGGATACCCCATTCCCGGGAACGGAGGCATGTCACCCGTCCAGAAAAGCTTTTCGGTTCCGGTCGAAATTCCGGAATGTCTGATGTCGACGACCAGATCATCGGGACCCGGGTCAACCAAACGAACATCCTGCAAAGCAAGGGTTTTCGGCGCATTCAGCACGACGGCGTTTGTTTGCATCCTAACCTCCTGCGGTCGAGCGACACCCTTCTCGAAGAATCGAATCCAGATTGTCGCATGCGGCTTGTTTCAGTGTCAGTTTATTCTTACACACTCATCTGTCAACTATATTAGACACTTTTGCTTGTAAACTCGGTGCGTGTCTTCACCCTCGAGATTTCGAAGCGGTCAGAACGGTTGTGACAAAGGGACGACGCGACGCGTATGTCCGGATTCCCGTGAACCCCGCCACCTGACACAACTCGGAAATGCGTGCAGCGCTGCGTACGGTGCCAGTTTGCATGGCGAGGCAATAAAAGCTGAAATACACATCCCCGGCGATTTCGGGCCTGTCCCCGCCGGACATTGGTTCGGAAATCACAAGACGGCCACCGTCCGGTAAAGTGTCAGAAATTTTAGACAGTAGCGCGGCGACGGTGCTGTCCTCGTGATCATACAGAACCCGGATGAGCGAGATCGTGTCCGCCCCGTCAGGCAATGGATCGTCACGGAAAGACCCCGACACGAAAGACAATCGATCGGCCGCCTGTGACTTTCGCAGACGCGCCTCTGCGTTCGGCCTGACCGCAGGAAGGTCAAGGACTGTCGCCTTGAGACCGGGATGTTTGAGGGCGGCGGCCTCGGCGAACACGCCATATCCACCTCCGATATCCAGAAGATGCCGGGTCTGGCCCAGGCTGACGGTCGAAAGCGTATCCGCCGCGACAATTTCCTGGGACCGTGCCATGAGGTCGGAATACCTGTCCGACGTTTCTGCGTCCTTGGCGTTATCGGCTCCGAACACATACGGCCAGAATGCCGCCAGTTCGGTATCGACCTCCCCGCGCAACAGCGCCACGGGATCCGAGAGATCGCGGTAGAAGGCCGCGTGATGGCGGATCATGTCCTCGAGCCCCGGAACCCCGACCATCGCCGCGCCCTTGCGGGCAAGTCCGTAGCGCCCCCGCCGATCGCGTGTCGTCAACTTCATCGCCGTCGCCGCGCGCAGGAGGCGGTCCATCCGGTCAGTGCTCAACTGGCTGGAAGCGGCCAATGCGGCAGCCGTCTGCGCGCCCTCCATGAGCCGATGCAGAACGCGCAGTTCGACCAAGGCAAAAAGCACCTGTGATTTGACGAAGCCCTGCACCAGATCGAAAAGTTCGGCACCGTCCCTGGCGGCCGTTCGACGGGTCAAGGCGAATGAAGACGCCCAGCGCTGAAATCCGGGCTTTGCCACAAGGCGCATCAGGCGGGTGCGCAGTCCGGGCCTTGGGCCAAAGGAAGACGGCAAACTGTCCGAGGCCAGCGCCATTTACCCGGCTCTGGCTGCACGCGCCGTCGGCACGGGAGTCAGGCGCTCGGCCTGCATGCGCACCATTTCGGCCAGTTGAGCCTCGCCCGGACAGGACGGAATCGAAGAGATCGCGCCTGACAGGATGTCGCGCAGACGCGACTGCGCGCCATCGACGCCCAGAACCGTAACTGCATTGGGACGCCCATGCAGATCGTCCTGTCCCACCGGCTTGCCCAGCGCTTCGCTGTCGTAAAGCGCATCGCGCAGATCATCGGCCACTTGGAACGCTTCGCCGATGCGTGCGCCCAGTTCGAACCATTGCTCTTCGTCCTGGCCCGCCGCAATGGCGCCCATCTGGGTCGCCGCGATGAAGAGCGCGCCGGTTTTCGACCGGTGATAAGCCGAGAGATCAATCTTGGACTCGCTTTCCCACCCCTGGCCGGCACAGATTCCATGGGGCATTCCAGATTGGCGCGTCAGCGCTCGGATCAACCGGATGGCCCGCTCCGGCCCATGCTCTGCCGCGCGGGCCAAAACCTCGAATGCCAGGATGATCAGGGAATCGCCGGTCAGCACGGCGAGCGGTTGCGAATAAGCGCGATGCACCGATGGCTTGCCGCGCCGGATGTCGGCATCGTCGAAACAGGGCAAATCGTCATGCACAAGACTTGCGCAATGGATCAATTCGAGAGCTGCCGCGGCGGCGTCGGTCATCCTTGGGGAGTCATCGCCGCAAGCCATCGCCACGGAGACGAGGATGGTCGGTCGAATACGCGCACCGCCCGGTGTACAGGCGTAATGCAGCGCCTCTGACAGTTTGGGAGGGGCTTTTCCGCCTTGTCCGATGCGAATTGCCGACTCTACAGCCGAGTTGATACGGGTCTGAAATCCCATCGGACACTCCTAAAACGTCGTATTGTCATTTTTGTCTGACATACTAGTGTAAACCATACTGGACACTTGGCAAATGCGAGTCAACAATTCGATGATGAAAAAGCCACCTCGCAACACCGGGCGCGTCATCATTATCGGCGCCGGCATCGGCGGCCTCGCGACCGCGCTGCCTCTGGTGCATCGCGGCTTCGATGTTACCGTACTCGAACGCCACGCGGTCCCCGGTGGCAAGATGCGGCAAGTCAATGGTGTCGATGCCGGTCCCACCGTGTTGACGATGCTGGATGTGTTCGAAGCCCTGTTCGACGATGTCGGCGAAACGCTTGCCGATCACGTGACGCTGATCCCGCAGGACACCCTGGCCCGTCACTGGTGGCCCGATAGCGGGCCGCTCGATCTGTTCGCGGATCGAAACCGCAGCGCCGATGCCATTGGCGCGTTTGCGGGCGCGAGGTCAAAAACCGAATTCCTGCGCTTCGCGGGTCGGGCGGCACGGTTGTTTGACGGTTTCCGGGATCCGATGATGCTTCGGCCCGAACCGTCACTTCGCGCCTTGACCACCCATGTGATCAAGAACCCGTCGCTGATCCGTGACATGGGGGTCGGGCAAACGCTCAAACGGCTTTTGACCACGAGTTTCACCGACCCGCGCCTGCGTCAGCTTTTCGGGCGCTATGCAACCTATGTCGGGGGATCGCCGGATCGGTCTCCGGCCCTCTTGTCGCTGATCTGGGAGGCCGAGGCCCGCGGCGTCTGGTGCGTCAAGGGCGGGATGAGCGCGCTTGCAAAGACAATTGCAAAACTCGTCGAAACCAGGGGCGGCACGGTGAAAACCAATGCCACAGTGAAAAAGATCAACACGGCTTTCGGTGGCGTCTCCGGCGTCACTCTGACATCGGGCGAAACGCTCTACGCCGATCAGGTCGTCTTCAACGGAGACCCGCGCGCCCTCGCCTTGGGGCTCCTGGGTGAGGCGTCTTCGCAAACAGCCACCATCACGAAGAAACGCGCGCGCAGTCATTCGGCCAACGTCTGGAGTTTTCAGGCCAAGCCTTCGGACATTCCGCTTGTGCATCACAACGTTTTCTTCTGCGATTCCGCAAAAAACGAGTTTGCCGAGATCGAGCGCGGCTACATTCCGTCAGACCCAACCCTTTACGTCTGCGCTGAGGATCGGGGGCAAAACACGCCAATCCCGGCAACAGAGCGATTTGAAATCATCATGAACGCTCCGCCCCTGACCCAGCGTGCAGCACAGCCCGAGGATCACGAGATATGTCACACCCGGACCTTTCCCCGTCTTCGCCGCTTTGGGCTAAGCTTCTCACCGGAACCGGGGCCACAGGCACTGACGACGGCGAAAAGCTTCGAAGCGCTCTTCCCCGGCAGCGCCGGTTCGCTTTACGGGCAGACCCCGCACGGGATGACCGCAGCACTCGAGCGACCGACGGCCAGGACCGGGATCAAGGGTCTGTATCTCGCGGGCGGTGGGACACATCCGGGGGCGGGCGTCCCGATGGCGGCGCTCTCCGGTCGGCACGCGGCCGAGGCGATCATGACGGACCGAACTTCAACCTCGCGGTCCCGCCAAACGGTTACGCCTGGTGGTACATCGACGGAATCAGCAGCGACGGCAAACGCGCTGTCTCGGTCATCGGGTTCATAGGATCGGTCTTTTCCCCGTGGTACCGCTGGTCCGGGCGCAAGAACCCCGAAAACCATGTCTGCATCAACGTGGCCACCTATGGTCCCGGCGGGCGGTTCACGATGACAGATCGCGGCACCCCTGCCCTGCGCCAGTCGGCCAACAGCTTTACCGTGGGACCGTCCTCCATGCGATGGGAAAACGGTCGGCTGGTGATCGACATCGACGAAATATCCGGACCGCCGTTGATCAGCCGCGTCCGCGGAACGATCACCGTTACGCCCAGCGCGATCACACAGGTGGAACTGCCTTTGACGGAAGATGGCGCGCATGTCTGGCGGCCCTTCGGCCCGGTCTCGGACATTTCGGTCGACTTGGACGCGCCGGGCTGGAAGTGGGACGGCCACGGCTATTTCGACGCGAATTTCGGCACCCGGGCGCTGGAAGAGGACTTTTCCTACTGGACCTGGGGCCGTTACCCGTCGCAAGGCGGCAGCACCTGTTTCTACGACGCGACAAGGCTTGATGGGTCAGAGCTCGGATCCGGCTTCCATTTCGATGCCGATGGAACCGCGTCCCAGATCGACCTGCCGCCACAACTTGAATTCAAGCGCTCACTCTGGGCCGTGCGCCGCGAAACACGGGGCGATTTCGGCTTTCGGCCGCGTCAGGTGATGAACATGCTGGATGCGCCATTTTATTCCCGCTCGATGGTCGAAACGCGCCTGAACGGAGAAAAAACCATCGGCGTGCACGAGGCGCTCGATCTCAGGCGGTTTCGGTCACCGTTGCTCAAACTCATGCTGGCGGTGCGGGTGCCTCGGCGCAGGAACTGGCGCTTCGATTAAGTCGTCGCTGTTCCCGACCTCTTGGCTTCTTCGGGGTTCAATCGCCAGACGCTGCCATTCAGCGCTCCGGCGATGGTGACCCAGATCAGGTAGGGGACAAACAGAAGACCCGCGATCAGATCGACCTGAAGCAGCGCCCAGATCGTCGCCGCCACGGAGAGCCAGAGCCCGGACAGCACGACCATACCCAGCTTGATCCGTTTCAGTCCGAAGAACACCGGGGTCCAAAGCCCGTTGAGCGCGATCTGCAATGCCCAGAACGCCATTGCCAGACCGTTGTCCGGCATCAGCGCAACACGCGCGCCGGCCGCTGACATGCACAGGTAAAGCGTGGTCCAGGTGACCGGGAAGACCCAGTTCGGGGGTGTCCATGAAGGCTTGTTCAGATTGCGGTACCATGGACCGGGCGGAAACAAACCGCCGGTCGACCCTGCTGCAAAGCAGGCTGCCAGAAAGATGCAGAACAATACCCAGAACATTCAGGTCAAGTAAGCCGACCGTCTGGTGCATTCAAGGTGTCACGGTTCTCTCTTTCCCGTTGCGCCGCCTGAGACAGTGCCTCGATGATCGCATCCGACCGCGACCGGCCTTCGGTCCGTCGCCCGGCGGCCTGCACCAGAAACTCGGTTTCCGGCAGGCTTCGAGCATAAAGAACCGCGGATTTCGGCATGACGGCGGTCATCGCCGCCCGGCCCGCCGATACGGCAAGCCAACCCAGCTTTTGCGGTTTCGATGTATGCGCGCGCGACGAGATGCTGTCGTATCCGCTCCGCTGCACCTGGCCGCCGATGCCCGCATAGATGAAGCGGGCCGCATAGATTCCCGGACGCGACGACAGCGGCAAGGCCGCGACCCCGGCTTCGGACCGCATATACAGACGGTTCGCCTGCATCACCAGCCTCCGGGTCATCTGGCGGATCGCCTTGGTCGGCTTCGGACTGGCCAGGAACCGATCCGCGCTCAGACCGGCCTCGTCCAGCCATTCGAGCGGCAGGTATATCCGGCCTTCCAACGCATCTTCCCCGACATCGCGCGCGATATTGGTCAACTGCATCGCGACACCCAGATCAGAGGCCCGCGCCAAGGCGTTCGGGTCCCGGACCTTCATCAAGACGCACATCATCACGCCCACCGCCGAAGCGACACGCGCGGAATAGTCGAAGAGCTCGGACAATGTTTCGTAGCGCCGGCCCATCGCGTCCCAGGCAAGGCCTTCCAACAGCGCGTCCGGCAAGGCGCGCGGCATGTCGAACTCCTCGACGACACGCGCAAAGGCCCGGTCCGGCGCGGCATTGTCAGGGCGCCCTTCATAAATACGCTCAAGACGATCCTGCAAACGCAGCACCGCTTCGGCCTTCGCCTGTTGCAAGTCGACGGCATCATCCGCCAACCGGCAGAACGCATACAGCGCGAGCGACGGGTCGCGCACCTTTTGCGGCAACAGGCGCGACGCCATGTGGAATGACAACGATCCGTGCCGAATGGCCTCGCGGCAGGCCTCCATATCGGATTGGTGGCACGTCATCCGCGCACCAGGGCCGCGTCCGGTACAAGCTGCTCCAGAACCTCGGCCGACGAGATCACACCCGGCAAGCCCGCACCGGGATGGGTGCCCGCGCCGGTCAGGAATAGGCCTTTCAGCTCTTCACTGACATTGTGCGGACGGAACCAGGCGCTTTGCAGGATGCGCGGTTCGATGGAAAAACCCGACCCATGTGGCGACAGGTACCTGTCCTTGAAGGTCTCGGGCGTGAAAACCTCGCTGGCGGTCACCCGGTTGGCAAAGCCGGGCAACAGCTGTTCTTCAAGGACCTTGGTCAGACGCACCCGGTATTCCCGCTCGAGGTCTTCCCAATTGGCCGCATCGTCATGACCCAGATGGGGCACCGGGCTCAGTACGTAGAAGGTATCGTCACCTTCCGGTGCTGCACTTGGGTCTGTCACTGTCGGACGGTGCACATAAAGGGAAAAGTCTTCAGGAACCTTGCCCTTCATGAAGATGTCCTGCACCAGGCCCTTGTATCGTGGGCCATTCAGGATCGTATGATGGCCCACGTCCTTCCACATGTTGCGGGTGCCCTTGGTTCCGAAATACCAGACATACAGACCCATCGACCAACGGCGCGATTTCAGCTTTTTCGGCGTCCAACGTTTGCGTGGCTGGTTGCGCAGCAACTGGTCATAGGTAAATCCGGCATCGGCGTTCGACACCACGATATCAGCCGTCAGCACATCGCCCGACGCCAGCTTGACTCCCCGCGCCCGGTTATTCTTGACGAGGATCTCGTCAACCTCGGTCTCCATCCGCAACGTGCCGCCCTGTTCGCCGATGATCTTGGCCATGTTCTCGGCAATCGCCGCGACCCCGCCCATCGCGTAATGCACCCCGAATTCCTTTTCGAGATGCGACACGAGGATATACATCGACGTCACGTTGAACGGGTCGCCCCCGATGAACAGTGGGTGGAACGACAGCGCCATGCGCAACCGCTCGTCTTTGACCCGTCGCGATGCATGGGCGTAGACAGACCGGTCGGCCCGCAGCATAGCAAAGCGCGGCAAGACGCGAATCAGGTCGGACAGCTTGTGCATCGACCGGCGGCCCAGATCCTCGAACCCGAACCAGTACCGCTCTTCGCTGTCGCGCAGGAACTTGTCATAACCCGCAACATCCCCCGGCGACAGACGCCGCACCTCTTCGCGCATCGCGTCGGTGTCCTGTCGCGCGGTGAAGGTCGATCCATCCGGCCATCTGATTTCATAGAACGGATCAAGCGGGCGCAGGTCGACCTCTTCGTGGAAATCCCTGCCGCATCTGGCCCATAACTCCTTGAAAATCTGAGGCACGGTGACGATGGTCGGACCAAGGTCAAAACGATGGCCATCTCGCCAGATACACGATCCCCGGCCTCCGGGAACATCCAGCCTGTCGATCACCGTCACACGGTAGCCCAGCGCGCCCAGTCGCATGGCGGACGCCAATCCACCAAGGCCTGCACCAATCACGACGGCATGGGCCGAGGTAAGCTTGTCGGAATGCGCCGCAAGGGCGGTATCAAGTTTCGTCATCATTGCTCTACGATATACTGTCAACTTTACTTTACAATATTTTGCTGAAGCCTTGTATCAATTAATTTATGATCTTCCATGTTTCTGCGGAATGTGTCAGACTTAGTTGACACTATGGGAACCGAAATGCAGACCGTGAGCCTGAGCTTTTATCGCTTTGCCACACCGCTGTCGCGGCTGTGGGCGCTGACAATGATGGGCGCGGCGCGGCTGTCTCTTGCGCGAATCGACGGGTTGCAATTCTGGAAGCTTTGCGGATCGGGCACCGGAGAAGGCTTCACGCCAGTTCCCAATACATCCGTCTACGCGATCCTGACAGTGTGGCCCGATCTGGACCGCGCACGCGACGCCCTGGGCACCGAACGCATCTTCGACCGCTATCGCGCCAGGGCGTCAGAGCACTGGACCCTGTTCCTGACTCCCTATTCCGCCCGCGGTGCATGGTCGGGGCACAGACCGTTTGCCGAGGAAACGCCGGCACAATCCGGCCCCATCGCGGCACTCACCCGGGCCACTGTCCGTCCTGCCGTCGCGGCGCAGTTCTGGAAACGCGTGCCAGACATCAGCGGCGTCATCGGTCACGATCCGAACGTGCTTTTCAAGATCGGCATCGGCGAGGTTCCGTTGCTGCAACAGATCACCTTTTCAATCTGGCCCGATTCCGGGTCCATGGCCGAATTCGCCCGCAACAACGGCCCCCACGCGCAGGCCATCCAGGCTGTGCGGGACGGCAAGTGGTTCCGTGAAGAACTCTATGCCCGTTTCCGTGTCGCCGACGAGATCGGCACCTGGGAAGGCCAATCCCCCCGAATACTCAAGGATATCGCTGCATGAGACATCCGTTCCCCTTTTCCGCCATCGTTGGGCAGGACCAGATGAAACTGGCCATGATCCTGACCGCAGTCGACCCCGGCATCGGCGGAGTGCTTGTCTTCGGAGATCGCGGCACCGGCAAATCGACCGCCGTGCGGGCCTTGGCCGCGCTGCTGCCCAACATCACCAAGCTCGAGGGCAGCCCGACCAACGCCGCGTCCGAGGCCGACCTTCCGGACTGGGCCGAACCGGTATCGGGCTCCATGGTCACCGCGCCAACACCGGTGATCGACCTGCCGCTCGGTACGACCGAAGACCGGCTTGTCGGCGCTCTGGACATCGAACGCGCGCTCAGCCGAGGCGAAAAGGCCTTTGAGCCCGGTCTGCTGGCCAAGGCGAACCGCGGCTACCTTTATATCGACGAAGTGAACCTGCTCGAAGATCACCTGGTCGATCTGCTGCTCGACGTGGCGCAATCGGGCGAGAACGTCATTGAACGTGAAGGTCTGTCAATCCGCCACGACGCGCGCTTTGTGCTGGTCGGATCCGGCAACCCGGAAGAAGGCGAACTGCGTCCGCAGCTTCTTGACCGCTTTGGCCTGTCCGTCGAGGTCCGGTCGCCCAGCGATATCGAAGAACGTGTCGAAGTGATCCGCCGCCGCGCCGCGTTCGACACCAACCCGGATGCTTTTGTCGAAAAATGGTCGGTCGAGGATACCAGGATCCGTGATGCGATCCTTGCCGCACGCGAGGCTCTCAAGTCGATCGAGGCACCGGACGACACGCTACGCGATTGTGCCGGTCTGTGCGTTGCCATCGGATCGGACGGTCTGCGCGGGGAACTGACGCTCCTGCGCGCTGCGCGCGCCTTGGCCGCCTACAAGGGCAGCCCGAGTGTCACCCGCGACCACCTGCGCGCCGTGGCCTCCATGGCCCTCAGCCATCGCCTGCGCCGTGACCCGCTGGATGATGCCGGGTCGTCCACCCGCGTCGACCGTACGGTCGAGGAAGTCTTTGCATGAAAGAAGACCCAACTGCCGTAAACGTCCAAGGCCAACTGGCCCTGACGCTTCTGGCGGTCGATCCGGCAGGGCTGGGGGGGCTACACCTGCGCGCCCGCGCCGGACCGGTACGCGACATGTTCTGCGCGCCGCTCAAGATGCTGTTTCCCAATGCACGACGTATTTCGCCCTCCATCAATGACCTGCAGCTGTTCGGCGGAGTCGATATCGGCGAAACTCTGACACGAGGCGAGATCATACGCACCAAGGGTATCCTTGAAACCCCGACGCCGCTTATCTTCACGATGGCGGAACGCTGCGAACCTGGCCTTGCGGCACGACTGGCGCAAAGCCTCGATACGGGCATCGGTCACGCTTTGATCCTTCTGGACGAAGGGTCCGAGGAGGACGAGATCGCGCCGAAAACCCTGACCGAACGGCTTGCCTTTCACGTCGATCTGGATGGGTTGCGCCACGTCGAACTGGCGCAGATGGTCATGGAAGAAGCCGATATCGTCGCAGCACGGTCGCGCCTGGCTTCCGTCGAAATCCCTGACGATGTTCCAGCAGCCTTGGCCGTGACCGCTGTCCGCTTCGGCATCGACTCTCTTCGCGCGCCCCTGATCGCCTTGTGCGCCGCGAGGGCGAATGCGGCTCTGAACAACCGCAAGACGGTCAATCAGGACGATCTTCAGATCGCCGTTCAACTTGTCTACGCCCACCGCGCCACCCAGATGCCGGTTGAGGAAGAGGCAGAAGAGCCCGAGGACGACACCCAACCCGACGACAGCCCCGACACGCAAAGCCCGGATCAGGACGAGTCCGACCTCAACCTGCCCGATGACCTGTTGATCGACGCGGTCAAGGCGGTGCTGCCCTTCGACGTGCTTGCCATGCTGGAAGGCGCAGGGCGGGTCAAGACGGCGACAGGCAGCGGCGGCGCGGGACAGAAGAAACGCGGCAACCGGCGCGGGCGGCCCTTGCCATCACGGGCAGGGCGGCTGGACGGTGGCAACCGGATCGACCTTGTCGCAACCTTGCGCGCCGCCGTGCCGTGGCAGACCATCCGTCGCAAGCAGAGCCCGGAGCGCACCGGCGTTCTGATCCGACCTTCCGACATCCATGTGAAGGTGTTTCAGGAAGTGTCCGACCGACTGGTGATCTTCGCCGTGGATGCCTCCGGGTCCTCTGCCGTCGCCCGTCTGTCCGAAGCCAAGGGCGCGGTCGAACTGATGCTTGCTGACGCCTATGCCCGGCGCGACCACGTGGCGCTGATTGCCTTTCGGGGGGAAGGGGCCGACCTGATCCTGCCGCCGACGCGGTCGCTGGTTCAAACCAAACGGCGTCTGGCCGGACTTCCCGGTGGCGGGGGCACGCCGCTCGCTTCGGGCCTCAAGGCCGCTGCCGAACTGGCCCAGCGGGTGCGGGCGCAAGGTCTTTCTCCATCCATCGCCGTTCTGACCGATGGGCGCGCAAATGTCCCGCTTCCCGGCAAAACAGGCCGCACCGCCGCGAACGACGACGCGCAGGCGATGGCCCGCCATGTCCGGACGCTCAATATTCCCAGCGCCGTCATCGACACCTCGGTCCGGCCGCACCGCGATCTTCGCGCCTTGTGCCATGTGATGGATGCACAATACATCCCGTTGCCCCGTGCCGATGCCAAGGGTCTGAGCCGGGCCATCGAAACGGCGCTTGGCGGGTGACGACATGGGCGCGGCAGTAACCCTGACGGCCTGGCCTCATGCCGAACATTCCCGCTTTGTCGATGTGCGTCCGCATCACTGGCATGTGCAGGAAATGGGGCAGGGCGACACGGTCCTGCTTCTGCATGGCGCAAGCGGGTCGACCCACTCCTGGCGCGATGTGATGACCGATCTTGCGCGAGACCATCACGTGGTGGCGATCGACCTGCCCGGGCATGGTCAGACCAGACTGGGATCCCGCCACAGATCGTCGCTCCCGCTGATGGCGCAGGATGTCCAAAGCCTGCTGGATCACGAAGGCTGGCAGCCCAGGGCGATCCTTGCCCATTCCGCAGGCGCCGCCCTTGGATTGCGCATTCTTCAGGCCGCGGGGGCAGATACCCCGCTGATCGCCGTGAACCCGGCGCTGACCCCTTTCAAGGGGCTGGCCGGCGTATTGTTTCCCATTGCCGCGCGCTTCGTCGCGCTAAGCCCCGTGATGGCGAAGATGATCAAGCGTCGCATGTCGGGGCCGGGGCAGGTCGTGTCCCTGATGGAAACCACGGGGTCGCGGATCTCTCCCGAGGGTCTCAACCTCTATGCCAAGCTGTTTCGAAGCGACGCCCATCTGGATGGGACGCTCTTGATGATGGCACAATGGAAGCTGGACGGTCTGGTTTCGGATCTGCCGAAAATCTCGGTGCCGTGCACCTTTCTGGTCGGCAAGAACGACAAGGCCGTGCCGCCCTCATCGGTCCGGGACAGCGCGCGGAAAATGCCGCATGCAACCGTGGTCGAGCACGATGGCTATGGCCACCTTCTGCACGAGGAAGCCCCTGGCCTAGTCGCCGATCAACTGCGCGCCGAATTGCGCAAGTAGACGTAATAGGCACCGCCTCCGCCGTGTCGGATATGTGCCTCCGCCACATCCAGAACCGCCGCGTTGAGCGGTACCATCCTGAGCCACATCGGCACCTGCCGTTTCAAGACCCCGCGCTGGCGGGGCATCGGATCGTGCGGATCGTCCCGCTGACCCTTGCCGGTGATGACCAGAACAAGTCGAAAGCCCCGCGAATAGGATGTCAGGATGAACCGTGTCAGCGCCGGATGCGCCTGATCCAGGGTCATCCCGTGCAGGTCGATCCGCGCCTCGGGAACAAGCTTGCCCCGACGCATCTTTCCAAAGGTCTTCTTGTCCATGTTCGGCTTGGCGCGGGCGGTGGGTTGGGGGGTTGTGATCTGCCCGTGCGGCAGGGATGATTTCGCCCCGATCCCGAACGCTTTGGGCAGATCCGTCGCTTCGCGCTGGGGTTTCCGCGTCACGGTCTCTTCTGGCGTCTCGGTATTGCGGCGCAAGGCCTGCGGCAAGGGCTGAGTCGAATGCGCCACCTTCTGCCAAAGCTCACGCTCTTCGGGTCGAAGCTTTCGCCGGGTCATTGCAGCGACTCGGGCAGGTAGGCATAGGCGCGCTGGATCGGCATCAGCACGATCATCCGCCCGGGATCCTTGATGCGGCCTGCACTGCGCCCCGCTTCGTCGCCCGTGCCGAAAAACACATCCGCCCGCTGCGCGCCCTTGATGGCCGACCCGGTGTCCTGCGCGATCATCAGCCGACGCAGCGGGTCACGCCCGTCCTTTTCCACCCAGACCGGCGCACCCAGAGGGGTGAAGGCCGGATCGACGGCAATCGATCGCATCGGCGTGATCGACCGGTTCATCGCACCCAGCGGGCCCTTGTCGGCCGGAACCTGGCTGACTTCGCGAAAAAAGACATAGGACTCATTGTGGTAAAGCAGGTCTTCGCCACCCACCGGGTTCCGGCGCACCCAGTTCTTGATCACCTCGGCGGAAACCTGGTGCGCCTGGTAGACCCCGCGCCGGACCAGTTCCTGTCCGATGGACCGGTAGGTGTGACCGTTGGCCCCGCCATAGCCCACGCGAATGACACGCCCGTCGGGATAGCGGATACGCCCCGATCCCTGAACCTGGAGAAAGAACAGCTCGACAGGATCGTCGACCCAGGCAATCTCGAGTCCCCGACCCTCCATCACGCCGCTTGTCAGGATGTCCCGCCGGGTCAGCCAGGGGCGCCGGTCGTTCGCCTCGTCAGGCATGCGATAAAGGGGAAACCGGTAGCGGTTTGTCCGGACCGGCGAGCCGGACAGTTCAGGCTCGAAATAACCGGTAAACAGCGGATCCTTGCCGTCGGTGATCAAAATCGGGCGGAAGAACAGTTCGAAAAACTGTCTCGCATCTGTCGCGTCGAAGGCCAACGCGCACAGGGATGCCCAATCCGGTTCATCGAGATCGGCACAGGTGTTCCTGAAGACCGTCAGCGCTTCGGCGTGATCATCCTCGGCCCAACCGTCCAGGTTCTCGAAGCCGAGGATCGCATAGCGTGTGTCCGGCTCACTTGGCACAGCACTTCCCGTCATGAGACCCGTCAGAAGAAGTGCTGCACTGAGCCGTGCAATCATTCGCCCGTGGCGACAAGCTGCCAATTCGGATCATCCGCACCCATACGACGTGCATATGTCCAAACGTCCTTCTGCCGCTTCACCTGCGTCGACGACCCCTCGATGATCTCGCCCGAGCTGTCGCGCACAACCGACGTAAGCTCACCGATATACTTGACCGTTATTTCAGCGGTCCGTGTGTCGTCATGGAAAGTTGCATCCACCAGCGACATTTCGCGAACGCCGACGAATTCCGCTTCGATGGTCAAACCTTGCTCTTTGCGCGCTTCGACCACGTCCGCGAAGGTCTCGTAGACGTCGTCGGCAAGGAACGGTTTGATCTGCGCCAGATCGCCGCGCTCGAAACCCATCAGGATCATCTCGTAGGCGCCGCGCGCTCCACCAAGAAAGTCACCGACCCCGAAAGACGGCTCTGCGCGCTTCATCCGCGCCAGCGCATCCGCCGCATCACTGTCAGCATCGACATGGTCAACAATATCGTGATCCGGGCCGCCTTCGATCACTTCGAAATCCGGACGCGAGCTTTTATGCCCTTGCTGTTCAGGCACAGACGGCTTTTCAAAACCTTCCCGTGTGCCCAGAACGCTTTTCAAGCGCAGGATCAGAAACACGGCAATGCCCGCAAGCACCAGAAGCTGTATTAGCGGAGAATTCATCAGGACCTCGCCCAGACCAAAGTGGAAACGTCGTTGTTGCGTCCTTATGTAGGTGCTGGGCGTTGCATAGTCCACCGTACGCCCAGCGAAAGGAGTGCCCCGATATGTGGCTGTTTGTGGCTTTTTTGCTCGTTCCCCTGATCGAGATCGGATTGTTCATCCAAGTTGGCGGATGGATCGGTCTCTGGCCGACGCTCGGAATCGTTGTCCTGACGGCAATCCTGGGGACTTATCTTGTCCGGTCCCAGGGTATCATGGCCCTGAATAATTTGCGCGGGTCATTCTCGCGGCTCGAAGACCCGTCGGAACCGCTTGCCCACGGAGCGATGATCCTGCTCGCCGGTGCCTTGCTGCTCACACCGGGGTTCTTCACCGACGGTGTCGGGTTTGCCCTTTTGGCGCCGCCGGTAAGGTCGGCCCTGATCCGCTACCTGCGCAAGCATATCAAGGTGCGGCGCTTTGAAATGGGTCCGCAGCCCGAGGACCCATATAACCCCAACCGGCCCCGTGGCCCCCGCGACACGGTGATCGACGCCGATTTTCACGAGGTCTCGGAACCGAAAAAGCCGACACATCAAGGCTCGGGATGGACGAAGCATTGAGGCTTCTGTCAACGGCTGATAAGCAACAGCCAACTTTTACAACGGATTGATCCGAGGGAGAGACACATGGCTGAAACGCCCGAAACCAACGGCAACGGCGCTGCACAACAACCCGCGCAGCAACAGGCGCCCGTCAAGATGAACGTTCTTGCACAATTCGTGCGCGACATGTCGTTCGAAAACATCCTTGCCCAGAAGGGTGTTCAGGGCGATGTGCAGCCCGATGTGCAGCTTCAGGTCAATCTGGACGCCAAGAAGCGCAGTGCAGAAAACCAGTATGAAGTGATCCTGAAGCTACAGATCACGTCCAAGGCAAAGGAAAGCGGCAACACGCTGTTCGTGCTTGAACTGGAATATGCAGGGGTGTTTCATGTCGAGAACGTCCCCGAGGAACAGTTGCATCCGTTCCTGCTGATCGAATGCCCGCGCATGCTCTTCCCGTTTGTGCGCCGCATCGTGAGCGACGTCACACGCGACGGTGGCTTCCCGCCGCTGAACCTCGAGACGATTGATTTCCTTCAGCTTTATCGCACCGAATTGGCGCGCCGGGCAAGCGAGCAGAAGTCCGAAACCGCAGAGGCATGATTCAGTGAAGCCGCTTCCACAAGGCGGCATCCCCAAGTTTCTCGACAAAGGCGGCGTGAGCCGCCTTTTCGCTGTCTGAAATCCGCGAGGGCAGGGGCGTCGGCCGCGGCTGAGGCCGCCAGTCCCGCGCCTCGGCCTCCGAACCGGACCTGCCCTGCGACACCTTCAGCCCAAAATCCGGCTGTTTGCCGCCGATAAGTTCAAGATACACCTCGGCCAGGATTTCGGAGTCGAGAAGCGCGCCGTGCAAGGTGCGTGACGAATTGTCGATCCCGAACCGGCGGCACAACGCGTCCAGAGACGCCGGCGATCCGGGAAACTTGCGCCGCGCAATGGCCAGGGTATCGACCGCCTGATCCAGCGGAATCGCCGGACGTTTCAGCCAGGACAGTTCCGCATTCAGGAATTTCATGTCGAAGGTCGCGTTGTGGATGACCAGCTTGGCATCCCCGATGAAATCCACGAAGGCTTGCGCTATGTCGGCAAACAGCGGCTTGTCGCGCAGGAAGTCATCGCCCAGACCATGCACCGCGAACGCCTCTTGCGGCATCGCGCGCTGCGGATTGATGTACTGGTGATAGGTCCGACCGGTCGGCACATGGTTATAAAGCTCGACTGCGCCGATCTCGACGATCCGGTCACCCTGATCCGGCTCGAACCCGGTTGTTTCCGTATCGAGGACAATTTCACGCATCGGTCATTTGTTTCCTGATTTGTTCCAATACATCGTGAACCTGCGCGCGGGCATGTTCAAGAGTGTCGGTCACAATGACGAAATCCGCGCGTTTGCATTTTTCCACGCTGGGCAACTGCTTGTCCCGGATCGCCAGGAACTGTTCCCGTGTCATGGAGCCGCGTTCCAGAACGCGCTTTTCCTGCACTTCAGGCGGAACAGTGACACATGCTACCGCATCCATCTCGGCCTCCGATCCGGTTTCGAAAAGCAAGGGAATGTCGAAGACAAGGATATCGGCATCAGCCATCCGTGCAAAGGTCGCCCGGTCCTCCCGCACCAAGGGATGCACGATCCCCTCGATGTCGCGCAACGCATCGGGATTGCTCCCGATGATCCCCCGCAAGGCGGCGCGGTCCACGACGCCGCCGACAATTGCGTCAGGAAACAGGACTTCCATCGGCGACACGGCAGCGCCACCCTCGGCGTAAAGACGGTGGACCGCCGCGTCCGCATCCCAGACCGCGCATCCGGCCTCGGCGAACATCTGCGCCGTAGTCGATTTGCCCATGCCGATCGACCCGGTCAAGCCCAGCCGGAAGGTCATCGCAATACCGCCGCGCGGACGTTTTCGTCGACCACCGGGCGCTTGCCGAACCAGCGCTCGAATCCGGGCACCGCCTGATGCAGCAACATGCCCAGACCGTCGACAACCCGGCATCCGCGCTCTTCCGCCGTGGCAAGCAGACGTGTGCGCAACGGTGCATACACCAGGTCATTCACCACCGCGCCGGGCTTCAGCCCGTCCAGGGGCACCCGCATTTCCGGTTTTCCCGTCATTCCCAGCGATGTCGTGTTCACCACCAGGTCCGCATCCTCGAGCACGTTGCCGGCCTGCACCCATTCTACCACCTGCACCCTGTTGCCGAAATCCTCGCGCAGCTTTTCGGCCCGGATACGCGTGCGGTTGGTCAGAAGGATCTGCGGAACTCCGACATCGAGCAAGGACGCCAGCACGGCGCGCGCCGCGCCGCCGGCCCCCAGGACAACGGCGGGGCCGGTTTTCGGAGCCCAGTCCGGGATCGTCTGACGGATATTCTCGATAAAGCCGTACCCGTCGGTGTTATCCGCATGAATACGCCCGTCCTTGCGGAAAATAAGCGTGTTGGCCGCCCCGATCAGGGTTGCGCGATCGGTGATGAGATCGGCGATCTCCATCACCTTTTCCTTGTGCGGTATCGTGACATTTGCACCGACGAAACCCAGATCGGCGAGGCGCGGCAACAGATCGGCAAGCTTTTCCGGCGCGATGTCCATCGGGATGTAATGCCCCTTCAATCCGTATTTCCGAAGCCAGTAGCCATGCACATTCGGGCTTTTGGAATGCGCAACCGGATGACCGATCACGGCCGCCAAGGGTATTCTGGTATCACTCATCCGTCGATCCGTCCGGTCAATACAAGGTGGCTCAGGAGTTCCAGTAGCGGAAGACCAAGCACTGTAAAATAGTCGCCTTGAACCTGCGTGAACAGGCGTGCCCCTTCTTCCTCGAGCTTGTAGGCCCCGACCGACTGCCGAACGCTGTCCCAGTTGCGGTCAAGATAGGCGTCCAGATAGGTGTCCGAGACATCCCGCATCCTGAGCCGGACCACACCGACATGCCGCCATGTCGGTTCGCCATCCTGGTAAAGCACGGCCGCCGACAAAAGCGTATGGGACCTGTTGCGCAACATCCGCAGCTGATCGCCCGCTTCCTGCCGGCTCGATGGTTTCGACAGGATGCTCTTGTCGACCGAAAGCACCTGGTCGCAGCCCAGCACCAGCGCACCGGGCATCTTGTCGGAAACCTTCCGCGCCTTCATCTCGGCCAGGGTGTCGGCAACGTCACGAGGCGACGCCTCTTCCGCTTCGAGCGCCCGCCGAACCGCCTCTTCATCGATTCGAGCAACCTGAACCTCGAATCGAAGCCCCGCGTTTCGCAGCAGTTGGGCGCGAATGTCGGACCCGGACGCCAGGACAAGATCAGGATTCATGTGGACAACTCTACGGACAACGTGGGTTTGTTTACCGGAGTGTTTTGAGGAAAACCGCCGAGTTCAGCAAGCCGGAAGAGATCTCGACAAGTTACACTTTGCGTCGGGGTCAGTTTTCAGGGGTGTGGAAAGGATAAGTCGCAGGAGGTGACAACCCGTCAAATGTCAGGGTGTTGCAGATTTATCCCGGAGATATCCACAGCCCATAGAAAAAAATTTTACTTACTATCAGAATGTTATGTCAGATTTCAGAAAAATTCACCACTTACACCCACAAGTATACAGGATTTGAAACCTCGGGATAAACAGAGGATAAATCGTTAATCCACAGTCTGGGGTTTTGACCACTTACAACCAAATCCTTTCTATTTTCCTTATTTATTAAAGAAAGAGGGGAGGTTTGACACGCTTGGTCCCCTCGGCTAAGAGCAGCACAGTCCTGTTCTGGACGAGACTTTCCTGAGACAAAAATGACACGACTGCGCATACCCGCAGTCCGGGATATTTCATGACCGAAAATCTGAATCTTGCCGACCTGAAGGCAAAAAGCCCCAAAGACCTTTTGGCCATGGCCGAGGAACTTGAGATCGAAAACGCATCGACCATGCGTAAGGGCGAAATCATGTTCCAGATCCTGCGCGAACGCGCGGATGAAGGCTGGCAGATCTTCGGGGACGGGGTTCTCGAAGTTCTTCAGGATGGCTTTGGCTTCCTCCGGTCTCCGGAAGCCAACTACCTTCCCGGTCCGGACGACATCTACGTCTCCCCGGAAATGATCCGGAAATTCTCGTTGCGCACCGGCGATACGATTGACGGTGAAATCAAGGCACCGGAAGACAACGAACGCTACTTCGCGCTTCTGAGTTGCAGCCAGATCAATTTCCAGGAACCGGAACGCGCCCGCCACAAGATCGCCTTTGACAACTTGACGCCGCTCTATCCCGACGAACGTCTCAACATGGAAATCGAGGATCCCACGATCAAGGATCGCTCGGCGCGGATCATCGACCTGGTGGCGCCCATCGGCAAAGGCCAGCGATCCCTGATCGTCGCGCCGCCGAGAACGGGCAAGACGGTTCTGCTCCAGAACATTGCTCATTCGATCGAGCGCAATCACCCGGAATGTTACCTTATCGTTCTTCTGATCGACGAACGCCCGGAAGAAGTGACCGACATGCAGCGCTCGGTCAAAGGCGAGGTGGTGTCATCGACCTTTGACGAACCAGCGACCCGCCACGTTGCTGTGTCTGAAATGGTGATCGAAAAAGCCAAGCGTCTGGTGGAGCATAAACGAGATGTTGTTATTCTTCTCGATTCTATCACAAGACTTGGTAGAGCATTTAACACTGTCGTGCCGTCGTCAGGCAAGGTTCTGACCGGTGGTGTCGATGCCAACGCCCTTCAGCGTCCCAAGCGCTTCTTTGGTGCCGCGCGAAACATCGAAGAAGGTGGGTCATTGACCATCATCGCGACCGCGCTCATCGATACCGGCAGCCGGATGGACGAGGTGATTTTCGAAGAATTCAAAGGTACCGGCAACTCGGAAATCGTTCTGGACCGCAAGGTCGCGGACAAGCGCGTGTTCCCGGCGATGGATATTCTGAAGTCCGGAACGCGGAAAGAGGAACTGCTGGTCGACAAGATCGACCTGCAAAAAACCTTTGTCCTGCGCCGCATCCTGAATCCGATGGGCACCACGGACGCGATCGAGTTCCTGATCTCCAAGCTCAAGCAAACCAAGACGAATTCGGAATTCTTCGACTCGATGAATTCGTAAACCTGACGGGCATGCAACGTCATGGACACAATCTTTGCCCTGGCAACGGCTCCGGGAAAATCCGGCGTTGCAGTCATTCGGGTGTCTGGTCCGGTCGCGGTCGCGAGCTGCCGCGCGTTCGGCTTTGAACCACCGGAGGCCCGCAAGTCATCTTTGCGTCAGCTGACTCATGCAGACCGCGGATTTATCGACGAAGCGCTCGTTTTGACCTTTGAGGAAGGAGCGAGCTTTACAGGGGAGCCGGTTGTCGAATTCCACGTCCACGGCAGTCTTGCGATTATCAACGCGGTTCTGAACAGTCTGAAAACTCTTCCTGGGTTCAGGGCAGCGGACGCCGGGGAATTCACCCGTCGTGCCTTGGTGAACGGCCGGTTGGACCTGACACAGGTCGAAGCCTTGTCCGATCTGATTGAAGCTGAAACCGAAATGCAGCGCAAGCAGGCGTTGAATGGCTTCACGGGCCACCTGCGCGAAAAAGCCGAAACGTGGCGGACCGATCTGATCCATGCTCTGGCGCTCCTTGAAGCGACGATCGATTTCGCCGATGAGGAGGTCCCTGTTGATGTCTCCGAAGATGTAATGCGTCTTCTGAACGGGGTCATCACTACAATCGAAACCGAACTCAACGGCTTTGGTGTTGCCGAACGCGTCCGTACGGGGTTCGAGGTGGCGATTGTGGGTCCACCGAACGCGGGCAAGTCAACCTTGCTGAACGCGCTGGCGGGACGCGACGCCGCAATCACCTCGGAAATCGCCGGAACGACACGGGATGTCATTGAAGTGCGTATGGATCTCGACACGCTCCCCGTGACGTTCCTGGATACGGCGGGTTTGCGCGAAACCCAAGATCAGGTTGAATCCATCGGAATTCAGCGCGCGATCGACCGGGCCGCCGCCGCAGATCTGCGCGTGTTTCTGAAAGGCGAGGGGGAGTTCGAACTTATCACGCCCAAAAGCCATGATATCGTGGTGCAGGGCAAGGCGGACTTGTTTCCTCAGAGCGAAGCCGTGTCCGGCGTGACGGGAGCCGGGGTTCAAAATCTCGTTGATCGGGTCAAGGAGTTTCTGTTGTCACGGGCGACCTCAGCCGGCCTTGTTTCCCACACACGTCAAAAGGATGTGCTGATGGAAGGATGCCTGTACCTGAAGAATTGCCAAAGACTTGTTGAATCCGGTCCGGAGCATTACGATCTTGCTGCGGAAGACCTTCGTTTGGCTGTTTTTGCATTGGAACGTCTGGTTGGACGGGTGGATGTCGAGGATGTGCTCGACAAGGTGTTTTCGAGCTTCTGCATCGGAAAGTAAGGAGTGTTTCACGTGAAACAATTTGATTTCGATGTCATCGTTGTCGGCGGTGGGCATGCTGGCTGTGAAGCGGCACACGCCTCGGCGCGCCTTGGTGCGCGAACTGCCTTGGTGACCTTGAACGAATCTGGCATCGGTGTCATGTCCTGCAACCCCGCCATTGGCGGGCTGGGAAAAGGTCATCTGGTTCGCGAGATCGATGCCTTTGACGGTGTCATGGGCCGTGTTGCCGATTTGGCAGGTATCCAGTTTCGCTTGCTCAACCGACGTAAAGGCCCAGCCGTGCAAGGCCCCAGAGCACAGGCAGACCGCAAGATTTACCAGCGCGAGATGCTGAAGGCCACGAAAGCACAGGCAAACCTGACAATTTTGACCGGTGAGGTAACCGACCTTATTTATGCGGGTGCAAAGGTTTCCGGCGTTCAAATCAATGGTGAACAGCACCTGACAGCGCCGTCCGTCATCCTTACGACCGGCACATTTTTGCGGGGAATCATCCATATCGGGGATCGTCAGATCGCGGGCGGTCGCATGGGCGAACAACCGTCCAACGATCTGGCGAATACCTTGTCGGGTTTCGATCTTCCCTTGGGACGCCTGAAAACCGGGACCCCACCGCGTCTGGATGGGCGGACGATTGATTGGGCTGGTCTTGACGAACAACCGGGTGACGACGAACCGGTGATGTTCTCCTTCCTCTCCACCACCCCAACAGCCCGCCAGGTTCCGTGTGCGATCACACATACCAACGCCAAAACCCACGAGATCATTCGCCAGAACCTTGATCGCTCTGCCATGTATGGCGGTCATATCGAAGGCGTCGGCCCGCGGTATTGCCCGTCGATCGAAGACAAGATCGTGCGTTTTGCCGACAAGGACTCGCACCAGATTTTCCTTGAGCCCGAAGGGCTTGACGACCATGCCATATATCCAAATGGAATTTCGACGTCGCTTCCGGAAGAGGTGCAATTGGAGTATGTCCGTTCCATTCGGGGGCTCGAGAACGCGGAAATTCTCCAGCCTGGATATGCCATTGAATATGACTATGTCGATCCGCGGTCCCTGAACCTCGATCTGTCGCTGAAATCCTGTAGCGGGCTGTACCTCGCCGGGCAAATCAATGGGACAACCGGCTATGAGGAAGCGGCAGCCCAAGGGTTGGTCGCGGGCCTCAACGCCGCGCGCCGGTCGCAAGGGTTGGAGCCGACGACGTTCAGTAGGTCAGACAGCTATATCGGGGTGATGATCGACGACCTGACGTCGCGCGGTGTTTCCGAACCATATCGCATGTTCACCTCACGCGCCGAATATCGGTTGTCGCTGCGTGCAGACAACGCAGACCAACGACTTACACCCAAGGCCATGGCGCTGGGTTGCGTCGGGAAAGAGCGAATTGCCGCGTTTACTGAAAAGATGGAACGCATGTCTTCCGGACGGATGGCGCTGGAGTCGCTTGTCGTGACGTCCAAACAATTGGTGGATGCCGGTGTGGACATCTCTCAAGACGGCTCCAAGCGAACAGGGGTAGAGGCGTTGGCCATCGAAGCGGTGACTTGGGATGCCTTGGTTGCGATTGAGCCTCGATTAATGTCGATTGACGCAAAGACGCGCGAACAGTTGGCGAAGGATGCCTTGTATGCGAATTATATCGAGCGGCAAAAAAAAGACATCGATGCGTTGCGGCGCGATGAATCCCAAATCATTCCCACAGATTTCGCGTTTTCTGGCATCGAAGGGCTTTCGAACGAACTCAAACTCAAACTTGCGGCCTCCAAGCCGGCCAACATGGCCCAAGCATCGCGCATTGACGGGATGACGCCCTCTGCGCTTCTTTTAATTTTGTCGAAGTTGAGAAATGATAAACCGAAAGCGCGCGTCGCAGGATGAATGTTTCACGTGAAACACAAGCGAAGCTGGACATATATCTTGAGCTCTTGAAGAAATGGTCGTCCAAGATCAACTTGGTATCATCAAGCTCCTTAAAAGATGCGGCTCGCCGACATTTTGAGGATTCCCTACAGCTTGGGTATCTTTGTCCGCCCGGCGCGCGATCCTGGGTCGATCTCGGTTCAGGCGGCGGATTTCCCGGTGCGGTGATAGCCATTGTGAAGCCAGAGCTTGAGGTTACGCTGATCGAAAGCGATCAGCGCAAGGCGGCGTTCCTGCGGACTGTTTCACGTGAAACAAATACACCGTTGAACGTGATTGCAAACCGCATTGAACGTGCCGACCCCCAAAACGCAGACGTTGTCAGCGCGCGGGCGCTGGCACCGCTGACAGACCTTCTTTCCTTTGTAGAAATTCATCGGGCACCCCGTGGCACGGCTCTGTTTCTCAAAGGCGCCACATGGCAAAATGAAGTCGTGGAAGCGCGAAAGAAGTGGCGATTCACCTGTAAAAACCATAAAAGCGAAACAAGCCCTGACGCAGCACTTCTGGAGATTGGAGAGCTCTCACGTGTATGACCCGACGCGCCCCGCTGGACCGAAAATCATGGCGATCGCCAACCAAAAGGGCGGGGTTGGTAAAACCACGACTGCGATAAATTTTGCGTCGGCCTTGGCAGAAATCGGACAGAACGTGCTGGTTGTCGATCTGGACCCCCAGGGAAACGCTTCAACCGGGCTGGGCATCATGCCCGAAAATCGCCGCGCGACGACCTATGATCTGCTGCTGGATGATTTCCCGCTGAGTGATATCATTTGCAAGACGCATCTCGACAATCTCAGCCTCGTGCCCTCGACGACGGACCTGAGTTCTGCCGATATCGAACTTATCGCCAATGAAAAACGCAGTTTCCTGCTGCATGATGCGCTGCGCCAAACCGATATGGACCAATTCGGATTTAACTTTATCCTTGTCGACTGTCCGCCGTCGTTGAACCTTCTGACGGTAAACGCCATGGTCGCGGCGCATTCGGTGCTGGTTCCGCTGCAAAGCGAATTCTTCGCGTTGGAAGGTCTGAGCCAGCTCATGCTGACAATCCGGGAAGTGCGGCAATCGGCAAATCCAGGTCTGCGGATCGAAGGTGTCGTCCTGACGATGTACGATTCGCGAAACAACCTCTCGCAGCAGGTCGAGGCGGACGCGCGCGACAATTTGGGGGAGCTGGTGTTCAACACGGTGATTCCCCGAAATGTCCGGGTGAGCGAAGCCCCATCTTACGCGATGCCGGTTCTCGAATACGATACGAATTCCAAGGGTGCCGCCGCGTATCGCGCCTTGGCCCTTGAGTTTCTAGGCAAGACCGAAAAAGTGACAGCAGCGTGAGGAAAAGCCATGTCCGATAAGAAAGAGCAGCGGCGCGGATTGGGGCGTGGCCTGTCTGCCTTGATGGCAGACATTGAACCGGCTGCAGAGGTCAGTGCAGCACCCGAAGCGCCCCGGCCGGCACGGAGCTTGCCTATCGAGCAGCTCTTTCCGAACCCGGACCAGCCGCGGCGTCAGTTCGATGCGGAATCGCTGGAAGAATTGCGAAACTCCATCAAGAGCAAGGGCGTCATTCAGCCCCTGATCGTTCGGCGGCGGGGTGGATCCGACACCGAATACGAGATTGTCGCGGGTGAGCGTCGCTGGCGTGCCGCGCAGGCGGCGGGTGTGCATGATGTGCCCGTGGTCATTCGGGATCTCTCGGACGAAGATGTCCTGGAAATCGCGATCATAGAAAATATCCAGCGTGCCGATCTGAATGCAATCGAAGAGGCGGCGGGATACGAGCAATTGATGACGCGCTTCGGGCATACACAAGAAAAGCTGGCCCAGGCGCTTGGAAAAAGCCGCAGTCATATTGCCAACTTGCTCCGGCTCTTGAACTTGCCGGACGCTGTCAAGCAAGCGGTCACCGATGGAAAGCTTTCCGCAGGACATGCCCGCGCGCTTGTCACGGCGCCGGATCCGAAATTGCTGGCCGACCAGATCGTGCGAAATGGGTTATCCGTGAGGGAAACCGAAAAGCTGGTTCGTGATGCGTTGAATCCGGATGGTGCGCCGAAAAGAACGCGTTCGGACAAACCGTCCACAACCAGCAAGGACGCCGACACAAAAGCGCTCGAAGGCGATCTGTCTGCGGCACTTGGAATGAAGGTCAGCATCAACCATCAGGCCGGAAAGGATGCCGGTGTGGTGTCGATCAGTTATGATACTTTGGAAGACCTGGATGCGCTCTGCATGGTTCTGAGCGCGGGACGATGATTTAACTTTTTGCCAATTGCGAGATCAGGTGGTTGAGAAGGGGGCGGCCTTTGGGTGTCGCCCCGATGCGTCTGTCTGATTGCCAGATATAGCCTTCCTCGGTGAGGCTTTGCAGTCTTGGCCAATCCAGAACGACCGAAACATCCTCGATATCTATGCCCTCAAGAAGACGAAGGCCCATGATCAGCCGTTCATCCCCAACATCTGGTATCGACAGACCTTCCTTGACCTTGATCCCTGATCCCGCATCAACCGCCTTGAGCCAAGCTTCAGGTTGTTTCCAGCATTCGGTGGCATGGCGCTGGCCGTTGATCGTCAGTCGCCCATGCGCGCCGGGGCCGATCCCGGCATAATCTCCGCCACGCCAGTACAGGAGGTTGTGTTTCGACTCCGCGCCGGGCCGCGCGTGGTTCGAGACTTCGTAAGCGATGAAACCGGCCTGTTCGCACAAGTCTTGCGTCAGATCGTAGAGATCTGCTCCAAGGTCATCGGAGGGAAGACCTCTGAGCAAGCCGCGTTCGGCCCGGTCCCAAAAGGCGGTGCCTTCCTCGATGGTCAGCTGATAGAGCGACAAGTGATCGACCGCCATATCAAGTGCTGTGCCCAGTTCGGCGCGCCAGTCATCCAGGGTTTGATCCTGTCGTGCATAGATCAGGTCGAAACTGACGCGATCAAAGAATTCGCGGGCGACCGAAAACGCCAGTTGCGCTTCTTCCGCGGTGTGCAACCGGCCCAGTTTGCGAAGGTCGGGCGTGTTGAGAGCCTGTACGCCAAGGGAAACCCGGTTGACGCCGTGCCTGGCGTAGCCTTCAAAACGGTGTGCTTCGACCGATGTCGGGTTGGCCTCGAGCGTGATTTCGATGTCGTTGGCAAAGCTCCAGACATCGCGCGCGGCCGCCAGGATCGTGGCAACGGTGTCAGGGTGCATCAGGCTTGGCGTTCCGCCGCCAAAGAAGATCGATGTCAGGACACGGGGGCCGGTTTCGATGCCTGCGCGACGGATCTCGGCAGCTAGCGCGTCGGCCCATTTTGTCTGGTCGATTTGCGCTCTGACGTGGCTGTTGAAGTCACAATAGGGGCATTTTGCGGCGCAGAATGGCCAGTGCACATAAAGGCCAAAGCCACGCTCCTGCCAGAGTTCAGTCAAAACACCCGGCCACGAATTTTCTGAACGCGTCGGCGCGGTGGCTGATCCGGTTTTTTTCCCACCGGTCCATTTCCCCAAAGGTCATGCCATAGCCAGTCGGCTGGAAGACCGGATCATAGCCGTGACCTTGGTCGCCCCGCATCGGCCAGACGATCTGGCCCTCCATCTTTCCGGGAAACACCTCGTCGTGGCCGTCGGGCCAGGCCAGGACCAGGGTGCAGCAAAACCGACCGGTCCAGGGGGGCTGAACGCCCGACTTAAGAAGGGCGTCATGCGCCTTTTCCATCGCCATGACGAAATCCCGACCAGACCCTGTTTCCGCCCAATCCGCCGTATAGACGCCTGGAGCACCGTTCAACGCATCGATTTCGAGACCACTGTCATCGGACAAAGCGGGAAGGCCGGTCGCCTTGGCCGCTGCATGCGCCTTCAACCGCGCGTTTTCGACAAAGGTGGTGCCGGTTTCCTCGGGTTCGGGCAGATCCATCTCGGCCGCGCCAACGACCGAGATTTTGTAATTCTTCAGAAGATCCGCGATCTCGTCCAGCTTCCCCTGATTGTGGGTCGCGACCAGAAGACGGTCTCCTGCGAATTTGCGTGTCATTCTGCCGCCTTGAGCTGAAGCGCGACCAGTTCCTGAACGCCGGCATCGGCCAGGTCCAGAAGTTGTGTCATCTGATCCCGCGAAAAGGTCGAGCCTTCGGCGGACATCTGAACCTCGATCAATTGCCCATCGCCGCGCAGGATGAAGTTGCCGTCGACGCCTGCTTCGGAATCCTCGGGGTAATCGAGATCGAGTACCGGTTGACCGGCGTAGATACCACAGCTTACGGCAGCGACGGGCGAAATCAGCGGATCGCTTGTCACGTCGCCGGCCTTCATCAGCTTGTTGACGGCCAGACGCAGGGCAACCCAACCGCCGGTGATCGACGCGCAGCGGGTTCCGCCGTCGGCCTGGATCACGTCGCAGTCGATGCTGATCTGGCGTTCGCCAAGGGCCACGCGATCGACACCGGCCCGCAAGCTGCGCCCGATCAGTCTCTGAATCTCGACGGTGCGGCCCTGTTGCTTGCCGGTGGTGCTTTCGCGGCGCATCCGGCTGGTGGTGGAGCGGGGCAGCATGCCGTATTCGGCCGTGACCCATCCAAGACCCGACCCCTTGATGAAGGGCGGAACACGGTCTTCGATTGTTGCCGTGCAGAGCACATGGGTGTCGCCCATGCGGATCATGCATGACCCTTCTGCGTGCTTGCTGATCCCGGTTTCGATTGAAACCGCGCGCATTTCGCTTAATTTCCGTCCTGACGGTCGCATGGTATGTCCCTTTGATTGCCGTGTACGGATACAATCAGGCTTTGCGGTTTCGCAAGCCGATAGTCTGGCATACGAGGGGCTGTCACCAGCGAAACGAGGTGAGCGATTGAACGACGGATCGAAAATACTGGATGAAATGAACGACCGCTCTCGGGAGGTCTTCCGCAAGGTGGTCGAAGGCTACCTGTCCAGCGGGGAACCTGTCGGGTCCCGGACCTTGACGCGCACGCTGAATGAAAAGGTATCGGCGGCGACCATTCGCAACGTGATGCAGGATCTTGAATTCCTAGGCCTGCTGGACAGCCCGCATATCAGTGCGGGGCGTGTGCCGACACAGCTGGGGCTGCGCATGTTCGTCGACGGGCTGCTCGAGGTGCGCGATCTCGACCAGGATGATCGCAAGAAGATCGACGACACGATGACCAGCAACAGCCAGGACGTGGGCACGATCCTTGATCGGGTCGGATCGGCCCTGTCCGGCGTCACGCAAGGGGCGTCGCTTGTCTTGACGCCAAAGCACGAAGCCGCGATCAAGCATATCGAATTCGTGCATGTCGGCGGCGATCAGGCGCTTGTGGTGCTGGTCTTCGCCGATGGGCATGTAGAGAATCGCCTGTTCACGCCGCCACCGGGCCAGACGCCCAGTTCCATGCGGGAAGCGGCGAATTTCCTGAATGCGCTCGTCGAGGGCAGGACGCTTTCCGAATTGCGGCGCACGATGAAAGAGGAAATCTCGGCAAAACGGCAGGAGCTCAACGCGCTGGCAGCCACGCTGGTCGAGCAGGGTCTCGCGATGTGGGACGAGGATGGCAGCCATTCCGAGCGGTTGATCGTGCGTGGGCGGTCGAACCTTCTGGCCGAAGACGCACATGCCGAGGAACTGAGCCGGATCCGCGAATTGTTCGATGATCTGGAACGCAAGCGGGACATTGCCGAATTCCTCGAACTGACCGAACAGGGCGACGGTGTGCGCATTTTTATCGGGTCAGAGAACAAACTTTTCTCACTTTCGGGTTCCTCTTTGGTCGTGTCTCCATATATGAACGCTGATCGTAAAATAATCGGTGCGGTGGGGGTCATCGGCCCGACACGCCTCAACTATGGGCGCATCGTACCGATCGTAGACTACACCGCGCAGCTCGTCGGGAAACTACTCGGCGACCGCAACCAAGGGTAACGAGATGGCCGAAACGGATCATACAAAAGATTTTCTCGATAGCCTGGCCGAGGCTGAGGCAGAGGAAAACGAAGCGTTGGAGGAAGAGATCACTGACGATGACGCAGAACTGGATGCCTTGCGCGCAGAGCGGGACGATCTGAAAGACAAATTCATGCGGGCGCTGGCGGATGCCGAGAACGCGCGCAAACGATCCGACAAGGACCGCCGCGAGGCGCAGCAATATGGCGGATCTCGACTGGCGCGCGATCTGCTGCCCGTCTACGACAACCTGCAGCGCGCCCTGGATGCCATTCCCGAAGACCAACGCGAGGCGTCGAAGGCGTTTATCGAAGGCGTGGAATTGACGATGCGCGAATTGCTGAACGTGTTCAGCAAACATGGCGTCACCGCGATCAGACCCGAGGTTGGCGACAAGTTCGACCCGCAACAGCACGAAGCGATGTTCGAAGCGCCCGTGCCCGGCACCAAGGCCGGCGACATCATCCAGGTGTCGACCGAAGGGTTCATGCTGTACGATCGCCTGCTGCGTCCAGCTCAGGTCGGCGTAAGCTCAATGCCGAAATCCTCAAACTAACTGTCCGACAGGAGCGTTTTCAGGTGATACAGAGCCTGAAGCGCGTCCATCGGCGTCATCTCGTCGGGGTGCAGATCCTTGATCTGTGCCTCGATCTTGTTTTCAGCGGCGGGCTTCACCGGCTGCGGTGCGTTGGCTACTGCCGAG
This sequence comes from Marivita sp., assembly GCF_020055635.1. GTDB lineage: Bacteria > Pseudomonadota > Alphaproteobacteria > Rhodobacterales > Rhodobacteraceae > Marivita. The sequence continues at coordinate 8,463 of NZ_JAIPUT010000010.1, read as the reverse complement.
AACAAGGGCAAATCATCGATCAACGCCTTCGGTGAGGTGTTTTCGCGTTCGCCTTTTTCCAGGGCGTCCAGAACCGACCGTGCGCGCGTGATGACCGCAGGGGGCAACCCGGCAAGCTGGGCAACCTGTACCCCGTAAGACCGGTCTGCGGCCCCATCCCGGACCTCGTGCAGGAAGATCACGTCGCCTTCCCACTCGCGCACCGCGACCGTCGCGTTTTTCACGCCGTCCAGTTGCGTCGCGAGAGCGGTCAGTTCGTGATAATGCGTGGCGAAAAGCGCGCGGACCTTGTTGACCGATTGCAGATGTTCCAGCGTGGCCCATGCGATCGACAGGCCGTCATAGGTCGCGGTGCCGCGCCCGATCTCGTCGAGGATGACCAAGGCGCGGTCATCGGCCTGGTTCAGGATCGCGGCGGTTTCGACCATTTCCACCATGAATGTGGACCGTCCGCGCGCAAGGTCGTCTGATGCGCCGACACGGCTGAAAATCTGGCTGACAAGGCCGATATGGGCCGACTTGGCGGGTACATAGGACCCGATTTGCGCCAGCAGGGCGATAAGCGCGTTCTGGCGCAGGTAGGTCGATTTACCCGCCATGTTCGGCCCCGTCAGCAGGGTGATCGCGGCTTTTTCGCTGTCCGCAGACAGACCGCAATCATTGGCGACGAACCCGGTGTCGCCTTGCGATTTGAGCGCGCGTTCGACAACCGGATGTCGCCCCGCTTCGATCTCGAAGGCCCGGCTGTCATCGACAAGAGGGCGGCACCAATCAAGGTCCGTCGCAAGGTCGGCCAGCGCTGTGGCGAGGTCGAGTTCCGCCAGCCCGGTCGCAAGTGCGTTCAAGGCGGGCTGTTCGTCCAGAATGGCGCGGCTCAGGCCAGCATAGAGCCGCTTTTCGATCTCGATTGCCTCGGACCCCGCGTTCATGATGCGGCGTTCAAGCTCGGACAGTTCGACCGTGGTAAAGCGGATCTGGTTCGCGGTGGTCTGGCGGTGAATGAAGGTTTCGTTCAGCGGCGGCGCCATCATCTTCTGCGCATGGGTCGATGTCGTTTCGATGAAGTAACCCAGAACATTGTTGTGCTTGATCTTGAGCGCCGACACGCCCGTCGCCTCGGAATACTGCGCTTGCAGCCCGGCGATCACACTGCGGCCTTCGTCGCGCAGCTTGCGCGCCTCGTCCAGGTCGGCATCATGACCCGGCGCGATGAACCCGCCGTCCCGGGCCAGAAGCGGCGGTTCCGCGATCAGGGCGTCGTCAAGCAGCCCCATCAGCGTGTCGTGCCCCTTGCAGGCGCCGACCGCGCTTCGCAGGATGTCGGGCAACTCATGTGTCTCCAACACGGTGGAAATCGCCTCGGCCTGTGCCAATGTGTTGCGGATCGCCGCCATGTCCCGCGGGCCGCCGCGCTCGAGTCCCAGACGGGACAGGGCACGGTCCAGATCCGGCACCCGCTTCAGGGCATCGCGGACCTGACGGGCGGTCATGGGATCCGATATGGCCCAAGTGATCGCTTCCTGACGGCCCCGGATCACCGACAGATCGCGAGACGGTGTGGACAGACGCCGTTCCAGAAGCCGTGCGCCGCTGGCGGTGGCGGTGCGGTCGATGACCGATAGAAGTGACCCGGTACGCCCACCTTGCAAGGAATGCGTCAATTCGAGGTTCCGACGCGTTGCGGCGTCGATATGCATCGAATTGCCCAGCTTTTCCTGCTGTGGCGGGCGCAGCAGGGGAAGCCGGCCTTTCTGCGTCAGGTCAAGATAGTCGATCAATGCGCCCATGGCCGACAATTCGGCGCGCGAAAACTGGCCATAGGCATCCAGAGAAGAGACCCCGAATTGCTCGGTCAGCCGTGCATGCGCACCGGTGGAATCAAAGCTTGATTTACCAAGCCATGTTGGTTCCAGACCCAGATCGCGCAGAACGGTCGTCACTGCGTCGTCACTGCCTTCAGCCATCAGGATCTCGGCCGGCGACAGTTGCGCCAGTTCGGGACCGACACGGGCCAATGTCAGGGGCAAAACGTGGAGCGCGCCGGTGGAGATATCTGTCCAGGCCAGCGCCCAATCGTCTCTGACACAGGCCAATGCGGCCAGAAAGTTGTGCCGCCGCGCCTCGAGCAGTGTTTCCTCGGTCAGGGTGCCGGGCGTGACCAGCCGCACCACATCTCGTTTGACGACGGATTTTGACCCGCGCTTCTTCGCCTCTGCCGGGCTTTCCATCTGTTCGCAGACGGCGACGCGAAACCCCTTGCGGATGAGCGTCAGCAGGTAACCTTCGGCGGCGTGGACCGGCACACCGCACATCGGGATGTCGTCTCCGTCATGTTTGCCGCGCTTGGTGAGCGCGATGTCCAACGCCTCGGATGCTGCGGCTGCATCATCGAAGAACAATTCGTAAAAATCACCCATGCGATAGAACAACAAAGCGTCTGCGTACTGGGATTTTATTTCCAGATATTGCGCCATCATGGGTGTGACGGGTGATTTATTCGCGTTCACAAGCTTCCCCTTGGTGCTTTGGCGTGACATTAAGACGACCGACCCGGGTGGAAAACCCGAATTTGATCTACGAGGCCCCTGACGCATGTCCAACCCGAAATTCACCCGCGAAGAAGCGCTGGCGTTCCACCTCGAACCGACCCCCGGCAAATGGGAGGTGCAGGCCACCGTTCCCATGACCACGCAGCGGGACTTGTCGCTGGCTTATTCTCCGGGTGTGGCCGTTCCATGCGAGGATATCGCGAAAGACCCCGGACTGGCCTATGATTACACCAACAAGGGCAACCTGGTCGCGGTGATTTCCAACGGCACCGCGGTTCTGGGTCTGGGCAATCTGGGCGCGCTTGGGTCCAAGCCCGTGATGGAGGGGAAAGCCGTCCTGTTCAAGCGGTTCGCGGATGTGAATTCCATCGACATCGAGCTGGACACCGAAGACCCGGACGAGTTCTGCAAGGCGGTGCGCCTGATGGGGCCGACCTTTGGCGGCATCAACCTCGAGGACATCAAGGCGCCCGAGTGTTTCATCATCGAACAGCGCCTCAAGGAAGAGATGGATATTCCTGTCTTCCACGATGACCAGCACGGGACAGCGGTGATTTGCGCCGCAGGTCTGATCAACGCGCTGCATTTGTCGGGCAAGAAGATCGAGGACGTGAAGATCGTTCTTAACGGGGCCGGAGCGGCGGGCATCGCCTGTATCGAGCTTCTCAAGCGGATGGGCGCGCGGCACGAGAACTGCATCGTTGCGGACACAAAGGGCGTGATCTACCAAGGCCGGACCGACGGCATGAACCAGTGGAAATCGGCCCATGCCGTCAAGACCGACGCGCGCACTCTGGAAGAGGCGATGGTGGGGGCCGATGTCTTTCTTGGGGTCAGTGTCAAGGGAGCCGTCACACAGGACATGGTGCGGTCGATGGCCGACAATCCGGTGATCTTCGCGATGGCGAACCCCGACCCCGAGATCACGCCCGAAGAGGCGCACGAGGTGCGGATGGATGCGATCGTCGCCACCGGGCGCAGCGATTATCCGAACCAGGTGAACAACGTCCTGGGCTTTCCCTACCTGTTCCGGGGCGCGTTGGACATCCATGCGCGCGCGATCAATGACGAGATGAAGATCGCCTGTGCCGAAGCGCTGGCCGACCTGGCCCGTGAGGATGTGCCCGACGAGGTGGCGCTGGCCTATGGCAAAAGCCTGACCTTCGGGCGCGACTACATCATCCCGACGCCGTTCGATCCGAGACTGATCCACCGCATTCCGACCGCCGTGGCCAAGGCCGGCATGGACACAGGTGCGGCGCGGCGGCCGATCATCGACCTGGACGCCTACGAGGAATCCTTGAAATCGCGGATGGATCCCACGGCCAGCATCCTGCGCAGCATCAACGCCCGTGCCCGTACGGCGCAGGCCCGGATGATTTTTGCCGAAGGGGACGATCCGCGCGTGTTGCGGGCGGCGGTGATGTATCAGCGCTCCGGCTTCGGCAAGGCGCTTGTCGTCGGGCGCGAAGCCGATGTGAAGGCCAAGCTGGAAGAGGCCGGGCTGGGCGACGCAGTGCGCGAAGTGGAGGTGGTGAATGCCGCCAACACCAAGCACCTCGATCGGTACAAGGAGTTCCTCTACGACCGTCTTCAGCGCAAGGGACATGATCGGCAGGACATCCACCGCCTCGCGGCACGCGACCGCCATGTCTTTGGCGCGCTGATGTTGCAGCAGGGTCATGGAGATGCGCTTGTCACCGGGGCGACGCGCAAATCGGCGCATGTGATGGAATTGATCAATCACGTCTTCGACGCGGATGCGTCGCATGGCGCGGCAGGGGTCACCGCATTGTTGCACAAGGGGCGGATCGTGCTGATCGCCGACACGTTGGTGCATGAATGGCCAGATGAAGAAGACCTGGCCAACATCGCCGAACGCGCGGCCGAGGTGGCGCGTCTGATCGGGCTCGAGCCGCGGGTTGCCTTCGTGTCGTTCTCGACCTTCGGCTACCCGGTCTCCGAGCGGGCCGAAAAGATGCACATCGCGCCAAGTGTCCTGGACCGGCGGGGCGTGAACTTTGAATATGAAGGCGAAATGACCGTCGATGTCGCCCTGAACCGCACAGCCCAGAAATATTATCCGTTCCAGCGGCTGACGGGCCCGGCGAACATCCTTGTCGTTCCGGCACGCCATTCCGCGTCTATCTCGGTGAAGCTGATGCAGGAAATGGCCGGGGCCACGGTGATCGGTCCGATCCTTGCCGGTGTCGACAAGTCGATCCAGATCTGCTCGACCTCCATGACCGCCGGTGACATTCTGAACATGTCGGTGCTTGCGGCCTGCAAAGGAGGCTGAGGTGGCGGTCTTCAACCTTGGGTCCATCAATGCGGACCTGTTCTACCAAGTGCCGCATCTTCTGTCGCCGGGCGAGACCTTGGCCTCGACCGATCACAGTCGCGGCTTGGGCGGCAAGGGCGCGAACATGTCGGTCGCGATCGCACGTGCGGCGGCCCGTGCGACCCATATCGGGGCGGTCGGGTTTGACGGGCGATGGGCCGTCGAGCGGCTTTTGGAATATGGCGTGGACACGCGGCATATCTCGGAGCTTGCCACGCCGACAGGGCATGCCGTGATCATGGTGGACGGGCAGGGCGAAAACGCGATCCTGCTGTTCCCGGGGGCCAATCGGGCCATAACAGAGACACATATCGCCGTCGCACTGGATGACGCGACCGAAGCGGATATTTTCCTCTTTCAGAACGAAACATCGGGGCAGAGCGACGGCGCGACCTTGGCGTCGGCAAAGGGGCTGCGGGTGGTCTACGCGGCGGCTCCTTTCGATTCCGGCGCGGTTCAGGCCGTGCTTCCGCTTCTTGATGTGCTTGTCATGAACGCCGTCGAGGCCGAACAATTGGCAAGGGCCACCGGCACGAACCTTTCCGATTTGCCGGTTCGGGATATCGTCGTGACGCTGGGTGGCGAAGGCTGCCGGTGGCTCAACACCGATCTGGGCACAGATCAGCGCTTTCCGGCGATCCCGGTCACGCCTGTCGACACGACAGGCGCGGGTGACACGTTCACCGGCTTTCTGGTCGCCGGTCTGGATCGGGGCATGCCGATGGAGCAGGCGATTTCGCTGGGTCAGCAGGCGGCGGCGATCATGGTCACCCGTCACGGAACGGCGGATGTGATCCCCGATCTGAAAGACGTGCAGGATGCGCGGTTGGCCTAGTTCGTCAGAAACGGTGCGTCGCTGCCCCAAAGCTCTTCGATGCGCGCGTCACGACGGCAGCCTTCGCGGTAGCGTTTGTAGGCCTCGGCCTGCTGGATCGGGCCAAAGCGTGTCAGAACGCGATTTGTGCCCTTGTAGTAATCCTGGTGATAGTCCTCGGCCTCGTAAAACGGCTTGGCGTCGAGGATCGGTGTGACGATTTCCTGTCCCAACTCGGCCTCTGCGTCGGCTTTTGCCTCTTCTGCGGCCGCGCGTTCGGCAGCGTTCGAGACGAATATGGCGGTTGCATAGCTTTGACCGCGATCGCAGAACTGCCCGTCCGGATCTGTCGGGTCAATCGAGCGGAAAAACAGATCGTACAGCTGGTTGCGGTTGATGCTGTCGCTGTCGTAGCTGATCCTGACGGCTTCGTAATGTCCTGTTCCGCCGCCCGTGACCTGTTTGTAGGTCGGATTGGCGACATTGCCGCCGGTGTAACCCGATACGGCCTCCTTGACGCCTTGGACCCGCTCGAAATCGGCCTCGACACACCAGAAACATCCCCCGGCGACGACGATGTCGCGGATTTCATCAGCTTTGGCTCCGGTCGAGTGGAGGCAGGCTCCGGCGATGATGGACAGGGCCAGAAGGGCAGGGCGGGAACGGCGAAGAAGGCGCATGAGATCTCTCCTTGAGAAGTGGCGACAGACTGCGATGAAACGCTGGCATGGTGCAATTTCCATGCAGTCTTCTCACTGAAAGGTGAAAAGCGGTTATTGCTTGCGTAACGTTGTTCAGCCGGTACCGTTCCTGTGATTTGGCCATACGGAGACACGATTGTGAGACTGGCGATGTGGTCGGGACCGCGCAACCTGTCGACGGCGATGATGTATGCCTTTGCGCAGCGTGCCGATTTCGCAGTGGTGGACGAGCCGTTTTACGGGCCATACCTGCGGCTGACCGGGCTGGACCATCCAATGCGCGACGCCATACTGCAAAGCAGGCCCGAGGACGGTTTCGAGGTCGAACAGTCTCTGTTGGGGCCCCTGCCGAACGGCAAAACCCACGCCTATCACAAGCATATGTGCCAGCACATGATCGACGGAATTCCGCGCGGCTTCATGGGTGAGTGTATCAACGTGTTCCTGATCCGGCATCCGGCGCGTGTCGTGGCGAGCTTTGCCAAGGGCTATCCGGACCTGACCGCCGACGACATCGGCTTCGAGGCCCAGGTCGGTTTGTTCGACCATGTTCGGTCACTGGGGCAATCACCGGTTGTGATCGACAGCGCCGACATTCGGAACACGCCCCATCGCATGTTGCAGAAACTGTGTGACGCGGTCGGGTTGGCGTTCGATCCGGCCATGCTGCGCTGGCCCGCCGGGCCAAAGCCTTACGACGGCGCATGGGCACCTCATTGGTACAAATCCGTGCATCAAAGCACCGGTTTCGCAGGACCCGAGGGGCCTTTGCCGGGTCTGTCCGGTACCTTGTCCGATCTTGTCGCGCGGACCTTGCCGGCCTACCGCAAGCTTGAAGCGGTCAAGTTGCGTCCCTGAAGGCAATTTTTTCAAAGCCCAACTGAAACTTTCGGATCTCGTGCTTCGTGGCTGCTGGGGTGAGCGGGCCAAACGTCCCGTGTTTCAAAGGAGATTGAAGATGAAATACGCAATTGCTTCCACGATTTTCGCCCTTTCCGCGACCGCCCTTACGGCCGCAGGCCATTCGATGGCGCCGTCTGTCGACGCGATGGACCAAGACGTGTCCGGCGGAACCGTGACCGCGTCCAGCGTCGTTGCGCCCGCGAATGGCTGGCTGGTGGTGCACCGCACCGGGTCCGACATGAAGCCGGGTCCGGTCGTGGGCTATGCGCCGCTCAAGGAGGGCGAGAACACCGACGTTTCCGCGATCCTTCAAGAGGACGTGGCGTCCGGCGATATGCTCATGCTGATGGTGCATGGCGAAGACGGTGGCATGTCCACCGGTGTTTTCGAATACACGCTCGGCGCCAAGGAAGACGGCCCGATCCGCGTCGATGACGCGCTGGTGATGAAGGTTGTGTCTGCGCAGTAAGCTGCGCAAGTGACGAGTGTCAGGCCCGCCGAGTCCTTGGCGGGCCTTTTTTCGGTCTACTTGTCCGAAAGACGACGGTTCCGCGCTGCCAGCAGTTTCAGGCGCAGCGCATTGAGTTGGATGAAGCCCTGCGCGTCTTTCTGGTCATAGGCGCCGGCGTCCTCTTCGAAGGTCACATGCGCCTCGGAATAAAGCGAATGATCTGACCAGCGCGCAACGGTGTTGACCGAGCCCTTGTAGAGCTTCACGCGCACGGTTCCGGTGACATGCTCTTGGCTCTTGTCGATGAGCGCCTGCAGCATTTCCCGCTCAGGTGAGAACCAGAAGCCATTGTAGATCAGTTCCGCATAGCGCGGCATGATCGAATCCTTGAGGTGGCCGGCGCCGCTGTCCAGCGTGATCTGCTCGATGCCGCGATGCGCCTCGAGCAAAACGGTGCCGCCGGGTGTCTCATAAATGCCGCGCGACTTCATGCCGACAAAGCGGTTTTCCACGAGGTCCAGACGACCGACGCCATGCTTTCCGCCCAGCTCGTTCAGCTTGGTCAGGATCGTGGCGGGCGACATCGCTTCGCCGTTGATGGCCACGGCATCGCCCTTTTCAAAGGTGATCTCGACCATTTCCGGCGTGTCGGGCGCATCCTCGGGATGCACGGTGCGCTGGTAGACGTAATCGGGCGCTTCCTG
>NZ_JAIPUT010000006.1 GCF_020055635.1 Marivita sp. | reverse complement strand
CCAGGGTTCGAATCCCTGTCTCTCCGCCACTTTGGGCACAAGACGACCCTTCCCAACAGGCTGATAGTAGGGCGGAATTCGGCGTTTTCGCGCTGATGGCGGTGTTTGGTCCGCTTGATTTGCTGCACATTTTGCTACACAATTTGCTGCACAAATGGGGGATTTCTCCGCCATGAGCATCGCGAAACGAGGCCGTCTCTACCATCTCCGCCGCCGGGTCCCGCGCCGGTACCGGAACGTCGAGCCGCGTGAAACGGTCTGGATCAGCCTGCATACCGACTCGGAGACGGTCGCCCACAGCAAGGCGGATCGCGCGTGGTCCCAGATGATCGAGGCATGGGAGGCGCGGCTGGCCGGGAACAGTGAAGATGCGGAGGCGCGCTACGAAGCGGCGCGCGACCTCGCCCGGGCGCGCGGCTTTCGGTATCTGGATGCGGGGGCGGTGGCCAAGTTGCCGGTTGAGGAAGTCGTCGAGCGCGTCGAGGCGATCCCGGCCCCGGCGAACCAACCTGACGCCATCGAGGCCGCCGCCCTTCTCGGCACCGCCCCGGAACCCCGGATGTCGGTCATGAAGGCACTGGAGCTCTACTGGGGCCTCGCCAAGGAAAAGACCCTCGGCAAGAGCGAGGACCAGCTGCGCCGTTGGGAAGCGCCGCGCAAGAAGGCGGTGAAGAACTTCGTCGCGGTCGTCGGCGACAAGGAAATTGCCAACATCACCCGCGACGACATGCTGGACTTCCGCCAGCACTGGCTCGACCGGATCGAGGCAGGCGAGGTCACGGCGAATTCGGCCAACAAGGATCTGATCCACCTGGGCGACGTGTTGAAGACCGTGAACATGATGAAGCGGCTTGGACTGGTGCTGCCGCTGGGCGAGTTGTCCTTCAAGGAGGGCGAGAAGCTGACGCGCCCGCCATTCAGCGAGGAGTGGATCAGGACGCGCCTGCTCGCCCCAGGCGCGCTGAACGGGTTGAACGGTCAGGCCCGCGCTCTGCTGCTCGGGATGATCAACACGGGCTACCGGCCCTCCGAAGGCGCAGCGCTCACGGCGGACACGATCCGGCTGGACTGCGACGTTCCCCATATCTCCATCGAACCGGAGGGACGGCAGTTGAAGAGCCACTACGCCCGCCGGGTGATCCCGCTGTCCGGTGTCTCGCTGGAAGCCCTCAAGCAGTACCCCGAGGGCTTTCCCCGCTACCGGAACCGCGCCACCCTGAGTGCGGTTGTGAACAAGTTCCTCCGCGCCAACGGCCTGCTCGAGACCCCGCGCCACTCGATGTACTCCCTGCGACATGCCTTTGAAGACCGCATGCTTGCCGCCGGGATCGACGACCGCATCCGCCGCGACCTCTTCGGTCATCGGCTCGACCGGGAACGGTATGGCAAGGGCGCGTCGCTGGAACATGTCGCAGAACTTGTTGCCCGCATCGCATTCTGAGCCAGCAACGCCCGCGCCCGGCGCTGCGCTTCCGACAGCCGTTTCTCCTTCTTGACGGCTGCGGCCAGCTCCACCTCCAGCCGCTCGAAGACCGGCGCGAAGGCCGGGTCATCGGCAACCAGCGCGGCCACCTTCAGAAGTGCCGCCTCGAGCCGCGCGGCATCGACCGGTTGGGCCGGGCGATTGCGTCGCTGTGAAGGTCGGGCGCGTGTCATGCCAACAAGCATGAGGCGGCGCGTGCGTCTTTTGCAGGGCGCGCGAACGCGCCGCGTAAAGCGGCCTGTAACAGCGTGCAAATCGGATGGGGAGCCCTCCAAACACGCGGCTCAAATCGAAGCACCGAAGTGAGCATCTTGGCGGTCGCGCCCGGCCCCCGACTCATGCGTCTGGGAGCGTCGCCCGAGCCTGCATTCTTGGGGCTTTGAACGCGCGCCGAGAGCTGGTTTCGGAGGGCTGCGGAAGACAACAGGAAGAAGGGCAAGATAAAAGCGCCTGCCACGAATGCCGCAAGTCACTGACGTGACAAGCGTTTTCGCGTGCATGCAAATCGGTCGTGTGCAGGTTTCCTGCAATTTCGCAGTGTTTTCAGACCTCTAGTATGCACACTGCGAAAACCCGCTCTTGGCAGCTACTCTTTAGACGAGGTGACGAGTCCGAGCATCAAGAGATGGTATCTTGCGCCCAACAATGGGAGCGCAAGATAAAAGAGGTGCGGCAACACGTGCCTAGGTGTCTGATGTTGATGAAGAAATCGCACGGCAACCCTTCAACCCTTGCCGCTTATAGGCACCTGAATATCTGATTTGGCGTTGAATTTGACGCCGCCAAACAACGCCCATTGGGAATGTGCCGCTGAATTATTCCCGCGAAGTCAGTGCGTTAACCCTATTTTTGCCGCATCGCGTAGAGGGGTGCGGCTGAATAAAGTCAGACACAACAACCAGTTGCGGGCCGAATGCGGCACCCCTTTTATCTCGCGCTCCATTGATGCGCTGCTTTCAGGCCATGTCTCGTCAAAACAATTCAGTGAAAGCTGGCTTGAAAGCTGGTCGCCGTGAGCGACACATGCGCATCAAGCGGTGGGCGCAACTCGAAAGCCTTGGGCGTTCGTGCGAAGTTCCAAAGGCGAAACAAGCACCATTCCTCGTGCCGTTCATCTGCCACTGCAAGTTCATTGCGCGAGACATGGAACGGCGTGCGTTCCCACCCGTTTGTGGTCTTCACCTCGATGAGACGCTGCCGTCCGTCTGCATCAAAACTGGCAATATCATAACCCGCGCCATCGCCGTCTTCTTCGGACACCCAGCGAATTTGCCGCGCCAAGTCCTCCCGCCCCGCTGCAGTCAGCGTGTCACGCTCGTGCTTTAGGACACGTTCCTCCCCAGCTTTGCCAAGGGCACGATTGCGTTCATCCCGCGCGGCCACGTCGAATTTCTTGGCGATGTGGAGCATCTGCTCGAGCTCGTCGGGCGGGGGCTGGTTGGTCAGAGTCGGTGCAGGCCCGACCCAGAGTTCCGCCGCCTCGGCCATGCCATCAACTCGCCGGGAAGAAAGGGTGCGGTGCGTCCAGCCAGAGTTAATAGCCAGCCATCGTGCGACTGCGTCGACCAGGCTGGTCTGGAAGTTGAACGCCGGTTTGTACCCGGTGATCCAGACCTCACCGAGCCCCTTGAGCACAGCGCTGATGTTCTGATGTTTGAACTCGACCGACCCGTCCGAGCGGTCGTTGAGGTGCGGCAGAAGCTGCCGTCGATGCTCCGCCTTGTCGTAGGGACGGCCTGCCACATCGTTCGCCAGCATCGCAAAGTAGTCCGCGACGATCAGGTCATTCTCGGCATCTGTCCACGCTTGGCTCGACATTGAGCCAAGCTAGGGGAAGGTCTGTCTGATGTCGTTGGTCGCTGCGCATTGTCGTTCGCGGGCGGCGCAAAGACTTCGGATTCGGGTCAACAAGCCTCGTGTCTTTGGCGGAAGCTTGTGAATCCGGGCTGCTATGGTCCGGTGGGACACAAGACCCCTCTCAATCTGATCAAGCGCGAACACGTCGAGACACTACCGGAACTCCGCTGGCCCGGCGCGGCTGCGCTGTTTCGCGGCTACACCGCATCGGGCCAGCTACCGTTGTGCCGGACGGCGGCGGTTTTGGACGCCGATCGGGGGGCAATTTTCGGTGCTGATTGACTACCAAGGCGCGTGACGGGGCGAGGAGCGCGAAGCTGGTCCGTTCGGGGCCCGTCGCGGAAGTCGATAATCAGGGACCGGCCGATACTGCGCGCGTCATATCCTTATTGCACCACGCAATCGGCGAAATATTGCACTTCGCCATCCTCGCCCGTTTCCTGCACCAGGCCGTGAATGTCGGTTTCGAAGCCCGGGCATTGGCGCGCGAATTCGCGGTTGAACTTGAGGTAATCGACGATCTTGCCGTTGAACACTTCGCCGGGGATCAGCAGGGGAATTCCAGGCGGGTAGGGCGTGACGAGGCTGGTGGTGATGCGCCCCTCGAGCTGGTCGATCGGCACCCGCTGGGTGGTGCGCCGCGCGATATGGGAATAGGCCTCGCTCGGCTTCATTGCAGGCTCCAGATCGCTGAGGTAGATCTCGGTCGACAGGATGGCGACGTCGTGGCGCGCGTATTGCTTATGGACATGTTCGCACAGATCGCGCAGCCCCATGCTTTCATAGCGCGGGTGCTTGAGGCAGAATTCGGGCATCGCCCGCCACATCGGCTGGTTCTTGGCGTGGTCGTCCTTGAACTGTTGCAGCGCTGTCAGCAGCGTGTTCCAGCGGCCCTTGGTGATGCCGATGGTGAACATGATGAAAAAGCTGTAAAGCCCGGTCTTTTCCACCACCACGCCATGTTCGGTAAGATACTTGGTGACGATCGAGGCCGGGATGCCGGACTCGTCGAACCGGCCGTCGAGGCTGAGGCCGGGGGTGATGAGCGTCGCCTTGATCGGGTCGAGCATGTTGAATCCCGGCGCCATGTCGCCGAAGCCGTGCCAGCTGTCCTCGCCGTCCGAGGCCTGGACGCCGTCTGCATCGGTCCGCTTGAGGATCCAGTCCTTGGTGCTGCCGATGCCCTCTTCGGACAGGTCGTCCGGACCCCAGACCTTGAACCACCAATCGTCCTCGCCGTACTCTTCGTCCACCTTGCGCATGGCCCGGCGAAAGTTCAGCGACTCCTCGATGCTTTCCTCGACAAGGGCGGTGCCGCCCGGCGGCTCCATCATCGCGGCGGCCACGTCGCAGCTGGCGATGATGCTGTATTGCGGGCTGGTGGAGGTGTGCATCAGGTACGCCTCGTTGAACAGGTGACGGTCCAGCGGCGTGCCCTGGCTGTTCTGGACAAGGACATGGCTGGCCTGGCTGATGCCGGCCAGCAGCTTGTGGATCGACTGGGTGGCGTAGGTCACCGAATGTTTCGGCCGGTCGCGCTTGCGCCCCATCGCGTGAAAATTGCCGTAGAACGGGTGGAACGCGGCATGGGGCAGCCAGGCTTCGTCGAAATGAAGGTTGTCGACATAGCCGTCCAGCAGGGTCTTGATGGTCTCGGTGTTGTAGAGCACGCCGTCATAGGTCGATTGCGTCAGTGTCATGATCCGCGGTTTCACCGTGTCGGGATCGACACCGTCCAATAGCGGGTTCGCGCGGATCTTGGCCTTGATCGCGTCGACCTCGAAGGCGCTTTGCTGGATCGGGCCGATGATGCCCCAATGATTGCGCGTCGGCTTCAGGAACACCGGCACGGCGCCCGTCATGATGATGCTGTGCAGGATGGACTTGTGACAATTGCGATCCACCACCACCACGTCGCCGGGGGCGACCGTGTGGTGCCACACCATCTTGTTCGAGGTCGAGGTGCCGTTGGTCACGAAGAAACAATGATCGGCGTTGAAGATGCGCGCCGCGTTGCGCTCGGACGCCCCGATGGCGCCGTTGTGGTCCAGCAGTTGCCCCAGTTCCTCGACCGAATTGCAGACGTCGGCGCGCAGCATGTTCTCGCCGTAGAACTGGTGATACATCTGACCGATGGGCGATTTCAGAAAGGCGACGCCACCCGAATGGCCCGGGCAGTGCCAGGAATACGATCCGTCCTCGGCGTAATCCAGCAGCGCCTTGAAGAAGGGCGGCTGGATGCCTTCGAGATAGGCCTTGGCCTCGCGGATGATGTGGCGGGCGACGAATTCCGGCGTGTCCTCGAACATGTGGATGAAACCATGCAATTCGCGCAGGATGTCGTTCGGCAGGTGCCGGCTGGTCTTGGTCTCGCCGTAGACGTAGATCGGCACATCCTCGTTCTTCCAGCGCACCTCCTCGATGAAATTGCGCAGGTTCACCACCGCCGGGTCGAGATCGGGGCCGGGGCTGAACTCTTCATCGTCGATCGACAGCACAAAGGCGCTGGCGCGGGACTGCTGCTGGGCGAATTTCGACAGGTCGCCATAGCTGGTGACGCCGAGCACCTCGAACCCTTCCTGTTCGATCGCCTCGGCCATTGCCCTGATCCCAAGGCCCGATGAGTTCTCGGAGCGGAAATCTTCGTCGATGATGACGATGGGGAAGCGGAACTTCATGGAACAAACCTCGGGGGTGCTGTGATTGACAGGCGGCGCAGCATGTTGAATGGGGGCCCATGCCTCTGCCCGAAAACACTCTGCGCGTCCCCACAAGGTATTCCTGTTGCCGGGCGCAGGGTCAAGGGTCGAAGTCAATTGCTCAGGCGCGCCCGACAATCTGAAGGCGCTGCGCGACGGTCGGGCAAGCCGCTGATCGTCCGCTCGACCCAGCGCAGCTCAGACCACAAACGCGCCATTGTCGGGCACGATGCGTTCCACGCGCGACCTCGGCCCGGCTCGTCAAGTGCGGCCAACGCTTTCCGGTGCGGCTGCGCGATACGTCACCGGACCGGGGGACAATGACGGTGGCTTTCCGTGCGTGACGCCAGTCGCGATTGACTGGTCTTGCGTTTTCGCTCGGCGTGGGAGCCGGGAAACACCGGCCATGATCGACGCGGCCGGACGTCTAGACGCCTTGCAGCCGCAACCCCGATCAGCGCAGGATGCGCTTGCCCGGCGCCACGACAACGCGGCGCCGGCTTTGCGTCGGGGGTCTATTCCGCCAGTGCGACATCGCGCGGCCCGGTGAAGGCGAGCAGGCCGATGCAGGGGACGTCGCTGTCGCAGCGGTCGGCATGCGCGACGCCGCCTTCGACCAGGGAATAGTCGCCGGGCACGGTCGGGACTTCGGTGCCGTCCGTTTCGATATGCACCCATGCGCCCGAGATGCTGAGGCCCCAGTAGTCGTGGGTATGGGTGTGCATCGGCAGCGCGACGCCCGGATCCATCTTGAACAGCCAGGCCGCGCCGGTGGCGTCATCGCCCCAGGCCAGCGCCAGTTGCACGCCGGGGATGGGCGCATCGATCCATTCCACGTTTGCGAGGGCGACATGGTGTTCGCCGTGAGCATGGCTCTCGGCGAATGCGGCTGTCGTCATCAGGGCAGCCGCGGCTGCGGCGATCAGGGTCTTCATCATCTCAATGGTCCTTTCGGTTGCGGGTTGTCTTGAAAACAGGGGTTTGGTGGACGGAGCTGTCAGGCGTCGGCGCCGCCCAGAACGGTGTCGAGCTGCATTTCCTTCAGCAGCGCGTCCTGGCGCGGCTGGGTGAAGGCGTTCATCTCGTCGACGCCCCAGGTGATGCCGACGACCGTACGGGTCGGGCGCTTGCCGGGTGCCGCGTCGGCGAGCGCGAGATAGGCGTCGACGACAAGTTGTGGGTCCGGGGCCTGATCGCTGGCCAGCATGTCTGCGAAACCCGAAATCATGGTGGTGGGCACGCTGCCAAGGTCGCCGTAGGACGACAGGACATCCTCATGCGCAGGGGGCTTTCCGGCGGCGAGCAGGTTCGACGGGAATGGTCCCGGCTCGACCAGCGCCACGTCGATGCCGAAGGTGGCCACCTCGTAGCGCAGGCTCTGGCTGTAGGCTTCGAGCGCGTGTTTCGTCGCGCAATAGGTGCCGAAGAAGGGCACCGATACGCGCCCGGCAATCGAACTGGTGTTGACGATCAGGCCTGACCGGGCCGCGCGCATCGACGGCAGCACGGCCTGCATCGCGCGGATTGCACCGAAATAATTGGTGTCCATCTGCTCATGGGCCTGCGCGACGCTGTAGGCCTCGGTCAGGCCGATATACATGATGCCCGCGTTGTTGATCAGGATGTCGACGGGTCCATGGGCGAGGATGCGGGCGAAGCCCTCGGCCACCGAAGTATCGCTGGTGACGTCCATCTCGGCGATGGCGATGCGGGGGGAGTAGGCTTCCAGTTCAGCCCTCCTGGCCGCGTTGCGCCCGTCGGCATCGCGCATCGTGCCCCAGACCCGGTCTCCGCGATCGGCGAAGGCGCGCACCGCCGCTGCGCCGAAGCCGCTGCTGGCCCCCGTGATGACCACTGTTCTTCCTGTTTCTGCCATGTTTCGCTCTCGTGGTTGCAAGGTGTGTTACCAAGTGGTACGAATATCCGACGCATGCCGTCAAGGAATAAATTACCAGTTGGTAACAAAATGGGCGCTGATAAACCGAAACCCGCGCGCGGCCGGCCGCGCAAGATGAACGCCGAAAATGTGCTGGACGTCGCGATGACCGCGTATTGGCAAAGCGATCCGGCCGATGTGTCGGTCAACGCGATCTGTCAGATGGCGGGCATCTCGAAGCCCTCGCTCTACCGCGAGTTCGGAAGCGAGGATGGGCTTTCGCGCGCGGTGCTAGACCGGTATGCCGAACAAGTGTTGTCGGAGATTTTCGTGATCCTGCAGGGCGGGATGAGGCTGCGGGGCACGCTCGATGCGCTGATCGACTTTGCCAGCGACGATCCGCGCATGGAAACCGGCTGCCTGTTCTACAAGATGCGTGCGGGCAAGCACCGGCTTGGTCCGGAAACGCGGGTGCGGGTGGAAGAGATCGACGCCGCGGCACAGGCGGCATATGTCGCGTTCCTTCAGTCCTGTCGCGATGCCGGGGACTGGCCCGACGGGCTGTCGGTCGACGCCGGGGCGCAATACCTCGGCGAGCAGATCGCGCTTGCCATCACACAACGTGCCTCCGGCGAAAATCCGGCCCGCATCCGCGAGATGATGGCCCTCGCGTTGTCGGTGTTCACCCGCCCATGACCCGAAGACCCGGTCCCGGACTGCGCCCGACGGAGAAGACCCGAGTCATGCGTCAAGCCCAGTCGGTCTTGCGCCTGCGGGAAATGGCGTTGTTGCGCGCATCGGCGGGAACGGCGCTTTGCCCCGGCGGGCGGCCTGTTACCGTGTCGGCGTGATATAGGCTTCGAGCGCGGCGCGCACGCCCCTGGTCCAGATCATGTCCAGCCAGCGGTCGAAGGACGTGGCGAAGATCGGGTTTTCCGCGAGGCTGCCATAGATATGGCGCTGCTCGAGCCAGGCTGCGGGCCGCTGGCGGGCGGTGTGTGCGGCGGCGGTCAGGGCCGTCCAGTTCGGGTCATTGGGGGCGATGGTTGATCCGTCTTCGCGGGTTCCGGCGCACATGCGGGCCCAGAGGGCCTCGACGAGTGCGAGACCGTCTACCGGGCCTCCTGCGGCAAGCGCCTCGCGGAGGATCGGGAGCACGAAACCGGTATGACGCGAGGAGCCGTCGAAGGCGACACGGCGCGCCGTGTCATGGATCGCGGGGTTGGAAAAACGGGCCTCGATCAGGGCGATATATGCCTCGGGCGTCATGTCGGGCACCGGCGCGACATAGGGGGCGATTTCCTCGCGTTCGACCTTGCCGAACAGGGCCGAGATCTGCGGATGCGCCATGCAGTCGGCGATCGTTTCCACGGAAAGCAGCTCGCCGGCATTGGCAAGAACCTGGTGGCCGGCGTTGAGGAGGCGGATCTTCATGGTCTCGTAGGCGTGCACCTGGTCGGTGAAGGTGGCCCCGACGCGATCCCAGTCGGGCCTGCCGGCGCAGAAATCGTCCTCGATGACCCATTGGCGGAAATTCTCGTGGGTGACGGGCGCGGCGTCTTCAATGCCCAGGGCGCGGGCCTTGGCGATCTCGGCGGGGCCGGTCGCCGGGACGATGCAATCCACCATGGAGTTGGGGAAACTGCATGTCCGGTCGATCCAGTCGGCAAGGTCGGGGCTGCGCAGGCGGGCCAAGGAGACCACGGCGGCGCGCGTGATGGTGCCATTGCCTTGCAGATTGTCGCAGCTTTGAACGGTGAATGGCCCGGCCCCGGAGGCGCGCCGCAGGGCGAGGGCCGTCACGATGGCGCCGAAGGCGGTACGCGGCGCGTCGGGATGCTGCACGTCGTGGAGGATGTCGTCATGCCCGGCATCGAAGGCGCCGCTGGACGGGTTGACGTAATATCCGCCCTCGGTGACGGTCAGCGACACGATGCGTGTCGTCGGGTCGGCCATCCGGGTGATCAGGGCGGCGTTGTCGTCCTGCACGGGCAGGAAGTCGATCATCGCGCCGCAGATTTCCGCCGAGGTGCCGTCGGGGCGCAGTTCGATCAGGGTGGTCAGGCAATCCTGCGCGCAAAGCTTGTCGCGCATGATTGCATCGCCGGGTCTGACCCCGCCGCCGATGATCGCCCAGTCGCGGGCCTGCCCCTGTTGCATCAGCCGGTGCAGGTACCAGGCCTGGTGCGCGCGGTGGAAATTGCCGACACCGATATGCACGATGCCGGGCGACAGGTCGGCTGCGCCGTAGCGGGGCCGCGAAATGTCTTCGGGCAGGTGGCGCAGCGTTTCGCGGGATAGTTGGACAGTCTTTTTGCTCATCAGCTCATCCATTGACCGCCGTCAACGTTATAGGTCTGGGCGACGATGTAGCGGGCCTCGTCGCTGGCGAGGAACACGGCCATGCCGGTCAGATCCTCGGCCGTCCCCATGCGGCCATAGGGAACGGCTGCGCCGACCTCGGCCTTCTTCTGGCCGGGGGCCTTGTTTTCGTATTTCGCGAAGAAGGCATCGACGCCGTCCCAATGCTCGCCATCGACCACGCCGGGCGAGATCGCGTTCACGTTGATGCCGTGTTCGATCAGGTTGAGCCCCGCCGATTGCGTCAGCGAGATCACCGCCGCCTTGGTGGCGCAATAGACCGCCACCAGCGGTTCGCCCCTGCGGCCCGCCTGTGAGGCCATGTTGATGATCCGGCCCTTGATGCCCTTGTCGATCATGTGGCGTGCGACCGCCTGGAGCGTGAAGAGCGTGCCGGCAACATTGATGTCGAAGACGCGGGAAAAGTCCCGGCGGTCGATCTCGACGATCGGAGCGGCGGAGAACAGGGCCGCGTTGTTGATCAGGATGTCGATCCGGCCGAAAGCCTGCGCGGTCTGCGCCACGGCGCTGTCGATGCTGGATTGGTCTGTGACGTCCATCTTCACGGCAATCGCGGTCTCGCCGATCTCTCTCGCCGCCAGCGTGGCCCGGTCGATGTCGATATCGGCAATGGCCACCCGCGCGCCTTCGGACACATAGGCCTTGGCGAAGGCCAGGCCGATGCCGCGCGCCGCGCCGGTGATCAGCGCCGTCTTTCCGTCCAGTCGTTTCATGCGAGCCTCAATCCCTTCCCGTCGAAACGGTGAATGACATCCTCGCGCGGTGTCAGATGGATGCGGTCCCCGTGTTTGAAACTGACCTCGCCATCGACACGCACGGTGATGGTGTCGGCCAGCCCGGTTTCGTGGATGTGGAAGAACGTGTCGGACCCCAGGTGCTCGGCGACGCCCACAACGCCGGACCACAGTCCGTCGCTGTCGGACACGGTGATATGTTCGGGGCGGACCCCCATGGTATGCGCGTCGCGCTTCTGCGCTTCGGGTCCTTCGAAGAGGTTCATCTTGGGAGAGCCGATGAACCCGGCGACAAAGGTGTTGCGGGGGCTGTGGTACAGGTCGAGCGGCGAGCCAACCTGTTCGATGTTTCCGGCCCGCAAGACGACGATCTTGTCGGCCATCGTCATCGCTTCGACCTGGTCGTGGGTCACGTAGATCATCGTGGTTTCCAGGCGCTTGTGCAGTTCGGAAATCTCGAGCCGCATGCCGACGCGGAGGGCCGCATCGAGGTTGGACAGCGGTTCGTCGAATAGGAACGCGGCGGGTTCGCGCACAATTGCCCGTCCGATCGCGACGCGCTGGCGCTGGCCGCCGGACAATTGGCCGGGGCGACGGTCAAGGTAGTCGGTGAGGTTCAGCACCTCGGCTGCGCCGTTCACGCGGCGTTCGATCTCGGCCTGGTCCAGTTTCGCCATGCGCAGCGGAAAGGCGATGTTCTTGCGCACGGACATATGTGGATAGAGCGCGTAGGACTGGAACACCATGGCAAGGCCGCGCTTGGCGGGCGGGACATTGGTGGCGTCGGTTCCATCGATCTCGATATGGCCCGAGGTGATGTCCTCAAGACCCGCGATCAGCCGCAGCAGGGTGGATTTGCCACAGCCCGAGGGGCCGACGAATACGGTGAATTCGCCGTCTTCGATCGTCAGGTCCAGCGGCGGGATGACCTCGACTTCACCGAAGCTCTTGGTCACTTTCTTGAGTTGAATGCGTCCCATTGGGTATGGTCCTTTTGGTTGCCCTGGCGGCTTGCCGAGGGCAGGCGTTATTTCACCGCGCCGAAGGTCAGGCCGCGGACAAGTTGCTTCTGGCTGAACCAGCCAAGGATGAGGATCGGCGCGATGGCCATGGTGGAGGCCGCGCTGAGCTTGGCGAAGAACAGTCCCTCGGGGCTGGAATAGCTGGCGATGAACGCGGTCAGCGGGGCCGCGTCCACGGCGGTCAGGTTGAGCGTCCAGAAGGCCTCGTTCCAGGCGAGGATGAAGTTGAGCAGCAGCGTCGAGGCAATGCCGGGCACCGCCATCGGGGTCAGGATGTAAAGCAGCTCTTCGCGCAGCGACGCGCCGTCCATCCGCGCGGCCTCGAGGATCTCGCCCGGGATTTCGCGGAAATAGGTGTAGAGCATCCAGACGATGATCGGCAGGTTGATCAGCATCAGCACGACGACCAGTCCCGCCCGGCTGTCGAGAAGCCCCATCTGGATGAACAGAAGGTAGATCGGGTAAAGCACACCGACGGCTGGCAGCATCTTGGTCGAGAGCATCCACAGCAGGATGTCCTTGGTGCGTTTCGAGGGCACGAAGGCCATGGACCAGGCCGCAGGCACCGCGATGATGATGCCCAGGATGGTCGAGCCCCCGGCGATGATCACCGAATTCCACAGGAAGCGCATGTAGTTCGAGCGCTCCTGCACCACCGCGTAGTTTTCGAGTGTCCAGTCGAAGCCGATGAAGATCGGCGGGCTGGCGATGGCCTGGGCTTCGGTCTTGAAGCTGGTCAGGATGGTCCAGAGGATCGGAAAGAAGATCAGCAGACCGATCGTCCATGCGACCGTGGTGTTCAGTGCCTTGCGTTGTGTCGATACGGCGCGTGCCATGGTCAGGTCCTCCTCACGCGTCCAGGTTCTTGCCGACGATGCGCATCAGGAAGATGGCAACGATATTGGCAAGGATGATGGCATAGACCCCGCCGGCCGATCCGAGCCCCACGTTCTGGCTTTCCAGCACGCGCTGGAAGATCAGGTAGGTGAGCGTCCGGGTGCCGAAGGCGCCGCCGGTGGTGACGAAGATCTCGGCGAAGATCGACAGCAGGAAAATCGTCTGGATCAGGATCACGATGGTGATCGCGCGTCCGAGATGCGGCAGGATGATGTGGTAGAATTTCTTGAGCAGCGGCGCGCCATCCATTTCGGCGGCTTCGAGCTGTTCGCTGTCAAGCGACTGGATGGCGGTCAGCAGGATCAGCGTCGCAAAGGGCAGCCATTGCCAGGACACGATCATGATGATCGAGGTCATCGACGCCTCGGAGAGCCAGGCAATCGGCTCGGCCCCGAAAAAGCGCCACAGATGGGCGAACAATCCGTTGACCGGATCCATGAACATGTTCTTCCACACCAGCGCCGAAACCGTCGGCATCACGAAGAACGGCGCGATGACAAGGATGCGGACAACGCCCTGGCCCCACATGGGCTGGTCGAGCAGCATCGCCAGAAGGATGCCCAGGACAACCGTGATCACGAGAACACCGCCCACGATCACCAGCGTTGCCTGAACCGATGGCCAGAAGGCCGTCGAGGTCACGAAGCGGACGTAATTGTCAAATCCGGTCCAGCCCAGATCGCCACCGCGCAGGGGCAGGTAGCGCTTGAAGGAAAAGTAGATCGTCATCGTCAGCGGCACCAGCATCCAGCCCATGAGCAGGATCACGGCAGGGGCCATCATCAGGCGCGCAGCGGATCGGGAGTGTTGGGTAGCCATGACGCAAATTGCCTTTGTTGCGCGGGTCGCATGCGGACCGCGGGTGGGAACGAAAGTCTGTTGTCATGAAGGGTAGCGTGGGGCGGGCAAGCTTGCCCACCCCAGCCGGGAGGATGCCTCAGTAGCCTGCGGCTTCCATTTCTTCGGTGGTGATGGCTTGCGCCTTCTCGAGCGCTTCGTCCACGCTCTGCTGACCCGCGTAGACGGCCGAGAATTCCTGGCTCACCTGGGTCGCGATGCCCGCAAATTCCGGGATCGCCACGAACTGGATGCCGACATACGGCACCGGATCGACCGTCGGGTTGTTCGGGTCGGCTGCCTTGATCGATTCCAGCGTCATGGCGGCAAACGGGACCTCCTGGTATTCGGGGGTCTCGTAGAGCGAGGTGCGTGCACCCGGCGGGACGTTGGCCCAGCCCTCATTGGCGGCAACGAGCTCGATATACTCTTTCGACGTCGCCCATTCGATGAACTGCTTGGCCGCGTCTTCCTTCTGGGTGCCGGCCGGGATCGCCAGGGCCCAGGCCCAGAGCCAGTTGGAGCGCTTGTCGATGCCTTCCTTGTTCGGCGCCAGGGCGAACCCGACGCTGTCGGCCACGGTGGAGTCGGTCGGGTTGGTCACGAAGGACGCGGCAACCGTCGCGTCGATCCACATGCCGCACTTGCCCTGCTGGAACAGCGACAGGTTTTCGTTGAAGCCGTTGGTGGCATAGCCCTCGGGGCCGTAATCGTTCATCAGGTTGACGAAGAAGGTCAGCGCCTCGTTCCATTCCGGCTGATCGAACTGGGCGGTCCAGTCCTCGTCGAACCAGCGGGCACCGAAGGAATTGCCGGTCACGGTGATGAAGGCCCCGCCTTCACCCCATCCGGCCTTGCCGCGCAGGCAGATGCCGTTGATGTCGTTCTCGGGATCATCCATGGCCGCCGCCGCTTCGCGGATGAATTCCCATGTCGGGGCTTGCGGCATTTCCAGCCCGGCCTGTTCCATCAGGTCGGTGCGGTACATGACCATCGACGATTCGCCATAGAAGGGCGCGGCATAAAGCGTGCCGTCATGCGAAAGGCCGTTGCGCATCGCGGGCAGGATGTCTTCGGCATCGTAGTCTTCGGAAAGGTCATTCAACGGGATGAGCCAGTCATTGGCGCCCCAGATCGGGGTTTCGTACATGCCGATCGTCATGATGTCGAACTGGCCGCCGTTGGTGGTGATGTCGGTGGTGACGCGCTGACGCAGCACGTTTTCTTCGAGAGTCACCCATTCGACGGCGATGCCGGTCTGTTCGGTAAACGTGTCAGTATAGCTCTGCATCCGGATCATGTCGCCGTTGTTGACAGTGGCGATGGTGATCGTGGTGTCCTGTGCGAAAGCTGCGGCAGAGCATAGGGTAAGCGCCGTTGAGGCGCCGAGTACGCGCTTGATAGACATCCTTTTCCTCCCTGAAGTTGGATGTAGTGTCAGGAAGGCTAACAAAAAATTACCTCGTGTCAATTTAAAATTTAACGCGCGTTAAGTTTATGCGGAGGCACGTAAAACCAGCCGCGCCGGAAACAGCGTTTCCGTCCGGGCAGGGAGCCTTCCGCCGTTTTCGATCAGTTCGAACAACGTTTCGACGCTGCGATTCGAAACCGCATCGTAATCATGCGCCACGGTCGTCAGGGCCGGGCAGGTGAACCGGGAAAACGGATGGTCGTCATGAGATGCCACGCGCAGCGCACATCCGTCGCCGCGCCCGACGCGCAGGCCGCGTTCGTAACAGGCGGCCAGAAATCCGATGGCCAGGCGGTCGTTGCTGCACAGGACAGTGTCCGTGGTCAGGCCGTTTTCCTCGAGCACGCGATGCGCTCCTCGCCGTCCGATCTCTTCAAAGGCCCAGCCTTCGCCGTCGATCTTGATCACCTGCGGATCCTTTCCAAGCCGATCCATCATCTCGAGATAGGCGGTGCGGCGCTTGTTGGCGTTGGGGTTCGCCGGATGGCGCATCTCGAAAAAGCAGGGTGGCTCTCCGGTGCGGCACAGGTATTCGACGCTTTGCGACACGAAGCTGAAATTGTCGGACCCGACAAAGGCTTCGCCCACCCCTTCGAGATAGGAGTCGAAAAGGACGGTCGGGACATCCGCACAGAAGGTTTCGATCTTGGAGCGGTCCGACAGGCGCCCCAGGGCCGCGAGCAGAACCCCGGCGGGTTTGAGCGATCGCAGGCTGTCGAGGATGTCGTTTTCCAGGCCCTGGTCGCCATGGGCGCTGTAGAGCGTCGGGCGATACCCGGCATTGATGCACCGTTGTTCGAGGCTTCGGGCGATCTCGGCAAAGAACGGATCGGCGAGGTACGGCACGACGATTCCGATATTCTTGGTCAATTTCCTGTTCTGGTTTATCGCGTAAACGTTGGGCGTGTAGTCGAACCGTTCTAGCGCCGTTTCGATCCGTTCGCGGGTCGTCGCCCGTACGCTGGCGGGATCGTTGAAGAATTTTGAGAGAGTCGGCCGGGAGATGCCGCTCAGGGCGGCGAATTCCTCCATCGTCTTGACCTTCTGCGGCTGCATGCGGACCCTTTCCAAGGCTGGTGTCGTGTCTATTTAAGCCACAGTTAATTGGCGCGCGTAAAGGTATTTTGCGGTTTGGCGCGCGTTTACGTCAAGTTTCCGCATGTCCTTGCCGCGACCCGTCGATTTCTTGAAAAACGCTTTGCAACCGCAGCATCGGCACCTCAGTCGGGGACAAAATGTCGTGAACGTTGCGTAAAGCGTTGAACCTGCGGCTGCTTTGAAGGTTTTGTTCTCAACGTTGCGCGCAGGACGTCTCTGGGGGCGTCTCTGGGGGGCGGTCCTTGCGCTGGTATTCAGGATGTCTGAAAGGTTTTACATGGTTACTCGACGCTTCATGCTTGCTGCTCTCTCTACCTTGGCCGCGCCCGCGCTTGTCCGCCCGGCCCTCGCCGCGCCCGGCGACTGGGACACGTGGGATGCACAGGTCACACCCTCGAATTTCGATCTGGACACGAGCAACCCCTGGGGGCTGCATCCGAGGTTTCTGCCCACGCGTGTGCAGGCCAATCCGGATCTCACGCCGGGGGACGTGCATGTCGATGCCGTGGCGCGCTACCTCTATCACATTCAGGGCGACGGCACCGCGATGCGCTATGGCGTCGCCATCGGGCGCGATGGGCTTTACGAACCCGGCGTCTACACGATCCGCCGCAAGGCCAAGTGGCCGCAATGGACCCCGACGCCCGCGATGATCGAGCGCGAACCCGAGAAATACGCGCGCTGGGAAGACGGGATGCCTCCTGGTCCGGACAATGCATTGGGGTCGCGCGCGCTGTATCTCTTCGTCGGCAACCGCGACACCTATCTGCGCATTCACGGAACCCCGGCCCCGCGGTCGATCGGGACCCGCGCCAGTTCGGGCTGTGTGCGCATGGTGATGCCGCATATCAACGCGCTCTACGAAGAGGTGGACACGGGTGTGACCGCCTATCTTTACCCCACAGAGGGCGGCACGCTCTAACGGGTCTTAACTGGTCGGTCGGGTGCAGATCGGGTTGCCATTTGCGGTGCGCAGGGGCAGCTCGGTCGTCTCGACCGGTCCGATATGCGTGTACCAGTAACAGCCATCATCGGGCCGGATCCGCGCCGTCGTCAGATCCTGATAGGGCGCTGCGATCGACGCAACCGACTCGGGCACGTTTGCCGGTCTAGACATCCCCGCGCCGCCGCCGGTCTGAACCGGTTCGCAGGCCGCCAGGCCCATGAGCATCAGGGGGCCTGCAACAAAAGCCAATGGTCTGGTCATCGCGTGTTCACTCCGGTGGTCTTTGGTCGCCATACGGTTGCATTCCCCGGCAAGGGCCGCAAGCCCACGCAAACGACCGCGCGACAAGCATGGCAACGGTGCCGCAGTCGGTGGGGTGGTGGTTTGTCGGCGACAGATGCGGCGTCCCCCCCCCCTTTGGCCGCGCTTGGCATTTCCAGATCCCATTTGACAAGCTCTTCGGGCAGGAGGATAAAAAGTTCGTTGCAAGTGCAATGAAATTCTTGCGGCGAAGGGGGCAGATCGGCCCTTGGCACGGGGGTCCTGCGCTTTAGGGTGGCATCGACAGGATTGGGAGGCTGGCAATGGCAAAGGCATTCGCGTCGCAGGCGGATATGACCGAAAAGAAAATCTCGTTCACAGAGATCGGGGAGGGGCTCTATGCCTTCACCGCCGAGGGGGATCCGAATTCGGGGGTCATCATCGGCGATGACAGCGTTATGATCGTCGAGGCGCAGGCGACGCCGCGATTGGCCAACAAGGTGATCGACTGCGTGCGGTCGGTGACGGACAAGCCGATCAGCCATGTCGTGCTGACACATTACCATGCGGTGCGCGTGCTGGGGGCAAGCGCCTTTCAGGCGCCCCAGGTCATCATGTCGGACGCGGCGCGCGCGATGGTGGTCGAGCGGGGGCAAGAGGATTGGGACAGCGAATTCCAGCGCTTTCCGCGCCTCTTCGAAGGCCACGAGTCGATCCCCGGTCTGACCTGGCCGACGACGACCTTCAGCGACCAGATGACGGTCTATCTTGGCAACCGCAAGGTCGAGATCAAACAGATCGGCAGAGCGCACACGGCGGGCGACAGCGTGATCTGGGTGCCGGACGCGCAGACCATGTTCACCGGCGACATCGTGGAATACCACTCGGCCTGCTATTGCGGCGACGGGCATTTCGAGGATTGGGGCAAGACGCTTGACGCGGTGAAGGCCTATGATCCGCACTCCATCGCGCCGGGCCGCGGCGATGCCCTTGTGGGGCGCGAGATGGTGGACGCGGCCCTGATGAACACGCGGGATTTCGTCGACAGCACCTATCGCCCGGCCAAGCAGGTGGCAGGGCGGGGCGGCAGCCTGAAGGACGTCTGGGACGCCGTGCGCGACGTCTGCGACCCGAAGTTCAAGGATTATGCGATCTACGAGCATTGCCTGCCGTTCAACGTCGCGCGGGCCTATGACGAGGCGCGCGGCATCGACACGCCCCGGATCTGGACGGCGCAGCGCGATCTCGAGATGTGGGAGGCGTTGCAGGCATAAATCGGGCCGCCCGGCCCCGACGAGCCGGGTGCGCGAAGGTCTTGGGAGGAGACGACACCATGTTCGACGACAGATATGCCCTTGCGCACAAGCTTTACCCCTACGCGCGTGTCGCCGATCAGGACAGGGCCCAGGCCGTGCGTCACCCTGTCGTGGTGGTCGGCGGTGGCCCGATCGGTGTTGCGACGGCGCTTGATCTGGGACAACAGGGTATCCCGGTCCTGGTGCTTGATGACCACGAAGGCATCGGCATGGGCTCGCGTGCGATCTGTTTCGCAAAGCGCAGCCTCGAGATCGCGGACCGGTATGGCTGTGGTGCGCCGATGCTGGACAAGGGCATCGTCTGGAACCTTGGGAAGGTGTTTCATCACGACCGCAAGGTGTTCGAGTTCAACCTCCTGCCCGAGCAGGGCCACAAGTACCCGGCCTTCATCAACCTGCAACAACCGTATTTCGAAGGGTTCATGATCGACCGCCTGCGGGCTTTGCAGGCCGAGGGCGCGCCGATCGAGATCCGGGGCAAGAACCGCGTCGATGCGGCGGAGGTGAAGGGCGATCATGTCGTGCTCGATGTGATGACGCCGGACGGGCCGTACAGCGTCGAGGCCGATTGGCTGGTGGCCTGCGATGGGGCGAATTCACCTCTGCGCTCCATGTTGGGACACAGCTTTGCCGGCAAGGTCTTCGAAGACAGTTTCCTGATCGCGGATATCAGGATGACCGGCGATGTGACGTTCCCGACCGAACGCTGGTTCTGGTTCGAGCCAAGCCACGGGGAAGGGGCGTCGTTGCTGCTGCACAGGCAGCCCGACGATATCTGGCGCGTCGATTTCCAGATCGGTTGGGACGTCGACCGCAAGGAGGAGTTGAAGGAAGTCAACATCCGCCGTCGCCTGGATGCCTTTCTTGACGGGATCGACTATGATCTGGTCTGGTCGTCGATCTACACTTTCCAGTGCAAGCGCATGGAGCGTTTCCGGCATGGGCCGGTGTTCTTTGCCGGCGATGCCGCGCACCAGGTGTCGCCGTTCGGCGCGCGGGGCGCCAATTCGGGCATGCAGGACGTGGATAACCTTGGCTGGAAGCTGGGGCTGGTCATCGCGGGCAAGGCGCCCGAGCGCCTGCTGGACAGCTATTCGGAGGAACGGGTTTACGGCGCGGACGAGAATATCCTGAACTCGACCCGTTCCACCGATTTCATCACGCCCAAATCCGAGATCAGCAAGATATTCCGCGACGCCGTTCTGACGCTTGCCGGCAAGGCGGCCTTTGCCCGGCCGCTGGTCAATTCCGGGCGCCTGTCGGTGCCGTGCGTCTATGACGGGCTGTCCCTCAACGGACCGGACGCCCTGGCCGGTGCGCCCGAGCGCAGCCGTGTCGGAGCGCCGTTGGTCGATGCGCCGGTCGAGGGGGGCTGGCTGCTTGACCGGCTTGGCGGGGCGTTCCAGCTTTTGACCATCGACGCGGAGGCGCCGCAGGTACTGGAGTTCGACGGGATCACGGTGACCCGCGTTGCCCTGTCGGCGGCGGGCCATCCCGAACTTGCCGAGCGCTATCTGGGGTCCGCGACATCGGCCGTGTACCTGATGCGACCGGATCAGCACGTGGCGGCGCGATGGGACAGTTTTGACGTCGACGCGGTTGCCGCGGCGGTGAAGACCGCAACCGCGCGCGGATGAGGAGGATCGCATGCGCCATTTGAACACGGATGCCAATATTGCCTGCCCGGATGACTTTTACGCAGACCTGCTCAGGGTGCATGAGGGCAAGACGAAAGCCGAGAGCGATGCGCTGAACGCGCGTCTGATCCTGATCCTCAGCAACCATATCGGCGACGCGGAGGTTCTGAAAGAAGCACTGGCGCTTGCCGCCGACCCCTGACGCCGCGGGCATTTCCAGCACGAAAGGAGCCATTCCATGACCGCCCATGACCGATCCCCGATGATCCAGGCCAAGGACACCGCGATCACCCCCGGCTACATGCCGGGGTTCGGCAATGATTTCGAGACCGAAGCCCTTGCGGGGGCCTTGCCGCAGGGCATGAACAGCCCGCAGAAGTGCAATTACGGACTGTATGGCGAGCAATTGTCCGGGACAGCCTTCACCGCGCCGGCGCATCAGAACGAACGCACCTGGTGTTACCGGATCCGGCCGTCGGTCAAGCATTCGGGCCGCTATGTGAAGATCGACATGCCGTACTGGAAATCCGCGCCGAATGTCGACCCGGATGTGACGTCGCTGGGCCAGTACCGCTGGGATCCGGTGCCGCATACCGACGAGTCGCTGACCTGGATGACCGGCATGCGGACGATGACCACGGCGGGAGACGTGAACACGCAGGTGGGCATGGCGAGCCATATCTACCTCGTGACCGAGAGCATGACCGACGCGTATTTCTTCTCGGCGGACAGCGAATTGCTGGTGGTGCCGCAGGAGGGACGCTTGCGGTTCGCGACCGAGCTTGGAATCATCGACCTTGAGCCCAAGGAGATCGCCATCATTCCGCGCGGGCTGGTCTACCGGGTCGAGGTTCTGGAGGGGCCGTGCCGCGGGTTTGTCTGCGAGAATTACGGACAGAAATTCGAACTGCCGGGGCGCGGGCCGATCGGCGCAAACTGCATGGCCAACCCGCGCGATTTCAAGGCCCCCGTTGCGGCCTTCGAGGACCGCGAGGCGCCGTCGACCATCACCGTCAAGTGGTGCGGTCAGTTCCATCGCTGCGAGGTCGGGCAATCGCCGTTGGACGTGGTAGCGTGGCACGGAAATTACGCGCCAGTCAAATACGACCTGCGCACCTACTGCCCGGTAGGCGCGATCCTGTTCGACCATCCGGACCCGTCGATCTTTACCGTGCTCACCGCGCCGTCCGGCGTGCCCGGAACGGCCAATATCGACTTCGTGCTGTTCCGCGAACGCTGGATGGTGGCCGAGGATACCTTCCGTCCGCCGTGGTATCACAAGAACATCATGTCCGAGCTGATGGGAAATATCTACGGCCAGTACGACGCCAAGCCGCAGGGCTTTGTTCCCGGCGGCATGAGCCTGCACAACATGATGCTGCCGCACGGGCCGGATCGGGACGCGTTCGAAAAGGCGTCGAATGCCAATCTGGGGCCGGACAAGCTCGACAACACGATGTCCTTCATGTTCGAGACGCGCTTTCCGCAGCACCTGACACGCTTTGCCGGACAGGAAGCGCCGTTGCAGGATGACTATATCGACTGCTGGGACAGCCTCGAAAAGAAGTTCGACGGCACGCCGGGCAAGAAGTGACCGGTTCAAGGAGTCTTTCATGCCGCTGATGAAAAGCTGGGTCGACAGCGCCAATGCGCCCGACACCGATTTTCCGTTGAACAACCTGCCCTATGGCAGTTTCCTGACCGGCGACGGCGAAGCGCATTGCGGTGTGGCCATCGGCGACGCGATCCTCGATGTCACCGCCCTTGAGGAAGACGGGCTGCTTGCCGTGGCGGATCAGGACGAGGTCCTGATCTTTGGCGACTGGACCGAGTTCATGGCCCTGGGGCCCAAGGTCTGGGCGCGGTTTCGCACCGATGTCACGGCACTTCTGGCCGAAGATGCCCCGGATCCGGTGACGCTTGCGGCCTATATGGTTCCGCAGATCGGCACGCGCATGGTGCTGCCTTTCGAGGTTCGGGAATACACCGATTTCTACTCTTCGAAGCACCATGCCTTCAATGTCGGGTCCATGTTTCGCGGGCCGGAAAACGCGCTGCCGCCGAACTGGCTGCACATGCCCATCGGTTATAACGGTCGCGCGTCCTCGGTGGTGGTCTCGGGCACCGACGTGATCCGACCGAACGGTCAGATCAAGGGGCCTGACGATGACGTGCCCCGGTTTGGACCGTCGCGTCGGTTCGATATCGAACTCGAGATCGGGGCCGTTGTCGGTCAGCCGTCGTCGGGGCCGATCTCGGTGGCGCAGGCCTTCGAGAACATCTTCGGCTACGTGCTGCTCAACGATTGGTCCGCACGCGATATCCAGGCGTGGGAATATCAACCCCTGGGTCCGTTCCAGTCCAAGGCGACCGCCACGACGATCGGCCCGTGGATCGTGCCCGCCGCGGCGTTGGAGCCGTTCCGGGCGTCCACCCCGGAACGCGAAAATGTATTGTTGCCCTATCTGCGGGAACCCGAGCCGATGCTGTACGACATTGCGCTGGAGGTCGGGCTGACGCCGGACGGGGGAACCGAAACCATCGTGTCGCGGACGAATTACAGGGAAATGTATTATTCCGCGGCGCAGCAACTTGCGCATCACACCGTGTCCGGCTGTCCGATGCGGGTTGGCGATCTGTTGGGCTCGGGCACGATTTCGGGGCCTGATCCGCACCAGCGCGGATCGCTTCTGGAGCTCAGCTGGGGCGGGAAAGAGCCGTTCGGGATCGAGGGCGGCACACGCAGCTTTGTCGAGGATGGCGATACGTTGACCCTGCGCGGTGCCGCGCTGGGCGACGGGTACCGGGTCGGGTTCGGGTCTTGCGTGGGCACAGTGCGTCCCGCAGTAAAATTGCCCGAAGAGTGATCGGACAAGGTGCAAGGTTTCAAGCGGGTAAATGACGCGCATACCGATTGATTGACTGATCAGTCAATGATAGCGTCCCGAAAATTTCGGGAGGCACGGAATGGCATCGGAAGCACAGCGTCGTACACAACTGGTCGAGGCGACGGTCCACGAAATCGGGGAGGCGCGCAGCCTCAACGTCACCGTGAGCAAGATTGCAAAGCGGGCGGGGGTCTCGTCCGGGCTGGCGTTTCACTACTTTGGCGACAAGGACCGGCTTTTCCTGGCCGCGATGCGCTATATCCTGACCATCTACGGGGCCGAGGTGCGCGGTGCGCTGGCGGTGGCGCAAACGCCCCGCGACCGAGTCGAGGCGCTGATCCGCACCAGTTTCAGTTCGACCAACTTCCGCGACGACGTGATTTCGGCCTGGCTGAACTTCTATGTCCTGGCCCAGTCGTCGGACGAGGCCCGGCGCCTGCTGTCGGTCTATCATCGTCGGCTTCACTCCAACCTGACACATGATCTGCGGCCCCAGGTGGGCGATCGCGCCACCGCAGTCGCCGAGCGGATCGGCGGCCTGATCGACGGTCTCTATCTGCGCAGCGCGATCATTCCGCAGGCGCTGCATGGCACCGCCGCGATGGATCACGTCCTTGCAACACTCGACATCGAAATCGGACAGGCACAATGAGCAAACCCAATATCCTCATCCTGATGGTCGACCAGTTGAACGGAACGCTGTTCCCGGATGGACCTGCCGATTGGCTGCATGCGCCGAACCTGAAACGCCTGGCGGCCAGATCGGTGAGGTTCGAGAATTGCTACACCGCATCGCCGCTTTGCGCGCCGGGACGGGCATCGTTCATGTCGGGGCAGCTGCCGTCGATCACCGGGGTTTATGACAACGCGGCCGAATTTCCGTCGGACCTGCCGACCTATGCGCATCACCTGCGGCGCGCGGGCTATCACACGGCGCTGTCGGGCAAGATGCATTTCGTCGGGCCGGATCAGCTGCATGGCTTCGAAGAGCGACTGACCACCGACATCTACCCCGCCGATTTCGGCTGGACGCCGGATTACCGCAAGCCGGGCGAACGCATCGACTGGTGGTATCACAACATGGGATCGGTGACCGGGGCGGGTGTCGCCGAGATCTCGAACCAGATGGAATATGACGACGAGGTCGCCTATGAGGCCACGCGCAAGATCTACGACCTGTCGCGCGGCCATGACGACCGACCCTGGTGCCTGACGGTCAGCTTTACCCATCCGCATGATCCCTATGTCGCGCGCAAGAAATACTGGGATCTCTACGAAGATTGCGACCACCTGCTGCCGTCGGTTCCGGCGATGGATTACGCGGAGCACGATCCGCACTCGAAACGCATCTTCGATGCCAACAACTGGCGCGAGTTCGACATCACCAACGAAGACATCCGCCGGTCCCGCCGCGCCTATTTCGCCAATATCTCGTATCTGGACGACAAGATCGGCGACATCCTCGACACGCTGGAACGCACGCGGCAGGAGGCGGTGATCCTGTTCGTCTCCGATCACGGCGACATGCTTGGCGAGCGCGGTCTGTGGTTCAAGATGAGCTTCTACGAGGGTTCGTCGCGGGTGCCGATGATGCTGTGCGCGCCGGGGCTCGAGCCGCAGCATGTCGCGACGCCGGTCAGCAATATCGATGTCTGCCCGACGCTTTGCGACCTTGCGGGTATCTCGATGGACGAGGTGGCCCCCTGGACTGCCGGCGAAAGCGTGTTGCCGCTTGCGCGGGGCGAGGGGCGCAGCAGCCCGGTGGCGATGGAATACGCCGCCGAGGCCAGCCAGGCGCCGATCGTCTCGTTGCGCCAGGGCCGGTACAAGTTCAACCGCTGCGCGCTCGATCCCGACCAGCTGTTCGACCTCGAGACCGATCCGCACGAGCTGACCGATCTGGTGGACGATCCCGCCCATGCCGAGGCGCTGGCCGGGTTCCGCAAGATGGCCGAGGCGCGCTGGGATCTGGATCGCTTCGACGAGGAGGTGCGCCGCAGCCAGGCGCGGCGCTGGATCGTCTACGAAGCGCTGCGCAACGGGGAGTATTACCCGTGGGATTACCAACCCCTGAAGACGGCCAGCGAACGCTTCATGCGCAATCACATGGACCTGAACGTGGTCGAAGAAAACCAACGTTTCCCGCGGGGAGAATGACATGACCTACGATGCACAACCGCAAGCCAGCCATTTCATTGACGGCACCTATGTCGAGGACAAGGCGGGCGACGTGATCCCGGTGATCTTCGCCGCCACCGGAAAAGAGATCGCCCGTGTGCATGCCGGCACTTCGGCGATTGTCGACCAGGCCCTGACCGCTGCGCAGGCGGCGCAGAAGGACTGGGCAAGCTGGTCGCCACGCGAACGGGGCCGGGTGCTGACCCGTGCCGCAGCCATCATGCGAGAGCGCAACGAAGAGCTGTCGCAGCTCGAAACGCTCGACACCGGCAAGCCGATCCAGGAAACCCGCGTCGCGGATGCCACGTCGGGGGCCGATGCGTTCGAATATTTCGGCGGTCTGGCGGGCACCCTGACCGGCGAACATATCCCGCTGGGACAGGATTGGGTTTACACGATCCGCGAACCGCTGGGCGTCTGTGTCGGCATCGGCGCATGGAACTATCCGACGCAGATTGCCTGCTGGAAAGGCGCGCCCGCGCTGGCCTGCGGCAATGCCGTGGTGTTCAAACCCTCCGAGACGACGCCGCTCTGTGCGCTCAAGGTGGCCGAGATCCTGATCGAGGCGGGCCTGCCCAAAGGCGTCTTCAACGTGGTGCAGGGCATGGGCCAGACCGGGGCGGCACTGGTCGGGGATCCGCGCGTGGCCAAGGTTTCGCTGACCGGGTCGGTGCCCACGGGGCGGCGGGTCTATGCCGCGGCGGCCGAGGGCATGAAGCATGTCACGATGGAGCTTGGCGGCAAGTCCCCGATGATCGTGTTCGAGGACGCGGATATCGAGAATGCCGTGGGCGGCGCGATCCTTGGCAATTTCTATTCGACGGGGCAGGTCTGTTCGAACGGGACGCGGGTGTTTGTTCACAAATCCATCCTGGAGGCGTTCCTTGACCGGCTTGCCGCGCGCACCGCGCAGGCGGTGATCGGTGATCCGCGGGATGACGCGACCAGCATCGGCCCGATGGTGTCCGAAGCGCAGCTGAACCTTGTTCTGGGATATATCGACAAAGGCACGTCCGAAGGGGCGCGCCTTGTTTGCGGAGGCACGCGTCTGGACCGGGAGGGCTATTACCTGGAGCCGACGGTCTTTGCGGATGTGACCGATGACATGACCATCGCACGCGAGGAGATCTTTGGCCCGGTGATGGCGGTCTTCGCCTTCGAGGACGAAGACGAGGTGATCGCGCGCGCCAATGACACGCCTTTCGGCCTGTCGGCGGGTGTGTTTACCCGCGATCTTGCTCGCGCGCACCGGGTCATCGGCAGGCTTGAGGCGGGCAGCTGCTTCATCAACTCGTATAACGACGCGCCGGTCGAGGCTCCGTTCGGGGGTTCCAAGATGTCCGGCGTGGGGCGTGAGAACTCCAAGGCCGCGATCGAGCATTACAGCCAGCTCAAGTCTGTCTACGTGCGCATGGGCGACGTCGAGGCGCCGTTCTGATGGCAGAGATACGTGCGGATTACGTGATCGTCGGTGCCGGAAGCGCCGGATGTGCGATGGCCTACCGGCTGTCGGAGGCGGGCAAGCGTGTGCTGGTCATCGAACATGGTGGCACCGACTGGGGGCCGTTCATCAACATGCCCGGCGCGCTGAGCTACCCGATGAACATGAAGCGCTACGATTGGGGCTACCAGACCGAGCCGGAGCCGCATCTGGGCGGTCGTCGTCTGGCCTGTCCGCGCGGCAAGGTGATCGGCGGGTCGTCCTCGATCAACGGCATGATCTACGTGCGCGGCCATGCGCGCGATTACGATCACTGGCGCGATCAGGGGGCGGCGGGCTGGGGCTATGCAGACGTGTTGCCCTATTTCAAACGCCTGGAATCCTGGCATTCCGGCGGGCATGGCGGCGACCCGGCCTGGCGCGGTCACGATGGACCCCTGCACGTGACGCGCGGGCCACGCGACAACCCGCTGACGCGGGCCTTCGTCGAGGCGGGTGTGCAGGCGGGGTACCCGGCGACGGCGGATTACAACGGTCACCAGCAGGAAGGTTTCGGACCCTTCGACATGACGGTCTGGCAAGGCGCGCGCTGGTCTGCGGCCAAGGCGTATCTGAAGCCCGCGCTTGAACGGGACAACTGCGACCTGATCCGCGCCTTTGCGCGCCGCGTGGTGATCGAGGACGGGCGCGCGGTCGGTGTCGAGGTCGAACGCGGCGGCAAGGTCGAGGTGATCCACGCCGATGCCGAGGTCATCCTCGCGGCGTCGTCGCTGAACTCGCCCAAGCTGCTGATGCTGTCGGGGATCGGGCCGGCCGCACATCTGGCGGAACACGGCATCGAGGTGGTCGCGGACAGGCCCGGCGTCGGTCAGAACCTTCAGGACCACCTGGAACTTTACATTCAGGCGGCGTCCAGTCAGCCGGTGAGCCTTTACAAGTACTGGAACCTGCTGGGCAAAGCCTATGTCGGCGCGCGCTGGCTGCTGAACCGGAGCGGGCCGGGGGCGTCGAACCAGTTCGAAAGCTGTGCCTTTATCCGCAGTCGCGCCGGGGTCGATTATCCCGACATCCAGTACCATTTCCTGCCCATCGCCGTGCGCTATGACGGTCAGGCCTCGGCGGAGGGGCATGGATTTCAGGCCCATGTCGGGCCGATGCGGTCGCCGTCGCGGGGAGAGGTCACGTTACGCTCGGCAGATCCCAAGGACGCGCCACGCATCCTGTTCAACTACATGTCCGACGAGGCGGACTGGCAGGATTTCCGGCGCTGTATCCGTCTGACCCGCGAGATCTTCGAACAAGAGGCTTTTGCCCCCTATTTCAAGCACGAGATCCAGCCGGGCGCTGCATGCCAGAGCGATGACGAACTCGACGACTTCATCCGTCAGCATGTCGAAAGTGCCTATCATCCCTGCGGCACCGCGCGGATGGGGGCGGCGGACGATCTGTCCTCGGTGGTCGACCCGCAGTGCCGCGTGATCGGTGTAGATGGGCTTCGCGTCGCCGACAGCTCGGTTTTTCCGCGCATCACGAATGGCAATCTCAATGCGCCGTCGATCATGACGGGCGAAAAGGCCGCCGACCACATCCTCGGGCGCGCGCCGCTGCCGCTGGACAATTCCGAACCGTGGATTGCGCCGGACTGGAAAACCGCGCAGCGCCCGGCGCAAACGGATGTTCTGCCCGAAACCTGCGCCGGTTAGGGCATCAAGGGCGACGGGCCGGGACGACGTGGCGCCTATTGGCAGCCTCCGGCGGCCCATTGCCGGAGGTTCCGCTTGAGCACCCCATTGAAGGGATGCGGCTTTTCCAGCGATTTCTGACCGCTCAGATTGAGATAGACATTCGACTGTTCACACAGCCGATCCTTGTTCCACTCGTGGCAATTGGAGCAGGTCACGTCTTTCCAATATTCTTCCGGCAGCCCTTCGACAGGTGGGAACATCGGTGACAGCTGGGTGATTTCCGACAACAGGATTCCGTCGATGGCCGTTCCCGGCGCCACGAGCGCGGTGTCGAATGTCACGACGTTCGGGACAGACGAGCGTTCCTGTTCCAGCGCCAGTGCAAGTTCGATGTCCTGTTCGGGGTCCGGTTCGCTGACACCTTCGCCGACGGGATCAAGGTTGGTCTGCGCGGTAAGCGCCTCGATCTCGCCCTTGGCGAATTCCGAGAATGTTCCTTCCGGATACATGTCGAGGAAGTCTTGATATCCGGCGATGGTCGGGTTCGCCTGAACCGCTTCGAACATGGCCTGTTCGTCTTCCGAGGGTCCTGCGGGTTCGGGCCGGGCAGCGGTCACGGTATCGTCGGTCAGTTCGCTTTCGATGGCTTCGGCCAGAAGCGCGCGCGCCTCTTCGGCATAGCTGCTGTCGGGGTAGCCGCGCAGGAAGAGCATGATCTGCACCGGATCCCGCGTCGCCTGGACCGAGTTCCAGAGCTGTCGCGCAGCGAGGTCTTCCGGCGTTTCCAGCGGGGCGTCGACGAAGGCGAAATTGTTCGTCAGGGACGATGTATCCCACGGGGTCTGCAAGCCGTTGGTCTGGTCCAGGACCGAAATGCGTACCTGCTTGAACATCTGTTCGACGGGTATGCCCGGCTTGGTCATTTCCTTGGCCAGTGCCAGCGTGAACGGGCTATTCTGTCCGGTGCCGTCAAGCGCCACGGCACCTGGAGAGGTCGCGTAGGACAGGAACGTGCCGGTCGGCGCCTTCATCTCGGCGAGACCGGGGGAATCGAATTCGGCCATGTCGGCGAACGGATTGTTGCGGCAGGCATCGAGAATGACGAAATTGGTTCGGTTGCGGGCCGAGGCCATCTGACGGAGGACCGATTGTGCCTCGACCCCCTCGAGGTCAAGGTCGGCGGCATCGTTCAGCGCCACGTCGACGGGCAGCAGGTAGTTGTTTCCAAAGCTCTGAACGCCGTGGCCCGCATAATAGAACAGGCCGGTCGTGTCCGCTCCGCCGTTGCGCAGGCTGCGCCCGAAATCGGACAGCGCCTGCTTCATGTCATTCTGGGTCGCGTCGATCAGCAGGGTGACCTGAAAGTCGATCTCTTCCAAAGTCGATGCGATCAGTTCCGCGTCACGGGTCGGATTGTCCAGCGTTGAAACGCTGCTGTAGTTGGAATTGCCGATGACGAGCGCGATCCGCTCCTGCGCCGATGCGGCCCCGGTCAATGTCAGCACAGCAAGGCATGTCGCAACGGCGTTGGTTCTGATGCGGGTGCCCAGACGTCGTATGCAGTCAGTCAAAGCGTCCTCCTACCATCGCGGGATGGTGCGTTGGGTTAAATGGCATGAAGATATTTTCTTGTCGCAAATTTATCGCGTGTCCTATGCAAGCATACAAGATTTCTGTTAAACTCCAACCTGAAACACATTGTTACTCTCTTCAACTTCTGGCGCAATTTTTCTGCGAGGTAATTATGAAAATCGATCTGCTACGTGTTTTCTGTGTTGTTGCCATAGTGTTGGCGTCCCCGTTCGGGATGGCCTCGGCACAAAGCGGCGACCCGTTCGAGTATGGGTGGAATTTGGATGGTAACGCGTCCGAATTGCGGTTTTTGTCCGTCAAGAAGTCAAAAATCGCCGAAACAAGTTCGTTTGCGACCTTGTCGGGGCGCATCACCGAAGATGGTCAGGCTCAGGTCCGGGTCCTTCTGGACTCGGTCGATACCAAGGTCGACCTGCGCAATGTCCGCATGCGGTTCCTGTTTTTCGAGACCTTCCGCTTTCCCGAAGCGATCATAACGACCGAACTGTCCGCGGATCAACTGACCGATCTGCACCTGACGCGTCGCAAGGAAATCGAACTTCCCTATTCCCTGACGCTGCGGGGCCTGACGATCGATCGGACGACCGATGTCGCGGTCACGCTGATCGACAATGACCGCGTGGTCGTGTCGTCGATCACGCCGATCGCCTACTCGCTCGAGGAACTGAACCTCGAAGAAGGCCGCGCAAAGCTTGAAGAGGCGGCCAATGTGGACATCACGCCGGTCGGCGTGGTGAGCTTCAATTTCGTATTCAACCGCGCCCAGTCGGGCACACCGCCGGACCTTCCCGAAGCCGTTCTGACCCCGGCTGCGGTGGCGCTCGAGACCAAGGGGGAAATGTCCAGGGACGAATGCCTTGGGCGGTTTGAAATCCTGTCGCGGACCGGCAACA
This sequence comes from Marivita sp., assembly GCF_020055635.1. Lineage (GTDB taxonomy): Bacteria > Pseudomonadota > Alphaproteobacteria > Rhodobacterales > Rhodobacteraceae > Marivita. The sequence goes on along the minus strand of NZ_JAIPUT010000006.1, from coordinate 119,720 downwards.
TCTTCTTTGCCTCCGGCAGCACGCGGCTCGACGATCAGAGCCTGCCGCTGCTCGAGAACCTGTACGACATCGTCTCGCGCTGCCCCTCGGTGCGGCTCGAGATCGCCGGTCACACGGATTCCATCGGCAGTGACGTGCAGAACCAGTCGATCAGCGAACGGCGCGCGGCGTCTGTCGTGACCTGGTTGCAGGACAAGGGGATCGAACGCGACCAACTCGTCGCCGTCGGTTACGGCGAGGATCGCCCGATCGTTGCCAACGACACTTCGGCCAACCGTGCCCGGAACCGCCGGATCGAATTCACCGCGCTCACCGAATGACGCCTGTCTTGTCGACCTGAAGTCAGAAATGGGGCATCGGTCGAACCGGTGCCCCGTTTTCGTTCTGCCGATGTCTCAGGCGACCGAGAACGGATCGTCAAGCACGCCCACCACCGGCATCAGGAATTCGCCACTGTTCGGGTTCAGGGCGGCCTCATGGAACCCGTCGATGGCAGCCACCGCCGTGGCGATGCTGGCATCCGATCCATCGAACTCTCCCATCGCCGCCGCCGCGTTGGCGACATCGGACATGCCTTTGTGCACCGCGAAATACGCGCCGATATCGGTCTTGTCGGCAAGGTAGGCCCGGTCGGCCAGTTGCTGGTTGATAAAGTCTTGTGTCGCATCTGCGGGCGGGTCCGCCTTGGCGCCACCCAATATACCAAGAATTGCAATATCTCGCCCGATACTACCACTCTCCAAGGCATCGACCCAGAAATCGAACCCTTCCTGATCGGGAATACGTCCCAGCACGTTCTGGTAGATCGTTGCCACCAGTTCCGAATTGCTGAGATTGGATGGGTATGTGGCAATTGTTTCATCCTGAGTGACAAACAATCGTGCAGATTCCGCGAGGCTCACACCATTTGCAAAAGCCGTGCCCCAGAAGTTGAGGCCCACCGCGTCCGGAGCCCGGTTGAAATAGGCGATGTAAAGCTCGATGAAGCTTTCGAAATCGGGTGCCGACAACCCGGCTGGCCCTCCGAATTCCTGCAGATTGAACGGCGTGTCGGGAAAGAAGTCGGTGTCGAAGTCGAGCCGTTCGATATTGATCAGATTATCCGTGCCGTTGCCATCACCGCGACGATCCTGGATGAGCGTTCCCTCGGCGCTGAGCGTCAAAGTGTAGGCGCTTTGCGCGCCCGAAAAGACCGCCGTGTCGATGCCGGCGCCCCCATTGAGAAGATCATTGCCCCGACCGCCTTCGAGCACGTCGTCGCCAGTTTCGCCCACGAGGGAATCGTTGCCGTTCTCTCCTTCCAGCGTGTCATTGTCCGCGCCGCCGTTGATCAGCTCGGCAAGGTTGCCGCCGCGGACGAAATCATCGCTGGCACCGGTGAAAATGCGGTTGGCGTTCTCGCCGCCGCCATTCGGGTTCACCCGCGCGACGGTTCCGGGAAGCGTGTCGATGATGATGATGTTCTCGTCAGCGATCGAATAATTCGGCCATTGGCTCGCGATTTCTGCCACGGAAACAGGTTCTTGCGTGTAGTCGACACTGAACAGCAGGTCGCCATCCAGAGACCGGACCTCCATCGACTCGACGGTGCCGGAAAGCTGCGACAGCTCTGTCGGGCTGTTCTTAGCGAAGGTTCCCGTCAGTTCGATATTGAGCGCTTCGCTGGTAACACCTTCGATGAACAACGCATTGGTGCCGTTCGCGATGACCAGCTCGGTGTTCGCGTCGGTCAGGGCAAAACTGCGCGGGTTTTCGGACAGGACGTTGGGCCGGGCGTAGATATACGCGGCGCCGTTCGGAATGCTGTCTGTCTCCGGAAGATCGGCAAGCAGACGCTTCGATGCAGTGCTCTGGACCAGGGCGCTGGGAGATGCCTCGGGACCGTCGGAGTTGCTGGCATGGCGGGACAGGGCGCCGGGAGAAAGGCGGAAACCGTCGGCTTCGCCGTAATCGACCTGATAGCCCAAATCCTGCATGGCGGCGATGGTCAGCGCACTGATGGGGTTGTCCGGGTTGTTCGGGTTCCCCGGTCCAACTTCGGGTCTCCGTAATTCCACGCGCGGCGTCATCAGTTCCTGGTTGAAGACGGCCTCGCTCCAATATTCCGCGGCGAGGGCGCCATCTGCACCGTCCTCCAGCGCGTTCGCGCCGTTGAGGTCGTCCGACAGTTCGGACAGTTCGCGCAAGCCGTTGATGCCGGTATAGGTGGCGACCCCCTCGATCGGGCGCACGATGCCGAATTCTTCCCACAGCGATCCGAATCCAAGCGCACGACCGATTGTATTTGCCACGAATTCGTCGAGGTTCAAGAGCGCGCCGACTTCCTCGGAGTTTATGACGATCCGGGAATAGGTCGGTAGCGCGGAGGCACCGGACGCTCCGTCCCGCTGGTCCAGAACGCTCGAGATCGCGAGGATCGTCTGCTCAACGCCTTCGAAGGTCAGTTCGATGTCTTCGACGGCAACTTCGATCAGGATATCATCGACATAGCCGTACCCGTCGACAAATGCGTAGGGCAGGTCGCCGACGATGATGTCTTCCCACCGCTCGACCGCCTCTTCGAAGGCGTTGATGTAGGCATTGGATACGTCGTCCGACGAAAATTCAACAGTGATGTCGAACTGCCCGTCGTCAAGCGGGCCGAGATCGTTCAGGTCCAGCCGGTACTGCCCCGTGGTATCGCCGAAGCCGCCCGCAGACAGGTAAAAGAGCCCGCCTTCATCGGTCACGAATTGCAGTGCGCTGCTTGTCCCGGCGCCACCGTCGTCATTCGAGGTGTTCTGGATCAGAACGCCGTCACTGTCATAGACGCCCCTGAAAAACGGGTCCGCAAGGGCGCCGTCGCCCGTCGGCACAAGGCTGATTTCATAAAGGCGGCCGGCGGCCAGGTTGACTTCGAACCAGTCATTGTCCTGTGCGAAATGAATGCGGCCCGATGCGCTGCCACCCGGCGTGATGGAGCCTGTGGTGTCGATGTCGGCGGAGAAGTCGTCGCGAAAGCCAAGGTTGGTGACTTCGACGGCATAGGTGCCAATGCCGCCAAAGGCATCCTGGACGCCGATGAAGAAGTCGCCTGCCGTTTGCGGCGTGAAATACGAGACGCTGTCATCACCGATGAACTGCTGGTTCAGCGTCTGAACCGACGTGATCGGCGCACCGCCCAGATCGCCGGACGCGAAGATGCCGATCAGGTCGGGATCAAGCAGCGTTCCGTTGTTCGAGTCGCTGCCCAGAATGGCGATCTCGTAGGTGGCGTTCGGCTGAAGCGTGACCCGGAAGGCGTCGATATCGCCCGAAGTCTCGATCTCGCCCAAGGTCCGCCCGCCGACGGCGACGCTGCCCAGACCCCCGGCGATGCCCGGCAGGAAATCGTCGACAAAGCCCGCGAAATTCACCGAAAGGGTATAATCACCGATCGCCAGATCCTGAGCGCCCGCGACTTCGATCTGGTAGATGCCGTCTTCGGCGACGGTCAGGCCGCTGACCAGGGCATTGGTGTCGATGCCGCCGTTGGTGTCGGCGCTGCCGGGCAGCAACGCGCCCGTTCCCGAGAAAACGCCGATGATGTCCGGGTTCGGATTTGACCCGCCGCCGGTCGCCACGCCTTCCAGCGAGATGTCGTATTCGACCCCGGCCTGCAACGAGACCTCGAAGCGGTCGCGGTCGCCTGCGCGCTCGATGCTGCCGAGTGCGGGCACATCGACCACAGCGGTGCCGAAGACACCGGCAAACGGACCGGGAAGAAAATCATCCGCGGCCCCGAGCGACAGGACGCTCAGTTCGTACCCGCCAATGCCGAACGGCGTGTTGCTGCCGACTTCGATCTCGTAGGTGCCGCTTGTTTCGACAAGGAAAGGGTCGAGCAGGGCATTTCGTCCGGTCCCGCTGTCATTGTCCGCAGAGTCCGGCAGAACGACATTCAGGCTGTCGAAAATCCCGAATATCGCGGGATCGGCCAGCGTGCCGCTGTCATTCGATGCCGAGGCCAATCCGATCGAATAAAGCTGCCCCGCCTCGAGCGTGACCAGAAACCTGTCGCGATCCTCTGCGCGTTCGACGCTGCCGATCTCGGGAAAGCCGATATCGATGCTGCCAAGGTCCAGCGCGGTTTCGCCCGGCAGGTAGTCGTCGACCAGCGCGCCGAACCGGATTTCCTGTTCTGAAGCGGTGGTTGCGCCGCGTTCGTCGATGACGCTGAACCGGACGATGACGGTCTGACCGGGAGTCGCAGTCGAATCCGTGATCGAGATGTCGCCATTTTCAAGCAATTCGCCGATGACGGTCGGGCTTTCAAAGGAAAACGGGATCGCGGTGAACGTCTCTTCGCTGCCGTCGGCAAAATTGGTCAGGACATTGCCGATGATCTCCGGCCCGGTGAAGGTATAGTCGATGATCGGGTCGGGCACGCCGAAAGGCGCCGAGTTGATCGTGAAGTTTCGGGTGAAATCGATTGAATCTACCAGCGGCCCGTCCAAGCCCGGGCCACTCCAAGTAACGGTGCCTTGGATGTTGACCGAAACAGACTCGTCGTCTTCGACAAGCTCATCCAGTAAAGCGGCGAAATTCAAGGATTGTGTCGCGCCAAAGGAATACGAGACCGTGAAATCCTCACCCTCGATAGCATTCTGGGAAGTCACAACGACGAGAATGTCCGGGGTTCGGGTATAGTCATCCAGAGAACCAAAATCACTCAGTAAACGAGAAATTTCTGGAGGAATTTCGGTGGGGATCGACAGCGTAATGTCGTCGCCCTCGTTTAACACTTCGGGCAGGCTCAGATCAAAATACTCTAGCGTGTAGGTGCCACCGCCGCTGACATCCAGCTTGAAAGCATCTCCGACCGTAAAGTAATGGACGCCAGTGTAATCGGCAGTAAATAACGCTCGGCTATTTAGACCTTGTCCTCCATCGTCGTTTTCACTGCCTAATAATTCGCCATTCGCATTGTAGACGCCAAAGAAAAACGGATCAACGAGAGTCCCATCACCAGTTTCTGAACCTCGCACTTGAATCTCGTACTCGTGGCCAGCGATCAGATTGACTTGGAACCAATCTGTGTCGTCGCCAAAGTCTTGTAGGCCCGCTAACGATGGAACTCCGGGAATTGCGCTGCCATAGTCACCACTAGGGTCGTTGAAAAAATCAGCATAGTCGGGATCTTCTTCCATAATCGATACGTCCGTCTGCTAAAATTCAGGCTCTTGGAAAGCCGATTGAAAACGAAGGGCGAAACGCGAAAAAATCCGGCAGCATGACGATATATCAGGCTGCCTTCGTGCACGGCCCACGGCGTGTGACGACCGTTTCTTGATCCCGACCTATTGGCCCCAGTGTGAGGCGCAACCTTACCTCAAGTCAAGCATGGCCTGTGCGAAACGAACGGAGCCAACGGCGCGACGGAAGGCGCGGCGTTTCCGAGCGGTGCCGCGGCGGCAGGTACTCAGGGTGATATCCGGGGAGTTCGCAAAGAATTGAGTGAAATCCGGGCGTGCTGGTACTATGCTGGGTCAAGCCTCGCGAAATCAGCGAAAGGATTCGAACCATGCGCTGCGTCGTCCGCCTGTTCATTCTTCCCGTCTTCGTGATCTGCGCCCAGTTGGGGATGGCCTCGGCCAGTCCTGACCGCGTGGCGCTGGTGATCGGGATGGCGGAGTACGATACGATCACGCCGCTGACGAACACCCGCAACGATGCCGAAGACCTTGCCGACACATTGACGGAAATCGGGTTCGATGTGACCCGGGGCATCGACCTCAGCCTTGCGGAACTCCGCGCGGTCATGAAGGAATTTTCGTTCCGTTCGGAAACGGCCGACCTGGCGCTGATCTATTTCGCCGGACACGGGATCGAGGTGCAGGGCGAGAACTTCCTGATCCCCGTCGATGCACGTCCGACCTCGAATATCGACGTGCAACGGCAATCCGTGTCTCTCAAGGACATGCTCGAGGTGGTCGAGAAGGCGCGGGTGATGCGGATCGTCATCCTTGACAGCTGCCGCGACAATCCGCTGGGCGGGGCCATCGACACCAACGCGGTTGTGCAATCCGCACTGGAAGCCACCGATCAGGCGACGCGGGGCGCAGGCGGTCTGGCGCCGGCCAACCCGGATCGCGGCACGCTTGTGGCCTTCGCGGCCAAGGATGGTCAGGTGGCGCTGGACGGCACCCGCGGAAACAGCCCTTATGCCCGGGCCCTGATGGAGAAAATGGCGAAGCCGGGGCTGGAGATCAGCCTGATGTTCCGCCAGGTGCGGGATGCCGTGTTGCAGGAGACCCAGAACCTCCAGGAGCCTTACACCTATGGCTCGCTGACCGGGAAACCCTTCTACCTGTCCGGCGCGCCGGATGCCGGAACGGACCTTGCCACCGCCGAACCTTCGAAGACCTGGTCGCAGCTTCGGCCCGACCAGGAATCCCAACTGCTGGCGCTGGCCAATCTTGGCGATACGCGCTCGATGCTGGGGCTGGCCTATATCCGGCTAAACCCCGAGGATTCGCGCTTTGATCCGTCGCAGGCGGTCAGCTTTCTGGAGCGCGCGGTCGAGCGTGGGTCGCCGGAGGCCCAGATGGAACTGGCAAAGCTTTACGAGCAGGGGATCGGCGTGGATGTCGATGAAGCCCGCGCGCTGGAGCTTTACCAGGCGGCCGCCGACCAGGATTTCGCCGATGCGATCAACGATCTGGGGTTTTTGCACTACCAGGGGGGATTGGGGCTGCGTCCGAACCCGGACAAGGCGCTGGAGCTGTTCGAGCGGGCGGCTGACCTGCGCCATCCCGAGGCGCAGTTCAACTTTGCCGCCCTGATCGATGACGGGCTGATCCCGAACAAGGGGCCGAAGGATGCCGCGACCTATCTCTATGCCGCCTTGCGCAGCGGCAGCCAGGACGTGCTGAACCTTCTGCTTGAACGTCCGACGATGTTTGCCGAGGAAACCCGGCGCGAGTTGCAGGCGCAATTGCAGGCCTACGAATTCTATAACGGCGCTCTGGACGGTGATATCGGCCCGGGCACCAAGCGTGGCATCCGGGCTGCATACGGCCTGGAATAGAGGTCAGCCTGACCGCAGCAGAACCTTGTTCGAGCCGACCGCCGCCGCGATCCGCTGGTAATGGATGGCGCGCGTGGCGTCCGAGCTGGCCGACCTGAGCAGAACGGTTTCGGCTTCCTCGATGATGTTGCTGGCCTGCCGGTTCAGCTGTGGCGCTTGCGATGCCTGGACCGCGCGCATGGGCGGTGTCTGGACCGATTGTCCGCTGCTATTCGTGGTCCGGGCCTGCAGGGCCGGCTTGCTCCGGTCGATGTTGCTGCGCACGAGGTCGTCGAGTTCGCGCGCGGCCTCGAGCAGCACTTCGCGCGTTTCGGCATAATCGCCATTGGCCGGGATGTCGTCGGCCAGATCGCGATAGGTGGTCGCGAAACAGGCGATGCGGTATTCGTCCCCCATGAATTCGCAGATACGCTGGATCTGGTCCAGCTGAGTGACGATCTGCGTGGTTTGCGCGGTCGACGCGGGCACGACGGGGCCTGCGGGCGCGACGCGACGGTTGTCGTTGTCCCCTTCGGCCGCATTAGAGCCGCCGATCTCGTCGCCGCCGACCTGGGCATAGCGGGGGTAGACCAGTTCGATCTGCATCGCTTCGGAAACTGTCGCAGGACCGGCCCGCATCGGGTCCGGTGTCATCGCGAAGACGGGGGTGGTGACCATCCCGATCAGGACAGGAAGGCCGACAAGACGGATTGAGGTTTTCTTTGAAATCATGGTCTTGGTGCTTTCCATATATCTGCGATCAAATGCGAAGGCGCGCGCGGCGAACCGCGGCTTAACAGGAAACGCAGGTTTGGCATCCTGCCTGTTACCCGTGAAACGGTAGGGCGGGATTCGATTCCACGCAAGGTTGGCCTGAAAAACGATCCTCCGCTGCAATGCCGTCCGCCGGGACGGTTGGGCTGGTCAGTCTTCCGAGGTCGAGATGAAGAAGTAGACCCATTCGCCTTTGAAATCGGGATCGGCGGCGCGTGCTTCGGCGACCCGGTCCCGGAGCCAGTCCAGGTAGGGTTCGGCGGGTTCACCAATGGGCGCACCCCATCGTAAAGCGGCCGGGATGCCGCGAAGGCGACCGCAATTTCCTGGCCGAAGGGGGGACCGATCTCGATGTAAAGGCCGGGTTCGCCCGGCTCGAGAACGTGATCCGACCCGATCTGCAATTCCGACTTGGCCTCGGTCCGTTCAAGCGGCGTATGTTCGTTCGGGGCAAGGTGAAGCACGTTGCCGTCGGCATCGAAGTAATCGACATAGACATAGGCATCGTAATCCGCACCTTGCAGGGTCATCACCAGCGGTTTGCCCGCGGTGTAGCGGAATTCGCGCGCGTGGGTGTCCTCGCCCACGAGCAGCGGGTTGGTGATCTGGTCGGTGGATTGCGGCAAGCCGACATTGGCGATGCCCGAAAGGGCCGCGCATTGCGGGCTTGGAAGGATCAGCAGGTCGCTGCGCACCGGGATGTCGCGCCCCATCTGTGCCTGCATCGCCGATACGACCGTATCCCGCAGGTCCGGGTCGGGCACATGGCCCGAGACGAGCAGGCTGTTTTCATCCGGAACGAACTGGACCTGCAGACGCGAGCAGGGGATGGCGCTCAGGGCGCCCTTGATCCCGTCGCGGATCTCGGCCGCGGCCCCGCTCAGGTCGCCGGGTTCCATGAAGCTTTGGAACGCCGTCAGGGAGACCGGGTCGATCGCGCCACCGGCTGAATTCTGGAAGGTCAGCGCCGCCTTGGCCCGATCGGCAGGCGGTGCGACTGATGCTGCAGTTTCCGCTCGGACGGCCTGCTGGGGTGCAGGACTGGATTGCGGGTCCTGCCGCGATGCAGAACTGGTCTGCGGGTCCTGCTCGGCTGCGAGCCCGGCCTGCGGTTCCTGTCGGGCTGCGGGGCTGGCTTGCGGTTCTTGCTGCGCTGCGGGACGCGGCTGCGGTGCCTGTTCAGGCGCGGTCAGGCTTGGGACCGGTTGCCGGAAGGCGGCTTGGCTTGCGAGGGCGGGGGCGTCGGGTCGTGTTGCCTGTGGCTGGACCGGGGGGGCGGGCATGGCCGCTGCGGCAGCATCCGTCGTCGACAGCGTGATCTGGACCATCGTCTCCGACGCAAGCGACACCGCCTTCGGGGCGGCTTCGGACATGCGCTCGGGTGCGATCGTGGCGACCGGAACCGGTGCTCGCAACGGTCTTTCGGGCGGCAGGGCCACATCGACCGGCCGTATCGCGGTCACGGGCGCGCCCTGCAACACGGCCTGCGGGGCCAGCGGCGCGGCGGTTTCGGGCAGGGCCGGGGCGACGGTACCTGTCGGGGGCATCGCAGCGACGCTGGTGGCGGATGGCAAAACCGTTTCGCCTTCCTCTGCACCCGGCCTCAGCGCCGAGGCCCGAGAGGTTGCGATGCTGCCTTGGGTGAGGGCCGCGCCGCCGGTATCGCCCGACGCCGCCTGGTCCGAGTCGGGTGCGGTTTCGCGCGCTTCGCTGCGTTGCACCTGGTATGCGGCAAGCTGCATTTCCGTTTCGGGCATCGGCTGTTCGGGAACATCCCCCGGCTGGGTCGCCAGGTAGAGCCCGAAAGCGCTGGCGACATGAACTCCGGCGGACACGCCAAGCGCGCCGGTCCATATCAGGGCAGAGCGCATCATTGGCCGGGCGGCGCGGGTTCGGGGGTCACGACAAGCACGACGTCGCGCGCACCCAGCGCCTCGATACGGCTGACAAGGGGCAGGACATGGCGCAATTCGGTGTCGCGATGCGCGTTGAGCCGGACGAGGGTGTCCGGTGCCTGGTCCAGCCGGTCTGCCAGCACCTGGTCCAGCGCACCGCGCTCGATCGGCGTCCCGTCGAGCGCAAGCTCGCCCGTCGGCGCGACGGCCAGGGTGATCCCGCCCGAGGGCATGTCGGCGCCGGTGGCCGCGACCGGCGGGCTCACCTCGAAGGGGGCGGTGGCGTCCATGCGTCCGATCAGCATGAAGAAGACCAGCAGGAAGAACACCACGTCGATCAGCGCGATGATCGTCTCTGGCGGTTGTCGCGCGGGTGGGCGGGACAGTTTCATTCCGCCGCCTCCAGGCGCACGATGCGCAGGTTCGTGACCCCGGACCGCGTGGCTGTGTCCATGACCGAGACCAGCGCCTGCATGTCGGCAGCCCCCGATGGAAGCACCAGAACGCGAAGCTGCGGCGATGTCCGCAGCCGGTCGGAAAACAGGGTTTCGAGCGATTGGAGATCGTGCCCCCGGCCTTGCGACGTCGGCACGCCATCCGCCCCGATCCTGATCAGCAGCGTGCCGCCGGGCGTGTCGGAGGCGCTTTCGGACGGGTCGGCCAGATCATCCGCCTGCGCGACGGCCGGGATCATGTCGAGGTTCAGATAGGTCGAGGTGACCATGAAGAACACCAGCAGGATGAGCATCACGTCGATCATCGGCACCAGGGAAATCAGCGCCTTCGGCGGGCCTGGCCGCTTGAGAAGTGTCATCGAGGGGTCATGCATCGGGGCGCCCCTATCTTGACGGCTGATCCGCAATCAGCATGAGTTGCGCGATGGCGCCTTCGATCAGCTGCGCACCGCGTTCGGCCCGCGCCGCCAGCAGCGTCGCCCCGACCGCGGCCGGAATGGCCACCAGCAGCCCCGCGGCAGTCGTCAGCAAGGCCTGCCAGATCCCGCCCGCCAACAGCGACGCATTGGCTGCACCTTCGGCCAGTTCGAGTTCCTGGAACGACTGGATCATCCCCAGCACCGTTCCCAGCAGACCAAGCAGCGGAGAGATCATCGCGATCAACTCCAGCAGCCGGATGTGACGCGACATCTGGGCGAATTCCTCGTTTCCGCGGCGCGTCAGTTCGGTCATCAACGCGGCCCCGGAGCGTCCGTCGCCCAACGCCTTTATCGCAAAGGCCAGGACCCGGTTGGCAGGGGTCTGCCCGCTTTCCGCCCTGGCTTTGGCTTCGGTCAGGTTCCCGGTTTCGAAACTGCTCAGTGCTGCGTCCCGGGTTTCGACCTTCGACGTCACCGACCAGAGCTGCACGATCTTGTAGACGATCAGGGCAAGCGAAAGAACCGACAGCACAAGCAGCAGAAGGATGATCGGTGCGCCCGTCCCGATATCGTCGAAGGCGGCGAACATCCTACTTCACCAACTGCGCGTCAGTCTTGCTGCCAAGCTCGAGAAATTCGAAACAGTCGACCTCGTCCTCGTTCTGGGGCTTGCAGGCGGGCATGTCATGCAGAACGATTTCCGAGATGTCGGAACAGTCGATATCCGGGATCGCAAAAAGCTTGAGCGTCGTGCGTTGCACCGGCAAGGGTGCCGCGTCGATGGACAGCAGCCGGTCGATGACACCCTGGGCATCCAGGATGGCCAGGCTCATCTCGAAGCCCTCGAAGCTTTTGCCGGTGTCGTTCCGGAACAGGAAATAGGCCTGGCACCCGCTTGGATCTCCGGGCTCGAACTTGTTGAGTTCCACCGAGAGCGGCCCCGACTGGGCGCTGGCGGACGTTGCAAGAAACAGACAGGCGATACCCGACAGCCATGTTGAGGTTTTGTTCATGTCGACCTCCCGAAATGCGGCCCGATATGGTCCGGGCTGGTATTATTTCGTCAGCAAAGGCGCTGACCAAAAAGTAGAAATTTTCCGTCTTGGCCGGGAAGAAAAGCAACCGTATCCGCGGCGTGTCTCATGTCATGTGCTGTCCGTCCCCGGATTTCCTTCACCAAACGCCAAGACGCATGACAGGTCAAGCCTGCCACTTGGCGGATGCAGGAAAGGCTTTGTCGGGCGCGTTTTGTGTGACAGGGTGGACAATCAGGCCGCACCGGTATTTGCGTGCGAAATATTGTAGATGAAAGTTCATTCAGGTGAGCCAGGGATTTCAACCCCTTGATATGGTTTCACAACATTTGAAAGGTTTGGGTATGCTGAAGACCGTTCCGGATTTGGAGACGCTGTTTTCCGAGCTTCAGGCGTTGCGTGAAACGATTGCTTCGCAGGTGAAGGCCCTGTCCGAGGAAGTGCTCAAACGGGAAAGGATGAACGACCTCAAGGTCGACGTCGCTTGCAGCCAGATCGACCTGCAAATCCGCGAGTACACCGCCCTGATGACCCGGATCAACGACGCGCGGGTGGCGGCCGAGGCTGGCGCGGAATCGCCTGAGGCACTGGTGTCCATCCGGCGCGACTGGGCCATTCTTGGCGCGCGCTCCAGCCTGACACGGGTCGAACTGAACCAGTGGGCTATGATGCGCGACCTCGTGCGGACGCAGGTGGTGTCCATGCGCAAACGCATGCCGTTATACGATCCGAAAATTTCAGACATCATCGCGTCGCAGAACGCGGTGAGCGACACCGTCTTCGCCATGTTGCACGCGGTCCTGAACCCTGAAAAACAGTCCGACGACGCCGAAGCGAAGGGGTGTTTTCCGGATATTTCGCTTGCCAACAGCCAGTTCCATCAGCATTTGCACGCGGCCTACCGGGTTCTGCTTGCGCAGGAAAAGACCGAGCCGAGCCGCTTTCTGGACGTGGGCTGCGGCGGTGGGCTGAAGGTCCTGTCGGCCCTGCGGTACTTCACCGACGCACATGGTCTCGATTTCCAGCAATCCTATGTCGACGTCGCCCGGAAGCTTCTGGATCACGCGGTGGGGAACCGGCCCGAGGTTTTTCAGGCGGACGCGCTGAGTTTCGAAGGCTATGCGGATTACGACGTCATCTATTTCTACAGACCGATCCGGCACGAGTCGCAACTGATCGACATGGAGCGGCGCATCGTGGAGATGGCGCGCCCGGGAACGATTCTCGTCGCACCGTATCTGGGGTTTTCAGCGCGGTGCGATACGCTGGACTGCGGCCATGTCGCCGGCAACGTGTACCTGGCCAAGACCAGCCAGAAGGAAACCGACTGGCTGCGACGGAAGGCCGAAAGGACCGGTCCCGCCGTCGTCAAGCCGGAGCATTCGAGGCCGAGCAACCTCTGGACGCCCCTGCTTGTGGCGTCGCACAGGTGCGGATTCGATATCAGTCGCGAGCCGGTGCGGATTTAGGGCGAGCGGATCACGACGCGCAGCAGGCGGGCGGTCGCGCGGCTGTTCTGAGAACGATTTTCCGCAGTGTGGCGACGTTAGCCAAGCTTGAAGAAACTGACGTAAGGTAAGATTCTTGGGCTGGATTTTTTGCAAAGAGTTGGTACGCTTTGCACAGTTTTGTTTCGCGTTCCGTGTATCGTGCATTTTTTTATTACGGTTTCTGAAGGCTGCCACTTTTGTCAGATATGCTCAAATCACACGGGGACGATGCGCCGAGTGGCGAAAACCTCGAATATGATCCCGACTTCACCGCGATGGAGCTGGCGGGCCAACCCGAGGAAGAACGTCAAGCCGGAGCCGAAATCGTCGAGGGCCGGGATCCGGACTACAAGGATCTTGCCAAGAAGGCGCGCGCGGTGCTCGAGCGGACCCACGACATCCGCGCAGCCGTCTACCTGGCCGATTGCGAGGCCCGGCTGAATGGTCTCCCGGGGTTTGCCGAGATCACACGCTACATCCGCGGTTGTCTCGAGGAGTACTGGGACACATGCCATCCGCAGCTTGATGAGGACGACGACAACGATCCGATGATGCGGATCAACGCCATTACGGGGCTTGGGGCGCGCGGCACGATCATCCGGGGATTGAGGACCGCCGCGCCCCTGACCGACAGCCGCGCTTTGGGGCGCGTGACGCTCAAGGCCATCGAGATCGCGAATGGCGAGGCCGACCCTGTGGCCGACGAAACGCCGATGTCGAAAAGCGAGATCGACGCGGCCTTCAAAGACACCGATGACGACACGCTCAAGGCATATTTCGAGGCCGCGACCTCGGCTCTCGAGGATGTGGCCGCGATCGATGCGGTGTTCATGGAAAAGACCCCGGGGTTCGGACCGGCGCTTGACGATCTGCAAACGACGCTTGGCAAGATTCTGAAAGAGTTGGCGAAGCACGTCGATGTCGAGGTTGTGCAGGACGCGGTCGAAGCCGAAGGGGTCGGCGCTGCACCCGCAGCGAAACCGGTGGCCGGCGGTGGCGTTCCCGGCGAAATCTCTACTCGATCAGACGTGACGGCCGCGCTTGACCGGGTCATCGACTACTACGCGCGCCACGAGCCTTCGAGCCCGCTTCCAATATTGCTGAAGCGGGCCCGGCGACTGGTCGGGGCGGAGTTCATGGAAATCATCAACGATCTGGCTCCGCTTGGCGCAGACAACGTCAAGCTGATCGGCGGAGTGGGCGGAACGGATGAAGCGGAGTAACCGGTTTGACTGGCCACCGGTGCTGGCTCTGACCGAGGCGGCAGCGGCTTAGAACAAGAATTCGTATCAACAGATGAGGGAATAATATGTCCAGTTCACAAAAATTCATTGCACGGAACAGAGCACCGAGGGTGCAGATCGAATACGATGTCGAACTGTACGGCGCGGAAAAGAAGGTGCAGCTTCCGTTCGTCATGGGCGTCATGGCCGACCTGGCGGGCAAATCCGAAGTCGCGCAGCCCAATGTCGCTGACCGCAAGTTTCTTGAAATCGACGTCGACAATTTCGACGACCGGATGAAGGCGATGAAGCCCCGCGTTGCGTTTTCGGTGCCCAACACGCTGACGGGCGAAGGCAACCTGTCCGTCGATGTCGCCTTCGAAAGCATGGACGATTTTTCGCCCGGTGCGATTGCGGCCAAGGTCGAACCGCTGCGCAAGCTGATGGAGGCCCGCAACGAGTTGTCCAACCTGATGACCTACATGGACGGCAAGCCGGGCGCAGAGGAACTGATTTCGAAAACGATGAACGATCCTGCCCTGCTGAAGTCGCTTGCCGCCCAGGCTGCGCCGACGGACGGGGACGACGCCGCAAAGGACGAGGGATAAGACATGGCCGAACAAGCAACAGAAGCACAACCCGAAGGTGGCGCAGCAGAGGCCACGGAATCCGACTTTGCCAGTCTGCTTCAGAAGGAATTCAAACCCCGGTCGGACACCGCCAAGACGGCGGTCGAATCCGCGGTCAACACCTTGGCGCAACAGGCGCTCGCGAATTCGAACCTGATTTCGGAAGACGTCCTGAAATCGCTCGAAGCGATGGTCGCCGAGATCGACCGCAAGCTGACCGAGCAGATCAACCTGATCATTCACCACGACGAGTATCAGAAGCTCGAAAGCGCGTGGCGCGGGTTGCATTTCCTGGTGAACAACACCGAAACCGACGAGATGCTGAAGATCCGCGTGCTCAACATTTCCAAGAAGGACCTGCACAAGACGCTGCGCAAGTTCAAGGGTACGGCCTGGGATCAGTCGCCGATCTTCAAGAAGCTGTATGAAGAGGAATATGGCCAGTTCGGTGGCGAACCCTATGGCTGCCTTGTCGGAGACTATCACTTCGACCACAGCCCGCCGGACGTCGAACTGCTGGGCGAAATGGCCAAGATCGCCGCTGCGGCCCATGCGCCCTTCATCACCGGGGCCGATCCCGCGCTGATGAATTTCGAAAGCTGGCAGGAACTGTCCAACCCCCGCGACCTGACCAAGATCAGCCAGACGCCGGAATATGCAGCCTGGCGCAGCCTGCGCGACAGCGAGGACAGCAAGTACCTGGGTCTTGCCATGCCGCGCTTCCTCGGGCGTCAGCCTTACGGCGCCAAGTCGAACCCGATCGAGGAATTCGCTTTCGAAGAAGACACGGGCAACGCCGAGTCCGAACATTTCACCTGGCTCAATGCGGCCTACGGCATGGCGACGAACATCAACCGGTCCTTCAAGGAATATGGCTGGTGTTCGCGGATCCGCGGCGTGGAATCGGGAGGCACCGTTGCCAACTTGCCGACCCACACCTTCCCCACTGACGATGGTGGCGTCGACATGAAGTGTCCGACCGAAATCGGCATTTCCGACCGGCGCGAGGCGGAACTGGCAAAAGCCGGTCTGATGCCGCTCATTCACCGCAAGAACACCGACATGGCCGCCTTCATCGGCGCGCAGTCGCTGCACAAACCGGCTGAATATGACGATCCGGATGCCACGGCGAACGCGAACCTGGCCGCACGTCTGCCTTATCTTTTTGCGACGACCCGGTTTGCGCATTACCTGAAATGCATGGTCCGCGACAAGGTCGGAAGCTACAAGACCAGGGACGACATGCAGCGCTGGCTGAAAAAGTGGATCGACCAATATGTCGATTACTCAGCCGCACATTCCTCGGAAGCGGAAAAGGCCCGCAAGCCATTGGCCGCGGCTGATGTCCAGATCGAGGAAGACCCCGAAAACCCGGGCTACTACAAATCCCGGTTCTTTCTGAAACCGCATTACCAGCTTGAAGGGCTGTCGGTTTCCCTGAGGCTCGTCTCGAAGCTTCCGTCAGAGAAAACCTGACCTGGTACCGGGCGGATCTTTTTTGCGCCGCCCGGCATCGCACCTTAATTTTATTTTCAAAGAGGAGTACCTGACATGGCACTTGACATGTTTCTCATTATCGAAGGCGAGATCTCTGGTGAAACCCAGGACGACAAGTTCAGCGCGGAAGGCGGTATCGACCTTCTGGCCTGGTCCTGGGGGATGAGCCAGGCTGGATCGTTCCACGCGGGCGGCGGCGGCGGTGCCGGCAAGGCGAACTTTCAGGACATTTCCTGCACCAAGTGGATCGACAAATCATCGCCGGTCCTGCAACTTTATTGCGCCAATGGCGACCACTTCCCGTCGGCCAAGATCGTCGTGCGCAAGGCCGGCAAGACCCCGCTGGAATACCTAACCATCACGATGACCAAGGTGATGATCACCTCGGTCTCGACCGGCGGGTCAGGCGGTGAGGACAAGCTGACCGAGAACGTCTCGCTCAACTTCGCCGAGGTGGCCGTCGATTACATCGAGCAGACCGCTGAGGGCACAGAGGGCGAGAAGCCGAGCTTCAAGTGGGACATCGCCAAGAACGTCGCTGGCTGATTTCCGACATCGAGTTGGCCGCCGCAGGTATGCGGCGGCCTCCTGACACTGACAATACCGGAGCACGCCTGTGCCGAACACCGCATCAGATTTTCTCAAGGCCGGGGACCTTTCCGGCGCATTGGCGAGCTTGCAAGACAGCGTCCGGGCAAACCCCGACGATGCGAAACTGCGCACTTTCCTGTTCCAGTTGCTGTGCGTCATGGGCGACTGGAAACGGGCAGTGACGCAACTAAAACTCTGCGCCCAGCTTGATGCGACGGCGTTGCCGATGGCCCAGACCTACCGCGAGGCGATCATCTGCGAGGTGTTCCGCGAAAAGGTCTTTGCCGGCGAAAAGGACGCGCTGATCTTCGGCGAACCGCAGGACTGGGTGGCGTTGCTGGCACAAGGACTGCGCGCGCTGGCGCAGGGCAACCCGGACCGCGCCGCGCAGCTGCGCGAACAAGCCTTCGACAAGGCACCGGCGACACCCGGCACGCTTGACGACCAGGAATTCGCGTGGATCGCCGATGGTGACATGCGGCTGGGTCCGGTTCTGGAAATCATCGTGAACGGCAAATACTACTGGATGCCGTTCAACGTGCTGTCCAGCCTTCGGATCGACCCGCCGCAGGATCTGCGCGATACGGTGTGGACCGCGGCCCACCTGACATTGCAGAACGGCGGCGAAATGGTTGCGCTGATCCCGACGCGCTATGCCGGAACCGCCGACCGGGGCACCGACGCGATGAAGCTGTCGCGCGTGACGGAATGGGAAGACCTGGGCAATGACACCTTTGCTGGTCTCGGCCAGCGCCTGTTGACGACGGATCAGGCCGAACTGTCCCTGATGGACACCCGCAATTTCCAATTTGCCCCGGTGACAGCGGACGCCGCAGGCGAGGTCGGAGTTGATGGCTGACCGAACACTGACAGAGCGGCTTCAGCCGTCCATCCTCGATCGACTGACCGACGATGATCCAAAGTCCAAGACGGAAAGTCCGAGCAGTCGCGTGATCGACATCCGCCGTCTGCGCGAGATCATCCAGCGCGACCTGTCCTGGCTGCTGAACACCGGCAATCTCGAAACGCAGATCGATGCCGAGAAATATCCGAATGTGCTGCGGTCGGTGATCAATTACGGCGTCCCGGAATCAACGGGCGATTTTTCCACCAAGACGCGTTCTGCGGATGTGCGCGATGCGATCAAGTCGGCGATCGAGCTTTTCGAGCCCCGTATCATGGAAGGGTCCCTGAACGTGATCAGCCGGGCCGAAACCGAAGGCCGCGCGTCCGTGATCGTCTTCGATATCGTCGCCGACATGTGGGCCGAACCGGTTCCGACCGAACTTTACCTGCGCAGCCAGTTCGATGCCACGACGGGTCATGTCTCGCTCGAGTACGGGGGCTGATCGACAGTGGATACCCGACTGCTCAGACATTACGAGACCGAACTCGCCTTCCTGCGCGAGATGGGCGCGGAATTCGCCAAGAGCTATCCCAAGATCGCCGCGCGTCTTGGTATGGACGGGCTCGAGATCCTTGATCCGTATGTCGAACGGCTTCTGGAAGGGACCGCCTTCCTGACCGCCCGCGTCCAGCTTGAACTGGAATTGCAATACCCGGCCTTCACCAGCCATCTGCTTGATGTC
This sequence comes from Marivita sp., assembly GCF_020055635.1. Lineage (GTDB taxonomy): Bacteria > Pseudomonadota > Alphaproteobacteria > Rhodobacterales > Rhodobacteraceae > Marivita. The sequence goes on along the minus strand of NZ_JAIPUT010000006.1, from coordinate 101,097 downwards.
GTGTTTCCGCATTTTCTTGCGCCGACGCCGTCGATGATGATCGCCGAACTGACGCCTGACATGGAGAACGCCGACCTGGCCGCCGGGTTCACCTTGCCCCGCCAGACTGTCCTGCGGTCCAAGCCGGTTCCGGGCGCCCAGAAAGCCTGCCAGTTCCGCACGGCGCATGATCTTGCGCTCTGGCCCGTCACGATCGCCGAGGCCGAGTATATCGACGGGCGCGGGGCGCTTGTCGCTGCCGGTGTGGCCAGGGACCCTGCGGCGCGGGCGGCGGTGCGGTTGCGCCTGAAACGCCATGCGGGGCTTCCGATCAAGGATCTGCCGCTTGACCGGTTGACGCTGTTCCTGGGTGGGCAGGTCAGCCTGAGCTGGACCATGTTCGAGATGCTGTGCGCCAGGCCTGCAACCGTCGTGGCGCGGTCGGTCGATCGACGCGATGAGTGGTCGATGACGCTCGGGTCGCCGGTGACAGCCCGTGGTCTTGCCACCGAGGATGCGCTCTTGCCGACGCCGCGCCCGTCCTTCGACGGCTACCGGTTGCTCCAGGAATATTTCGCGATGCCGGAGCGGAACCTTTTTGTCGAACTGTCGGGTCTTCAGGCGCCGCTGTCGCGCGCGACCGGCGACAGCGTCGATCTGTATATCCTGCTGCGTGACAACAAGGCCGACATCGCACCGAACGTCACGCCGGACGCGTTCAAGCTGCACTGCGTCCCGGCCATCAACCTGTTCCCGAAACGCTGTGACCGCGTTCCGGTGTCCCATCGCGTCACCGAGCATCATGTCGTGGCCGATCGCACCGCACCCAAGGATTTCGAGATTTTCGCGATCACCAAGGTCACGGGGATCCGCCAGGAAGGGCGCGATGAACTGCCCCTCAAGGCGTTTTATTCGTCCGACGAATTTACCGCGGCCGGGGGGCGGGGGGCGGCCTATTTCACGCATCAGCGGCATCTGAGGCAAAGGAGCGAGAGCGAGGCCTTGCGCGGCGTCCGGACCAACTATCTTGGCTCGGAAAGTTACCTGTCGATCGTCGATGCAAACGAAGCGCCCTATCCCGGTGACCTGAGCCAGCTTGCGGTCGAGGCGATGGTGAGCAACCGGGATTTGCCGATGCTGCTTCCGACCGGGGTGGACGACGTATTTCACCTGCCCGATGGCGGCCCGGTCCTGGCCATCCGCACCCTGATCGGGCCGACGAAACCGCGCACCTGCATCGCGCAAGGCGATGCGGCGTGGCGGGCCGTCAGCCACCTGAGCCTCAATTACCTGTCGATTGCCGATGAAAGCGATGCGCCGGGCGGCGGGGCGGCCGCGCTGCGGGAACTGGTCGGGCTTTACACGCCGATCGGAGACAGCGCGATGGAGCGGCAGCTTGAAGGGATCGTTTCGGTCAAGACACGGCCCATTGTCAGGCGCATCCATGATGGCGTTCTGTCCACCGCCGTGCGCGGGCTCGAGATCACCATGGAGTTCGACGAAAGCCTGTTCGAAGGCAGTTCGATCTACACTCTTGGCTCGGTTCTCGAACGGTTTTTCCGCAAGTATTCGACAATAAACAGTTTCACGGAAACGGTCCTGAAAACCCAACAAAGAGGAGAGATTGCGCGATGGTCACCGACAATGGGGGTGAACCGCGTGATCTGACCCATTTCGACCGTCTGATCCGCGATCCCAAATCCCATCACATCTTCTTTGCCATGCGTGTCATCGAGGCGCATTTCGCTGAAAATCCGCGTCTTGGAACGGCCCGTCGGCCGGGACAGGAAAAAGTGCGTTTCGGCCAGGAGCCGGACCTCGCGTTTCCGAAATCGACAGTGGCCGGTTTCAAGCAACAGACCGCGAACGCGCCGGCGCAGCTTTCAAACCTGTTCTTCGGTCTCTTCGGACCAAATGGCCCCTTGCCGCTGCACCTGACCGAATATGCGCGCAGCCGGATGGTCAATCACACCGACCCGACCTTCGTGGCCTTCGCCGACATGTTGACGCACCGGATGATGACCCTGCTTTATCGGGCCTGGGTAAGAGGCCAGCCGACGGCGGCTTTCGATCGGGGCGAACACAGCGAGACCGAAGCCAAGATCGGAGCGCTTTCGGGGTTTTACGGCACCCATCTGCGCAACCGGGACGCGATGCCCGATCTTGCCAGGCGGCATTTTGCAGGCGTGCTCTCGGCGGGTCCGAAAAACGCCGAAGGGCTCATCGCGATCCTGACCGGGTTTTTCGACGCGCCGGTTCGGTTGGAGGAATTCGTCGGAGACTGGCTCGAACTGGAACCGGATGATCGCTGGCAACTCGGTGGGGCGGGCGGGCTTGGACACACCACCTGCATCGGCGCGCGGGTCTGGTCCAACTCCTCGAAATTCCGATTGCGCATCGGGCCGTTGTCGCTTGAAGAGTATTCGCAGTTCCTGCCCGGCACGCCGGCAATGAGACGGCTTCGCGCCATCGTCCGAAACTATGTCGGCGATCAGCTCAACTGGGATGTGAACCTGGTCTTGCGCGGCACAGACATTCCCCAGGCGCAGCTTGGGCAAAGCACACAACTCGGCCTGACAAGCTGGATCGGGTCGGACGATCACCCCGACGAAGTGGCGGATTTGTTCATGACACCTTTGACAGATGTCCCTTTTGAAGAAGGCCTCGCGGCCTGAAGAAACCTGTTCGCAATTTCGCGAAGGAGAATAAAATGACTGAGATTAGCCGTGTCGCCCTGTTCGGGAAGCTTAACAAGGTGGGGTATCAGGCAGTCGAAGGGGCCACGGTGTTCTGCAAGATGCGGGGCAATCCCTATGTCGAGGTGGTGCACTGGTTCGCGCAGCTGGTGCAGCTGGACAATTCCGACGTGCAGAAAATCCTGCAGCATTACGACATCGACCCTGCAAAGCTGTCAGCGGACATGACACGCGCCCTGGATGCATTGCCCAGAGGCGCAAGCTCGATCTCGGACCTCAGTTCTCATTTGCAGGACGCGATGGAGCGGGCCTGGGTCTATGGCTCGCTCTTGTTCAACTCCAACCAGGTGCGCACGGGTCACCTGATCCTCGGCATGCTCAAGACGCCGGAACTCCGGTCGATCCTGATGAACATCTCGAAAGAGTTTTCCAAGATCGGTGCCGACGACCTTTCCGACAATTTTGCCAAGGTGGTCAATGGGTCGGTCGAGGACAGCATGCGACCGCAGGACGGATCGCAAACCGGCGGTGGCGCTGTGCCCGGCGAGGCATCAGGCGCGATGGCTCCGGGCGCGATGGGCAAGCAAGAAGCGCTGACCCAGTTCTGCACCGACCTGACCGAACAGGCCCGCAACGGCGAGATCGACCCGATCGTCGGACGTGACGAGGAAATCCGCCAGATTGTCGATGTGCTGATGCGGCGGCGTCAGAACAACCCGATCCTGACCGGGGAGGCCGGGGTCGGGAAGACCGCCGTGGTGGAAGGGTTCGCCCTGCGGATCGCACGGGGCGACGTTCCGCCGGCACTGCGCGAGGCGCGGTTGCTGGCGCTGGACGTGGGCCTGTTGCAGGCCGGCGCGTCGATGAAGGGCGAATTCGAGAACCGCCTGCGACAGGTCATCGACGAGGTTCAGGCGTCCACCGTGCCGATCATCATGTTTGTCGATGAGACACATACATTGGTCGGGGCAGGGGGAGCAGCCGGAACCGGCGATGCCGCGAACCTGCTCAAACCGGCCTTGGCGCGCGGCACGCTGCGGACCATCGGCGCCACGACATGGGCGGAGTACAAGAAACACATCGAAAAGGATCCGGCGCTCACCCGGCGCTTCCAGGTGGTGCAAGTCGAGGAGCCCAGCATTCCAAAGGCCGTCATGATGATGCGCGGGATCGCGTCGATGCTGGAAAACCACCACAAGGTACAGGTCCTGGATGAAGGCATCGAGGCAGCGGTTTCGCTGTCGGCCCGCTATATCCCGGCGCGGCAATTGCCGGACAAATCGGTGAGCGTTCTTGACACCGCGTGTGCGCGTGTCGCTGTCAGCCAGCACGCTGTGCCCGCCGAGGTGGATGACAGCCGCAAGCGGATCGACGCCTTGACGACGGAATTGGAAATAATCGGGCGCGATGAAACCGCCGGGATGGACGTGGATGCGCGTCGCGAAGCGATCACGGCGCTCAAGCAGGAGGAAGAGGCTCGGCTTGAGGTGCTGGACAAGCGCTGGGAGGCGGAACGGACGGTCGTGACCGATATCCTCGATCTTCGGGCAAGGCTGCGGGAAGGTGGCGCGCCGGTCGACACGCCGGATGCCGGGGGCGAAGAGGCCGCAGAGAAAAGCCCGATGACGGCCGAGGAACGGTCTGACCTTCTGAGCCAGCTCAAGGCGAAGAACGCCGAACTGGCCGACCTTCAGGGCGAGACACCCTTGATCCTGCCGATCGTCGACGAACAGGCGGTGGCCAGCGTGGTTGGCGACTGGACGGGAATCCCTGTCGGCCGGATGATGAGCGACGAGTTGCAGACGGTGTTGAACCTCAAGGATCACCTCGCCAAGCGCGTCATCGGCCAGGATCACGCGATGGAGATGATCGCCAAGCGCATCCAGACCAGCCGTGCCGCATTGGACAACCCCAACAAACCCATCGGGGTGTTCCTGCTTGCCGGGACAAGCGGCGTCGGCAAGACGGAAACGGCCTTGGCCCTGGCCGAGGTTCTGTATGGTGGTGAACAGAACGTCATCACGATCAACATGTCCGAATACCAGGAAGCGCACACGGTCAGCAGCCTCAAGGGCGCGCCTCCGGGCTATGTCGGCTATGGCGAAGGCGGCGTTCTGACCGAGGCGGTGCGGCGCAAACCCTATTCCGTGGTGCTTCTGGACGAGGTGGAAAAGGCGCACCCGGATGTGCACGAAGTGTTTTTCCAGGTCTTCGACAAGGGTGTGATGGAAGACGGCGAAGGCCGGGTGATCGATTTCAAGAACACGCTGATCCTGCTCACGTCGAACGCGGGATCGGAAATGATCATGGACATGTGTTCCGATCCCGACCTGATGCCCGAACCCGAAGGCATCGCCAAAGCGCTGCGCGATCCGCTGCTGAAGATCTTCCCGGCGGCGCTCTTGGGGCGCCTGGTGACGATCCCGTATTACCCGCTCAGCCCGGACATGATCGGCAAGATCACCCGTCTGCAACTGGACCGGATCAAGAAGCGCGTCGCCGAAGCGCATGGCGTGCCGTTCGAATATTCCGACGACGTCGTCGAGACCATCGTGTCGCGCTGCCAGGAGCTTGAATCCGGGGGCCGGATGATCGACGCCATCGTCACCAACACCATGCTGCCGGATATCTCGTCCGAATTCCTCAAGCGGATGATCGACGGCAAGTCCGTCGACAAGGTGGCCATCGACGTGTCGGATGGGGAGTTCACCTATGCGTTCGACTGAGACGGGGCCTGGCGTGAAATATGCAATGACCGACACAGAAGATTGGTCAGGGCATGTTTTTTGCTTTAGTCTCAAGGTAATCTGAAGGAGCGGCGGCTATGCTGGAGAAACTTGATCCTTCGAATTTCCCTTTGCGGCTTGAATGCGAGGGCAAGGACAAGGAACTTCTGCCCATTGCATCGCGCATCCACGAGCGGATCAGCGAGATTCCGACGATCGAGGTCCATTTTTTCTGCGTCAATGAAAAGCTCGATCTCGAAACCATCGTCGGAAAGACCATGCATCTTGTGGCGGAGAGCGAAGACAAGACGTCGAAACGATGGTTTCGCGGCACCTGTATTTCGGCCGAATTCATTTCGATCCTGGATGTCGGCGGGCAATTCAAGGCGGTTGTCCGGCCCTGGCTCTGGTTCCTGTCACGGCGGACGGATTTGCGCATCTTTCAGGAAATGAGCGTCGTCGACATCATCCAATCGGTCCTGGGGGAATACGGGTTTTCCGGCAACCTCGAACTCAAGCTGTCGCATACCTATACGCCGCGCGGATACTGCGTGCAGTACCGGGAAACCGACCTCGATTTCCTGAACCGGCTGATGCAGGAAGAAGGCATCTATTATTATTTCGACCATTCCGAAGCGACCGAAAAATTGGTGCTGATCGACGATTGCGGCAAACATCCCGCCGTTGCGGCGCCATCGGCTTTCGAATTTCGCGAATATTCGATGAGGTCCACTCAGGAAGAGTCCTTGCCCTATATCTTCGAATGGAGCGCGTCCGAAAAGGTGCGCAGCGCCAAGGTCGTCCTGGACGATTACAATTTCGAGAATTCGACCGCCGTGCTGACCTCCGAAAGCAGCAAGACGCAGGCGACCTATCTGAAGGACGAGAACGAGCGCTACGATTATCCGGGTCATTTCAGGTCCGGCGACCTTGGCGAACATTACGCCAAGGTGCGCATGGAATCCGAATCCGTGCCGCATCACCTGGTTTCGGGTGTCTCTGACGCGATCAACCTGGCAGTCGGCCACACGTTTTCGGTTTCCAAGCTTCCGCGCGACAATGATCCCAAAGACGTCATGCTCGTCGAATGTCAGCATGACATCGTGCAGGTCGAAATGTTCAATGGCGGCGTGTTCAAGGATGCCGACGATCTGAAGGACAGCATTGATTTCGAACTGAACCCCGAAGAACCCCACATGGTGAAGTTCCGCGTGGTCGAGACGAAAACCCAGTATCGCGCGCCACAAGTCACGCCCTGGCCAAAGGTCGGCGGAATTCACACGGCGATAGTCACCGGGCCAAGCGGGGAAGAAATCTACACCGACGAATATGGCCGGATCAAGGTGCAGTTCCACTGGGATCGTGACGGCAAGAAGGATGAAAAGACCACGTGCTGGGTGCGCACGATGATGCCCTGGACCGGCAAGAACTGGGGCGCCATCGCGATCCCGCGGATCGGGCAGGAGGTCGTGATCAGTTTCGAGGAAGGCGACCCCGACCGTCCGATGTGCATCGGGATGCTGTACAACGACAAGACCATGCCACCCTACACCTTGCCCGACAACAAGACCCAGTCCGGCGTCAAGACCAACAGCTCGAAGGGCGGTGGCGGCTTCAACGAATTGATGTTCGAGGACAAGAAGGACAGCGAACTGGTCCGCTTCCAGGCCGAGAAGGACTATGAACAGATCGTCAAGAACAATGCGACGATCACGGTTGGCCTCGAGAAAAACGACCCCGGAGACCTGACGCAAACCGTGCACAACGACGTCACCGAGACGATCAACGAAGGCACCTATACCGAGACGGTCAAGAAGGGCGATCACATCACGAATATCGACACGGGGAACCACAACACGACCCTCAAGATGGGGAACATGGACGTTTCCGTAAAATCCGGCAAGATCACCGTGAGCGCAGCACAATCCATCGAATTCAAGTGCGGCGGCTCGACGATCAAGATGGACCCGATGTCGATCACGATGAAAAGCTCGATGATCACTGTGAAGGCCGATATCAAAGCCGACGTGAAGAGCCCGATGACCACCGTACAAGGTGACGGGATGCTGACGCTCAAGGGCGGCATCGTGTTTATCAACTAGAGGACGCACCATGGCAGGTCGTTTCGGCAAACTTACCAAGATCCCGCCAGAGCCCGCAGCCAAGCTGCTGGCGCAGGGGAATGTCACGTTGGAAACCAGGCTGGAGGCACCCGCCAGTGCCTCGGTCGAAGCCGTGCTGGACGAGCTTGACGCGAAAGACGCGCATGTCGACCTGTTGCGTCTGCTGTCCGTCGCCTTGCCGCCGCGCGAACGGGTCTGGTGGGCCTGCCTGGCCGCGCGAGACATTGTCGGGACCGGTGTGGAAAACGAAACGCCCTGCCTTCTGGCGGCCGAGGCCTGGGTGTTCAGGCCGAGCGACGAAAACCGCAACACCGCCATCGACAGCATGGATCATGCCGACAAGAACGACGTGACCACCCATTGCGCAATGGCCGTGATGTATTGCGATGGCACCTTGGGGACCGGAGACATGGCCCAGATGCCGGCTCCGCCGGGCGCGTCCTCGATTGCTGCCTTTGCCATGAATGTCGAAGCCATCTCGACCCGGCGCGACGATTTCGACAGCTACATCCAGGAAGTCATTGACCGCGCAGCCGATATCGGGCGCGGTGGCAACGGAAAGCGCAAGACCATGAAAGAGGGCGCATAGATGCCGGGATTTCCGCAGGCAAGGCTTCTGGATCTGCATGCGTGCTTCACGCCCGGCCCGCCACCGGCGCCCCCGGTGCCTATTCCGGTGCCGATCCCGATCATCCCGCCGTGCTGCGTGACTGTCATCGTGGGAAAATTTCCGGCAGCGCGGATGATGGACCTGTGCAACCCGGCCTTTCCGCATCCGATCATCAAGGGATCAAGCACAGTGCTGATCGGCAAGATGCCCGCCGCACGGGTTCTCGATAACGTCGCCTGTGGGGGCGTTATCATGAAAGGTGAATTTACTGTGCTTGTAGGAGGCTGACCGCCTGTGATGACGGTGACTCTGAAGTTTCAATCATCCGGCATGGTGCCGGGGGATGGACGCCCTGTCCGCATGCAGGGCGGCAGCCTGACTGTGGGCCGGGGGCAGGGAAATGACCTGGTCCTGCCGGACCCGGACCGCATGCTGTCGAAAAGCCATTTTGTCATCGAAGATCACAACGGCAAGATCGTCATCGTCGATTTCTCGACCAACGGAACCTTCCTGAACTATTCCAAGGCGCCGCTGGGCCGCACGCCGACAACCCTCAACAATGGTGACGTGCTGTCGGCGGGGGGCTATGAGCTGGTTGTCGAGATCGGTCAGGACCTTCGCGACATCGACGATCTTGCACCCGCCGCGCCGACACGGTCCGGCATTTCACACGGCCAGGCCGATGATGCGCCCGACCCATTTGCGATGCTGGACGATCCCGGCCCCGAAGGCGATTTCCTTGACGATCTGCTGGGCTCGCAAGACGGACCGACCGGGCCGAAAAACATCGACGCCTCCGATCCGATCGACGATCTTCTGCCGCCGCTCGGCGAAGACGAGGACGAATTCTTCCAGAAGCCGAAGGATGGCCGGGAAGGCGACGGCGCGTCCGTTGCGACGCACAACCCTTCGGTGTCGGACAGCTTTGCGCCCTCGGACAAGCTCATTCCAGACGATTGGGACGCCTTTCTCGAGCCCGATGATGCCGCGGCACCCGAAGCGCCCGAAGCCCCGCCCGACCCGGTGCCCGAGCCGGACCGGACCGAGATCCCGGACCCGGCGCAAAAAACGGTCCAAGAACCGGCGCAAGAACCGGTCCGGTCGCAACCGGCCGCCGCGCCACCGGCGACCGAAGCTGCATCGCCTGTCTCTCAGGGCGGCGACCAATCGGCAGCGAAAGCCTTCATCGCGGCGCTCGAGGCAGAGGATCTCGTCATCGACGACGCCGATCTGGACCGCACGATGACCCGGATGGGCCGCGTCATGCGGATGATGATCGTCGGCCTGCGCGAGGTCCTGATGACCCGGACGTCGATCAAGTCGGAATTCCGCATCGACCAGACGATGATCAGTTCCGGCGGAAACAACCCGCTCAAGTTCTCGCTGAGCGAGGACGATGCCGTGACGGCCTTGGTGAAACCCAAGGCAAAAGGGTACCTGAGTTCCGAAACAGCCGTCGAACAGGCGCTTGACGACATCAAGGCGCATGAGATCGCGATGGTCACCGGGATGGAGGCCGCGATCAAAGGGGTGCTGAGCAAGCTTGATCCGGAGGTCTTGTCAGGTCAGATTGAGACATCCACTGCGATCGGCAGTATGTTTAAAGGTAAAAAAGCCCGGTACTGGGAAGTGTACGAAAAGATGTATGCCCAGATCTCGGATCAGGCCGAAAATGATTTTCACGAGCTGTTCAGCCGCGAGTTCGCTCGGGCGTACAAGGAGCAGCTCGAAAAACTAAAATAAGCGTGGTCTTGCACGCAAATTGACGGGGGAACGTTACGTGTCCTGGGACAACAAAGTGCTGTGGACGGAGGGGCTTTTTCTACAGCCTCACCACTTTCAGCAGGCCGACCGCTATACCGAAGCGCTGGTTGCAGGGCTGGCGCGTCGCGTGACCCCCTATGCCTGGGGATTCAGCGAACTGGAAATCGATGACGAAGCTCTCAAGATCGGGAAATTCGCGGTCAAGTCCTGCGCCGGACTGACCCAGGACGGCACGGTGTTTCGTGTGCCGCAGACCGAAGATCATCCGCCGTCGCTGGAAGTGCCCGAAAACATCAAGGATTGCGTGGTTGTCCTGACGGTCCCGCAGCGGCGCCAGGGTGCGACCGAGGTCGATCTCGCCGACAGCGGAAACTCGGCAAGCCGCCTGCGCCCGTCCGAGATCGAGATCACCGACGTGATGGGCGCGGTCAAGAAGGGCGTCACGATCGGTGTCGGCAAGCTGCGGCTGCAATTCGCGCTCGAGGTCGATGACCTCGCGGATATGCTGGTGATCCCGATCGCGCGCATCATCGAAGTGCGTCCCGACAAGGAAATCGTGCTGGACCGGGCCTTCATCCCGAGCTGTGTCGACATCCGTGCCGCGCCAAGCCTTGCCGGCTTCGTCAGCGAACTCGAAGGTCTCTTGTCGCATCGCATGCAGGCCCTGGCGGGTCGGCTGTCGGAAAGCGGGCCGGCCAAGGGGACGGCGGACATCTCGGATTTCCTGCTGTTGATGACGGTCAACAAGGCGCTTCCGCTTTTCCGCCATTTCACCAATATCGAGAATGTACATCCCGAGACGGTCTATCGCGCCTGCATCGCGCTGGCGGGGGAACTGGCGTCGTTCATGAGCGAGTCCAAGGAAGCCCCGATGCTTCCGCCCTACAGGCATGACGACCAGCCGCAAACCTTCCTGCCGGTCATCCGTGTCCTGCGCCAATACCTGAGCGCGGTTCTCGAACAATCGGCGGTGCATATCGCCTTGGAAGAGCGCAAGTACGGGATCAGTGTCGGCCTCATCGCGGATCGCAAGCTTCTGTCGACCGCGGGCTTCGTCCTGGCGGTCAAGGCCGAGATCCCGGCCGAGGATATTCGACGCCATTTTGCGGGCCAGTCCAAGATCGGACCGGTGGAAGAAATCCGGCAGCTGGTCAATTCGGCCTTGCCGGGCATCACGCTGAGGCCGCTGCCGGTTGCACCACGACAGGTGCCCTATCAGGCGGGAAAAGTGTATTTTGAACTTGATGCTGACAGTCCGTACTGGGGCAGAATGACAACATCCGGTGGCATCGCCGTGCATGTGTCAGGACAATATCCCGGACTCGACATGGAGCTGTGGGCCATACGGAATAGCTAGAAAAGGCTGCTGCGATGTCTGATGAAGACCCGTTTGCCGAACCGGATGACACCGACAAGACCGTGATCAAACCGAATCCGGGCGGTCGTCGTTCGGTGCCTCAGGCTCCGCCGCCCTACGCGCAGCCGGCGGCGCCCGCGCAGCCTCCGGTGCACCCATCTGCGCCGACAGCGCCGGAACCGGCGCTTGACACTTTCGGCATTCCGGTCGCGCCCGCCGCACAGGGCCAGGCAGGACAGGCTCCGCGCAGCCAGCAGGACGCCCCCGAGCAGGTGCTCACCGGGATGAACCGGCTCAACGCCTGTGCCGCGCCGCTTTTTTCGTTGATCAGCCGCATCCGCAACAGGGCGCAGCACATGGACGCGGACAAGCTGCGCCAGTCGGTGGTATCCGAGGTGCGGGCGTTCGAGAACCGGGCGCTGCAAGCGGGCATCCCGGCCCAGACCGTCAAGGCCGCGCGCTATTCGCTCTGTGCGACGCTCGACGACGTGGTGCTGAACACGCCCTGGGGCGGTCAGTCAAGCTGGGGTCTGCAATCCATGGTGGGTACCTTCCACCGCGAGACCGTGGGGGGCGACCGCTTTTATGACCTTCTTGCACGGCTGGAAAAGGAACCTGCCAACAATATCGACCTGCTGGAATTCATGTACATGTGTCTCTCGCTTGGGTTCGAGGGGCGCCTTCGCGTCGACCAGGGCGGACCGGACAAACACGCGCGCATCAGGGCGGGGCTGGCCTCGTTGATCCGCAACCAGCGCGGCGCGCTCGAACGCGATCTGTCACCAAACTGGAAGGGTGTTGAGAAACCCTACCGCGCCTTGTCGGCGTGGAAGCCGGTCTGGATCGCGCTGGGCGCGATGGCGGTCCTGCTGGTGAGCGAATTTGCCAGCCTCAGCTATGTCTTGTCCAATCGCACTGAAAACCTGATCGGCCAGCTTTCGATCATCGATGCCGGACCGGTTGCAGAGCTTGAGCGCCGCGCGCCACCCCCACCACCTCCGCCGATCGACACCAAGGAAGTGCAGCTTGAAAAGGTCGCCTCTTTCCTGAAGCCGGAAATCGACGAGGGCCTTGTGAATGTTTTCGGCAAGGGCAACACGCTGGTCATTCGCATCGCCGGGTCCGGCATGTTCGGGTCGGGGTCGGATTCTCTGATCGAAAGCTTCCGGGTCCCGATCGCACGGGTTGCAGAAGCCCTGAATGGCGAGCCGGGAAAGGTCATCGTGGTGGGACATTCCGACAATGTCCCGATCCGGACCTCGCGTTTTCCGTCGAACATGCACCTGTCGTTGGCGCGCGCCAAGTCGGTGATGAGTTCCATGGCCGACGCCATCGACGACGACGCGAGGCTCAGCGCCGAGGGCCGGGCCGATGCAGAGCCGATTGCCGACAACGCCACAAGCGAAGGGCGGGCCATGAACCGACGCATCGAGGTCGTTCTGATCCAGGAGCGGGAGTCATGAAGTTTCTACGATTTTTCACATCCGTCTATTTTGGCCTGTTCTTTGCGGCGCTCGCGCTGTCGCTGCTTGTCTGGTACCTGGGTCCGCTGATCGGCAACGATCAATCCCGTCCGCTTGGCACCGTCCTCTCGCGACTCTTGCTGGTGGGGGTCTTTGCGCTTGTCTTCGGCGGCATCGGCCTGACGATCTTCCTGCTGCGGCGACGGCGCGAAAAGGCGATGACCGAAGAGATCGCCGCGAGTGTCGAGACTGGGGATGATGTCGCGGCTGGCGAAATCACCGAATTGCGCGACAAGCTCAAGACGGCGATGGCGGCGTTGCGCAAGTCCAAGAACGGGCGCAAACATCTGAACGAATTGCCGTGGTACATCATGATCGGCCCGCCGGGGGCCGGCAAGACCACCGCCATCGTCAATTCCGGCCTGCAGTTTCCCTTGGCCGACGAGATGGGCAAGACGGCCATCGGCGGCGTCGGCGGGACGCGCAATTGCGACTGGTGGTTCACCAACAACGCGGTGCTGATCGACACGGCGGGGCGCTACACGACGCAGGAAAGCGACGCGCAGGCCGACAACGCGGCCTGGATCGGCTTCCTTGGCCTTTTGAAGAAATTCCGCAAACGGCAACCGATCAACGGGGCGATCATCGCGATCAGCCTCAGCGACCTCGCCTTGCAGGACGAGATCACCCAGCGCGGCCACGCCGCCGCGGTGCGTGCCCGCTTGACCGAGCTGCGCGAAAAGCTGGGCGTGCGCTTCCCGGTTTACGTCCTGTTCACCAAGGCCGACCTGATCGCAGGTTTCACCGAGTTCCACGACAATCTCGGCAAGGAAGACCGCGAACAGGTCTGGGGCTTCACCTTCCCTCTTGAGCAGGGCAAATCCGAAGCGTCTCCGGTCGGCGGGTTCGACGAGGAATTCGCCGGACTGCTTGAGCGGCTCAACGCGCAGTCGCTCGAACGCATGCAGGCGGAATCCGATCCGCAACGGCGCACGCTGGTGGCGGGTTTCCCGTCGCAGGTGGCGTCGATGCGCAGCGTCGCCAAGGCGTTTCTGACCGAGGTGTTCCAGGAAAACCGCTATCAGCATCGGCAGATGCTGCGCGGCGTCTACTTCACCTCCGGCACGCAGGAAGGCACGCCAATCGACCGTCTCATGCTGAGCATGGCGCGGACCTTCGGCATCGGGCGGCAGGCCATCGGAACCGGGCAGGGGGCCGGGCGCTCGTATTTCCTGACGCGCCTCTTTGAGGGTGTGATCTTTCCCGAAGCTGGACTGGTGTCGGCCGATGACAAGGTCGAACGGCGTTACAAGATCACCAAATGGGCTGCCATCATCGCCACGATCATGGTGGCGACCGGCACCGGCGCGCTTCTGGTGCGGTCTTTCCAGGGCAACAGCGACCTCGTCGCGCAGGCCAATGCGCATGTGACAGAGTATACCGGCGCCGCGTCCGCCCTTCCGGGCAGTCCGATCGGCGATACGGACCTGGTGCCCGTCGTGGCCGCGCTCAACGTGCTGCGCGACATGCCCGCCAACCCGACCATTTCCGACCCGGCTCCCGACCGGCGCCTCACCTATGGTCTCTACCAGGGTGACGTGATCGGATCGCAGGCGGCCCAGACCTACCGGCGGGCGTTGAACCAGCGGTTGCTGCCGCGCCTGTTGCTGCGTCTGGAAGAACAGATCAGCGGCAACATGAACAACCCCGAGATCCTGTACGAGGCGCTGAAGATCTATCTCATGCTCGGCTTGCAGGGGCCGATGAACCAGGATCTCGTGGACGAATGGATGCTCATCGACTGGGAGCTTTCCTTCCCGGGTCCAGGACGCGAGGAATTCCGCCAGGACCTGGCGATGCATCTGAATGCGCTTCTCGACCAGCCGATGCAGCAGATCGAACTGAACGGCCCGTTGGTGGAACAGGTTCAGACGCTCCTGTCCGAGATGCCCTTGGCACAGCGTGTCTATAACGGCATCATCAACAGCCCGGCTGCGGTTGCGCTGCCGAAATGGCGGATCACCGATGCCGGTGGCCCTGCCGTGTCGCGGGTGCTGGTCAGATCGTCGGGCAAGCCGCTGACCGACGGGGTGGACGGCATCTTCACCTATAACGGCTTCAACGAGGTGTTCCTGGGGGAGGCGCTTGGCGTCGCCGCCCGCATCCAGCGCGAAAGCTGGGTGCTTGGTCCGCGTGGCGAGGCCGAGCAGACGGAACAGGCGCTGGCTGCCCTGAGCCGTGATGTGCTGGACCTGTATTACAACGACTTCATCGCGCAGTACGATGCGGTGCTTGGCGATGTCGACATCATCCCGATGGAATCCCTGAGCCACGCGGTCGAGGTGACGAATGTCCTGTCGGGGCCGACATCGCCGATCGTGAACCTGCTCGAGGCGATCTCGGAAGAAACCCGCCTGACCGAAGACCGGTCCGGTGGCACCGGGGAATTGGCGGCGGATGTCGGCAATATCGCGGAACGGGACGTATTGCGACAGACCAGTGTCCGGACCCGGTTGCTGCTCGAAGCGCTGTCGAAGAACGCCAACGCGGCCGGCGAACCGGCGCCGCAACCGCCTGGCTTTTATGTCGCGGAACGCTTCGGTTGGTTGCACCAGTTGACCGAGGCGCCCGAACCCGGATTGCCGTCGCAGCTTGACGAACTGATCGGCCTGCTGACCGAACTCTACCAGGAACTCAACAAGATGAGCTTTTCGGGATCCTCGGTCAGCAATGAAGGCGGTGCCGCGATCCAGAGGTTCCAGGAGGCCGCTGCCCGCGCGGATGGGCCTCTCGAGCGCTGGGCGACGCAGATCGCCACGGGGTCGTCCGGGATCACGTCGGACAACACCCGCTCGGGCCTCAACGCGCGGTGGCAATCGACCGTCCTGCCGTTCTGCCAGCAAGCGCTGAGCGACAGGTACCCCTTCAACCGTCGGGCCGCTGCGGATGTGGCCATCGCCGACTTCCAGAAACTGTTCGGCCCGGCCGGGTTGATCGACAGTTTCGTCAACGAGAACCTGCTTCAATATATCGACACCCGGACGCGGCCCTGGTCGTGGAAACAGGTGAACGAGGTCGATCTCGGCATCAGCCCCGCAGTGCTGGAACAGCTTCAATACGCCGCCGAAATCCGCGATGCGTTTTTCGCTGGCGGTGCCGCGCCGAACATCCAGTTCCAGATGCTGCCGCAGGCTTTGGACCCCAAGGCAGAGTCGGTCATGCTCGAGATCCATGGCAAGCAGGTGCCGTTTGCGCATCGGGGCGGCGCACCGACCCCTGTCGCTCTGGACTGGCCCGGCGGCGTCGGGCTGGCGCGGGTGACGTTTGCGCCGCTTGCGCAGAATGTTGAAAGCACCTTGCAGAAAGACGGTCCTTGGGCATGGTTCCGACTGCTCGACGCGGCAGAGGTGCGCCGGACCAACGTGGCCGACCGCAAGCGCGTCATTTTCAATGTCGGAGGACGCATTTCGATTTTCCAACTTCAGGCCGGATCCGTCTTGAATCCGTTTGCGCTGCCGGCGCTGTCGAAGTTCAGCTGCCCGAAGACGTTCTGATGCCCTCCGGGACGTTCGGAGCGTTCGGCAAGATTCCCTCGGTCGGGGATTTCTTCAGGATCAACGCGCCGCCGGGTTTCGCGTCGGTCTGGGATGAATGGTTGCAGCGCTGCCTGGTGTCGGGGGCGCATGGCTACGGGCCGCGCTGGGACGGGCTTTACATGTCCGTGCCGATCTGGCGGTTCTGCCTGTCACCCGGCGTCGCAGGCCCGGCGGCCATCCTGGGTGTGCTGATGCCGTCGGTGGATCGCGTGGGCCGGCGCTTTCCCCTGACACTGATGGCGCCTCTGCCGGACATGGCGTCGGCCCTGCGCACGCATTTCCATCAGTCCGATCTTTTTCAGGAGCTGGAAACCGTGTCGCTGTCCGTGCTCGACGAGGACATCAGCAAGGACATGCTGGCAGACAAGCTGTCCACGCTCGCCCTGTCCGGCGCGCCAGAATCCGCGCAGTGCCGGGTCGCACCGGGGGCCTCGATATCGTGCAAGGGTCGCGATATGGCGCAGGTCACGACGATCCTGGCGGCGGAAATGCTGGGAAAATCCTTCGACGCTCCGACGATCTGGAGCACGACGATGGAAGAGGACACGCGCCTCATGGTCTGTAACGGTTTACCGGACGGATCGAACATGCAAGGTTTGTTCGATCTGGACGCCGATCTTTGGAGAGAATGCATTTCATGAATGTCGTTGCCCCACAGATCCGTTTCAGCGCCCGCAGTCATGTCGGTCTCAAGAGAAAGGTGAACGAGGACTCGGTTCTTGCTCTGCCCGAACAGAATATCTGGGTCGTGTCCGATGGCATGGGCGGGCACGCGGCGGGCGACTATGCCAGTCGGTTGATCACCGACATGATCGCCACGATCGAACCGAACCTGCCCGCGACCGAACGGATGCATGCCCTGCGTCACGCCATCCACAAGGCGCATGACCTGATCCGGGATGAGGCGGCGGCCCGTGGCGTGACAACGATCGGCGCAACCGTGGCGAGCCTCATGCTGGCCAATTCGCATTTCGTCGGTATCTGGGCCGGTGACAGCCGCATCTACCGCCTTCGTGACCGTGAAATCCAGATGCTGACGGCCGATCATTCACTGGTCGCAACGCTTGTCGAATCCGGTCAGATGACATGGGACGAAGCCGAGCATCATCCCCAGTCGAACGCGATCACGCGGGCCGTCGGCGTGGGTGAAACGCTCGAACTCGACAAGGTGCGGGGCGCGGTCGAACCGGGCGACCGTTTCCTTCTGTGCTCGGACGGGCTCACCAAATACGCGACGTTCCGGATGATTGAAGACGTGATGAATCACGAACCGCTTGAAACCGTGGTGGACCGCCTGATCCAGATTGCCCTGAACGGCGGCGGCGCGGACAACATCACGGTGATCGTGGTCGACGTGACCTGACCGGCCGCTGGCCCCGGATCACTGGGACAGCGTTTCCAGGATACGACTGTCGAGGGAATAGATGCGCGAGGCGGCGTTGCGCTCCTGCGTGAGGATCGCCTCGGCATAGCTCGATGCGGATTCACTGGTCGGGCGCATTTCGTTGAACAGCGGTTCGCTCGAATGAATGACGAGGATCTTGGATTTGCCCAAGGTCGAGTCGTCAACGCGGAACGCCAATCCGCCGGTCTGCTGCGCCTCTTCGATCGAATAGGCGACCCGGACCGACATCGACCCCTCTGTGCCGTCCCGCAACGCCGCGACGGAATGATCGGCCCGGTTCAGGTTGGGCAGAAGGTGAAACACGTTCCCTGACACGTCCAGCACGGAAACGGACAGGTACCCGTCGGTGATGTCTGCGGGCAGTTCAATGTCGATGACGGGGTTTTCGCCGACCAAGAAGGCTCCTGTCGGGTTCGGGTTGTTGGCCTGATCGCCTTGATAGAAGGCAACGTCGATGGCGCTTGTCGGCGCCTTGGGCATCACGCTTTCGATCAGGCACAGCGTCGTGTTCAGGATGTCGACATCAAGGTTGAGTGGTCGATCGCCGATCACCGGTGACATGGCATTCGCCAGGGCATCGCGACTTTGCCCGCTGGACAACACTCCGCGGATCGTGATCGGGCTTTCGGGCCCGTATCCCGCAACCGGCCGGTTGGCCAGGGCAAGCGGGCCGCAATCGGCGAAGGTGTTGAGGATCGGGTCAAGCTGGTCGGGCGCGAGGATGATGCCATCCAGGATCAGCGACGGCTCGCCGCTCAGCGCGCCCATGATCCCGGCGTCGAAGGCCGCCTGAACCTGGTCGTAGATCGGTCTGCTTGTGGTCGATCCCTCGACCTCGGCGATGTTCCCCGAGAGCGACACGCGCCAGGTTTCCATGTCGTCGATCGCATCGACCACGGCCAGTACATCCAGCCCCCAGCTTTCCGAAATCGCGCCACTGGCAAGCGTCAGGTCGAAACTTCCGTCCAGGGCCTGCATCTGTTCCCGAAGATCGGAGGCGATCTCTTCGCTTGGCACGAAGCCCACGGCGCGCGGAGCGGAGTCCCTGGCCTTGGCGACCGACAATCGGTAGGGCTCGGCAACAGGCAGGGCAGGGGCCGACGAAAACAGCCCCAGCGCAAAGGCCCCCGCCACCCCGGCGGCAACCATGCCACCAAGGACGAGCGGGATCAACATGCCGCTTTTCCCGGAATCTTTCGTCGCCTTGGCTTTCGGGGGAGGGGCGGATGCGCCACCTGCGATGATCTCGGCCTTCGGCTGGGACGCGGCCTTGGCCGCCGCAGCGATCGGTGCGATCACGGTCTCGTCCGAAAGGGTATCGGTCTCGGGCGGATCGAATTTCTCACCGTCCAGCGCCGCAAGCACCGCGGCGGCGCTTTCGAAACGCTCGTCCGGGTTCGGGTTCGTCATCTTGTCCAGAAGCGCCTTGAGAGGCTCTGGGACGCCCTCGGTATCGAGTGTTTCGGACTTCTTGCGCACGACCTCCATCGGGTTGCGACCGACATCCGGCGCCTTGCCCCGGAAATTCGCCAGCAGCGACGCCCCGAGCGAATAGATGTCCGTTCGGGCATCGGTCATGCCCGACAGCTGCTCTGGCGCGGCATAGGCGTATTTCCCGGCAAACTCGTTGCCGACGATGGTCTCGGCGCCTGGATTGGTGTCCTTGGCGATGCCGAAATCGATGATCACCGCCTGTGCAGGATCGCCGTCGCGCAGGATGATGTTGTCGGGCGACAGGTCGCGGTGGAAGATCTTGCGCTCATGCGCGGCTTGCAGCCCCTCGGCGACCCGCCGGCAGATGACCAGCAGATCATCAGCGGACATCGGCCCTTCCTTGAGCTTCTTGTCCATCCCCGGACCATCGACATAATCGATCAAGAGATAGACATGCCCATCCGCGGTGCGGTGGTTTTCCGAATACCGGACAATCGCATCATGCCGGATCTCGCGCATGGCTTCTTCCCGCGTGAGCAGGAGAAGATAATCCTCGTTCGTCGAAAATTCCGATTTCAGAACCTTCAGGGCGACGAGACGACCGGTGATTTCCGAGCGGGCCCGGTACACGTCTGATGTGCCGCCGCGCCCCAGGAGTGCTTCGACGCGGTAGGTGTTGTTCACCAGGTCGCCAGGCTTGAAGAGGTCTCCTGGACGGCTTTCTGTCATGTTGGCTCCGGTTTCGGCAGAGGACCGAAGTCGTTATCCAAGCGCTTGGAACTCGACGCGCCGGTTGTCATCGCTGCGCGGGTCGTTGGCGTCATAGGGCACGCTTTCACCCATGCCGATGGCTTCGAGACGGGTCTCCTCGATCCCGCATTCGCTGACCAGGTGGCGCTTGACCTCCTTGGCGCGCAGCAATGACAGGTTCTCGTTGTAAGAGGCTGAACCGGAACTGTCGGTGTGCCCGACGATCTGGAACAATTGCACATCCACCGACTTCATCACCTGGCATAGCGTGGCCAGCTGCGGTTTCTGGTCTTCGCGAAGCGATGCGCTGTCGAAGTCGAACCTGATCTTGATATTGACCTGGTCGGACCGGTCGACTTCGTTATAGGCGGTTTCGGTCGCGGTGACCGTGGTTCTGGATGAGTTTGCGGCGGGTGTCTCGGCACTTCCCGAAGGCACCAGAACCAGACCGCGCGTCTTTTGTTTTTCGAATGCTCTGGTGATCTCTTCCGCAGTCATCTCCGCTCCGGCGTCCTGAGCGATGGCCCGGTCGAGGAAAGACGTCGACAGCGTCAGTGCAAGTGCCAAGATGGAAACAGTTCGAAGGTACGACATAGTAATACATGTCCTCGAATGAAAAGGAGTTTGTTTTGCAAGTTTAGCCGAGCCGAGCCGCACCGGCAATGGGTTTGACGAGGCAAGGCAGACAAAGCGGATCAGCCGATGCGCGTCACCCGCCCGCACGGTCACGACGTCGGACCGGTCAGGGGACTCACCGGTTTTTTATGTCCTTCCACGCCGGACAGACAAAGGTTGCCCTTGGCTTGAAAGCCGGAATCCGATTACATCGAATAGATATTTTTCAAGGGAATTGTTCATGCGCCTGCTTCCGGCGATCATCCTTGCCATCGCGATCCTTCTGGCGCCGATCATCTGGATCTTCGTGCCCAAGCTGTTCCAGAACGAGGCGTATTCCGGACCCGCCGTCGACTCCGGCGCCAGGATCGAGATCGAGATGCTGAGCCAGCAGGTCGAGGAGCTGCAAATCCGGCTGGAAGAGATGTCCGAGGAACTTGGCAGGGTGTCGAACGCTGCCTCGGCTGCGGCCGTCAGCAATCAGGCCTTTGCAGCCGCGCCAAGCCCGCGTTCAGCCCCTTCCACCGGTGCGGACACCTTCCGGCGCAATGGCGAGAACGACATTATCGACGCCTATGCGCAGGTCGTGCTGATCGCGAACCGCCGAAACGTCAATGACGGGCTGACCATCGCCGGTCCGACCTACCTGACACGGGTGTTCGGGCCGCCGCGCGAAGTCATGTCCGATGATTGCGAGGAAATGACCAATCCGAGGTTGCGGGACAAGCTTGTTCTCGAAGAGGTGGGCCCGATCCGGGTGCGCATGCTCAAGCCGGCGGCGGATTCGCTGCGCCGCGTGTTCGAAGAGATCCGCGTGACCGATCCCGACCTGTACGACCGGATCGATACCGCAGGGTCGCTCTGTGTCCGGCAAATCCGCGGAACCCGCGGTCGGGCCTCCACCCACGCGTTCGGATTGGCGGTCGATCTGAACATCGATGGCGTGCTGGACACGCTGGGGGATGGAAAAACCCAGCTCGGGCTGACCATCCTGGCCGATTTCTTCCGCACCGAAGGCTGGGTCTGGGGAGCGTCCTGGGGACGCGAAGACAGCATGCATTTCGAGGTGAGCCGACAGAAGCTCGACGAGTGGATCCAGGACGGCGCGCTCTGACCGGGCATCCAGGTCCCGGCACGTCCTGTCGTCCGGCACGTCGCCATCAAGGATACCCCTCTTTCGAGTGGTCATTCCTTTCCAAGCCGTGCAATCTGCCGACAAAACGAACCTTGGGAGGTCATGTTCATGGGTGATCGAAAGTCTGCGCTGGTGATCTCGGCGCATGCGGCGGATTTTGTCTGGCGCTGCGGCGGTGCCATCGCACTGCATCAGAAGCTGGGATACGAGGTGACGGTCGTCTGCCTGTCCTACGGCGAACGCGGTGAAAGTGCGCGGCTCTGGAAGGATGGCAAGACGCTCACCGAGGTGAAGTCGATCCGCCGCAAGGAAGCCGAAAGCGCCGCGAAGGCCCTGGATGTCCATGATATCCAGTTCTTCGACCTGGGCGACTATCCCCTTGTCGTGGACGAACAGAACAAGATGCGGCTGGTCGATGTGCTGCGCGCGGTGCAGCCTGATTTCATGCTCAGCCATTCGAAATACGACCCCTACAACACCGACCATATGTACACGAGCGAACTGGCGCTCGAAGTGCGGATGATCGCGCAGGCCTGGGGGCACAATCCGGGCGAAAAGGTCTTGGGCGCTCCGCAGCTTTACCTGTTCGAGCCGCACCAGACCGAACAGATGGGCTGGAAGCCGGATGTGTTCCTCGACATCACCGAGGTCTGGGACCAGAAGCGCGCCGCCATCGAATGCATGGAGGGCCAGCACCATCTCTGGGAGTACTACACCAACGTGGCCGAAAACCGGGGCAACCACTTCCGCCGCAATTCCGGCGGCCAGTCGGGCGGGCGCCCGGCGAAATATGCCGAAGGGTTCCAGTCGGTGTTCCCGCGCACTGTGGACGAGCTTTGATGGGGGTCGTGGTTCAGCATATAGATCGAGCTGAGGCCGAGGTGATCGACGCTCTGGCGGCCTGCGGCGTGGCGACGGTGCACGAGGCGCAGGGGCGCGCGGGTCTTTTGGCGTCCTACATGCGGCCGATCTATCGCGGCGCGGCGATCGGCGGATCGGCGGTCACGATCCTTGCGCCGCCCGCGGACAACTGGATGCTGCATGTCGCCATCGAACAGATCAAACCGGGCGACGTGCTGGTGCTTGCCACGACCTCGCCATCGGATGCGGGCTATTTCGGCGATCTGCTGGCAACCTCGGCGCAGGCGCGGGGCTGTCGCGGGCTGATCATCGACGCAGGGGTGCGCGATGTGGTGGACTTGGAAAAGATGGGCTTTCCCGTCTGGTCCAAGGCGATCTGCGCCCAAGGCACGATCAAGGAAAGCCTGGGGTCCGTCAACGTGCCGGTGGTGTGCGCCGGGGCTTCGGTCGATCCGGGCGACGTGATCGTTGCGGATGATGACGGCGTGTGTGTCGTCAAACGGGCCGACGCGGCGGACGTTCTTGCGAAAGCGCAGGCGCGCTTCGCCAATGAAGAGGCAAAACGCAAGCGGCTCGCGTCGGGCGAGTTGGGCCTCGACATGTACCAGATGCGCGACCGGCTGGCCGAGAAAGGGCTGCGCTATGTCTGACGGCATCCGCTGCATGTGGATGCGGGGCGGGACGTCGAAGGGCGGCTATTTCCTTGCCGAAGACCTGCCCGCCGACCGCGACGCCTTTCTGCTGCGCGTCATGGGCAGCCCGGATCCGCGCCAGATCGACGGAATGGGCGGGGCCGACCCGCTGACCTCCAAGGTGGCGGTTGTGAAGCGGTCGGATCGCGACGGCGTGGATGTAGATTACCTGTTCCTTCAGGTCGCTGTGGATGCGGCCAGTGTCACGGACGGGCAGAACTGCGGCAACATCCTTGCCGGGGTCGCGCCCTTCGCCATCGAACGTGGCTTGGTCGCGGGGCAGGACGGCCAGACCCGCGTCAGCATCTATATGGAGAACACCGGCCAGACCGCGATTGCGACAATCCAGACGCCCGGAGGAATGCCAGCCTACGACGGTGATGCCGCCATTGACGGGGTGCCGGGAACGGCGGCTGCGATCCCGCTGGAATTCGTCGGAACGGCAGGCTCCACCTGTGGTGCGCTTCTGCCCACGGGCAATACCCGTGATACGGTGGAGGGCGTCAATGTCACGATGATCGACAACGGCATGCCGGTTGTCCTGCTCCGTGCACACGATCTGGGTATCACCGGCACCGAAAGTCGCGAGGAACTCGAGGCCAATGATGCACTCAAGACACAGCTTGAGGTGATCCGCCTGGCCTGCGGACCGCTGATGAACCTTGGTGATGTGGCACAAAAGACCGTGCCCAAAATGACACTGATCAGCGCGCCACGGCAGGGTGGCGTGATTGCCACACGCACCTTCATTCCGCATCGCTGCCACGCCTCGATCGGGGTGCTGGGCGCGGTGAGCGTGGCCACGGCGTGCCTGCTGCCGGGATCGGTGGCCGAAAATTTGGCGCAGGTGCCCGAGGGCGCCGAAAAGCGGATGCCCATCGAACACCCGATCGGAGAGACCAGCATCATCGCGCAGGTGGCCGACACCGGAGAGGTCACCTCGGCGGCGGTCCTGCGTACTGCGCGCAAGCTGATGGATGGCGTGGTGTTTGCCTGACGCGGTCACGGTCGGAGAAAAAACGACCTCAGCGCGCCTCGTCCGATCGCGCGGTCAGGGCGGTCGCGATATGCGCGGCTCCGGCAAAGGCAAGCTCGACCCCCAGCAACAGGCCCAGGATGCTGAGCGATGCCGCAGGCAGGGCCACGAAGATCAGCACCGCAAGCGCCAGCGTGACCGCGCCAGAGGCCACGATCCAGCCCCAACCCTTGCGTTCCCGCATGCGAAACCCGAGCCAGATGCGCATGACGCCAAGCGCGAAGAACAACGCCGCGACCGTGATTGTCAGCGAAACCAGCCCGGCCAGCGGGTTGGTCCAGAGGGCGATGGCAAAGATCACGGCCAGCAACCCGGTCACTGCCCCGATGATCCGGCCGCCTGTCGTGCCGTCCTCGTTTCTGAACGCCATCCAAATCGCCGCGATGCCGCCGATCAGGAAGGCGGCGGCAATCAGGCTCTGCGCCAGCAAGGACGCGATGAACGGGTTGAGAAACGCCACAAACGCCCCGATCAGGTAGACGATGCCGGCAAAAAGCATCCATTTCCAGTTCAGCACCGGGCGTCCGGCAAAGGGCGTTTCGCTGCGGGGGATATGGTCTTCTGATTGGGTCACGGCCTTGCTCCGGTTGGATGTGGGTGCAACGCTGTGGCCGATCCCGAGGTTCCCCGAACCCATCGGGTGACCGCCCTGGATCAAGTCGACTCGATATGCGCCTCCAACACGTCGAGGTCGGGGGCCGCAAGGGTTTCAAGCATCCGGTGAACCGCCGCGCGGCAGGCCTGGCCCTTCCATCCCGCCGAAAACAGGCGCTCGGGGAAACGCGGCACGCGCAGGACAAGCCGACGCCATTCGTGCACGATCACCACGCGCAGGGCCGTCCGCTGCAACACGGTCAGGGTCGCAAGATCGTCGTGGGCCTCGACCGTCGTCAACCGGGCGTGAAACACCTGTGACGCGGTCTGAACGTCGGGGGGGCAAAGCTTTGACGACACCCAGTGCGGTACCTCCGCGCTTGCGGAAAGGGGCGCTGACCAGAGGCCCAAAGTCTCTGTGGCATGGCTGGAAAGCCAGGTCCTTGGCGCAAGCTGAACCCTGTCCGACCCGTCCTGCGGCTGCTCCTGTCCAGCCACACCTGCTGGCCCTTCCAGCACAAGGCACACCTTTGCCTCGGCCGGTTCCGGCCCGTAGACCCGCGGCCAGGCGCGTTCGGTCTCGTGGCGGCCTTGCGGCGTCAGCCCGTAGCGCGATTGCCGGCCGGTGCGGTGGCTCTCGATCCAGCCTTCCTTGCGCAGCCGATGCAACGCGACGCGGGTCGCCTCGGGCTTGATCCCGATGGCAGCCGTCAGCGCATTGACACAGGCACCGCTCAGACGGGCGTCGGGGCTCAGGGCAAGATCGCCGAACATCGTCACCAGGAGCGACCACACGCGTGGCGTGTCGCCGCCCAGAAGAGCGTTCACGATCTGATCGAATTCGGACTCATTCATGTGGCATGGTTATGCCGCGTCTGCCCCAAGGCCAAGGGTCAGCGCGCCTGCTCATAGGCATTCATCGTCAACAACTCGTAATCGGCCACAGGGTCATCGTCCTGATTGCGCAGGATCACCTGCCAGCGCACCTCGCCATAGGTATCGGTGCGGGGGGTCTTTGCCTTGACGGTCAGTTGCACCTTGATCCGGTCGCCCGCGCTCACCGGTTTCTGAAAGCGCAGATTGTCGAGGCCGGTATTCGCCAGAACCGGGCCTTCATCGGGATCGACGAACAGACCTGCGGCAAAGCTCAGAAGCAGGTAACCATGCGCGACGCGACCGGGGAAGAACGGGTTTCGCCTGGCAGCATCGTCATCCATGTGGGCGTAGAAGGTATCGCCGGTGAAGTCGGCGAAATGCTCGATATCCGCAAGTTTCACCTCGCGCTCGGCGGTATGCAGGGTGTCCCCGATCCGCAGCGCGTCGAAACTGCGCCGGAACGGATGCGCCGGGCCTTCGGTCGTCGTGGCCCCGGGAAGCCACTGGCCGGTTACTGCGGCGATCACATCCGGGCTGCCTTGAACCGCGGTACGCTGCATGTAGTGCAAGACACCCCGCACCCCGCCCAGTTCCTCGCCACCGCCTGCGCGCCCCGGTCCGCCATGCACCATGTGGGGCAGGGGTGATCCGTGGCCTGTCGCCTCGGCCATGCTGTCGCGGTTGTTGAAATAAAGTCGCCCGTGATAGGCGCCTGCGCCCAGTACCACGTCGCGGGCCACCTGCGGGTCATGGGTGACGATCGAGGCCACGAGGCTGCCTTGCCCCCGGTTGGCCAGCGCCATTGCGTGGTTCAGGTCGCGGTAGCCCATGATGGTTGCAACCGGACCGAAGGCTTCGGTGTCGTGCACATGGCTCGCCGCGTCGGGATCGGCGCAATGATAGAGCATCGGCGGCAGGAACGCGCCCTTGGTTGCATTGGCACCGTGCACGGCGAATTCATCGGGGTCGCCGAACACGCGTTCGGCCTCGGCCCCAAGTGTTGCACATTTGTCCAGCACATCCCGGCGCTGGGCGTCCGACACCAACGCGCCCATGCCTGTCGCCGGATCGCGAGGATCACCGATCACCGTTTCGCGCAGACGCTCCGAAACGGCGGCAATCACCGCATCGACTTGCGCCCGAGGCGCGATGATCCGGCGGATGGCGGTGCATTTCTGCCCCGCCTTGGTGGTCATCTCGCGGTGAACTTCGGTGACGAACAGATCGAATTCCGGTGTGCCCGCCACCGCATCGGGACCAAGGATCGACGCGTTCAGGCTGTCCTGCTCCGCCACGAAGCGCACCGAGTTGCGCAGCAGGTTCGGCGCGCTGCGCAAGCTGAACGCGGTGTCGGCGGACCCGGTAAAGCTCACCACGTCCTGCGGGCCAAGGTGATCCAGAAAGTCGCCCAGACCGCCGGTCACAAGCTGGAGTGACCCATCTGGCAGAATCCCGCTTTCCAGCATCATCCGCACGCAAGCCTCGGTGACATAACAGGTCGTCGTCGCCGGCTTCACGATGGCGGGCATCCCGGCGAGAAGGGTCGGAGCCAGCTTTTCCAGCATCCCCCAGACCGGAAAATTGAACGCGTTGATATGGACGGCCACGCCCTGCAACGGGGTGCACACATGCTGTCCGACAAAGCTGCCGCCGCGCGACAATTGCTCGACCCCGCCATCGATATAGACATGCCCGTCCGGCATTTCGCGTCGGCCCTTGGAGGCGATCACCAGCATCGTGCCGATCCCGCCATCGACGTCGATCAGGTGATCCTTCTGCGTGGCGCCAGTGGAAAAGCTGAGGTCATAGAGCACCTGTTTGCGGTCTTGCAGATAAAGCGCCAGCGCCTTGAGCATGCGGGCGCGGTCATGAAACGTCAGGGCACGCAGGGCAGGGGCGCCGACCTGCACGGCATGGTCGATCAAGGCACCGGAATCGACATGGTCCCGACCGGCCCGCGCGATGACCTCGCCGGTCACGGCATCGCGGATATCCCGTGCGCTGCTGTCGGGCGGAGTCCATGAACCGGCAATGAAACTCTGGATATTCTGAACGATCATTGCGCCCCCTTTCGGCTGTCTAAGTATTTGACCGGACCCGAACTTCATGCAAGCGTCGCGACCATGACACCGCAAGATCGCGCCGAGAAAGCCGCACAGACGATGTGGCAACAGGACCATGCCTCGCAATGGCTGGGGATGGTATTGGCCCATGCGTCCGAGGGCCGGGCTGTCATGGAACTGACCGTCGCGCAACACCATTGCAACGGGCACGGCATGTGCCATGGCGGGGTGATCTTTGCGCTGGCCGACAGCGCCTTCGCCTTCGCCTGCAACAGTCGCAACCAGGTCACCGTCGCGCAGCACAATTCGATCACCTATATCGCCTCGGGCCGCCTTGGCGACCGTCTGCGCGCCGAGGCGACAGAGATATCACTGACCGGGCGCAGCGGAATCACCGACGTGCAGGTGACCAATCAGGCCGGCACCCTGATTGCCGAATTCCGAGGATTGTCGCGCGCCATCAAGGGCACCGTGTTCGACGAGGCGTAGGGGAGGCGCCGCGTATGAAGGATCTGTCACCAAAAACCTCGGATCTCGATCCGATCGAGCTGGCCTCGATCGACGAGATCCGCAGCCTGCAACTGGACCGCCTGCGCTGGTCGCTGCGGCATGCCTATGACAACGTGGCGATGTATCGCGCGAAGTTCGATGCGGCGGGGGTGCATCCGGACGATCTGAAGGACTTGTCGGACCTGGCGAAGTTTCCCTTCACCCAGAAATCCGACCTGCGCGACAATTACCCCTTTGGCCTCTTTGCCGTGCCGCGCGAACAGATTGCCCGTGTCCATGCGTCCTCGGGGACGACCGGCAAACCCACCGTCGTTGGATACACGAAGAACGACATCGACATGTGGGCCTCCGTTGTGGCGCGGTCGCTGCGGGCGTCGGGTCTGCGGGCTGGGGACATGGTGCATGTGGCCTATGGCTACGGGTTGTTCACGGGCGGTCTGGGCGCGCATTACGGGGTGGAAAAGCTGGGCGGCACGGTGGTGCCCATGGGCGGCGGGCAGACCGAAAAACAGGTCGGGCTGATCACCGATTTTCAGCCCAAGGGCATCATGGTGACCCCGTCCTACATCCTCAACATCCTCGAGGCGTTCCACAAGGCGGGGCTTGATCCGCGCGCGTCCTCTTTGGAGGTGGGCGTGTTCGGGGCCGAACCCTGGACCAACGCGATGCGGCTGGAAATCGAAGAGGCGTTCGACATGCACGCGGTCGATATCTACGGCCTGTCCGAGGTGATCGGGCCGGGGGTCGCCAATGAATGTGTGGAGACCAAGGACGGGCTGCATATCTGGGAAGACCACTTTTATCCCGAGATCATCGACCCGGAAACCGGCGACGTGCTTCCCGATGGCGAGAAGGGTGAGTTGGTGTTCACCACGCTGACCAAGGAAGGCATGCCCGTCATCCGCTACCGCACGCGCGACCTGACGCGCCTGATGCCCGGCACGGCGCGCACAATGCGGCGGATGGAAAAGGTGACGGGGCGTAGCGACGACATGATGATCCTGCGCGGCGTGAATGTCTTTCCGACCCAGATCGAGGACGAGGTGATGGCGACCGGCGGTCTTGCCCCGTATTTTCAGATCGAGCTTTACAGCGCCGGTCGCATGGACGCGATGCGCGTTCTGGTCGAAGCGATGCCGAATGCCACCAGCGATTTGTCCCGGCAGGCGGCGGCGACGATGCTGACGGAACGGATCAAGGATCATGTCGGCGTTTCGGTCACGGTTGATGTCGGGGATCCCGGATCGGTGGCGCGGTCACAGGGCAAGGCGGTGCGGGTGGTGGACAAGCGCACAGCCGGTTGAGCCATCATCCTGCGCGTGATCCCTGATGTTACGATATCGTTAATTTGATCCGGCTTCTGTAACGCAATTCTTGCTAGATGCGCCGGGTTAAGCTATTTCTGTCGTGTCGGTTTGAACAAAGGCCGGCTTCAAACCTCAGATTGGCGGGCGAAATCATGTACGCACAGATGATCAAATCCGAAGCGACTGCGGACGATCCGGAAAAGCTGGCCGCGTTTCAGGCCCGCATCGACGCGGGCGAAAAGATCGAACCCAAGGACTGGATGCCGGAAGGGTACCGCAAGACGCTGATCCGCCAGATCGGCCAGCACGCCCATTCCGAGATCGTCGGCCAGCTTCCCGAAGGCAACTGGATCACGCGCGCGCCGACGCTGGAACGCAAGGCAATCCTGCTGGCCAAGGTGCAGGACGAGGCGGGGCATGGCCTTTACCTTTACGGCGCTGCCGAAACGCTGGGCGTGAGCCGCGACGAGCTGACCGAGATGCTGCTGGATGGCCGCATGAAATACAGCTCGATCTTCAACTACCCGACCCTGACATGGGCCGATATGGGTGCGGTCGGCTGGCTGGTGGATGGTGCCGCGATCATGAACCAGGTGCCGCTTCAGCGCACCTCCTACGGGCCATACAGCCGGGCCATGATCCGCATCTGCAAGGAAGAGTCGTTCCACCAGCGGCAGGGCTATCACATCATGATGAAGATGGCGCAGGGCACGCCGGCGCAGAAGAAGATGGCGCAGGATGCGCTCAACCGCTTCTGGTACCCGTCGCTGATGATGTTCGGCCCGTCCGACAAGGACAGCGTGCATTCGGCGCAGTCGATGGCCTGGAAGATCAAGATGAACACCAATGACGAGCTGCGCCAGAAATTCGTCGACCAAACCGTGCCGCAGGCGGAATATCTTGGCCTCACCGTGCCGGACGCGGACCTGCGCTGGAACGAGAACAAGGCGGGTTACGATTTTTCGCAGCCCGACTGGTCGGAATTCTTCGACGTGCTCAAGGGCAACGGGCCCTGCAACACCGAACGGCTCGCGGCGCGAAACAAGGCATGGGACGATGGCGCATGGGTGCGCGACGGTCTCATGGCCCATGCCGCCAAGAAACGCGCCGCCCGGGTGGCGGCGGAATAGTGCATCAGCCCGGACGGGCATTTTCGCGAAAAGAGCCGTGAGGTTCGATAAGCGGGTGGAGGACGTGACATGAAAAACGAATGGCCCCTCTGGGAGGTCTTCATCCGCGGACAGCACGGGTTGAACCACCGTCATGTCGGCAGCCTGCATGCGCCGGATGCGGAACTGGCGCTCAAGAACGCCCGCGATGTCTATACGCGCCGCAACGAAGGGGTGTCGATCTGGGTGGTCGAGGCACAGCACATCACCGCCTCGGCGCCATCGGCCAAGGGCCCGATGTACGAGCCCTCGGAAAGCAAGGTGTACCGTCACCCCACCTTTTTCGACATACCCGACGAAGCCGGACACATGTGATGGGCGGGCAGGGCGCGCTTTTCGAATACCTCCTGCGGTTGGGGGACAACACGCTGATCCTTGGCCACCGCGTCAGCGAATGGTGCGGTCACGCGCCGGTGCTGGAGGAAGACATCGCGCTGGCGAACACGGCGCTCGATCTCATCGGTCAGACGCAGATGTGGCTTGGCCTCGCGGGTGAGGTCGAGGCGGACGGCCGCACGGCCGATGATCTTGCCATGTTGCGCGATGTCTGGGATTTCCGGAACGTCTTGCTGGTCGAGCAACCGAATGGAAATTTCGGCCAGACGATGATGCGCCAGATGCTGTTCGATGCCTTCCATTTCGAGCTTCTGAGCGATCTTGCCGGGGCCGGTGACGACCGGATCGCCGCCGTTGCGGCGAAAGCGCTGAAAGAGGTGACCTATCATTTCGACCGGTCTTCCGAGACCGTGATCGGTCTTGGGGACGGGACCGAGGAAAGCCACGCCCGGATGCAGGCGGCGCTCGACCTGCTCTGGCCATACGTGGGCGAGATGTTCACGCCGGACGACATTGACGCGGCGATGTTCGAAGCCGGCGTCGCGCCCGATCTTCGCCTCTTGCGTGCGCGGTTCGACAGCCGGGTCGACAGGGTGCTGAAGGACGCGACCCTGGCCAGGCCGGACAGCAGCTATGCCCAGACGGGCGGAAAGACCGGCTTTCGCCATTCCGAGCATCTGGGCCACCTGTTGACGCAGATGCAATGGCTGCAACGGGCCTATCCCGGCGCGGTGTGGTGACATGACGCCCGATCTGCCCACCGTCTGGCGCTGGCTCGAAGACGTGCCTGACCCCGAGATCCCGGTGATCTCGGTTGTCGACCTGGGGATCGTGCGCGACGTGGCATGGGATGGCGACACGCTCGACGTGGCGGTGACGCCCACCTATTCCGGCTGCCCGGCGACATCGGTCATCGCGATGGACATCGAAACCGCGTTGTACGGTCGGGGCGTCCGAAACGTACGGATCCGGACCCGGATCGCGCCACCCTGGACAACCGATTGGCTGTCCGCCAAGGGCCGGGCCAAGCTGCGCGAATACGGCATCGCGCCGCCTTCCCCGGCAGGCGGCCCCGAGGCCTGCCCGCAATGCGGCAGCGCGAATGTCACCCGCGTGAGCCAGTTCGGATCGACCCCCTGCAAGGCGCACTGGCGCTGCGACGACTGTCTCGAACCCTTCGACTATTTCAAATGCATCTGATCCCAGGGCCCTGACATGGCGCGTTTCTATCCCCTGACCGTCACCGACGTTCAAAAAACCACCCGCGACGCCGTGGCGGTCACGCTGGAAGCCCGTGATGGTGGTGATTTCAGCTTTACCCAGGGCCAGTACCTGACGTTCAAGCGCGATTTCGACGGGGTTGAACTGCGCCGTTCCTATTCGATCTGTTCAGGCGTGCAGGATGGCATGCTGCGCGTCGGCATCAAGAAAGTCGCGGATGGCGCCTTCTCCATCTGGGCGAACGAAGACCTGAAACCCGGCATGGTGATCGATGCGATGGAACCGATGGGGGCGTTCCACACCCCGGTCGAACCGGACAAGGCCAAGACCTACCTTGCCTTCGCAGGCGGGTCAGGGATCACGCCGGTACTGTCGATCCTCAAGACCGTGCTTGCCGCCGAACCGTTGTCGCAGGTGACGCTTGTCTATGCCAACCGCGGCGTCAACACGATCATGTTCCGCGAGGACCTGGAGGATCTCAAGAACCTCCACATGGGGCGGTTGTCGATCCTGCACATCCTCGAAACCGACGCGCAGGAGATCGACCTGTTTCAGGGCCGCGTCGATGGCGACAAATGCGCGGCGCTTTTCGCCCACTGGATCGACATCGAAACCGTCGACACCGCTTTCATCTGCGGACCGGAGCCGATGATGCTGGCCATCTCACAGGCGTTGCAGGATCACGGGCTGACACGGGAACAGATCAAGTTCGAGCTTTTCGCCAGCGCCCAGACCGGGCGGGTGCAGCGGCGCAGGAAAGCCGCCGAACCGGGGACGGGAACGGCGATCAAGGCCACGGTCACGCTGGACGGCATGGCGCGGAGCTTTGACATGGCGCGCGACATGACGGTGCTGGAAGCCGCGCTCGACAACGCGCTGGATGCGCCTCACGCCTGCCGCGCCGGGGTCTGCTCGACCTGCAAGTGCAAGCTACTGGAGGGCGAGGTCGACATGGTGGCCAACCATGCGCTTGAGGATTACGAGGTTGCCGCGGGTTATATCCTGTCCTGCCAGTCCTACCCGGTCACGGATCGGATCGTGGTGGATTACGACCAGTAGGACATGGCAGAAAGACGCAGGCGGGCTGCGATCACCCGTCTATCGGCTGGGCGCTCTGATCGACTGCTTGTCGCCAGGCGCTGGCATATCCGCGCATTTTCCCCGCCATGTCCGTCGCGACGACATGCGGCCGCGCCAGGGGTGTCGCGCCCTTGGGGGTCGCCAGGAGGGCAGCGCCAATGCTGGTTCCGGTGGCGGTTCCCGTGACCAGGACAGGCCGGGTCGTCGCCGCCGCAAGCATGTCGAGATATAGCGGATTTCTGGCGAAAGGGCCTTCGACGATGATTTCTCCGTCGGCACCGACAAGCGCCAGGCATTCGGCGGTCATCAACGCGAGATAGAAGGCGAGGGCGGCGGAGCGTTCCGGAACGGACATTCCTGGCACGGTCCAGCCACCCATGCGTCCGGCAAAGGGTCCGGTTCCGGGCTCGACCGCCGGCAGCAGGAACCAGCGCCGGTCAAGCACATTGCGGACATCGGCGTCATTCGGGGCCACATCGCCGGGCGTCATCCGCTCGAATTCGCGCCCGCCCATGAAACGCGCCGACGGCGTCGGATGGCCGTTTGCATTCACGTTGACCAACGTGTCCCGCGCCGGATCGAGCCCTTCGAGCCGTCCGCCGATGGCCATCGAGATCACCCAGGTGCCGGTCGAAACGACCGAAAACGGTGCGTCGTGGGACAGGAGATGCGGCAGGAGCGAGGCGTTCGAATCGTGGATGCCGCTGAACACCGGTGTCTCGGCGGGCAGGCCGGTGCGCCTGGCGATCTCGGGAAGGAGGGTGCCGAGACATTCATCCGCGCGCCCCAGCGGGGCCATCTTGTCGCGCAGGCCAAGCGTGTCGACCAGCGCGCTGAAGTCCTTGTCGCGCGGCGACCAGATGTCGGTGTGGCAGCCAAGCGAGGTAAACTCGGCCCGGTGGATGCCGGTCAGACGGCCTGACCAGAACTGGGGATAGGTGACAATGGTCTCGACCCGGTCGGCAAGCCCCTCTTGCGTCTTCAAGAGCCAGAACAGCTGCGCCCCGACATTCAGGCCCATGGCAAGCCGCGGCGAGCCGGTTTCGTCGAAGGGAGGACGGATGCGATCATATGCCTCCTTCAGGTCGTCCGGCCCGTCATGTTCATAGTCGAGCAGAGGACAGGCCAGCAGGCCGGTGTTGTCGAGCAGGGCGATGGAGGCCCCGTGGGCGGTCACGCTGATGGCGTCGATCCGGTGGGCGGCGTGCAAGACCGCCAACGCGTCCAGCACGAAGTCCCAGATCCCGTCGATGTCGAACCGGGGATAGGGCGGGCCTGCAAGAACGCTGTTCGGGCGCGTGCGCACGTCGATTTCGCTGAGCGATGCGGTATCGACCAGCGCGAGTTTCGCATTGGTCTTGCCGATGTCGATGACCGCCACATGGTTGATCATGGCATGTGAAAGACCGTGTCCAACGGTACCGCAACCGGTTCGTTATCTGGTTGGGTCTCCATGATGTCGGCCATATGTGCCCACCAACGCTGCATGATTTCGGTTGCGGGCAGGTCGTCCATCCCGTGGTCACTGGTGCGCCAGAGCACGGCAAAAAGGATGTTTGTCTCGCGATCGAGATGGATCGAATAGTCGGAGATTCCGGCGTTGCAAAGGAGGGTCACGAGATCCGGCCAGATCGCGTCATGGCGGCGCTTGTATTCCTCCTCGCAGCCCGGCTTGAGCCGCATCTTGAAGGCGTATTTCTCCATTACCGCCTCGCCATGTCGACAAGCCGCGGCAGGGCAATCACACCGATCAGCAGCGCGCCGATAAAGATCGACATCACGATACCCGGCACGTTCAGAAGGCCAAGCCCGAAGGTCACCAGTCCCATCACGAACGCGGCGATGACCACGCCCGGAATGGTGCCCGATCCGCCCAGGATGCTGACGCCGCCCAGGACCACCATCGTCACCACCTCGAGTTCCCATGCGAAGGCGATCGAGGGGCGCGTGGAGCCAAGCCGCGAGGTCAGGCAGATCGCCGCGACGCCGGACATCAGACCGGTCAGGACGAACAGGATGAACTTGACCCGGGCGACCTTGATCCCGGAGAACAGCGCCCCCGTGGGATTGTTGCCGATGGCATAGACCGCACGCCCGAAATCCGTCTTGTGCAGAAGGATGCCGTAGATCACGGCGAGAGCCGCGAAGAGCACAAGCTCGAACGAGATCACCCAGAATACGTAGCCTTGGCCGAAGAAGGCGAACTCGGCCGGATAGCCGCGATAGGCTTGATCGCCGAGCACGATATAGGAAATCCCGCGAAACAGGCTCATGGTGCCGATTGTCACGACGATGGAGGGCAGGCCAAGCCCGGTGACCAGAAATCCGTTGAATGCTCCGCAGATGACCCCGGTGCCGAGGCCGATCAGGACCAGCGTGGCGGCAGACACGTCGAACTGCGCCGCGGCTCCCATCGCGGTCGAGGCAAGCGCGATGAT
This sequence comes from Marivita sp., assembly GCF_020055635.1. Taxonomy (GTDB): domain Bacteria; phylum Pseudomonadota; class Alphaproteobacteria; order Rhodobacterales; family Rhodobacteraceae; genus Marivita. The sequence goes on along the minus strand of NZ_JAIPUT010000006.1, from coordinate 65,261 downwards.
GGAAGCGACCGAAAGGTCGATTTCCCCGGAGATGATGAGAAGCGCCATCGCGAAGGCGATCATCGCCTTTTCGGTGAAGTTGAAGGTCGCGTCGCTCAGGTTCCAGGCGTTGAGGAAATAGGGCGAGGCGAAACTGTTGGCGATGAAGATCGACACCGCGACCGCCAGAAGCAGGACCTCCCAACTTTTCAGGAGCCGCCTTGCCGGGCTTTCCAGCCGGTCGGGGATGTGTCGGGTGGACAGATCGCTCATGACGTGGCCTCCGCACGGCGCAGGATGATGCGCCCGGGTTTGCGACGGGTCTGGGCGTTGAACGCGACCGCGATGATGATGGCGCTGCCCGAGATGGCGAGTTGCCAGAAGGGCGAGATGTTCACGACCGGCAGCGCGTTCTTGACGATGCCGAGAAACAGGGCCCCCAGGATGGCGCCGACAATGGTTCCGGCCCCTCCGGCAATCGAGATGCCGCCGATCACGCAGGCCGCCACCACCTCGAGCTCGAAACCTCCGGCGATGTCGACATAGGCCACCGAATAGCGCGCCACCCAGAGATAGCCCGTCAGCCCGGCGAGTGTCCCGGACAGCACGAAGGCCGCAAACTGTGTCCGGCCAACATCAATGCCGGCATAGACCGCGGCGTTCGGGTTGCCGCCCACGGCATAGAATGCGCGTCCCAACGGCGTTCTCGACACCATCACGAGACACAGCAGCGCGCAGCATATGGCGATCCAGCTTAGCATCGGAAGGCCAAGGAATTGCAGCCTTGGAAAGCCGGTGAAGGCGTCGGACATTTCATGTGCGTTTACCCATGAGCCGTCCGAGATCACGAAGATCAGCCCGCGAAAGATCGTCATCGTGCCAAGGGTCACGACAATCGGCGGGATCGCCAGCTTCCAGACCAGCAGGCCGTTGATTGCGCCCATGAAGGCTCCGAGCGCCAGCGAGATGACGAGGATCACCGCGATCGGCAGGCCGGGCATCGCGGTGTTGAGCATGGCAACCACCATGCCGGTCAGCGCCAGGTTGGCGGCGACCGAGAGGTCGATGCAACGGGTCAAGATGACCAGCGTCTGACCCAGCGCCAGGATGATGAGCGGCGCGGTGTCGTTGAACACGTTCGACAGGTTGCCCGGCGACACGAAGGACGGAAAGCGCCAGGCGATCATCGCCAGCAGGACGAGGATGGCGCCAAGCAGGATGGCTTCGCGGGATTTCAGGGCATGCATCATGCGGCACCTTTGATGTCAGCGGCATATCGGACCAGCGTTTCGGGCGTCAGGTCCGCGCCGCTCAGTTCGGCGGCAAGCAGGCCTTCGCGCATCACCATGACGCGGTCGGACATGCCCAGAACCTCTGGAATTTCCGAGCTGACCATGATCACCGCCAGCCCTTGCGCCGCGAGTTCCGCCATGAAGGCATGCACGGCGGCCTTGGAGCCGATGTCGATCCCCTTGGTCGGCTCGTCCAGAATGATCACCCGTGGTTTCGTGGCAAGCCACTTGGCGATCACCACCTTCTGCTGGTTGCCCCCCGACAGGTTGCCGACGTCCTGATCCAGCGATGCCGCGCGAAGGTCGAGGCGTTCGGTGTATTCGCGGGCAAGATCGAATTCCTGCGCAAGCCGGGTGAACCCGTTGCGCGATGTCTGGTTCAGCGAGGCGAGCGTCACGTTCTGAAAAATCGGCAACCCGATGACCGCGCCCTGCTTGCCCCGATCCTCGGGCACGTAGACGATGCCATTGGCCACCGCGTCGGCCGGAGACCTGAGCGTCACGCGCCGTCCGTCGATCTGCACCGTTCCGCGCGACGGCGACGTGATCCCGAAGATGGCCTGCATCACCTCGGACCGACCCGAGCCGACGAGGCCGTAGAAGCCCAGGATTTCACCTTTGCGCAGCGTGAAGGAAATGTCGTCGAATTCGGTGGGATGTGACAGGCTGTCGACCTCCAGCACTTTCTTGCCCGGAGTCTTGTCGCGGGCCGGAAAGATCTGATCGACGGAACGGCCGACCATCATCCGCACGAGCGCGTCCTCGGTGACGTCGGAAATCAGGCCGGACCCGACATGCTCTCCGTCGCGGAACACGGTGTAGCGGTCGGCGATGCGGAAGATCTCGTCGAACTTGTGGCTGATGAAAAGGATCGCGCGGCCCTCGGATTTGAGCCGTTCGACCAACTCGTACAATTCCTCGATTTCCTTGTGCGAGAGCGCAGCGGTCGGTTCGTCCATGATCACGACGCGCGCATCGACGGACAATGCGCGGGCGATGGCCACGAGATGCTTGGAGGCAATGCCGAGATTGCGCAACGGCGCGCGCGGATCAAGATCGGCCCCGATCCGGGCCAGGATATCGCGCGCGCGCATCTCGATCTCGGGCCAGTCGATCAGCCCCCAGCGGGTGCGGGGGGTGTGGCCGATGAAGATGTTCTCGGCCACCGTCAGTTCGTCGAACAGCACCGTTTCCTGATGAATCGCGGTGATGCCCGCCCGGGTGGCCTCTTGTGCCGTCGCAAAGGACGTGGGCTTTCCGTCAAGCTCGAGGACGCCGCCATCGGGTTGATAGATGCCGGTCAGCACTTTCACGATGGTGGATTTGCCGGCGCCGTTTTCACCGACAAGCGCGGTGACCTGTCCCGGATACAAGGCAAGGGACACCTCTGACAGCGCCCGCACCCCCGGAAAGGTCTTGGTGATCCCGTTCAGGTTCAGGACGGGGACCTGTGTCGCGGTGTCGATGTCTTCGGGGCGCACGGGAGCCTGCATTGTGACCTCGGTGGTCTGGAAATGCCGGCCCCAGCGCGGAGATCGCGTCGGGACCGGAAGCAGATGGAAGATCAGAAGATGTCCTTGAAGTCGTCGATGTTGGACGCGTCATAGACAAAGGGGTCCGCCATCGCGCCTTCGCTGTTTTCGTCCAGCGTCAGCGATCCCATGCGGCCCATCGGGATGGTTGCGCCCGGACCGGCCTCGGCCTGGTCGGTCGCCAGCTGATGCGCGAGATATGCTGCCGAATAGCCAAGGTCGATCGGATTCCAGATCGCGAAGGACTTGGAGGCACCGGATTCGATGGCGCCTGCCATCTCGGACGGCAGACCAAGCCCGGTCACGTTGACCTCACCGATCTTGCCCGCATCCTCGACCGCCCGCGCCGCCGCGACGATGCCCACGGACGTGGGCGCGATGATCGCGTCGAGATCCGGATAGGATTGCATCAGGCCCTGTGCCTCGCGGTAGGACTTGTCGGCAAGGTCGTCGCCATAGACCGTCGCCACCACCTCGATACCGGGATAGTTGCCCATCACCTTGTTCATCTCGTCGATCCAGGTGTTCTGGTTCGTCGACGTGGTGGTTGCCGACAGCAGCGCGACCTGTCCGCCATCGGGCAGTTCGTCGGCTGCCAGCTTGATGATCATGTTGCCGATCAGCGAATTGGAGGACGGGTTCAGGTGCAGTTCGCGGCCTTCGGCAGCGACGCCGGAATCCCAGCTGATGACGGTGATCCCGCGGTCCATCGCGCGCTTGAGTGTCGGAACGAGGGCATCGGTGTCGTTGGCCGAAACGGCGATGGCGTCGACCTGCTGGGCGATCAGCGAATTGATCACCTCGATCTGGCCTTCAGCTGTCGTGTCGGTCGGCCCGGTATAGATGATCTCGACATTTCCCAGGTCTTCCGCCGCTTGCTCGGCGCCTTCTGCCGCCGCTTCGAAAAAGCCGATGCCAAGCGCTTTGACCACGAGCGCGATGCGCACCGGATCGTCCTGCGCTGCTGCCATGCTGCCGCTGAGTGCAAGCGCGGCCAGTGCGGTTCCTCCGAACAGTCTTCTTGTCAAGCTCATGGTTGTTCCTCCCTGAATGAGCGATGGTTGCCGTGCGGTCAGTGCTGTGGCGCTAACCGGTTCGTTTTGCCGCGCTGGTCTGCGCGACGATGAGAGTGATGTCCGCGGTCTCGAGCATCCTGGCCGTCTTGTCGTCGATGCCGTCATCCGTGATCAGAGTGTGGATGCGGTCAAGCGCACACAGGACGAGGCTGGAGCGATTGGCGAATTTCGAGCTGTCGACCAGTACGACAAGTTCGTCCGCGCGCCCGATGAGTTTTTCCTCGGCCTGGATCAGAAGCGGGTCGGATTCCATCAGGCCCACCGACCCGATGCCATGCGCCCCCATGAACATGCGTTTGGCATAGAAATGCCGGGTCATGTCATTGTCGAACGGACTCAGGATGATGTTCTGCTCGCGGTAAAGCGCGCCCCCCGGCAGCAGAACGGTGTTCTTGCTGTGCTTGAGCAGATGTTCGGCGATGGGAAAGCTGTTGGTCATGATCGTCAGCTGCTGGCTGACCAGCGGATGCACCATCTGGAAGGTCGTGGTCCCGCCGTTGATGATGATCGGCTCGCCGCTCTTGCACAATGCAGCGGCTTCGCGCGCGATGGCCTGCTTCTGCTCTATGTTGATCGCTTCGTTGACCGAAAACGGCCGACCGGCCAGACCGGGCAGCGGCGGTGGGGCAAGCGCCTCGGCCCCGCCACGGACCCGGCGCAAACGGTTCTGGACATGCAGCGTGGCGATATCGCGCCGGATCGTCGCTTCGGACGCCCCGGTCAGCGCGACCAGTTCGGTCACGGTCGCAACCGGGCGCTCTTGAACCGCCGATAGAATGACCCTGTGGCGCTCCGACTCGTGCATGCCGTCCTCCTTGATGGCCGAGGATGAATTAATCTCGCAGCCTGTCAATCAAAAAAAGTCATAACCCGTCATGCTGCGGTGCAACATGACGGGTTATGATCGAAACTGATTGACAAGCCCCGCCGCCCCGAACAGTTTGGCGGCTGAGATCATGCCCCACCGGGCCAAGCTGTCGGGAGGACGACAATGCTGACGCGTGTCGAAAATCACCTAGAAAATCTTTGGGATAACGGCAAAGCCGCGACGATGGGCGAAGCGGAAAAACTGCTGTATCGCTCCAATCTCCTCGGCTCTGACAAGAGAATCACCAATTACGGCGGCGGCAACACCTCGGCCAAAGTGATGGAGACCGATCCCCTGACCGGCGAGACAGTCGAGGTTCTCTGGGTGAAGGGCTCGGGGGGCGATGTCGGGTCGATCAGGATGGACGGTTTCGCGACGCTCTACATGGACAAGCTGCGCGCGCTCAGGGATGTCTATCGCGGTCCGGACCATGAAGACGAAATGGTCGGATACCTGCCGCATTGCACCTTCAATCTGAATCCGCGCGCGGCGTCGATCGACACGCCCTTGCACGCCTATGTCCCGAAGAAACACGTCGATCACATGCATCCCGACGCAATCATCGCCATCGCGGCGTCGGCCGAGTCAAAGGCGCTCACCCACGAGATTTTCGGTGACGAGATCGGCTGGCTGCCGTGGAAGCGGCCGGGCTACGAGCTTGGTCTCTGGCTGGAACGCTTCTGCAAGGACAATCCGTCGGCTAAGGGGGTGGTTCTGGAAAGCCACGGCCTGTTCACCTGGGCCGACGATGCCGAGGACTGTTACGCGTTGACCCTTGACGTCATCAATCGCGCGATGGCGTGGTTCGAGGACAGGACCGGCGACACACCCGCGTTTGGAGGGGCGATCCACCAGAGCCTCGATCCGGCGGCCCGCGCCGAGGTGGCATCAAGCCTGATGCCCGCGATCCGGGGCTTCGTGGCCGGAAAGCAGCACATGGTCGGCCATTTCACCGACGCGCCCGAGGTGCTGGAATTCGTGAATGCCCGCGACATGGAGCGGCTCGCCGCGCTGGGCACCTCCTGTCCCGACCATTTCCTGCGCACCAAGATCCGGCCGCTCGTGGTGAATTTCGATCCCGCCAAGCCGGATGTGGAGGCTCTTCTTGACGGTCTGAGGGCAAGTATCGAAGCGTACCGCGATGAATACGCCGCCTATTACGACCGCTGCAAACACGCCGACAGCCCGGCCATCCGCGACCCGAACGCGGTCGTCTACCTTGTGCCCGGCGTGGGGATGATCACCTTTGCCAAGGACAAGGCCACGGCGCGCATTTCGGCGGAATTCTACGTCAACGCCATCAACGTGATGCGCGGAGCCGATGCGGTGAGCGCCTATCGGGGGTTGCCCGAGCAGGAGGCGTTCGACATCGAATACTGGCTTCTGGAAGAGGCCAAGCTGCAACGCATGCCGAAACCGAAATCGCTGGCAGGGCGCATTGCCGTGGTCACGGGCGGCGCCGGTGGCATCGGAGCGGCGACAGCCGAACGGTTTCTCGAAGAGGGTGCCTGCGTGGTTCTGGCCGATATCGACGCGGCTGCGGCAGACGCGACATGCAAGAAACTGGCCGCGCGGTTTTCCGGCGATGTCGTGCGCGCCACCGCAATGGATGTGACCGATGAAGACGCCGTGATCCGGGCCTATTCCGAGGCCGCGCGCGAGTTCGGCGGTCTGGACATTCTCGTGTCCAATGCCGGCATCGCGTCATCGGCCCCGATCGAGCAGACGTCCCTCGAGATGTGGAACAGGAACATGGCGATCCTGTCCACGGGCTATTTCCTGGCCTCTCGCGAGGCTTTCCGGCTGTTGCAGCGGCAGGGCATCGGTGGATCGGTGGTCTTCATCGGCTCGAAGAACGCGCTTGCGGCGTCGCCCAATGCGGCGGCCTATTGCACCGCCAAGGCCAGCGAATTGCACCTTGCGCGGTGTCTGGCCCTTGAGGGCGCGGCGCATGGCATCCGGGTGAACGTGGTCAATCCGGACGCCGTGCTGCGCGGGTCGCGCATCTGGTCGGGCGAATGGCTGGACCAGCGCGCCGCGACCTACGGCACTGACAAGGAAGGGCTGGAAGAAATGTATCGCGAGCGGTCCCTGCTCAAGCGGTCGGTCTATCCCGAAGACATCGCCGAGGCGGCGTATTTCCTGGCATCGGACAAATCCGCCAAATCCACCGGCAACATCATCAACGTGGATGCAGGAAACAAGGATGCGTTCACACGCTGACAGGGCGGGCCACGGGCTTGCAGGGAGGAACCATGATCGACACGGACCTGATCGCGTCCGAAAACGCAGGCCGGGGAAAAACGCTGGCCTCGGAGTACGAGGCGCTGGGAGACCAGCTTGACCGGCGCGGCATCGCCATCGACGACATAAAGCGCAAGGTTGCGGCCTATGGCGTCGCCATTCCGTCCTGGGGTGTCGGGACGGGGGGCACGCGTTTTGCGAGGTTCCCGGGCAAGGGCGAGCCCCGCGACATCTTCGACAAGCTGTCGGATTGCGGCGTCATCCACCAGGTGACCGCCGCCACGCCGAACGTGTCGCTGCACATCCCGTGGGACAAGACCGACCCGCGAGCGCTGCGCGACAAGGCAGGCGAGGTCGGCCTTGGCTTTGACGCGATGAATTCGAACACGTTCCAGGATCAGCCCGACCAAAAGCTCAGCTACAAGTTCGGATCGTTGTCCCATACCGACGCCGCGGTGCGCCAGCAGGCGGTTGCCCATAACCTCGAATGTATCGAGATCGGTCAGGCGATCGGGTCGAAGGCGCTGACCGTCTGGGTCGGGGACGGATCGAACTTTCCCGGCCAGACCGACCTGACACGGCAGTTCGACCGCTACCTGGACGCGATGGAGCAGGTCTATGCCGGTTTGCCCGACGATTGGCGGTTGTTCACCGAACACAAGATGTTCGAGCCCGCGTTCTATTCGACGGTCGTTCAGGATTGGGGCAGCAACCTGATGATAGCCCAGCATCTGGGAGCCAAGGCATTCTGCCTGGTCGACCTGGGGCATCACGCGCCGAACGTGAATATCGAGATGATCGTCGCCCGCCTGATCCGGGCCGGCAAGCTGGGCGGTTTTCATTTCAACGACAGCAAGTATGGCGATGATGACCTCGATACCGGGTGCATCGATCCCTACCGCCTGTTTCTCGTCTTCAACGAGCTGGCCATCGCCGAGGGCAATCCGGATTTCCGACCGGCTCACATGCTGGACCAGAGCCATAACGTGACCGATCCGATGGAAAGCCTGATGGTCTCGGCCATGGAGGTGCAGCGTGCCTATGCGCAGGCGCTTCTGGTGGATCGGCAGGCATTGGCAGGCTACCAGGACGCCAATGACGCACTGATGGCCACGACGACGCTCAAGACGGCGTTCCGCACCGATGTCGAACCGATTCTTGCCATGGCGCGCGCAGACCAGGGGGCCGCGATCGACCCGGTCGCCACCTTCCGGGCCAGCGGATACCGGCAACGGGTTGCGCAAGAGCGTCCAGAGGTCACAGGCGCCGGTGGCGGGATCGTCTGATCCTTCGAGACATGGTCGGGCGCGTTCGGTCAGCAGGTCCTTCCCGGCAGGTATGTGCCGGCAATCAGGTCGGTCAATTCGCGCGACAGGTTCCGTGACGGGCCGACGGGTTGCCTTTGCAGGCTCCCGGTTCCTGCCCCCTGTTCGATCTGGGCCACACAGGAGTCCAACGCGCAAAGGCCATCAAAGAGCGGCAGGTCCGAACGGGGTTGCAGCCGCGCTGCGATGCCGGCAACCGCGGTGCCGTAGATGGCGATCGCTTCGGCCCCTGCGGCCTGAAGCGATGCAATCGCCTCGGCGACGGCCTCATCCCTGGACTCGGGTCGCAGATAATCGTCGACAGAGGTGAAATTGATGGCGCGATATCCGACCGGGGTGATCCCGTAACCCGCGGTCAGATCCTCGTAAAGCTGGCGACTGGCCTCGCCGAAGAAGACGACTCCCACGCGCCGCCCGCCCCGTGACGCGGCTTGCAGGGTGGCCTGGGTGATCCCGATGACGGGAACGGGCAGGACCGACTGCAACGCCTTCAGACCGGAATCAAACGAGATCGCGAGGATGATCCCGTCAAATCCCTGCGCGTGTCTGGCGGCCAGTTCCAGCGCGGAAAAGGCCGCGACCACGTTCTCGGCTTCGATCGACACGATCTGTGCGCCGAACGTGCCGGTCACACCGGTCAGCTCGACCCGATCCGGCGCGTCCCCCGCCATGGCCCCGACAAACGCGGTTGTGACCGCGTCCGAAATGTTCGGATTGACCACAAGGATGCGGGTTCGAGGCTTGGTCAAAACAGGACGTCCGGAAAGACTGCGATCAGGGCCACGACGAACAGGATGCACAGGATGAAGGGCAGGACGCCCTTGATGACGGTCCCGACATTGCCGCGCCCGCGCACGCTTTGCGTGACATAAAGGTTCATTCCGACGGGCGGCGTGATCAGCGCAAGTTCGCACATCAGCACGAGGAAAATTCCGAACCACACGCTGTCATAGCCGATCAGCAGAACGATCGGCAGGACGATGGGGATCGTGGCGATCATCATGGCAAGCGCGTCGAGAAAGCAGCCCAGCACCATGTAGAGACAGACCAACAACAGGATCATCACCACCGGTTGCACGTCAAAGGAGGAGACAAAGGCCGACACCTGTGCCGGAACGCCCAGAACCCCCAGAATGAAGTTCAGATAGAACGCCGCGATCAGGATGAGCAGGGTCATGCCGGTTGTCGTGACGCAAGACAGGAAGGCCTCGCGCAGCATAGGCCAGTTGAGCGTGCGGTAAAACGCCGTCAGACCAAGCGCCGCGATGACACCGACGCCCGCGGCTTCGGTGGGTGTGGCAAAGCCAAGGTAGATCGAACCCATGACCAGCAGGAAGATCACCACCGGAGGCACCAGATCGACAAGGCGTTGCCGCCGCTCTGGCCAAGGTGCCATGGCCTGTGGCCGTCCCGCGATATCCGGGTTCCACAGGCAGGCGACGATGATGATGCCCATGAAGGAGGAGGCCAGCACGATGCCGGGCAGGATGCCTGCCGTGAACAGGGCCCCGATCGAGGTGTTGGTGATTGCACCGTAGATGATCAGGTTGATCGACGGCGGGATCAGGATACCCAGCGTGGCCCCCGAAGCGACGCTGCCCGCAACCCAGCTTTCCGCATAATTCTGTCGGCGGAAGGTGGGAAAGGCGACCGTGCCGATGGTGGCCGCGGTGGCGACGGACGACCCGGAGATCGACGCGAACACGGTCGAGGCGGCGATATTGGTGTGCAACAGGCCACCCGGCAGCGGGCGGGTCCAGTCGGCCAGCGCGCTGTACATGCGTTCCGTCACCCCGCCGCGCACGAGGATTTCGCCCATCAGCACGAACAGCGGGATCGCCACCAGCAAGAAGTTGTTCAGTGTGCCCCACATCATCGTGCCGAAGGGCCGGATCATCGCGTCCCCGAAAAACAGGTAAGCGCCGGTCAGGGCGACGACGAAAAGCGCGGTTGCGATATGCAACCCGATGAACAGCAAGAACAGCAAAAGGCCAAACCCGATGGCCGCTCCTTCAATTCCGAGCATCGTCACCCTCTTGCGTATCGGCCCCGACATATTGGTTGACCTCTTCCTCGACCGTCACGGGGCCGTAGACCCGCGCAACCGATGGCCTGTGGCGCGCCAACAGGTAGAGGGCATGTGCCGAGGTCAGACAGGCCGTGATGCCGAAGAACGCGGTACCGAAAACCCAGATTGCCTGCGGCACCCAGAGCGGGGTTTGCAGCGGCGTGTTGGTGATTGCGCCGAACCGCAGGGTGGTCTGCAACTCGGACCAGGCGTGCCATGTCATGAAGACGGCCAAACCCGCGATCGTGACCTGCGCAAGCACATGCAGGACATCACCGGCCAGCCTTGGAAAGAACCGAAAGAAAAGATCGATCCGGGGATGCCCGCGCCGCAGCAGCGTCAACGCCATGCCCAACGATCCGACAAAAGCCAGGACATAACCGCCGATTTCATCGGTGCCCTGTACCGATACGCCGAGGAAATCGCGGCCGATGATGTCGATGAAGATGAGCACCGCCAAGAGGGCGACAGCCCCTCCGGCGCAGAGCGCCAGAAGGACCGCCATCTTTTCGGCCAGCACCAGGAACTGCGGCCGACGGACTGTGTGGTCACTCAAGGCTCAGACCACGTGCAGCGCCCACTGTTTCATTCCAGATCGCCTTGCAACCGGGATAGGAGGCTTCGCATTTCGCCGCCCATTCCGGCAGCACGGCAGAGACCGAGATCTCGGCAACCTTGGCCTTGTCTTCATCCGAGACAGGTACAAGCGCCATGTCGTAAGAGGTATAAAGCCCGCCTTCGGGGCAATCGCCCGCGGTCGAACATGCCTGTGCCGTGCCGTTGGTGTTGATCGCCAGCTCCCACATTGCGGCTTCCATGTCGGCCATCGCGGTGTCAAACGCGGCGCGCTCTGTCTCGCCAAGGCCATTCAGCCATTCAAGGTTGACCATGTGGGACTGGATCGAGCCGGAAACGGACAGCGGATAAAGATGCGTCGTCACCTCTGGCCATTTGCCAGTATTCGACGACGTGGGCGACGTGACTCCACAAGAAGCCACGCCACGTTGCAAGGCCGGGTAGACCTCGGGGAAAGACAGCGTCACCGGCGTGGCACCAAGGTTTTCCAGCAGCGTCGACATGGATGCCGTGAAAGACCGCACCTTCAACCCGTCCAGATCGGCAAGCGATGAGATCTCGGCATTGCACAGGAACACCTGCGGCCCGAACGGCCAGATCGCGGCCGCCTGCACGCCGAATTTTTCGCCCAGACGCGCATTGAACACGTCGCGGTATGCGTCGACGGCGGCCTTGAGGTCGGTCATGTTGGTCGAAACGCCGATGAGGTCGATGCCTTCGAGGAAAGGATCGTCCTTTGCCACGCTGCCGACCTGGATCGTCGCCATGTCAAACGCGCCGGTGCTGAGCAGGCGCAGACCATCGGCAAGGTCGATGCCGACCGCCTGGAATTCGCTCCGTGCAACAGTGAAACCGGTGTCGCCCAACGCGGCCATCCCGGCGATCTCGGGGGCGTGCTGTGCGCGGCCTTCCTGGTTCTGGGTCAGGATGCGCATGTCCTGGGCAGCGACAGAAGTCGCAAGGCTGGCAATAATCGAGAGAGAGGAGAGCAGTGTCTTCATCAGGGAAATCCTTTTTGCAAACGACCATGAAATCAAACCCGCGTGCGGGTTTCAGGTGATCTGTGATAGATCAGGATGACGTTTGCCCTTGAGGTCAAGAAAATAAATTTTATCCGAATCGCCAAGAAGAAAAGTGAATTTCATGAAAGAGATGAATTTTTATGATTGAAAACAGGGACCTGGAGAAAACACGTCTGTTTGACGCCCGTTGCCACACTCGACTCCGCATCATATCGGTGCGCACCCGGCGCCTGAGTTTTCATCTGGCCATCACAGGGCCGCCTCATAAACAGGCGCACTGAGAAAACGATCACTTGGAATACGCTCCGACAACATCCACCCCTTGTTGCGCCACCGGGTTTGTCCGATTCAGTGGCACGAGCCCGCAACAGGCGTGCGAGAACAAGGAAAAAAGACCATGAGCGGAACAGTGCAACGTGTCGGCATGCTGACCCCGTCCTCGAACACGGTCCTGGAGCCCTATACCTCCGCGATGTTCGCAACGCTGGGAGGGGCCGCAAGCGTGCATTTCGGGCGCTTTCGCGTGGTCGAGATCTCGATGAGCCAGACCTCCCAATCGCAATTCACCCTTGCGCCCATCCTCGAAGCCGCAGAGCGCCTGTCGGAAGCACAACTGGGATGTATTGCCTGGAACGGCACCTCCGCGTCCTGGCTTGGGTTGGACAATGACCGTGACCTTTGTGACCGGATTGAACAGACGACGGGTTGCCAGGCCACATCGACGGTGCTTGCCTATGAAGATCACTACCAGCGCGCGGGCATCGGAAAGCTTGGCTTGGTCACGCCTTACCTGAGCGAAATCCAGGATCGCATCATCGCGAATTACGCCGCGCGGGGCATTGATGTCGTGGCCGACAGACGGCTCGAGGATCGCGGGAATTTCAGCTTTGCCGAATACAGCCCCGATGTGATCGCGGACATGGTGCGTGACGTTGCCCGGGCCAAGCCAGAGGCGATCGCCGTGCTGTGCACGAATTTCCGCGGCGCGCCCATTGCTCCGGCGCTGGAGGCGGAACTTGGCATTCCGGTCATCGATTCCGTGTCCATCACCGCTGCCCAAACCCTGCGCCTGGTCGGACTTGATCCCGCGCGTGTGACGGGCTGGGGCAGCATCTTCGCGACCCTATAGGCGCTCGCCGGCTCAGATCGGAGGCGCGGCGCGTTCGGTGACCAGTTGCCGGGCGGTGACCCGTTCGCGGTGGATCATGTAAAGCCCGGAACCGATGATGATGGCGATGCCCGTCAGGGTCAGCGCGTTGGGAAAGTCGCCGAACACCAGGTAGCCCAGCAGGGTTGCCACCGGCAGTTCCAGGTATTGCAGCGGCGCCAGCGTGGCCGACGGCGCCAGCGACAGCGCGTAGGTCATCATCATGTGGCTCACCGTGGCGAAAAACCCGACCCCGAACAGCCAGAACCACGCGATGCCTTGGGGCCAGACCGGATCAAGCAACTCAGCGCCCGTGCCTTGGGCCAGGATCATCACCGGCAGGCAAAGCAGGCTGGCGATCAGCCCGGTATGGAATTGCAGGGTCACCGGATGTACCCGCCGCGACAGCCCCCGTGTCACGAGGATGTAGAACGCGAACCCCACCGCCGTGCCCAGCGGAAACAGCGCCACCGTGCCGAAGGCCGCAAAGCTGGGCTGGATCACGAACAACACGCCCACGAAGCCCACCAAAGCCGCCCCGACGCGGCGCGGGCCGACATCTTCGCCGAGGTAGAACTTGCCCACGAGGAGCACGATGAACGGGGCCACGAAGACAATCGCCAGTGCATCGGCCAGCGGCATGACCCGGATCGCCGCGATGAAGCAGAAGGTCGAGACAAACAGGAACAGCGCGCGCAGCAGGAGCGCCGGCCAGTGTTCGCGCGGAACCCGCAAGGACAGCCGCATGATCCAGACAAATGGCGCCATCAGGGCACATTGAACGATAAACCGCGCGGCCGTGATCTGTCCCACTGGCACAGTGTCCGATGCCAGCTTGGCCGCCACATCGAGCAGGGGGGCGGTGACGCAGAATCCCAGCATCAGGGCGACCCCGGCAAGGATGCGGTCGGTGGAGTGTGGGGGCGCGGGCAGGGTGGTCATGGATCCCCCATAGGGTTTCATCTGACGCAGGTCCATCGTTTTTGCGACGGTCGACAGGGCAGGATTTGCGCCGCCTTCCGTTCGAGGGCGACAGGTTTTTCAGGCCCAGCCTGTCGGTAGATGCGGTTTCCCACCTCATATCTGACTGAGTTACTCGGGTATTGCTTAATCTGACGGAATCTGTCAGCTATTCCCGCAAGTGCAATGAGTCACCAAGCGACGTCAGGCAACCGGGGCGCGGTGCGGAAACGGCAGACCTCGCCGCAATTTCCGGTGGACTGCCTGTCGCATCACGTGACCTGCGCGCGGAAAACCGGCGGCCTCATGCGCGCTTTGAAACACAGAACAGGACAGAGAGATGCTTCGCACCATATTGACCACAACCGCCATAGGGATTGCATTGGCGAGCACTGCACAGGCCCAAACCGCAGCAGAGGTGCTTGACACCTATGCCGACATCGCGGAAGCAAACTATGGCGACAGCCTGGAATCCGCGCGCGGGCTGCAAGACGCGGTGAACGCCCTGATCGAATCCCCCTCTGCGGGAACCATGGCCGCCGCCCGCGAAGCCTGGCTGGAGGCGCGCGTGCCGTACCAGCAGACCGAGGTCTTCCGCTTCGGCAACCCCATCGTCGACGACTGGGAAGGCAAGGTGAACGCCTGGCCGCTGGACGAGGGCCTGATCGACTATGTCGACGGTGCCTATGGTGGCCCGACCGATGCCAACCAGCTGGCCGCGCTCAATGTCATCGCCAACCCGAACTTCACCCTCTCGGGCGAGGAGATCGACGCCAGCGAGATCACACCGGAGCTGCTGGAGGGCAAACTGCACGAGGCGGACGGAATCGAAGCGAACGTCGCCACGGGCTATCACGCGATCGAATTCCTGCTCTGGGGGCAGGACCTGAACGGTCATGGCGATGGCGCGGGCAACCGGCCATGGACCGACTATGCGCAAGGTGAGGACTGCACCCATGGCAATTGCGACCGCAGGGCCGATTACCTGTCTGCTGCGACCGATCTGCTGGTGTCGGATCTCGAATGGATCACCGGCCAATGGGCCGAGGGCGGCGACGCGCGCGACCACCTGATGCAGGACGAACAGGCCGGGTTGTCGGCGATCCTGACCGGCATGGGCAGCCTGTCCTATGGCGAGACCGCAGGCGAGCGGATGCGGCTGGGCCTGATGCTCAACGACCCCGAGGAAGAGCATTCCTGCTTTGCCGACAACACCCATAACGATCACTTCTACAACGGTGTCGGCATTCAGAACGTCTACCTGGGCCGATACGTGCGCATTGATGGAGAGACCGTCAGCGGACCGTCCCTGTCCGATCTGGTGGCCGCCGAAAACCCCGATCTCGACCAGGAAATGCGCGCAAAGCTGAACAATGCCGTGCAAGCCCTCGGCCAGATCAAGACCGCGGCCGAAGCGGGCTTTGCCTATGACGAAATGCTGGCCCGTGGCAACGAAGGTGGCGAGGCGCTGATCATGGGCGGTGTCGACGGGCTGATCGATCAGACCCGGTCGATCGAGCGCGTCGTTGCCGCGCTG
This sequence comes from Marivita sp., assembly GCF_020055635.1. Classification (GTDB taxonomy): domain Bacteria; phylum Pseudomonadota; class Alphaproteobacteria; order Rhodobacterales; family Rhodobacteraceae; genus Marivita. The sequence goes on along the minus strand of NZ_JAIPUT010000006.1, from coordinate 49,635 downwards.
GATCTTGGCGGGATCGAGATCGAAGGCTCCGACAGCCTCGACAATCCCGACGCCGTGTTCCAGTAAACGCACAAGATCGTGGGCGCGCGTCATTCGCGCCCCGGTCCTGCCGACGAGCGTGAGCCCCATGCGAAAAAACCTGATATTCCTGTTGCCGCTCGCGGTGGCCTTTTCCGTTCCGGCCCCGGCAAGAGAGGCCGAGGCGCCGCTTTGGTCCGGGCTGGCGGATGTGCATCTTGATATCATCCCCCGCACCCAGGAGGAGCGCGCTCGGGTGGCTGCGGTGACTGCGCCGCCGACGGATTTCTCTTCCGCCTGGGCTTTCGAGCAGAACCCCGCAGGCGCCCAGACCGTCCGGGCCCGCAACACGGCGGACGCGTTTTCCCAATCCGCCGCCAACCTGACCTTCCAACAGGAAATGGAGTTCAAGCTTGGCAACGGCATGTTCGAACGCGTCTGGGTCTCGGCCCCCGCGTCGACTCTGGCCTCGGACGGGCTTGGACCGCTCTACAACGCGCGGTCCTGTCAGCGCTGCCACCTCAAGGACGGGCGGGGCCATCCGCCCGAAGGCCCGGATGACAGCGCCGTGTCGATGTTCCTGCGCGTGTCGGTTCCGGCCCCGAAGGTCGATGCCGACGCAATCGAGTCCTACATCGCCGGCACCCATCCGGTGGCGCCCGAACCCACCTATGGCACCCAGTTGCAGGATTTCAGCCTGCCGGGCCACGCGCCCGAATACCGGCTTCGGATCGACTACGACGACATCGAGATCGCGCTTTCGGGCGGCGATGTCGTCACCCTGCGCGACCCCACCTATTCGGCTGCCGATCTCGGCTTCGGCCCTCTGCACGAGGAGGCCATGCTCAGCCCCCGCGTCGCGCCGCAGATGATCGGGATGGGGCTGCTCGAGGCGATCCCCGCGCAGGATATCCTTGCTTGGGCTGACCCCGATGATGCGAATGGCGATGGTATCTCGGGCCGGGCCCAAGTCGTCTGGTCCGATGTGCATGACCAGCCGATGCTGGGCCGCTTCGGCCTGAAAGCGGGCAACCCGACGGTGCTCGAACAAAGCGCCAGCGCCTTTGCGGGCGACATCGGTATCTCGAACCCGATCCACCCGGCGGGCTCTGGCGAATGCACCGATGCGCAGACCGATTGCACGGCGGCCCTGCATGGCGGCGACGCGGAACAGGGCGGCTTCGAGATCGACCGGGTCGGCCTCGACCTCGTGACCTTCTACAGTCAGACACTTGCCGTCCCGGCCCGACGCGATGTGGATGACAGCCAGGTTCTGCAAGGGCGCGAGGTGTTCTTCGAGACCGGCTGCGCCGACTGTCACCGTCCGAATTACGTGACCCACAGACTGGAAGGCGACAACCCGGCCAGTTTCCAGTTGATCTGGCCTTTCACCGACATGCTTCTGCACGACATGGGGCCAGGATTGGCAGACAACCGCCCTGAAGGCCGCGCGAGCGGTCAGGAATGGCGCACCGCGCCGCTCTGGGGGATCGGCATGACCGAAACCGTGTCCGGTCACACCTATTTCCTGCATGACGGGCGCGCCCGGTCGCTTCTCGAGGCGATCCTGTGGCATGGCGGCGAGGCGCAGGCGGCCCGCGACCGGGTCGTGAACATGCCGCCCGCCAACCGCGACGCCCTGATCCGTTACCTGGAGAGCCTATGAGATACCTGTCCATCCTTGTCCTGAGCCTCGGGTTCGCCGCGCCGACCTTTGCCGGGGTGGATCAGTCGCTTGACCAACACATCCTGCCCGGGTTTGACAGGTTTGCCGAGAGCGCAGACGCGCTTGCGAAAACCGCCGCACAGGATTGTCGGCCGCAGGCCGTACGTCCGGCGTATCAGGCCGCGTTCGATGCCTGGATGCCTCTGGCCGACCTGCGCCTCGGTCCGTCCGAGACCGGCGCCTTGTCCGTTGGCTTCTGGCCCGATCCGCGCGGCTTTACCCCGCGCACGCTGACCCGGCTGGTCGCGGACGAGGACCCGATTGCGCGCGATCCCGAAGGCTATGACGACGTGTCCATCGCCGCGCGAGGGTTCTTTGCGCTGGAGATGCTGCTCTTCGATCCGGCCTTTTCGCATTATGCGCCCGGCAGTTATACCTGCGATCTCGTCGCCACCATCGCCGCCGATCTGGAACATCAGGCCGATGATCTGAAATCGGACTGGCAGACGGGGTTCGCCGCCACCTTGCGCAACGCGGGGGAGGTGGGCAACGCGACTTACCTGTCGCGCGACGAGGCGCTTCGCGCGCTCTACACGCAGGTTCTGTCGTCGCTGGAGTTTACCGCCACCAAGCGACTTGGCGAACCGATGGGCACCTTCGCGCGGCCGCGCCCGGCATTGGCCGAAGCACGCCGATCCGACCGCAGCCTGCGCAATGTCGTGCTGGCCGCCGAGGCGGCCCACGGGCTGGCCACGGCACTGGCGGATTGGCCTGTCCCCGAGATCGATGCGGCGCTCGACAGGGTTCACGAGGCCGCCGCCCGAATCGAGGATCCAGGCTTTCAGGATGTGGACAACCCACAGGGTCGGCTGCGCGCCGAGGTGCTGCAACAAGCCGTCACGGGATTGCGCGCCTCCATCGAGGTCGAACTTGGCGCCCGCTATGGCATCGCGCCGGGCTTCAACGCGCAGGACGGAGACTAGGCCGATGACCACGCGGCGCGGCTTTATGGCATCGCTCTTGGCCACCGGGTTTGCCCCCCGGCTTGGCTGGGCAGCCGTCGGGAGCCCTGCGTATCTGGCTGCCGCGAAAGACCCGGAGGGCGGCTTTGCGCTCTACGGATTGTCCGAGGCGGGTGCCGTGACGTTCCGCGTGCCGTTGCCCGGCCGGGGCCATGCCGGGGCAGGCCATCCACGACGCGCCGAGGCCGTGGCCTTTGCCCGACGTCCCGGCAGCTTTGCGCTGGTGATCGACTGCGCGACGGGCGACGTGATCCATCGGCTGACGCCGCCCGCGGGGCACCACCTGAACGGACACGGCGCCTACGCTGCGGATGGAGCGATCTTGCTGACCAGCGAACAAGAGATCGACAGCAGCGCGGGCAGGATCGGCGTCTGGGACGTGACAGCAGGATATGTTCGTGTCGGGGCGTTTCCGACGGGCGGGATCGGCCCGCACGAGATCCGCCTCATGCCGGACGGCGCGACCCTTGTCGTGGCCAATGGCGGCATCGCCACCGACCCAGATGATCGCAGCAAGCTGAACCTCGACACGATGCGTCCGAGCCTGACCTACCTGACCTTGCAGGGCATCCTGAAGGACCGGGTCGAACTGGATCGGGATTTGCACCGGAACTCGATCCGGCACCTCGCGGTCCGGTCTGACGGGCTTGTGGGGTTTGCACTTCAATGGCAGGGCGGGGCAGGGGCCGCCATGCCCCTGCTTGGCCTGCACCGGATGGGTGACGCTCCGATCCTGGCCGAGGCGCCGCTGGCCGACGAACTGGCCATGCAGGGCTATGCCGGCAGCGTCGCCTTCAGCGGGGATGGGTCCGAGCTTGCCATAACCTCGCCGCGCGGTGGACGGTTGCACCGGTTCGCCGATGACGGAGCGTTCCTTGGCGCTGTGCCCAGGGCCGACATCTGCGGGCTGGCCCCCTTGCGCGGGGGCTATCTGGCAAGTGACGGTCTGGGCGGGCTGATTGCCATCGGCCATGACGGCCCCGCCGCTCTGGCGCGTTTGGACTGCGCCTGGGACAACCACATCGTGCGGCTGTGACAGAGGCCGGTTCTGGAGCACCAGAGGCGCGCCCGGTCAGGTTTTCGCCATCGCTTCGGTTGTCTGCTCGGCCAGGCTGATTCCGGCCTGGTTCATGGTCAGATAGGTGTAATCGGCGCCGGCCTCGCGGATCTGATCCTGGTGCGCTTCGTGCAGGGCATGCGCGACGATCGGACCGGAAAAGCCGCGTTGCCGCAGGGAGCGGGCCGCGATCAGCTTGGCCTCGAGATCGTCCATGGCGAGGATCGCGGCTTTCACCTGGCCAAGGTTGCAACTGCGCCAGAAATTGCTGTCCTCGGCATCGGCGAACAGGACATTGCGCCCGGCCTCGTGATGGGCCTTGGCCGTGTAGGTGTCGGCATCCAGACCAAGCGGCTTCAGGCCCTGTTCCTCGATGGACCTGTAGGCGGCGCTTCCGGTTCGCCCCATCCCGAAGATCAGCACATCCGCATCGCCCATGTTCCGGGGTTGCTCATCGGGATGCATCGTATCCCGTTCATAATGGCGCAGCCTGTTCTCAAGGTGTTCGAAAATCGGATGCGCGTACCGGTTCAGGGGGGCCGAAATCACAAACGAGATCGACACGGCGATGGCCAGCGGCACGAGATATTCGGGCAGAACCCCCGCCGCCACGATCAGGCCGAACTCGGAATAGGCGGTCAGGCTGAGCGCGGTCAGGAACGCGCTGCGCGCGCGCAGCTTGAACGCCACCATGAGCGCAAAGAACAGCACGCCCTTGAGCGCCAGAGCGATGCCGACCGCCAGTGCAAAGACCATCGCCCCCCAATCGGGCAAACCGGTCAGTCCGATTTGCAGGAAGAACCCGACGAGGAAAATCTCCTTGAGCGACCACAGCGAGGCGCCAAGTTCCTTGGCACGGGTATGGGTCGACAGGAGAACGCCCATCACGAGCGCGCCGATTTCCGACGACAGCCCCATCGCCTCGAACCCCATGCCGCCGATGACCAGCGACAGCATCATACCCATCAGAACCAGCAATTCGTCATGTCCGGCAAAATCCAGCAGCCGATGCAGAACCGGGCGCAACAAGGGCACGCCAAAAATCAGAAGCGCCCAGATGTTCGGCACCTGGCCCGACCAGACGGCCAGCACCACCAATGCGATGATGTCCTGCACGATCAGGATGCCAATCGCGGTGCGGCCATGAAAGGCGCCCAACTCGCGCTTGGTTTCCAGCAGCTTCGCGGCCAGCACGGTCGAGGAAAAGGACAACGCGATGGACAGAAGAAGCGCGGCGTTCCAGTCAAGCCCCATGAACAGCTTGAGCCCGGGCATGAACACGGCGACAGAAATGGCGAAGTGCAACAATGCGCCCCCGATGACCTGGGGTTGGGCGATCTGGGCAAGCTTCAGCTTGAGGCCGACCGTGAACAGCAACAGCAGCACACCAAGATGCGCCACATGCCCCAAGGTTTCACCTGTATAGTCCGGCATCCCCAGCGTGGGGCCCGCGATGTTGATGGCGAACCCGGCGGCCAGAAAACCGACCAGCGGCGGCAAGCCGACCTGCCGGACGCACAGGCCGAAAAAGAAGGCAAAACTGATTGTGATCACTTCAAACAAGACGCGTCATCCCCCTGTCCCGATGTGACCCACTTTGGCGCATCCTGCCCGTGGAAACCACATCGTTTGCCGCATCTTTTCGCTGTCATGTGCGCAGCCCGGCCCCTGACAACGAAGAGATCTGCTTGGTCCGACAAGGTGATCGGACGGAACACCGCCAGTTGGTGGTCTTGTGGAACGAACTCATCACCGGCACGTTCAATGCCCCAATGGCAGTCTCATCCCTTCCCAGGACGTTTGCGGTCGTCAACGGGTCTGTCACGCGCCGGAACGAACCGCCTGCTTGCGTCTATCGCGCTTGTTGTGGAACCCTGCGGGCAGGTCGCCATTCCCCCTCAGGAGGCATGCGTGAAGGAGGCAACAATTGAGGTTTAGATTGACTGGAAGCTTTGAAATCCACACCGTCTCACATGGCGATTGATCGCTCGGGCGGACGTGAACAAATGGAACCGACCACTTCTCCACCTTCCGAGGCAGCGGCCACAATATTGCGCCCGGATGACACGTGCTGGCGTATCGCGCATGCGGATCGCCTCTCGGTCATAATCGACGCGGCGCCTTACTTTGCGGCATTGCACGCGGCGCTGCAGAAGGCCCGGCACAGCGTCGTCATGATCGGCTGGGAGTTCGACACCCGCGTCTCGCTCGTTCCGCAAGAGGAGGACGACGTCGTCCCGACCCGGCTCGGCCAGTTTCTCAACTGGGTGGTCGGCCAGAATCCTGATCTGAACATCTACCTCCTCGAATGGGACACGGGCATGGTCCAGGTCCTCGGGCGGGGCTCCACCCCCTTGCGGATCGTCGACTGGGTCTCCAGTCGCCAGATCCACATGAAGCTCGACCACGCGCATCCGGCGGGTGCCGCGCATCATCAGAAGATCGTGGTGATCGACGATACTCTTGCCTTCTGCGGCGGGATCGACACGACGACCGACCGTTGGGACACACGCAATCACCGTGACGACCACCCGTTGCGCAAAAGACCGACCACGGGACGCAGCTATGGTCCATGGCATGACGCCACGGTCGCCGTCGATGGCGACGCCGCGCGCGCGCTGGGGTGTCTCGCCCGTGAACGCTGGAAGCAGGCGACGGGGGACGACCTGGAGCCGCCTCCCCCGACTGAGTCAGCCTGGCCGAAAGAGCTGCTGCCGACCTTCGAACATGTCGATATCGGGATCTCGCGAACGGCGCCGGCCTATGGCGGACGCGATGCCGTGCACGAAATCGAGCGACTGTATCTGTCGATCATCGCGGGCGCGCGCCAGAGCGTCTACATCGAGAGCCAGTATTTCGCAGCCCGGAAGATCGCCGAAGCGATTGCCGAAAGGCTTCGCGAACCCGACGGCCCGGAATTCGTCATCGTGAATCCCGAGACGGCGGATGGCTGGCTGGAAGAGGAGACCATGGGGTCTTCGCGGGCACGTCTCCTTGCGCTGATCCGCGCGGCGGACCACCACGGGCGTTTCCGGATCTACACGCCAGTGGCAGAGAAAGGCACGCCCATCTACGTGCACGCGAAAATCGTGGTCATGGACGACCGGCTCATGCGGGTGGGGTCCTCGAACCTGAGCAACCGGTCGCTCGGGATGGACACCGAGTGTGACGTAAGCGTCGCGGCGCGGCAGGACCCTTTCGGCGACCCCGACCTGCGACGCCGGATCGCCACGCTTCGCAATGATCTCATTGCCGAGCACCTGGACGTGGAAACGGCGGATGTCGAGCGAGAGATCGAACGGGCGGATGGCGGGTTGATCGGCGCGATAGAGGCGCTGCGCGGGACCGGCAAGACCCTGGTTCCGTTCACGCCGCCGGATCTCAACCTGGTCGAAGGGGAGGTTCTGGGCGAGAACGACCTGCTCGATCCCGAACGCCCGGCCCGGCGATGGCGACCGTTCCGCCTGTTCTGACCTCGCCGCAGCGCGCGGCCAGGGTCATCGCATGCGGGTGTGTCGCGCCGGATCGCGACGGCCGCTTTGCCGTTCTTCCCGCTTGCTTTCTCCGTTCGCTTCGGTCGAAGACTGAAGGCTGCGCTATCGCGCGGCCAGTGGGCTGGCGAAACCGTCGGGTTTGACCGCAAGGACAGGGCAGTCGAGACCGTTGATGATGTTTTCGGCCGTATTGCCGATGAAGACGCCGCTCAAACCGGTCCGGGCAACCGTTCCCATCACCACGAGGTCGGCGCCAAGTTCCCGGCTCTGTTCGACGATCCGCCGCTCGGGCGCTCCGCGAACGAGGACGGGAACAAGGCGGGGCGCCGTGAGGGAGGGGTCGTCGGCCGTGACCTCGCCAAGCAGGGTTTCCAAAGCCTTCCGGCGGGTGCCCAGCACGTCGTTGACATAGGTATCGGCCGAGACCCGCGCGCTGCCGCTCGCGCCGAAAGCCCAGACAAGACCCTCTCCGATGGCGTCCCAGGCATGGAGGACGAACACCTCGGACCCGGCCGGCGCGGCGACCTGTCTTGCCACGTCGATCACCCGGCGGTTCAGAGCGGCGAGCGTCTCGGGTTCGTCCGCGTCGAGGTCGTCGATGTCGACCGTGGCCAGCACGCGGTTGGGGACGGGGCGCGCGCCTTCGGTCTGAAGCCAGACCGGGCAGGGACACTTGCGAAGCAGATGCTGATCCGTGCTCGCGTAAAGCAGCCGGGACGCCCCCGTCAAAGGTTCGGCGGCCTTGACCACGAAGTCGCTTCCGCTGGCCATCACGTGCCGGATGATTTCGACAAATGTCTTTCCGACCGCGATCCGCACTTGGCCATGGTGGCCGGGCAGGTGACTGGCAAGCAGCGCCTGCATCTCGGAGCGCGTGCGGTCGCGCAGCGCATCGAGAAGCTGTTCCGGGGCACGCCCCGACAGGCGCGCCAGAGTGGCGATGTTGTGCGGAGGCTCCACGCAGGCCATCACCTCGAGCGCCGCGCCATACCTGTCGGCAAGCGCGGCGGCGCTCAGAAGGGCGGTCTGGGTTGTGCCGGACTCCATGACGGCAAGCACCTGTCGGGGCGGGAAGGCGCCTTTGATCATGCCGGAAGCTCCTTTTGTCCGTCCGCGTCGGCCGGGGGCGGCCCCGGTGTGGCGGTGTCGTCGACGATCATGCGGGCCGCTGCGAAGGCCGCGTCGCGATAGGGCATCAAAACGAGGTCCGCCCGCGCGGCGGTGAGGCGTTCGGCCATCAGTTCGCGATGCGCGGCCATGGCGACCTTGCCGCGAAAGCCGAGGTCGCGCGCCGTCTGCAGCAGGCTCAGACGCGGGTCGTCATGGGTCAGCCCGGTGTCATGTTCGGGAACCGCCATGACAAGCCAGCGGGTTCTTTCCAGCGGGAGATGCGCGAGGAACTCGGGATCGGAGGCATCACCGAACAGCACGTCAAAGCCCTGCGCCTTCGCGTTGCGCACGGCCTCGGGGCTGAAGTCGATGCCAAGGACTTGCCTGCCGCTCGCCCTGAGCTCTGACGCGATTCCGAGACCGTAGCGGCCAAGGCCGAACAGGATCACGTCATGCGCGCTGGTGGCGGCACCGGCGTCGGGCTCGGCCCCCATGTCTCGGCGCTCGAACACACCGAGCACCGGCTCGAATAAGGCATAGAACTGATGCGAGAAGGTGATCATGTAGGTCGAGGCCGCAATCGTCACCAGCCCGACCAGCGTGACAAGGCCAAGCGCCTCTTCGGTCACATGTCCGATCGCCACGCCCATTGCCATGAAGATCAGGGAGAATTCGCTGATCTGCGCCACCGTCAGCCCGGCGAGAAACCCCGTGCGCTTGCGGTAGCCCATCATCCCCATGATCGCGAGCACGATGAGCGGATTGCCGATGAGAACAAAGAGCGACAGCACGATCGCAGGTCCGACGCTTGCGCCGAGCACTGACAGGTCAAGCGAGGCACCGAGCGCGATGAAGAAAAACAGCAGGAGGAAATCGCGCAGGCTGGCCAGGCGCGCCGCGATTGCCTCGCGGAACGGGGTGGAGGCAAGGGAAATGCCTGCAAGCAGGCCGCCAAGCTCCTTGCCGAAGCCGAGATAATGCCCAACGGCCGCCAGCAGGGCCGCCCATCCTATGGCGAACGAGACCAGCAGTTCAGGCGCTTGCGACAGGCGCTCGACCAGCGGATTGGCAAGGTAGCGGACGAACAGCAGAACGAAAGCGAGCATGGCGCAGCCATAGCCCAGCACGCGCAGAACCTCGGTCAACGCGCCTTCGCCCTCGGCCGCGCCGCCGACACCGATGGCCGACAGCGCGATCATCGCGATCACCACTACCACGTCCTGCACGATCAGGAAGCCAAGCGCGATCCGGCCATGCAGGGAGTCGATCTCGCGCTTGTCCGACAGCAGCTTCACGATGATGATCGTCGATGAGAAGGTGAGCGCGACGGCGACATAGAGTGCGGTGCGGGCATCCAGCCCGAGCGCCAGCGCAATCAGGAAACCGAAGATCGTCGTGAAGGCGACCTGCCCGAGCCCGGTGATCAGGGCCACGGGACCCAGCGTGCGCACGAGGTTGAAGTCGAGCTTGAGGCCAACGAGAAACAGCAGCACCGCGATACCCAGTTCCGCCAGCAGGTCGATCTGGGCGTCCGACCGTGCAATGTCGAGCACGGATGGCCCTGCCATGATGCCCACGGCAATGAAGCTCACGATCAGTGGCTGGCGCAGTAGCAATCCGACAAAGCCGACGCCTGCGGCCAACACCAGCAGCGCCGCGATTTCGTAGAACAGATAGTCGCCTATGGCGGCCGTCATGCCTGCGCTCCTGACGTCGACTTGCCTGTGCCAGAGGCCCTTTGCCACGACACCGCGAATGCAGCGCAATCATACAGCAGACGGCAGGATCCAGACCGCGACAATCCATTTCAGCCGCATTATGTCGCACCTCGGAACGCCTGGTGCCAAACCTCCGCGCGCCCGGTGGCGGGGTGAGGCTGCCCGTCAGGGCCATTCGCGACCTTCAGGCAGGTCCCGGCATTCTACGCCCCCGGGTCTCGTTCATCTATCGCCCACAAGTAGCCGACGTTTGCGCCTTTCACCAAGCGCAGAAGCACCAGTGTCAGGAGTACCGTCAAAACGCTGATATACCCGAAGAGCACGAGCGGTTCTGGCCGGAACACGGCGAAGCCCACCCAGAGGATCGGCACCAGGAGAACGCCCACAAGCAGGATCGTGAAGACGGCGGGCAGGTCCGCGGTCTTGTATGCGCTCAACGGCTCGTCGCAGTCACCGCAGCGATCTCTGACGGTCAGGTAGCCGGTGAACACCTTGCCCCTCCCGCAATTCGGGCAGCGGCCAAGAAGACCGCGGCCCATGGCTTTCTTGAGATCTTTTTTCGGCTCATCAGATTCCATTCGCCGGACCCTAAGCTTTGGCGAAGAGATTACAACTCCTGGTCGTCAGCCCGCGTCACGCTGCATCGGGGCCGACCTCGGACATGCCGATGCCGGCGTTTGTCACAGCATGGAAGGTCGCTCCTTCGCGCCCGGTGCAGGTGAGGGCCGATCGGAACAATCGGCCCCTTCAAGCGATCCAACATGTTTGCGACGACAATGGATGGCGGAAGACCCGGCACGTCAGGCCATCGCCGGTTCGCCCCCGAAAAGCGCCCAGAATTCGTCTCTCGCATTGCTGCGCGGGAAATTTCCTTCGGGCACAGGCACGTCGAGGAAGCGGCACAGCGGGTCCCAGCCGTCCACCGGGTTGAAGATCAGCAGTCGGTCCGCCGGAATCGTCGCCCGCACCTTTTCATTGTTGCGCCGGTAGGCGGCCAGTGAGGCGTCCCGGTCGAGGCCGCCGAAGACGCGTTCCAGCAGCAGCGTATCCATCGTGTCGAAAATCTCCGAGACCGGCGGCGGCAGGTCCAGGCTCTTGCGGTGTTGGAAGAACTTCCCGATCGTCGCGGAATAGCTTGCCCACCAGTCGTCCTCGGGGCGTTCGGTGTGGATGATCTTCGCCTCAGGAAAGGCAATCGACAGCTCGTGCCAGACCGAGGCACCGGGGAAATCGACCTGGCTCGTGTAACCGTCGAAGACGTCTTCCCAATCCACGTCCTCGCCCCGGGCCAGGGCCGCCCAATGCGGTGGCTGAGCCGGATTTCCCATGACTTCGACCATGTGATGGCACGGTCCGAACCCGAGCTCTTCCAAGGCCATTTTCGTCGACATCGTGCCTGTCCGACCGAAGCCGGAGCCAATAATCTTCAGTCCCATCTGTCCGGGCCCTTTTCTTTTGTTGCCATAACTTGTTGTGAAGTGACAGAAGATTGCGCGAAGATGCCGTGTCGCTCAAACGAAAGGTTTTCAGCGGTCATGAAGGAAATTCAGCTACATCGCATCGACCTGAATCTCCTGGTCGTTTTCGAGGCGCTGATGGTCGAGGGCAGCGTGGCCGGCGCCGCCGAGGCGCTGGGAAAGACACCGTCGGCCATCAGCCATGCCCTGGCCCGGCTGCGCGAACAGGTCGGCGATCCGCTTCTGGTGCGTGTGGGCGGGCGCATGCGACCCAGCCCGTTCGCCTTGAGCCTGATCGATGACGTGCGCCCCATCCTGCGCAGCATCAAGCGCGTGCTTGCGCTACCCGAGCCGTTCGATCCCGCCACCAGCGACCGTGTATTCCGGGTCGCTTGTCCGATCACCGGGCGGGTGTTGTCCGAGGTGCTGAACCGCCTGCATCACGCCGCCCCGGCGGCAAAACTGGAATGGCTCTCGGCGCCGCGGCAGGTTTACGACGCGGTGGCGGAGGGGCTGGTCGATGTCGCGCATCTTGCCGGCGAGACCCGTCTTCCCGATGGTCTGGACGCGGCCGAGGTTCCGGGCTTCCACTGGACGAGTTTCGTACGTGCCGACCATCCGGCGGTGTCGACCTGGGGGCCAGAGGCCTGGTCGACCTACCCGCATGTGCAGGTGAACATCTCGAACGATGCACCCAGCCCCTTCAATCGTCCTGCCGGGGCGGCGCCGCTTGAACGGACAATCGGGGCGCTGATCTCGGAGTTCTCGAGCCTCGGGCCGCTTCTGGCAAACACCGATTTCATCGGCACGTTTCCGACCGTTCTCATGGCTTGGGACATGGAAACCTACGGGCTGCGGCCGCTGCCGCCGCAAATCCACCTGCCGGAGTTCAGAACCCGTTTTTTCTGGTCCTCGCGGCTTGCCAAGGATCCGGCGTCGCACTGGATCAGGGATCTTGTCATCCAGAGCTATGTCGAGGTGCACGAAGAGGCGGAACGGATGGTGGCGCGCGCTGTCTCGGCGGTTGACTGACGGGCAGGGACTTGGTCTGTGATGGGGGCAGCGTTTACGTTCAGGAAACCGGAAAGACGCGGTGTGATCGCCTGTGGACCATCCATCCACGATAGACAGGACCATCGCCGTCGGTTCACCCCAACCAGACATCCAGGAACAACATGAGGACAAGCCCGATAGACAGGCCGAGTGTTGCCCGGTTCTGATGGCCGCTTCGGTGGGTTTCGGGAATGATTTCATGGCTGATGACGAAAAGCATCGCCCCGGCCGCGAAGGCGAGCCCCCAGGGCAGGAGTGGCTGGGACAGCGTGATGATGCCGGCGCCCAGCAGGCCTCCGATCGGTTCCACCAGCCCCGTGAGCGCCGCGATGCCCCAGGCTCGCCCCTTGGCATAGCCTTCGCCCAGAAGTGCGACCGCCACGGCCAGCCCTTCCGGCGCGTTCTGGAGGCCGATGCCGATGGCGAGCGGCAGCCCGCCCGAAAGACCATCCGCGCCAAAGCCCACGCCAACGGCGAGACCTTCCGGGAAATTGTGGATCGTGATCGCGAAGATGAACAGCCAGACCCGTCGCAGGGATGCAGCTTCGGGGCCTTCCCGACCGGACTTGAAATGCTCGTGTGGCAGGCGTTCATTGATCAGCGCGACCGCGCCCATACCCAGCAGGATCGCAACGCAAACAACCGCTGCGGGCGCTGCCCCGCTCTCGAACTGGCGTTCCGCCGCGTCCAGTGCAGGAATGATGAGCGAGAAAAAGGACGCGGCCAGCATCACGCCCGCAGCAAAGCCGAGCAACAGGTCGCGCGTGGATCGCGACGGAATGCGCCCGAATAGGACAGGCACAGCGCCTACCGCGGTCATCAGACCGGCGGCCAGACTGCCCAGTATTCCGAGCGTGAGTGGCGACATGGTCTCCACCGGGTCTCTCCATTTCGACGTCGTAGCCCTGTGACACCATACAAGCTACAGCAGGGAGAGATTCAAGCGTCTTCGGCTGCGACGCGCGATACGGGCGGATTGGAACGGGACCAAATATCTCGATGACCCCTGTCGGGCGCAAAGCAATGGCATCGGTAGAGAATGGTCCTGTCGCCGGACCAACCCGTTATCCGCGCACGATATAGACCGAGCATTCGGCGTGGGTCACCACATGGCTTGCCGTGGTTCCCAGCAGGTAGTCCGAGATTTTCGGGTTGGCCGCTTCCATCACGATCAGGTCGACCTTGCGCTCGTCTGCCAGCTTGACGATCTGACGATGCACCGCCCCCTTGCGCACAACCGTTTCCACTTCGACGCCGGCTGCCGGGTTCTCCGACACAAACTTGTTCAGTTGGTCGGCCCAATACGCTTCTGAGTCTCGTATGTTCAGATTTCGCTCCATCTCTGGTGCAACCGTTGCGACAAGGAGCTTTGCGTTGCGTCGTTTCGCCATCGCAGCGGCTTCTTGGTATGCACGTTGCTCCAGTTTGACATGTCGCAGATTTACCGGGCAGAGGATCAGATATGTCGTGTCAGGCATCGTGGGTGCTGTTTCCTCGTCCATGCGCAATTGTGCAGCGCCGTTTCCATTGGGTCGACTTGGTCACACAGCCTGCATAGCACAGGACAAGCCAATCTGTCCGTTTCAATCCAGACCGCGATTGCCGGTTGCATGGTTGCCGTGTCGATTGGACCGTTGCATCCGGCTGTGTTGGCCGACCTCCATACTGCGCTCTCGAAATTTCCGGTCAGGGGGAGATTGGTCATAGGTGGACAGGCAAATGCGCCAACTTTGATGGACCCAGATCTTAATTAACGCTGTCGCCGCGCTTTTGGATGCATCAATTCTTTCTGATGGAAAGCCGAGGCTTCAGGTCGCGGTAGAAAAATTTGTTCAAATACAGAGGGTTGATCCACGCAAGCTGCATGAAAATTGTGAGTTGGAATGTCAGTGACGTTGATCGGGACCTCGATGCCCTACGTCCAGCATCACAAATTTCGAAAGGTGGACTGTGGAAGGGCTCTTGAAAATCGTTGTCCGCGTTTGCGTCGTCGCGGCCTTCATTGCAGGTGGCGTGCTTGCGACCGAGGCACTTGTCTCAGGGGACGACGGGTCCTCGGGACAGGACGATACACGGCAACCCATACGGGTCGGGGTTGCAACGCCCGACATGCGGACGATCGAAGACGACGTTTCGGCGGTCGGTACGCTGCGTCCGGCCCGCGTCGTGCAGATCGTTCCCAATGTCGACGGCCGCGTGACCGAGGTGCCGGTGTCGTCCGGGCAGCGCGTATCCGAAGGGGATCTTTTGATCCAGTTGGACGATCGTGCTGCGCGTGCCGACGTCGCGGAGGCCGAGGCAACCCTGAGCGCAGCAGAGCAGGAGTATCGCCGGTTCCAGCGTCTTGAAGACACCAATGCCGCCGCCGAAGCCCGTCTCGAGGAAGCGCGTGCAGCCTTCCTGCGGGCCGAAGCGGCAATGATGAGTGCGCGATCCACACTTGAGGACCGCACGGTGACAGCGCCTTTCGGCGGAACCCTGGGTGTGATCGACACCGAAACCGGCGCCTTTCTGACCGGCAGTGAAAGCGTGACCCGGTTATCCGATCTTTCCGTGGTCGAGGTTTCGGTTGCCCTGCCCGAGAGGTATTTCGACCGTGTGACGCCGGGCCAGACCCTCGAGATCACCACGCCCGCCTATCCGGACGAAACCTTTGAGGGGCACGTGACCCTGCGCGCGCCCCAGATCGATCTGGGCACCCGCAGCTTTGAGGTCCGCGCCGAAGTCGACAATTCCGATGGCAGGCTCGTCGGCGGCATGTTCGCCAATTCCCGGCTGGTGCTGGGCTCATCCGAAGGCCTGGCCATTCCCGATGATGCGA
The DNA here is from genome assembly GCF_020055635.1 of Marivita sp. GTDB lineage: Bacteria > Pseudomonadota > Alphaproteobacteria > Rhodobacterales > Rhodobacteraceae > Marivita. Next base: position 34,219 of record NZ_JAIPUT010000006.1, on the reverse strand, counting down.
TCATCAGCGAGGGGCTGACCACTTATGTCTACACGGTCACCGACGGCACCGCGTCGCGCACCGCGATCGAGGTCGGGGCGTCGCTGGGTGCGTTGACCGAAATCCGTGCGGGTCTGGACACGGAGTCCCGTGTTGTCGTCGCGGGGTGGGATCAGCTCTCCGATGGCGCGCCCGTCGACATCGACGAAGACTTCGCCCGGGACGGTCTGGAATGACCCTTCCCGATCTTTGCATCCGCCGCCCCGTCTTTGCCACGGTGATGTCCATCCTGATCGTGGTTCTGGGAATCGCGGGTCTGACGCGGATGCCCGTGCGCGAATTGCCGGACACCTCCACGGCGCAGGTTACCGTCAGCGTCGGGTATGTCGGCGCGGGTCCCGGCGTGGTCGACAGCGAACTTGCGACGGTGATCGAGGGCGCGATCTCGACCGTTGCGGGGATCGACCGCATCTCAACCGAATCCGAACTGGGCGGGCTGCGTACCGTCATCACCTTTCGCCAGGGTCGCGACGTGGATCAGGCCGCGTCCGACGTGCGCGCCGCGGTTCAAGCCGTCTCGGGTGACCTGCCCGAGGAAGCGGACGAGCCGCAGGTGGAAAAGAACGACAGCCAGGGCGATCCGATCATCTGGATGACGATGACGTCGGCCAACATGTCGGCGCCGGAACTGACCGACTACGCCGACCGCTTCGTGACCGACCGGCTGGAAACGCTGACCGGCGTGGCCGCCGCACAAATCTACGGGGATCGCCCCTACGCGATGCGCGTGTGGCTCGATCCCGCTGCGATGGCCGCACGTGGTGTCACCACGATCGAGATCGCGGATGCCCTGCGCGGCAACAACCTCGAATTGCCGGCGGGCCAGATCGAAAGCAGTTCGCGCACCTACCTGCTGCGCACCGAAACGCGGCTGTCCAGCGTCGAAAGCTTTCAGGACCTGATCGTGACGAACACGGAGTCCGGTCAGATCACGCTTGGCGACGTGGCCCGCATCGAGATCGGCACGGAAAATGACGACAGCCTGTTTCGTTCGAACGGAGACACGGCCATCGGCATCGGCGTATTGCGCCAATCCTCGGCCAACACCCTGACGATCTCCTCTGCCGTTCAGGCCGAGGTCGAGGATATCCAGTCAGACCTGCCCGGTGGCACGACCTTGCAGATCACATCCGACGATGCCGACTTCATTCGCAATTCGATCCGGCAGGTTCTGATAACCTTGGCGATTTCGGTCGCTGTTGTCGTCTCGGTGATCTTCCTGTTTCTGACATCACTGCGCGCCACCATCGTGCCCGCCATCACGATCCCGATTGCCTTGGTGGGCGCCTGTGCGGGGATTGCCCTTGTCGGCTTTTCGATCAACATCCTGACCCTCTTTGCGCTGATCCTTGCCATCGGACTGGTCGTCGATGACGCCATCGTTGTGCTCGAAAATATCGAACGCCGGGTCGAGGAAGGCGACGACCCGACAGAGGCCGCACGCACCGGGGCCAATCAGGTGTTCTTTGCCGTCGTGTCCACTTCGGCTGTGCTGATCTCGGTCTTCGTGCCGTTGTCGTTTCTGCAAGGCGAGATCGGCAAGCTGTTTCAGGAATTCGGCATCACGCTGGCCATTGCCGTCGCCCTGTCGACCTTTGTCGCGCTCTCGCTGTGTCCGGTGATTGCCAGCCGGGTTCTGAAAAAAGGCATGAACACAAGCCGCTTTTCCAAGGCCGTCAAGTCGGCCACGGACAGCATGGCGCGCGGATATCGACGGGTTCTGACACGCGCCATCGGCATGCCATTGGTCGTCCTTGCCATTGCCGCAGCCATTTCCGGCATGTCGTGGACGCTGTACCAGCAACTCCCGTCACAGCTGACCCCGAGCGAGGATCGCGGTATCTTCTTCGTCTCCGTTCAAGCGCCCGCGGGCTCCGCCCTAGGATTGACGGATGCCGCCGTGCAAGAGGTCGAGGACCTGATCGCGCCCTACCGCGAAGACGGCACGGTCGAGGACGTCATCAGCATTGTCGGCCAATACGGCGAAACGGGGCGCGCGTTCCTCGTGGCGACGATGGCGCTTTGGGGCGAACGCGAGATGGGCCCGCGCGACGTTCTGTCGGAACTGCGCCCGCAATTCGCGGAAATCACCTTGGCGAATGTGCGCAGTTTTGCGCCCTCCGGTCTGGATGCCGGCGGCGGGTCGGGGCTCGAGGTGATCGTGACCGCTCCGAGTTTCGAGCAGGCGGCAGACTATTCCGCACAGATGGAGCAAGCCTTGCGCGACTCCTCCGACATCGTCGGCGTCCGCCGCGCCTATGACGTGAACACACCGGGCTATGACATCAACGTCAACCGTGCTTTGGCCCGTGAGATCGGCGTGGAGGCCCGGGCGATTTCCGATGCCGTGCGCACCTTCTTCGCATCCGCCGAGGTGACCGAGTTCATTTCGCAGGACCGGCAATATCCGGTGATCCTGCAAGCCCCGGATGACCGCCGCGCGGCCGCCGATGACCTGCGCGGGATCAACGTGCGCGCGGCCAATGGTGAGCTCGTGCCGCTGGACGGCCTTGTCACGCTGGAGCGCCGCGCCTCGGTGGCGGCGTTCAACCGGTTCAACCGCCAGCCCTCGGTCGAGATTTCCGCCTCGCTGGCCGATGGCGTCGATCTCGGGTCAGCCATCGCCACGGTCGAACAGATCGCAGACGATCTGCCGCCGCAGATGCAGATCTTCTATTCGGGGCAGGCCGAGAGTTTCCAGGAAACGTCAGGCGGGATCGTCATCACTTTTGCCTTGGCCTTGCTGGTGGTGTTTCTGGTGCTCGCCGCGCAATTCGAAAGCTTCATTCAGCCGGTCGTGATCCTGCTGTCGGTGCCTCTGGCGGTGGCCGGTGCGTTGCTCACGCTGTTCATTCTGGGCGAGGCGGTGAACATCTATACCCAGGTCGGCATGGTGATGCTGATCGGGCTGATGGCCAAGAACGGCATCCTGATCGTCGAATTTGCCAACCAGTTGCGCGTGGACGGCTACGCCGTGCGAGAGGCCGTCATCGAAGCCGCAACAGTCCGATTGCGCCCGATTCTGATGACCGTGCTTTCCACGGTGCTCGGTGCCGTGCCGCTCGTGCTGTCCAGCGGGGCGGGTGCGGAAAGCCGGACGTCCATTGGCCTTGTCATCATCGGGGGCTTCATGGCGGCGTCCATCCTGACGCTGTTCCTGACGCCTGTTCTGTATGACCTGATGCAATGGGATCAGGAGGCCGAAAAGGAGCCCGCCGAGGGTGTCGCATCACGCGCTTGAAGACGCGATCACAACCGAAATCCGTGCGACTTGAAAACAGGAACCGGCCCGCGCCGCAAAGCATTGGACCCCGGAGCAGCCATCTTTCTCTGGCTGGTTCCGGCACCGACATCCAAGGGGAAGGAGATGGCATTCCTGACGACGATCCTGGACGGACTCGGCCTCGTCACCGCCGCGGCGGCGGCTTGGTTCTGGTATCTTTCAGGAAATCGCAGGTTGCGCCGGGTGTCTCGTTTCGAGAAACTCGATTACGCCGACCTCAACCGGATCGTGACCGCCTTCAACCGTGCGTCGATCCTCAATCGTCAGGCGGCCAAGGCCGCCGCGGCATCCGCTGCCGCGCTCGCACTGCGGTTCGCGGTGGATCTCGTGGCGCGGATCTGAAAGGGCGACCATGCGAGAGCAAGAGCGCGACCAGATTTCGGCGAACGCGGAGGTGCGTCCCAAGGTCGAGATCGGCTGGCTTCTTGAAGGCGACCTGACCTCCGCAGAGCGTGAAGCGGCGAAAGAGGCCGCCGATGCAATGCAACGATCACTGGCCGCCGTCACGCAGGACTTCGATTGGGTGATCGAGACGCTGGATCGTTCGCCTGCAACTGACCGTGGCCGGATCGAGCCGGTGCGGCTTCTCGATGCGGCGGAGACCGATCGAGACCTGCGGGGCTGGGATTTTGTGCTTGTGGTCACGGCGCGCGAACTTCGCGGGCGCACTCGGTCGCGCGTATTGGGTGTCACATCCGGCATCTTCGCCACGGCGCTCGTGTCGACGGCGTTCCTTCAGGAGTCTCTTTCCCCGCAGCCGCCTCTCGCGTCGCGGCTGCACGCATTCGCCATGCATCTTTTCGGGCGCCTGAACGGGCTGATGCCCGGAAGTTCGCCGACATGGATGCGCCAGGTCGATGACCCAGAGGACCTTGACGGGATGGACGGATTCGCGCCGGCGGAACTCTCGGAGCTTTCGAAGCGGTTGGGCGAGGTCGCGGATCTTCGGGTCGAGGAGATGGGAGATGCGCGACAGGGCCGGCTCGGCTTTTACGCGCGCTCGCTTTGGCAGAACCGCAGCGCCCTTCCGAGCGCCATCCTGCGGATGCGACCCTGGAGCTTTCCGCTCAGGCTGCGCCGCCTGACGACGGCAGCGGGCTCGGCGCTCGTCGTGCTTGTCATGACGGCGGAGTCATGGGAGGTGGCGGCCAACCTTTCGTTCGCGTTCATCGTGGCTCTGTCGCTTGCCGCCGTGGCGGCGACCAGCGTCTACCTCATCAGGATCCAGCGCCTCATCGCTTCCCGGAAGGGGCCACTGCGCGAACAGCGGGCGATGAGCAATGCTGGAACGGTCATTGCCGTCGGAACCGGCATGGCCGTGACCTATGCCGCGGTTTTCGCCGTGGCCTGGTTGCTTGCCTTTGGCCTTTTCGGCGATCCGCTCATCGCATCCTGGACTGGCGCGTCACATGCAGAGAGCACGTCCATCCGCATCCGCCTGTCGGCGCTCGCCGCCTCGCTCAGCATCGCGATCGGAGCGCTTGGGGCCTCTTTCGAACCCTATGGATATTTCCGGCACGTGACCCAGATCGACGCCGAGATATGATCGTCCACGACCATCTGTGTTCGGCGCTTTTCGTATCCGCGATCGGCACTGGCAGGGCAGAGAGGGCCGCCGCGTGACATATCCCGCCAGCAAGACCGACATGCCGTGAAAGCCGAATCAGCCAATTGCATGAGAATAGTTGGTGGCGGTGCAGGGACTTGAACCCCGGACACGCGGATTATGATTCCGCTGCTCTAACCAACTGAGCTACACCGCCAGAACGCCGTGGTGATTACGGGCGACCGTGCTTGGCGTCAAGTGGAAAACTGCCGATTTTTGACCAGTTTCCAGGAACGGCCGGACGGGTTTTCGCGCCCGGTGTTTCCCATTGCCCGAAAACGCCCGGGACGGGTCATTTCACGATCTTTTCGTCCTTCACGAACATGTTCGCCCAGGCCCGGTCGATCAGCTCGGGTGTCATCTTGTAGGGCCAGCCTTCGAAGTCGCAGACCGCGATCATCTGGTCGATCAGGAAGATCGGTTGATAGTTCGCGTAGACGTTCTTGATTGTCGGATACTTGGTCTTGAGAAGATGGATCAGCGACCTCTCGCACAGTTGCATCTTTTTCTTTTTCGCCACCATCGAGAAGATCTTGAGAAAGTTCTGCTGATCCGGCCCGTCGATCTTGATCTTGAAGAAAATCCGCCGCAGGGCGGCCTGGTCGAAGATTTCATTCGGATGGAAGTTGGTCGAAAAGATCACCAGTGTATCGAAGGGCACTTCGAATTTTTCGCCCGATTGCAGGGCCAGGATGTCGCGCGATTCCTCGAGCGGAACGATCCAGCGGTTGACCAGCTTCTGGGGCGGTTCGGCTTGTCGGCCAAGGTCGTCGACGATGAAGATTCCGCCGGTGGATTTGAGCTGCAGCGGCGCCTGGTAGGTACGGGCGGTCGGGTTGTAGACAAGGTCCAGCATGTCGAGCGACAGTTCACCGCCGGTGATCACCGTGGGGCGGGCGCACAGCACGTAGCGCGTGTCGAACCGGTTGGTCAGGCGCAGGCCGATGTTGTTCGCGGCGGTTTCCGCGGCGCTATGCACGATGGGGTCGTAGACGGTGATCACCTGACCGGCATATTCGATCGCGTGCGGGATATAGATCTTGTCGCCCATCGCGTCGCGGATGCCGTTCGAGATCGAGGACTTGCCGTTGCCCGGCGGGCCGTACATCAGGATGGAACGACCGGCCCCCACGGCAGGGCCGAGGTTGTCCAGAAGGTCCGGGGGCAGGATCAGATGCCCCATCGCATCGGTCAACTGGTCGCGACTGATATGGATGTTGCGGATCGACTGGCGCTTGATCTGTTCCGAGTAGACCGCGAGAGGCACCGGCATCGGACCGTAATATTCGGATTGTGCCAGCGCATCGAGCGCCCGCGCCTTGCCCGCATCGGTCAGCTGGTAGCCCATCTCGGTGCCATTGTTGGCATTCAGAGTTCCGGTCGCTTCGAGCAGGAGCTGACCGCGTGCGTAGTCGATCATTTCCTGCGTGATCGGCACCGGAAGGCAGACCGCGGTGGCGATTTCCATCGCGGTCGAGATGTTCTTGCGAAAGATCGTCTTGAGTATGATGTCCCGCATCATCACCGGCTGAAGCTGCATGTCTTCCATGCGCTTGGGCGGAGGAGGCGCCATGACGGCGCTGGGTTGCATGTTCATCGAAAGCCCCGGATCGGTTAAGCCGCATTTGATTGCGTCACCGTGGCAGGGCAATGTGGCAACAGCAGGGCCAGGACTGGACCCCTTGTTGGCGGCTCACCGGCCGAACACGGCCCCGAGGCCAAGGTAGATCGCGAGGGTTCCGCCCAGGGCGAGGCCCATCGGAAATTTCGGATGTGTCCAACTTTTCCAGTGCGGCGCGATGGTTTTCAGGCGACTGTGCTTGCCAATGCGATGGGTGACGAAGGCGGCCAGCAGGTTCGCGGCAAACAGGGCGACCAGAAGTCGGAGATCGCCGACATGGACGAGGGGTGCGGCGGCTGCTGCGAACTTGGCATCACCGGCGCCCATGACACCGCCGGCATTGAGCGCGATCCCCGCGATCAGCACCACGACCATATGCAGGTAGCGCCAGCCGTAGACATCGAACGGGAGCGCGATCAGGCCGACCAGCGCGAACACCACGAAAAGCAGGATGACCATGTGGTTCGGAATGCGCATGTCGCGCATGTCCGAGAAAGCCACATAGATGCAGATCGGAACGACGAAAGGCAGAAAGACCAATGCCGAGAAGGCCGAGATATCCATCACGGCCCCTTAGTTCACGACATTGGATTCAAGTGCCTTGAGGCTGCGGGACGCAGCTTCGAAATGTTGCGGATGAGTGTCGATCGCCTCGCGCATCAGGCCCTGGCCCGTGACGACATCGCCGCGTTTGACCGCCGCCAATCCCATCGAATGCAGCAGCTCGGCCCGTTCCACCTGGGACATCGGCACAACCGGCAGCACGTAATTGCCCTGTGCGCCGCGGGCAAGAACAAGGTTGTTCTTCGCCGTAAAGAGTGAATTGTCGTTCTGGATCGCTTCGGTGAAGAGCCGTTCTGCCCCGGTGAAGTCTCCGCGGGTCAGCTTGGAGAAGCCCCAGTTGTTCATCACGGATGCCGGGGTGGTCGTCAGGCCCACGGCGGTCTCGTAAAAGCTGTCCGCGCGGTCCCATTCCCTGTTGCTGTCGGCGATCATCGCTTCGAGCCGGTAGCGCTTGAAGGTTTCGTGGGTTGGCGGGATCGCGTCGAGGACGGTCTCGGCCCTTTCCCATTCGTTGTTGCGGATCAGGGCGTCCGCCAGTTCCACCCGATCGCCGCTGGTGGCGTCCGCATGTTCGACGACCTTGGCCCAGGCGACAACGCCCTCGGTATGGCGTTTGGCCCGGATCAGCGACACGGCGAGCCCGCGCGACAGGTCGATACGCTCGGGTTCGGCACTGGAGGCGCGCTGGAAATAGGATACGGCCTCGTTCGGGTCGGACACCGTGAGCATCACCTCGTTCAGGTTGGTCCCGTCAATGACGTTGACCCCCTGGAATTCCCGATCGACAGCCTCGGTATCAATGCCTTGCTCGCACCCAGCGAGCGCGAATGCCCCTGTCATACACAGGGTCACGATAAAGGGATGGCGCATGTTTGCGTCCTTTACTGCTCTGCCTCATCACTGTGTCGGGCGGATTAGAAAATCGCTGCTGCCGCGCCGCACAAGCTTGTATTCTTGTTCTATTTCGGAACCATACTGCGAATTTTCCATTTTTGCGAGTGCCAAGCGAAGATTATCGCGAATTGCAACACTTTCGCCATTATCCAGCGCAAAGGCGCGTCGGAAGACCTGTGCCGCTTCGGCGGTATTGCCGCGTTCGATCAGGACCACACCCAGATTGTTCCAGGCATCCGGGCTGTCGGGATCGTCTTTCGTGGCGCGGCGCAGCAGGTCTTCGGCCTGGTTCAGTCGCCCCAGGGCAAGATTGACAGACCCCAGCGACGCCAAGACCTCGGGGGTCAGGCCGTTTTCGGCGGCGGCAAGGCGAAACGCGCCAAGCGCCAGTTCATGTTCCCCGGCGGCCATCAGGCGATGGCCCACGGTCAACTGGTCGACAACGGCCCCGCGGGGATCGACGCTGGGCGCGAAAACACCGTCGTCAGACGCGGAAAAGCCGCCTTGCGAACAGGCGGCCAATCCGAATGCAAACAGGATTGGCCAAAACTGGCCTTTTGTCATTGCCCCACCGAACTTCCGAGACTTCCAAGCTTCTGGATGCCGACGACCGATGGACCCACGAGGATGATCAACAGCGGCGGCACCGTGAGCATCATTGTGGTCAATGTCATTTTGGTTGGCAACTTGTTTGCCTTTTCTTCCGCCCGCATGACGCGTTTGTCACGCATTTCTGCCGCATAGACCCGAAGGGCATCCGAAATCGGCGTACCGAAACTCTGGCTCTGGTTCAGAACGGTCACGAAAGACATCACGTCCTGCACGCCGCAGCGTTCCCCCATGTCGTTCAGCACCACCGATTTGTCTTTGCCGGCCTTCATCTCGTGGCTGACAAGCTCGAATTCGTCGGCAAGGCTGGGGTAGGAGGCGCGCAGTTCGTTGCTGACGCGCACGATCGACTGGTCCATGGACTGTCCCGCTTCGACGCAGACAAGCATCATGTCGAGACTGTCGGGAAAGCCGCTTTCGATCTCTTCCTGGCGCGTCTGGACGCGCTTGGTGATCCAGTATTTCGGAAAGAGATAGCCCGCAGCCCCCGGACCCATCGTGTACATCACGGTCTGCTGGGTCGTTGCCTGCGCGGGGTCGAGGACGAACATGAAGTAGGCCACACCGATAACGAGGCCGCCAATGCCAAGCGCGAACTGGGAAAAATAGTAGAGCTGAACCGCATCCTTGGTCCGATACCCCGCCTGAAGCAGCTTCAGACGGACGTCGGACAGTTCCTTCGCGTCCTGCGGCTCCAGGAACTGGGCGTATTTGTTCAGTTTTTCGTTCTTCTTCTTGTCGCGAAGAACTGCGCGGGTTTCGTCGTCGAGCGCCTTGCGTCCTGCATGCGCGTCCAGACGGTCCATCGGGTTGGACCGCGAGGCGAAGAACATCGGGATCGCCAGCAAAAGCAACATGACGCCCAGCCCGGCGATGATCATCATGGGGCCGGCGGGGCCGAACATGTTGACGGCGAATGCGGTGAAAGCTTGCATGATCCGGACCTCAGACTTTGATGTTCACAAGAGCGCGCATGACGATCAGGTTGGCCAGAAGAAAGGCGCCAACCACGAAACATGCCGGGATGAACCAGGGGTGATCGAGAACCTCGTCGTAATAGTTCGGATCGGTCAGCTGGATGACGATCAGGGCACCCACCGGGAAACCGGACAGGAACTTGCCCGACCACTGCGCCTCGGCGGTGATCGCCTTGACCCTCCGGAACAGCCGGAACCGCGCGCGGATCACCTTGGCCAGACCCTCGAGAATCTCTGCAAGGTTACCACCGGACTGCTGCTGGATCGCCACGGCCACGGCCAGAAAGCGCAAATCCTGCATGTCCAGACGTTCGGCCATCGCCTTGAGCGCTTCGCCGATATCCCGGCCATAGCTCGATTCATCGGCGATGACGCCGAACTCCGTGGCCAGCGGATCCTTGATCTCCTTCGACACGATCGAGATCGCAGAGGAGAAGGGATGACCGACGCGCAATGACCGCACCATCAGTTCGACGGCATCGGGCAATTGCTCTTCGATCATGCTGATGCGCTTGCTGGCCTTGGAATTGATCCAGAAAAAGACCCCGCCGACCCCCATGAAGACGCCCATCACCAGGCGCACGGCCAGCCCGGCCTCGGTACCGAGGGTCAGACCGAGGAAGGCGACAATGCTCACCGCGACCATCACCAGGATCAACTGCTTGGGCGTAAAGGCGATGGCCGCCTTCTGGGCGCGGTCCGCAAGAATGGAATACAGCGGAAGCCCGCGCGACGCCATGTGCTGGTCCATCTCCTTGCGGAGCTTGGCAAGCACCTCGTCGCGCTTTGAGCCCTTGTCGAGCATCTCGAGGCGGCGGTTCACACGCTTGTTCAGGCTGATCGACTTGCCGAACGCGACAAGATAGACGCCTTCCACAAGCACCAGGACAGCGATGAAGATGAGTCCGTAGACGATGGGTTCTGCGCTGAGGGTCATGGTCAGGATTTCCCGTTGAAGGGTTCATAGATCGACGGCGGCAGGTCGTAGCCCCACATCTTGAAGCGTTCCGAGAAGTTGGAGCGCACACCGGTTGCCGTGAAATGGCCGATGATCTTGTTTTCCGGGGTCAGGCCGACGCGCTGGAACCGGAAGATTTCCTGCATCGAGATCACCTCGCCCTCCATCCCCGTGATTTCGGTGATGGACGTCATGCGGCGCGACCCGTCCTGAAGACGCGAGGCCTGCACGATCAGGTTCACAGCCGACGAGATCTGCGACCGCATCGCCTTGAGCGGCATCTCGATACCGGCCATCGCAATCATGTTTTCCAGACGACTCACGCCGTCGCGCGCGCTGTTGGCGTGGATCGTGGTCATCGACCCATCGTGGCCGGTGTTCATGGCCTGAAGCATGTCGATCACTTCCTCGCCGCGCGTTTCGCCGACGATGATCCGGTCCGGGCGCATCCGCAGCGCGTTCTTGAGACAGTCCCGCGGACTGACAGCGCCCTTGCCCTCGACGTTGGCGGGGCGGCTTTCCATCCGGCCCACATGGGTCTGTTGCAACTGAAGTTCCGCCGTATCCTCGATCGTCAGGATACGTTCGCTGTCGTCGATGAACGAAGACAGCGCGTTGAGCGTCGTCGTTTTACCGGAACCCGTACCGCCCGACACGATGATGTTCAGACGTGTTGCCACGGCAGCCTGAAGGTAGACAGCCATCTCTTCGGTGAAGGCGCCAAAATTGACCAGATCGTCGATGCTCAGCTTGTCGGTCTTGAACTTACGAATGGACACGAGGCTGCCATCCACCGCGATGGGCGGCACCATGGCGTTGAAGCGCGATCCATCCTGCAAACGGGCGTCCACATAAGGGTTGGATTCATCGACGCGACGACCCACGGCCGACACGATCTTGTCGATGATCCGCATCAGGTGCTTTTCGTCCTTGAACGTCACATCGCTGAGTTGAAGCTTGCCTTCGCGTTCCACGAAGATCTGGCGCGGTCCGTTGACCAGGATATCGCTGACGGTCTCGTCCTTCAGAAGCGTTTCAAGGGGACCGAGCCCCTTGACCTCGTCATAGAGTTCCTGGTTCAGGGCCGTGCGCTCTTCGCGGTTCAGAACCATCCCGCGTTCCTGAAGGCTCTCGGCGGTGATCGCGTTGATTTCTTCCTTCAACTGCGCCTCGGTCGCCTGGTCGAGCGCTGCAAGGTTGAGGTTGTCGAGAAGCGCGCGGTGCAGCTCGAGCTTGATTTCCCCAAGCCGCTCCCTGCGCTTCTTGTCGCGGTCCGCAGAATCCGCGACGGCGGCCTTTTTCGGGGCCAGCTTGCGCATGGCCTTTGCCGGGTTCGGCGAGTTTGCGACAGCTTCGAGTTTCGGAGCGATCGCCTTGGCCGCGGCGGCGGGTTCAGCAGTGGCTTTCTTGTATCGAGAAAACATCCGTGTCCTCCTCAGGCCGCTTCAGCGTCGGAACGGCCGACTTCGAAAAGCGATTGCGCCAGTTTGCCGATTTCCTTGCGAAGCGGATTTTTCGGTTGCTGCAACCCCAGAGGCTGCCCGTGATCTCCGGCTTCGCTGACTGCCTTGCCACCGTCGGGCATTTGAAGATCCACAGAAATATCAAGGCTTTCCTGCATCCGTTTCAGCCGGCTCTTGCCCTGAAGATCGGTGAACTTGGGGGCACGGTTGAGAACGAAGCGGATCTTGTCGAAAGGCAGGTCTTCGGCTTGAAGCGCGCGCTTGAGGCGGAAGGTGTTCTGCGCCGACCGCATGTCGAGTTCGATCACGCCGAAATAGACCTGTGCCGCATAAAGGACGGTTTCCGACCACTGCACGAGGCTGGGGGGCATGTCGACCACGACGAAATCGAAATGCCGTGCCGCCGTGTCCAGGAGTTTCTGAATTTCGGATTGCCCGACCACATCGAGCGGCGGAAGATCGGCCGGGGAGGTGAAGACCTGAAGCTTGTCCTCGAAGGTGACGAGCGCCTGTGCGAAACTGTCATCGTCCATCGTGTCGATGTCCGTCAGAAGCTCGAGCACCGAATCCCGACGCTGCACGTCAAGATATGTCGCGACCGCGCCGAATTGCAGACCGAGGTCGATGATGCACACACGGGGGGCGTTTTCCTTGGTCACGGTGGCCAGTTCCCAGGCGAGGTTGGTCGCAAAGGTGCTTGCCCCGCAGCCGCCCGCCATGCCCTGAACGGCGATGATCACGCCGTCGCCGTCATGCGAAAGCTTGACGCCGCTGCCATCGGCGCGCGCGACGGGTTGTGGAACGTCGGGGGTGCTCATGCGCTCGATCGCGGCGGCCAGTTCGCCTTCGGGAAGAGGGTAGGGGACAAATTCATCCGCCCCCTGCCGCAGAAGGTGGTGCAGCGCCGACGGTGTCACATCATGCGCGATCAGGACGACCTTGATCTTGCGGGCCTTGGCCGCGGCAATGATGGCAGACAGATGATCGACATTCGCCTCGTCCTGCTCGTCGATGGCCAGCGCCACGAATTCGAGATGCTCGCCATCTTCCTGCAGGAAGAAATTCATGGCCTGATCAAAGCCGAGGTCGCCCCAGGCCTCCCCGAGGGCGGCCTCCATGTCTTCGATGAGAAGATCGAATTCCTGGACATCCCGGCTGATCGTGCACGCAACAAGGGGCGCCGGTTGCGGGGTGCTGGGAAGGGTACTCGTCATTTGCCTCGTTTCCTCTAACTTCGCGTCGTTCACGGCGCGCGATTTTCGCGCATCACGAACGTCGGCCCCGAGTCGCTCGGGAAAGACTGCTACTGTTCGAAGATCGGTGGAAAACTTGGCAACATTGGGGCCGAATTACCAAAATTGTACGGTAATTCAGGCCGATGGCAGGGCCCCTTTCGGGGCCGTGCCTTTATTGTTCAGACTGGAAATCGGCACCGGTGATGCCGGTCAGAGCGGTGCGCGGCACAGCGCTGTTGACATATTCGCGGTAGATGATTTCGGCGTATTTGCCTTCGATGACCATCGGATGCGATCCGACAAAGCCCGACACCTCTGTCACCGTGCGCCGGTTGCGTCTTTCGCGGCCTTCGGTCACGATAAGCGGCTGCGTTTCGCCAAACGATACGACCGCCTCGAGCCGGTTCTTGCTGATCCCTTGCGATGCAAGGAAATTGACCACGGCAACGGCTCGGGCCAAGCCGAGACGCTTGTTGTAGGCTTCGCTGCCGACCGCGTCTGTGTGGCCGTACACGCGGAAACTGACCTCGGGGAACTGGCGAATCCAGTTGGCTTGCTCGCGCAGGGTGTCGCGGGCGCCGCTGTCGAGCACCGCGCTGTTGAAGGCGAAGTTGACAGTGCTCATGACCTCGCTGGCGAACCGTTGCGACAGATCATAGGTGTACTGCTTTTCGCCGTTCATGATCTGCGTGTTGTTCATGGTGGCGTTGCCAAAGTTTCCCGTGTCCAACAGGGCTCCGGCCTCGCGATGGAACGAACTGTAGACCGGGTCGCTTCCGGCGCAGGCTGCAAGAAGGGCCAGTCCGGTCAAAGCGCTGGGAATGCGAAGGTTTTTCTGAATTGCCATTGCCTCAATCCATCACATAGCCATAGGAGCCGCTGAAATCCTGTTTCGCCACTTCGCCCGCCGCACCACGCAGGTTGCGCGAGTCGCTTGCGACGCGGCCAAAGAGGAACAGGTCTTTTTCGCTCGGGGGCCGCACGCGGTCCGTCGGCAGCGCAAGTGCCTCGCCACGGGTCGGCGTGACAAGATGTGGCGTGATGATGATCACAAGCTCCGACTGCTCGCGCTGGTATTCAGCACTGCGGAAAAGCGCACCCAGGACCGGAATATCACCCAACCAGGGAACCTGGCTGTTCAGGTCGCGAAAGTCATCCTGCAAGAGACCGGCGATGGCAAAGCTTTCCCCGTCCCGCAATTCGACCGTGGTGGTCGTTTCGCGACGGGTGAAGCCGTCGATCCGGATGGCCCCGATGTCGATGCCGCTACTGGGGTCAATCGACGAAACCGCCGCCTCGAGTTCGAGGTTGATCTGATCGCCGTCCAGGACGCGCGGGATAAAGTTGAGTTCGACGCCGAAGGGTTTGAATTCAACCGTGATTGCGCCGTCTTCCTGCGAAACGGGGACAGGATATTCACCGCCGGCAAGGAACGTTGCCTCTTGGCCGGACAGCGATGTCAGGTTCGGCTCTGCAAGGGTGCGCACCACGCCTTTCGATTCGAGCGCTTCAAGCAGGATGCCGACTTCGAGCCCCCCCGCGTTGAACCCGAAGAGGATTGCTCCTTGTGAGCTTGCACCCGCGCCCAGTTTGTCCGCGACGGAATCGACCGCTGCGAATGGCGCGGCGTTGCCTGTTCCCAACTCCAGACCAAGGTCTCCGTCAAGAACCGAGCCGCCAGTGGCTAGCGAAGCTTGCAGGGACTTTGAAACGGACCGTTGCATTTCGGCAAAGCGGACCTTGAGCATGACTTGCTGGACGCCGCCCACCGTCATCAGGTTCGACACCCGTTCCGGCGCGTAGCGCGTAGCGAGGTCCAGGGCACGCTGCATGCGCACTGTGCTGGACACGGTGCCCGAAAGAACGATGCCATCATTCGCGGTGCGGACTTCGATCTTCTCGTCGGGAAGGATCTGGCGAAGCCGTTCCTTGAATTCACTCAGATCGGGCGCGACCTTGACGTCGACATTCGTGATCAGCTGTCCGTTTCCGTCCAGAATGGTCAGAGTGGTCGTTCCGGGCGACTTGCCCAGAACGTAGATCGTCCTGTCCGACAGCGAAGAAATATCGGCGATCGACGGGTTTGCAATGCTGAGTTCTGCAAATGGAACTTCGCTTTCCACGACAACGGCCCGGTTCATGGGAACGTTCAGGGAAGATTCAGTATTCGTGCGGATGACGCGCAGCGTGTCAGCAAATGCGGAGTGCGCCATCGGAGTAATAGCAAGTGCCGCGCCCAAGAGGGCGGCCTTGATTGGACTGCTCATATACATGTGACCTGCCTTTCCGATCACGCCTCAGATGTGGGTCTTCGTGCCCGATATTGGCGACAGCCTGCGCCAAGTCGCGTTTTATTGCAAGAATCAATGATTTCAGGGGTCCGCTTCATGTGGATAAGGCGCAACATGACGCTGCGCCTTTCCGAGAAGCATATGCACGTTCCGCACCAGATCCGGTGCGATGCGTTTCAGTTTGTACAAGGGATGGGCACTTCGACGACTTCTGCGCCCTTGCGGGTCCGGATGGTGCAAACGTCGACGGCGGCGGTCGTTTCGGTCTCTTGCACTTCGCGAAGGCCCAGAAGCGACCGTTGATCGACCTCGATCACTTCCGCGACCGAAGAGTCGTTGCGCCCCAACAGCGAGAGCGACAAGCGGCCCGTGGATTGCGCCTGCGCCAGCGACGCGACCTGCTGCGGGGTGGCTGCAACGGTGACCGTGCGGGCAATCGTTGCATTTGTGGACTGCGTCTGCGACGTCTGGTCAATGGCAATCAGTTCGACGCCGGTCTCGATCAGCTTGGTCACTTCTCCAACGGGCACATCGTCGCCACGCGCCCTGACGCGACCCGTCCAGTAGACATCGACGCGGTCATTTGGTCTCAGGAAGCCCGAAACACCAGTGGCGACATCCACCTTGATGGCGAATGCGCGCTGCCCACGGTCAAGCCGGGACGTAAGACCGGCATCCGCACCGGGTTCGCTCACCTTGACCTCCATGAAGGCCTCGAATTTCTCGATCGGACGCACCGCGATGCGCGGTTCTTCACCTTCCGAAGTCAGCGGTTTGCTGGCGTCGTAATAAGATTCCGGCAGGATTTGCTTGGGCCAGGGCTTGAGCGCCATGTCCTCTTGCGTGATGATTTCGCCGTAGTCGATCTTTCGGGTGGCAACGTAGATCTCGTGCACGGGCACATTGCCCTGCGCCTTGGTGCGTTCCTGCTCGAGCGCGGTCTGATAAGAGCCGATGTAGTTCTGTGCCATGTAGACGGCAAAGCCGGCCAGTGCCAGGCCAGCCATGAGGACAAGTCCAAAAACGATACGCATTTTGCCTCCTTACATGTCCCGGTCCTGCACGTTGGCCGTGCTGAGACATGATTCACCGTAAAGATCTATCGAACCAATGTGTCTCCGTATGGGGAACATTATGGCGAAACTGAGAAACCGCCGGAAAGAAAAAAGGCGCGCTTTCGCACGCCTGTCATCCGGATCGAACACGATGCTCAAGGATCATTTTCCTCGATGTTGGTTCGGCGCCTTACCACTCAAGGCTGTCATTGTAGTCGCTCAATGTCGCACCTGTCGCATCGGAGACTGTGGTCACGTTTTCCTGAAACAGCATCATCGCACCAAAGGCGATGCCAACGACTGCGGCCGTGAGGATGACCCAATCGACGGTCACTGCACCATCTTCATTTTCGACAAACGATTTATACAGCTTGAACATGGCGTGGCCCTACTGGTTAACTTGAGGGAAGGCGCACAAGGCGCGCCTTCCCTGTTTTGTCAAAGCCGTGCGATTATTCGGCCGCAGGCGCGGTCAGGTAGTCTTCTGCGCCCAGAACCGCATCACCGGTTGCGGTCAGAACGGTGTTGGTGTTCTCCTGAATTGCAGCATATGCAGCAATCGCGAGACCCACGACAGCAGCGGTCAGAACGACCCAGTCAACTGTCACGGCGCCGTCTTCATCCTTGCGGAAGTTTTTGATGAACTTGATCATTGTAATCTCCAAATCCTAGTTTTGCTCACGTTGGCCAAGCTCGGGACTGTGTGTTGAGCGCTCTCTCATTCGCTCCATCCCGTCTTGGATGACCTGTTATAGTCGCCGGATTGGGGCAGCAGTTTGACAGCTTTGGTCCGATTTTGCAGCGTCCTAAAAAAGTCCTAATATGCTATTTAAGTAAATGATTTTAAATGATATTAATTTTCAAAATTCGTTAAATTATCCGACGAACCTGCGAAATCGAGAGCCGGTTTTAAGCCAATTGGTCCCAAATCCGAAACGAAATGGCCTTGCGGTACGGATTGTGCCATAATGTCTGCAAAGAAAAACGGGCATCGAGCAGGAGCCTGAATATGAGACGCATGATCGGCGTGGCTGTACTGGCCGCAACGCTTGGCATGGGCGCCGCCTGGGCCGAGCCTCCACCTTTTCCCGAATTTTCAGCCAAGCGGGTCAAGCCGCCCGGCGCCGATGCAAAAAAGCGGATCACGGTGCAGATCGCTCCGCAGGCGCCCGCCGCGCCCTCTGCGCCTGCCGGCAGCGCGCCGCAGCCGCGTGCGCCCGGGGCCGAAACCCTTGCCTGGTTCTGGCAGGACGTGTCTCCGTCGCTGGACGCGAAAGGTCCCGGTCGACTGGAGCCGGCCCTCGTGCGTCTGGCCAATCCGCCCTCGGGGCAGGGCGTGTCCGCGCCGCGACTGCAAGACTTGCAGACCATCGCCAATGCCTATGGGCGCGACATCCTTCTGAGCACCGTGGGGACGCGTGTCTCGCCCGCATTGGCCCTGGCCGTCATCGCGATCGAATCTGCGGGCCGCGTCGATGCCCAAAGTTCGGTCGGCGCGCAGGGGCTGATGCAGCTGATGCCCGCCACTGCCGAACGGTTCGGCGTGGCGGACAGCTTCGCACCGGACGACAACATCAAGGGCGGCGTGGCGTTCCTCGACTTCCTGATGGAGAAATTCGACAACGACGTCATTCTCGTACTGGCAGGATACAACGCCGGCGAAAATGCCGTGCTCAAGAACAACGGTGTGCCGGATTACGCGGAAACCCGCGCCTATGTGCCGAAGGTCCTGCAGGCCTTTCAGACTGCCAAGGGGCTGTGCCTGACACCGCCGCAGCTTGTCACCGATGGCTGCGTCTTCCGCATGGCCTCACGATAGGACCGCCCCCGGGTTCATGATTCCATTCGGATCGAGCGCGTCCTTGATCGCGCGCATCGCGGCAAGCTTGGCCGGATCGCCGTAGCGGGCAAGGTCGGCCTTCTTCGCCCGGCCAACCCCGTGCTCGGCGCTGAAGGTGCCGCCGACTTCGGTTGCGATGTCATGTACGCGCCGCTTGATGGCTTTCGTCTCTTCAAGGAAGGCATCGCGGGATTGGCCTTCGGGAGGAAAGACATTGCAATGCAGGTTGCCATCTCCGACATGGCCGAAGCAATTGATCCTGAAGTCACCGATTTCGGAAATGCCCTGGCGGATGCGCGCGATGAAGGCCGGCAATTCACCCAGCGGCACGGACACGTCGTGACTCGACACCGCGCCGATCCGGCGATTGGCTTCGGGGATGTGTTCGCGCACCGACCAGAAATCCGCCCGCTGCCCATCGGATTGGGCGATCAGCGCGTCCGACACGATGCCCTCCGCTTCGGCGGACATGAACAGCGTCTCGAGCGCGTCTTGCGGATCAAGCCCCTTGGGAAGGCCGATATCCATCAGGATCGTCCATTCCGGGTGACGGTCTGCGAAAGGCAGACGCACCTCTGGCATGGTCTTCGACAGGAATTCGAACCCAGTGCCGTTCATCAGTTCGAACGCGCTGATGCTGTCTCCCAGCTGCGACTTGGCCAGCGACAACAGGTCCAGCGCGGCGTCCACATCCCGGATCACGAACAGGGCGGTTCCTGTGGCAACCGGTTTCGGGAAAAGCTTGAGCGATGCCCCCGTGATGACCGCAAGCGTGCCCTCCGATCCGATCAGCAGGTTGCGGAGATCATAGCCGGTGTTGTCCTTTCGCAGCCGTCTCAGGCCGTTCCAGACCGATCCGTCCGGCATCACCGCCTCGAGCCCAAGGCACAGGTCGCGCGTGTTCCCGTAGCGCAGCACGTTGACGCCGCCCGCATTGGTGGCAAGCAGTCCACCGATGCGCGCCGACCCTTCCGAGGCAAGCGACAGGGGAAACAGCCGGTCAATCTCGGCTGCGGCAGACTGGATGTTGGCAAGGATCACTCCGGCATCGGCGATCAGGACGTTTTCCTGCGGATAGACCGCCCGGATCTGGGTCATCCGCTCCAGCGACAGGATCAACGGCGTGTTCGGTTCGCCCTCGGGGGCGATCTGAGCGCCCACCAGGCCGGTGCCACCGCCATAGGGCACGATGCCGACCCCGGACTCGTTGCAGGCCGCCACCAGCTGCGACACCTCGGCCGTGCTGCGGGGGCGGGCCACGAAGCCTTGGGCGCCCTGGAACCGGCCGCGCGGCTCTTCGAGATAGGATTGTTCGGCGCGGGTGAACATGTCCGCAGGAAAACGCTGCGAAAGCGCATCGATGAAGCCGCTATCCGCGGAATCGCGTGGCATGAGGAAAGTGTCTCCGAATAAGTCAGTCAGGCGCGTCCCGGAGCCACTCGGGCCGCAGGACCACCACCGTAGGACGCGGCGGCAGATCGCGCAACGACAACTCGATGAAGGAACTGTCCCGGCGGTCGATGACGAAACTGTCCTGGACCTCTTCGAGAAACGCCTCGAGCGCGTAGCCCGAGAACCAGTGCATCGGGATGACGATGCTCGACCGCAGCCGGTCGACGATCCGCACCATCACCTCGCGCGGCAGGGTGTAGCCGCCATCCACCGGCGCCATGACCACGTCGAGCCTGCCGATCGCGGCGTATTGCTGGTCGTTGGGTTCGTGGTGCAGGTGACCAAGATGGCCGATACACAGGCCCTCGACCTCGAAGATGAAGATCGAATTGCCGTTGTCCTCGGTCCCGCCGAAGCGGGACCGGATATCAGTCGACACGTTGCGGATCAGCATTTCGCCAAGGTCGACATGATGGTCGATGCCTTCGCCGAACGGCCCCCAGCCGGGCAGGACATGGGGGATGGCGGGGTCGGGATTGGCGGTCCAGTGGGTGTCATGGGCGTGGTTCATCGTCACCACGTCCGGGATCATCGCGGTATTGCCCAGAAACCCGGTAAAATCGGTCGCCACATTCAAACCGCCCGGCGTCTGCAACAGGAAGGTCGCGTGGGCGACATAGTTGATGCGGACGCTGAACTCGGGCACCGGGTTGGTCCAGGACGCCGTCTGGATGTATTCAAGGCCCGGCGCGGCATCGGCGATCGCCAGGCAATGGCTCGAGCGGCGCGTCTCCTGCGCCAGGGCGGCGGTGCCCGCAAACATGACGGCCAAGGCCATGAAACCCGATCTGATATGCATCGCAACACCTCCTGTCGGGAAGATAGCGCATGTGCAGGGGCGATCCAGTGGCGCAGGGCGGGCGGGACGCCGCTTCGAAGCGGCGTGGAAAAAGCGCGTTTCAACGCGCTTGTCACGCGGTTTCGAAACCGCGTTGCAAAGGACTTTCGAAAGTCCTTCGCCTAGCCGGCATCCGTGCGTCCCCGACGGTCCAGCCGAAGCGCGGCATACAAGACGTGCGTGCGCCAGCGTCCGTCAATCTGCAAATAGCTTTGCGCGACGCCCTCGTATTTGAACCCGGCTTTTTCCAGAAGCCCACGCGACGCCTTGTTCTCGGGCAGGCAGGCCGCTTCGATCCGGCTCAGGTCCAGCCGGTCGAAGGCATGATGCACCACCGCGTCGATGGCCTCGCGCATGTATCCCTGTCGCGCAAATGGCTCTCCGACCCAATATCCCAGCGTTCCGGCCTGTGCCGGTCCGCGGCGGATATTGTCGAGCGTGATCGCGCCCAGAAGCATGTCGTCGCCGCGCCGGATCAGGAACAGCGGCACCGCCGACCCGTTGCCGATGGCGCGGTTGGCCCAGTAGACGCGATTGGTGAAAGCCCGGCGCGACAGGTGGTCTTCGGCCCAGCTCGGTTCCCACTTGGCCAGAAAGCCCTCGCTGTCGCGCCGCAAGGCGCTCCAGGGGTTGAAATCGCTGTGCATCGGGGGGCGCAAGACCATCCGCTCGGTATCGAGCCGAAGTTTACGCCGCAGGCTGAGCATCAGGCCACGCGTCGTTGGGACAGGGCAGACAGGTCCGGCGCAGTGCCGACCGGGCCGTACAGCGCCAGCGCCGCCGGAGCCTCCCGCACAAGCCGTTCACCAAAGGCGCGGACATCGCCCGTGGTGACGCTGTCGATGCGCGACACGGTGTCCTCGAGCGACGGCACCTCGCCCCAGATCTGGATCATCCGGGCCAGCCGTTCGGTCCGTGACGACGGGCTTTCCAGCCCCATCAGAAGCCCGGCCTTCATCTGCGCACGGGCGCGGGCCACCTCGGCGGGCGACATGTCATCGGCGGCGCGCTTCATCTCGTCGATGGTCAGGTTGGTCAGGTCCTTGATCTCGTCGCCGCTCGTGCCGGCATAGATCGTGGTCATGCCGGTGTCGGAATAGGCGCCCGTCTGGGCAAAGATCGTATAGCACAACCCGCGCTTTTCGCGGATTTCCTGGAACAGGCGGCTCGACATGCCGCCGCCAAGCGCCACGGAATAAACCTGGGCGGCGTAGAAATTCGGATCGCGGTAGCCCGGCGATTCAAAGGCAAGTGCCAGATGTGCCTGTTCCAGGTCCTTGACCTTGCGGCTTTCTCCGCCCTGAAAGCGCGCGGCATCGGCCCCCAGTGCGGGACGCGCCACCAGGTCTCCGAACAGCTCTTCGGCCTGTCTGACGACCACGTCATGATCGACGGCACCCGCCGCTGACAGGATCATCTGGTCGGGGCCGTAATGTTCGGTCACGAACGTCGCAAGGTCTTCTTTCGAAAACCCCGACACCCGGTCGGTTTCGCCAAGGATCGTCCGGCCGATCGGCTGATCGGGATAGGCGCGCTCCTGCAACCAGTCGAAGATGATGTCGTCCGGCGTATCCGCCGCCTGGCCGATTTCCTGCAGGATCACGTGGCGCTCGACCTCGATTTCCTTGGGGTCGAAGACCGGGTTGCGCAGGATATCGGCAATCACGTCAAGCGCCAGCCCGGTGTCATTGCGCAGCACGCGGGCGTAATAGGCCGTCACCTCGCGCGAGGTATAGGCGTTGATATAGCCGCCCACGTCCTCGATGGCCTCGGCGATCTGCAAGGCGCTGCGGGTCTCGGTGCCCTTGAAGGCCATGTGCTCGAGGAAATGCGCGATTCCGTTCTGCTCGGGCCGTTCGTGCCGGCCTCCGGCAGTGATCCAGATCCCGATGGCGGCGCTTTCCAGACCGGGCATATGCTCGGTCACGATGCGAAATCCGTTGGGAAGTGTGGCGGTCTGGACGGTCAAGAGGCGATCCGATCTTTGATGAGGGTTTCAAGCTGGTCGAGGTCGTTGGGCACGCGGGTCATGCGCTCTTCGCGGTCGAAGAGATCGGCCATGCGCTCGGGCAGGGGCGGGCGGATGCCGCTGGCCTTTTCGACCGCATCGGGGAATTTGGCGGGGTGTGCCGTGGCCAGTGTGATCATCGGCACGTTCGGGTCGCGCTGCGCCTCGGCCACGGCGACACCGATGGCCGAATGCGGACAGAGCAGTTCGCCCATATGGCTGTTCGCACGGGCGATCATCGCCAGCGTTTCGTCTTCGGAGACCCGCCCGCTGTCAAAATGGTCGCGCAGCACCTGCATTGCGCCCTGGCTGACATGGAATCCGCCCGCCTTGAGCTCGTCCATCAACTGCGCCACGGCATTGCCATCGCGGTTATAGGCATCGAACAGCGCGCGTTCGAAGTTCGAGGAGACCTGAATATCCATCGACGGGCTGATCGACGGGGTCACGCTGTCGGTCTTGTAGTCACCGGAGGACAGGCAGCGGTGCAGGATGTCGTTCTGGTTCGTCGCGACCACCAGACGGTCGATGGGAAGCCCCATGCGCTTGGCGATATAGCCCGCGAAGATGTCGCCGAAATTGCCGGTGGGCACGGAAAAGCTGACTTTGCGGTCCGGCGCGCCCAAAGACACGGCGGACGAGAAGTAATAGACCACCTGCGCCAGGACGCGGCCCCAGTTGATCGAATTCACACCGGCAAGCTTCACCCCGTCGCGGAACTCGAAATCGTTGAACATGTCCTTGAGCCGCGCCTGGCAATCGTCGAAATCGCCATCCAGCGCCAGCGCATGCACATTGGCTTCGGCAGGCGTCGTCATCTGGCGGCGCTGAACCTCGGACACGCGGCCATGCGGATAGAGGATGAACACATCCACCGCATCCAGCCCCCGGAACGCCTCGATCGCCGCCGATCCGGTATCGCCCGAGGTGGCGCCGACGATGGTCACGCGCTTGCCGCTGCGGGACAGCGCCTCCTGGAACATCTGACCGATGAGCTGCATGGCGAAGTCCTTGAAGGCCAGCGTTGGCCCGTGGAACAGCTCCAGCAGGAAATGACCTGATCCCAGTTGCACCAGAGGCGCACGGGCGTCGTGGCCAAAGCCCGCATAGGCCTTGGCGATCAGGTCGGAGAAGACCTCGTCGGTGAAGGCATCGCCCACGAAAGGCCGCATCACGCGAAACGCGATCTCTTCATAGGACAGTCCGTGCATCGCGCGGATGTCCTCGGTGCTCAGCGTCGGGATGGTTTCCGGCACATACAGGCCACCGTCGCGGGCAAGGCCCGACAGCATCGTGTCTTCGAATCCAAGCGCCGGGGCTTTGCCACGGGTCGAGATATACTGCATCAGGCTTCAGCCTTCCTTCGTCTGTCGCAAGCGCCATACCAGCGCGATGGTTCCGATCAGCCACACAACGGCCAGCGAATACCAGGTGATCGCGTATTGCAGGTGATCGTTCGGAATGCCGCTTGTGTCCACCGGCAGGGGCGTCACGCCCGGATCGGGCGGCGACATGTTGCGGGCAATCACCAGCAGGGGGTCGGTGTCCAGTTGCTCGGCCATCTGGGCAACGTCACGGGCGAACCATGTGTTTCCCGCGATGTCGTTCTGCGGCGTCGAGGACGTGCGATCATCCGGCCAATGCAGGTTGCCGACAACCTGTGCAGGCCCTGTGCGGCGCTCTGCCTCGCGATCGCTGACCGGGATGAAACCGCGATCCAGGAGGATGCGGCGGCCGTCTTGCGTCACGAAGGGGGAAATCACCCGGTACCCCGCGCCGATGCGTTTCTGCGAGACCAGAACGTACAGTTCGTCCGGTTCGATCGTACCGTCCAGCTGTACGGGCTGGTATCGGTCTGCCATTGGCTCCGCCGCGCCCGGTTCGGGCAGGGGGGCGGGGTCGCCGACGATGCGGGTTTCGATCTCGGTCAGGATGCCCTGCTTCCAGTCGAGCCGCTGCATCTGCCAGGTGCCGAGCCACACGAGGATCGCGGTGCCGATCAGGCCGGACAGGAGGGGCAGGGCGATGCGGGACAATGGGTGGCTCCTGAGAATGGCAAAGGCGCGCCGATCCGGCGCGCCTTGCTTTATCCTTGTTGGCACGTCCCGTTCAAGCCGGAACGCCACCGCCGAGGCAGGTTACTGACCCCAGACGTAAACGGCGGCAAAGAGGAACAGCCAGACCACGTCGACGAAGTGCCAGTACCATGCCGCGGCCTCGAAGCCGATATGCTTGTCCGGTGTGAAGTGTCCGCGCATCAGGCGGAGCAGACACACGAACAGGAAGATCGTGCCGATGACCACATGCGCCCCGTGAAAGCCGGTCGCCATGAAGAAGTTGGCTCCGTAGATGTTTCCGGCAAAGCCAAAGCCGGCATGGGTGTACTCGTAGACCTGAAGCACGGTGAAGATCGCGCCCAGTGCGATGGCGAGGATCAGGCCCCACTTCATGTCTTCGCGGTTGTCTTCGTGCACCAGCGCGTGGTGTGCCCATGTCGCGGCAGCCCCCGAGCAGAGCAGGATCAACGTGTTGATCAGCGGCAGATGCCACGGATCGAAGGTTTCGATCCCGACCGGCGGCCAGACACCGTCGATCGCCGGGCTGTCCGGTCCCATCGGGTAGAGCGCGTGCTTGAAGAAGCTCCAGAACCAGGCGGCGAAGAACATCACCTCGGACATGATGAACAGGATGAAGCCGTATTTCAGGCCGATCCGCACGACGGGCGTGTGATCGCCCACCTGGCTTTCGGCGACAACGTCCGACCACCATGCAAACATGACGTAAAGAACGCCGACAAGTCCGATGAGGAACAGCCACGGGCCATTGCCGTGCATCCACAGCAC
The DNA here is from genome assembly GCF_020055635.1 of Marivita sp. Classification (GTDB taxonomy): domain Bacteria; phylum Pseudomonadota; class Alphaproteobacteria; order Rhodobacterales; family Rhodobacteraceae; genus Marivita. Next base: position 8,643 of record NZ_JAIPUT010000006.1, on the reverse strand, counting down.
GGCCCCGAAAAGCATCGCGAACCCGGAAACCGCGCCGATGAACGGCCAGACGGAGGGGTTCAGGATGTGATAGTCATGATCTTTTGCGTGCGCCATTTTGGTCCCTCAAAGCTAGGCGTTAGTTCAGTGAACCGCTGTCGGTTTCGTTTGCATCGAGCATCGCCTGCATGTCTTCGGGCAGGTCGATCTCGTGGAACGTGTAGGACAGGGTGATGTGTTTCGCGAATTTCGCGTCCGCGTCGTTCAGGATGTCGGGATCGACGAAAAAGCTCACGGGCATGTCGACCCGCTCTCCCGGCATCAGGATCTGCTCTTCGAAGCAGAAGCAGGCGATCTTCGAGAAGTAGAGGCCGGCACCGTAGGGGGCCACGTTATAGCTGGCCGTGCCCGCGATGGGGCGGTCTGTCGGGTTGTGGGCTTCGTAGAAGGCCAGGCCTTCTTCTCCCAGGCGCAGCTCGACCTCGAGCTGCTTGGGCTTGAATTCCCATGGCATGCCGCGTTCGAGCGACGCGTCGAACCGGACCTTGATGGTCTGGTCGAGGATTTCGGTACTGCCCGCTTCGGCAACATTGGTCGATCCGCCATAGCCGGTGACGCGACAGAACCAGTCGTAAAGCGGCACCGACGCCCAGGCGAGCGCGCCCATCACGACCACGACGCCGACACCCTGCAGGGCGGTCTTCTTCTTTGGATCCATCTGGCTCATTGGCTCACCGATTGCGTGGCCGGGGTTTCATAATCCCCGCGCGTGACCTTGACGACCGTCAGGCCGAACACGATGGCGATCAGCCCGACAAGGACAAGGCCGACACCGACATTGCGTCCGAAACGGCGCTCGTGGAGTTCATGCTGCTTTGACAGGCTCATGCCCATACTCCGAACCGGTCCAGTCCCGCTTCGATCAGGATCGCGCCGAAATGGGCGAAGAGATACAGCAGGGAGAGTTTGAAGAACTTGCGCTCGGCAAGGAAATTATCGTCTTCCGACATGTCCTCGTCCCGACGCCAGATGCGGATCGCCCCGCGCAGGAACATCGCGTTCAGCACGAGCGACGTGGCGATGTAGACCGGCCCGCCGATCGAGGTGAAGCCCGCCGCCACGGCGAGGATCGCCAGCAGTACGGTATAGGCCAGGATGTGATTGCGGGTCGCGCGGCGACCGTGGGTCACGGTCAGCATCGGCACGTCCGCGTTGTCGTAATCCTTGCGCATGAACAACGCCAGCGCCCAGAAATGCGGCGGCGTCCACATGAAGGTGAGGCAGAACATCAGCACGGATTCGACGCTCACGCCGCCGGTGGCCGCCGCCCAGCCGATCATCGGGGGGAAGGCACCTGCTGCACCGCCGATGACGATGTTCTGCGGTGTCCAGCGCTTGAGCCACATCGTGTAGATCACGACGTAAAAGAAGATGGTGAAGGCCAGAAGGCCGGCCGCGACCCAGTTGGTCGCGAGGCCGAGGAACACGACGGAAAAGGCCGACAGCGCGATTCCGATGGCGAAGGCTTCGTCGCCCGTCACCTTGCCCGCCGGGATCGGACGGCGCTGTGTGCGCTTCATCACGGCGTCGATATCGGCGTCCCACCACATGTTCAGTGCGCCGGACGCACCGCCGCCGATGGCGATGAAGAGGATGGCGCAGAACCCGACGAAGGGATGCAGCGGCGTCGGGGCCGCGAGCAGACCGACAAAGGCCGTGAAGACGACAAGGGTCATCACGCGCGGCTTGAGAAGCGCGAAATAATCGCTGAACTGCGCGTCGGTCTCGGCGCTGCGCGATTGGGTGTTGATGCTTGTATCTGTCACGGGCGTCTCGGCTGGGTTGGGTCAGGTCGGGCGGTCAGGTCGGCCAGTCTGTCTGGCCGCTCGGAGAGGCGCACGCGGCGATCCGCATGCGCCCCTTCGGTGCCTAGTTGGTCAGGACGGAGCGCACATCGACATAGGCGCCTTCTTCTTTCGAGGCTGTCAGCCAGGCGTCATAGGTCGCTTCGCTGACCACCTTGACGGTAATTGGCATGTAAGCGTGCGCGAGGCCGCAAAGTTCCGAACACTGGCCGAAATAGATGCCTTCCTTTTCGGCGGTGAACCACAGTTCCGCAAGACGACCGGGCACCGCGTCCTGCTTCACGCCGAAAGCCGGGATGGTCCAGGAGTGGATCACGTCGGCGCCAGTGACCTGCATCACGACGGTCTGGCCGACCGGAACGACGATGGCGGTGTCAGTCGCCAGAAGGAAATCCTCCTTCTGGTAGCCGGCTTCGACCAGCTGTTCCTCGACCTCGGGGGTCAGGCGGTTGTCCCCACCGGTGAAGGGCGACCCGATCATGTAGCCGTCATAGGCCAGATCTTCGCCGATATATTCATAGCCCCAATACCACTGGTAGCCGGTGACCTTGATCACGACATCGCCTTCGGGGATTTCCTGCTGCTTGAACAGCACCGGCAGCGAGAACGCGCCGATGAACACCAGAATCAGGATCGGACCCACGGTCCAGGCGATCTCGATCGGGGTGTTGTGGGTAAAGGCCGAAGGTGTCGGGTTCGCGCGCTTGTTGTAGCGCACGATGCAGTACGCGAGCAGCGCGGTCACAAACAGCACGATGGCGGTGATGATGATGAGGATCATCCCGTCCAGCCATTGAAGGTCGCGCGCCAGTTCGGTTGCTGCGGGTTGAAAGCCTGTTCCACGGTCCACCGGGGTGCCAATTGTCTCGAGCGTCTGCTGGGCAAACGCGGGGGCTGCGGCGAAGGGGGTGGCCAGAGCCAAGAGCAAAGATTTGAGTTGCATGTCTTACCCTGATCGGTTGCGAATTCTGTACGATTTGCAAGGGGCGGCGGAGATCGTCAGAGACCTGACCACACATCCCGTTGTCTTGGGAGCGGTTAAAACCATATTCTGTGCATCAGTGAAAGAAGCTTGCTTGCGGCAAAAACGCGCTTTCTTTGATCTGGATCAAATTCACCTCTGGGGGTTTCATGGCCGATACGTCATTCCAACCATTCGACACGCATCTCGATCAGGACCGCGCGCTTGCGCTTCTGAGAGAGGCTGTAGCGGGGGCCGATGACGGGGAATTGTTCCTCGAACGTCGCCGGTCCGAGGTGCTGGTCTTCGACGATGGTCGTATTCGCACCGCCAGCTACGACGCCTCCGAGGGATTCGGATTGCGGGCCGTGCGCGGTGAGGTGGCCGGATATGCCCATTCCACCGACATCTCCGAATCGGCGATCAAGCGCGCCGTGGAAACCGCGCGGCTTGCCGTGGGCGAGGGCGGCGGCACATTGGCCGACAAGCCGGCGGGCACCAATACCAAGCTGTACACCGATGGCGACCCGATCGAAGGACACAGCTTTCCGGTCAAGGTCGACACCCTCCGCGAGATCGACGCCTATGCCCGCGCACTGGACCCCCGCGTGGTTCAGGTGAGCGCGACGATCGCCGCGTCCCTGCAGGAGGTGGCGATCCTGCGTCCCGAGGGCACGCTGGTGTCGGACATCCGCCCGATGACCCGCGTGAATGTCAGCGTGATCGTCGAAGAGAACGGCCGTCGCGAAGGCGGCACGGCGGGCGGCGGCGGGCGCGTCCTGCTGGACGGGCTGCTTGATCCCGCCGATTGGCAGGACAAGGCGCGCGAGGCGCTGCGCATCGCGCTGGTCAACCTGGATGCCGTTCCCGCCCCTGCCGGTGTGATGGACATCGTGCTTGGCCCGGGCTGGCCCGGTATCCTGCTGCACGAAGCGGTCGGTCACGGACTCGAGGGCGATTTCAACCGCAAGGGCTCATCGGCCTTTGCCGGGCTGATGGGCCAGCAGGTGGCCGCCCGCGGCGTGACCGTTCTGGACGATGGCACCATCCCCGACCGGCGCGGGTCGATCACCGTGGATGACGAGGGCACACCCTCGGGCAAGAACGTGCTGATCGAGGATGGCAAGCTGGTGGGCTTCATGCAGGACCGCCAGAACGCGCGGCTGATGGGGGTCGCCCCCACCGGCAACGGACGCCGCGAGAGCTATGCGCATATCCCGATGCCGCGCATGACCAACACCTACATGCTGGGTGGCGATGTGGCGCCGGGCGATATCGTCGCCGACCTCAAGGACGGGATCTGGGCCGTGGGTTTCGGCGGCGGACAGGTGGACATCACCGACGGCAAGTTCGTCTTTTCCTGCACCGAGGCGTATCGCGTGAAGGACGGCAAGGTCGGCGCGCCGGTCAAAGGCGCCACGCTGATCGGCGACGGGGCCACCGCGTTGCAGCAGATTCGCGCGCTGGGCAACGACATGTCGCTTGATCCGGGCATGGGAAATTGCGGCAAGCAGGGCCAATGGGTGCCTGTAGGCGTGGGGCAGCCCACGGTGATGATCGGCGGGTTGACCGTCGGCGGGGCGCAGACCTGAGAAAAGACTCGTTCGAAAACAGCGGCTTGGCAGGAAGGTGGCGATTTTCTTGCCGGTCGCTGGTCGGGATTCATCCCTGATTAACCAGTCGACGCCTATCCCTGTCTCAGCAAGCAGACGGGGACAGGACGACATTGGAGCAGAACTCTTCCACTCACCCCCTACTCCCACCCACCACGGAAGACCAAAGGTTCGCCTGGCTCCGTCTCTTGCGCTCGCGCCGCGTGGGCATCAGCACCTTCTACCGGCTCATGGGCGACCACGGCAGCGCCGCGGCGGCATTGCAGCACCTGCCCGAGATCGCCCGGGCGGCGGGTGTCCCGAATTACGAGCTTTGCCCCGAAGCGGTGATCCACGCCGAGTTCAAGGCGGCCAAGGGGGCCGGGGCGGTGCTGATCTGCCGGGGCGACGCGGCCTATCCCCTGGCACTTTGCGATCTTGACGACGCGCCGCCGATGCTCTGGGCCATCGGCAACACCGACATCCTGTCGCAACCGCAGATCGCGCTTGTCGGCGCGAGAAACGCGTCTTCGCTGGGCGGGCGCATGGCACGATCTCTGGCCACGGCGCTGGGCGAGGCGGGGTACGTCATCACCTCGGGCCTGGCGCGCGGGGTCGACACCGCGGCCCATATCGCGGCGCTGAAAACCGGCACGATCGCGGTTCTGGGGGGCGGTGTCGATATCCTCTACCCGGCGGAAAACGCGAAACTGGCCGACGACATCGTCGAACAGGGCGGCGCACGGATCAGCGAGCAACCGATGGGCCTGCAACCGCAGGCGCGGCATTTTCCCGCCCGCAACCGGATCATCTCGGGGCTGGCCCGTGCCGTGATCGTGGTCGAGGCGGCGGCGAAATCCGGATCCCTGATCACCGCGCGCACGGCACTTGACCAGGGACGCGACGTCATGGCGGTGCCCGGTCATCCCTTCGATGCGCGGGCAAGCGGTTGCAACATGCTCCTGCGTGATGGCGCACGGCTCGTCCGGAACGCCGAGGACGTGATCGAGGCGCTGGCCCCGCTCGCCCCACAGTCGGCACCGGAATTGCCGCTCGAACCGGCGCGGGACGACCGCCCGCTTGCCGAGATCGCAAAGCTTCACCAGAAAATCCTCGACCGGCTCGGACCGTCGCCGCTGGGCGAGGACCAGTTGATCCGCGATCTTGGCGCAACGTCGCGGGTGGTGTCCCCGGCGCTCACCGATCTGGAGCTTGAGGGCCGGATCAACCGGCAACCCGGCGGGCTGATTTCACGCACCGCCTGACCGGCGCACCCGGAATGTGGGGCCGATTTCGTCTTGTCCCTTTCGGTCAAATGCCTGCCCGGACACAGGACGCGAAACCATTGTCGCCAGCACCCGCACCCAAGGTCAGGAGCGTGGAGCGATTGACAATTGACGCTTGCACACCACATGCTGCCCGGCCATACGCAGCCGGACCGGACCGGTCATCCGCATGTAGAAAGGTGTTCATTTTATGCCAGTTGTCGTCGTCGAATCCCCGGCAAAAGCCAAAACGATCAACAAGTATCTGGGGTCTGACTACACTGTTCTGGCGTCTTACGGACATGTCCGCGACCTGCCGCCGAAAGATGGATCTGTCGATACCGACAACGATTTCGACATGAAATGGGAGGTTGCCGCCGACTCGCGCAAACATGTCGCAGCCATCGCCGAAGCGCTGAAATCCGACGACGCCCTGATCCTCGCAACCGACCCTGACCGCGAAGGCGAAGCGATTTCGTGGCACCTGAAAGAGGCGCTGACCAAGCGGCGGTCGATCAAGAAGACCACCGATGTCAAGCGCGTGACCTTCAACGCCATTACCAAGGCCGCCGTGACCGAGGCGATGGCCAATCCGCGCGACATCGACGCGCCGCTGGTCGAAGCCTATCTTGCGCGCCGCGCGCTCGATTACCTTGTCGGGTTCAACCTGTCGCCGGTGCTGTGGCGCAAGCTGCCCGGTGCACGGTCTGCGGGCCGGGTGCAATCGGTCTGCCTGCGCCTCATCGTCGAACGCGAGATGGAAATCGAGGCGTTCCGCGCCCGGGAATACTGGTCGGTCAAGGCGCTGCTGTCGACGCCGCGTGGTCAGGAATACGAGGCGCGGCTCACCGTTCTGGCGGGCAAGAAGCTGGATCGTTACGACCTGGAGAACGAAACGCAGGCCGAGCTCGCCGTGCAGGCGATCACCAGCCGCGACCTGACCGTGCAATCGGTCGAGGCAAAGCCGGCCTCGCGCAACCCGTCCGCGCCTTTTATGACCTCGACGCTCCAGCAGGAGGCCAGCCGCAAGTTCGGCATGGGTGCGCGTCAGACGATGAACGCGGCGCAGCGGCTCTACGAGGCCGGGCACATCACCTACATGCGGACCGACGGCATCGACATGGCCCCAGAGGCCGTGCAGGAGGCCCGCGCGGCGATCAAGGATCGCTATGGCGACGATTACGTCCCGCAAAGCCCGCGCATCTACAAGAACAAGGCCAAGAACGCGCAGGAAGCGCATGAATGCATCCGTCCGACCGACATGGCCAAGGACGCCCAAAGCCTCAAGATCAGCGAAGCGGATCAGCGCAAGCTTTACGATCTGATCTGGAAACGCACGCTGGCCTGCCAGATGGAATCGGCGCGGCTTGAACGCACCAGTGTCGATGTGGGCAGCGCCGATGGGCAGGTCGTGCTGCGCGCCAACGGCCAGGTCGTGCTGTTCGACGGGTTCCTGCGCGTCTACGAGGAAGGCCGTGACGACGCCGTGGTCGATGACGACGACAAGCGTCTGCCGCAGATCTCCGAAGGCGAGAAGGCCGAGAAGCGCCGCATCACGCCCGACCAGCATTTCACCCAGCCACCCCCGCGTTATACCGAGGCGACGCTGGTCAAGAAGATGGAAGAGCTTGGCATCGGGCGCCCCTCGACCTATGCCAGCATCATCACCACGATCCAGGACCGCGAATATGTCCGCAAGGACCAGAATCGCCTGATCCCCGAGGACAAGGGCCGGATCGTCACGATCTTCCTACTGAATTTCTTCAAGCGCTACGTCGAGTACGATTTCACTGCGGCACTAGAGGACGAGCTGGACCATGTCAGCGCGGGCGAAGGCGATTACAAGGAATTGCTGGCCCGGTTCTGGCGCGATTTCTCGGCCGCGATCGCCGAAACCTCGGACCTGCGGATCACCGAGGTTCTGGACGTGCTGGACGACGCGCTCGCGCCGCAACTCTATCCGCCGCGCGAGGATGGCAGCGACCCGCGCATCTGTCCGAAATGCGGGCAGGGGCAGTTGCACCTCAAGACGTCGCGCACTGGCGGCTTTGTCGGCTGCGGCAACTATCCCGAATGCACCTATACCCGCCCGATCGCGGGCGAAGGCGCCGAGGGGGATGAACGTGTGCTGGGCGAGGATCAGGGCGACGAGATCTGGCTCAAGTCCGGTCGTTTCGGCCCCTATGTGCAGCGTGGAGAACCGACACCCGAGAACAAGAAACCGCCGCGCGCCAGCCTGCCCAAGGCCAAGGGCGATTACCTGCCCGGCTGGTCGCCCGACGACATGACCCTGGAAAAGGCGGTCACGCTGCTGACCCTGCCGCGCCCCGTGGGCATGCATCCCGATGGCGGCGAGGTGAAGGCGAATCTGGGCCGGTTCGGCCCCTACATCATGCACCAGCTGCCGGATGAGGCGAAACCGGTCTACGTGAACCTCAAGGAATTCCAGGAGGTGTTCGAGATCGGCATGAACCGCGCGGTGGAATTGCTGGCCGAGAAGCGCGCCAATCCGGGGCGGGGGCGCGGGACGGCGGCCAAGGCGCTCAAGGAACTGGGCGAACACCCGCAGGACGGCGGCATGATTTCGGTGATGGAGGGCCGCTACGGTCCTTACGTCAAATGGGAGAAGGTCAACGCGACCCTGCCCAAGGACGTCGAACCGGACGATGTGACCGTGGACATGGCCGTGGCACTGATCACTGAGAAAGCCGGCAAGAAGGGAGGCAAGAAGAAAGCCGCCCCGAAGAAAGCCCCTGCCAAGAAACCCGCTGCCAAGAAACCCGCAGCCAAGAAGAGCACGGCCAAGGCGCCGGCCGCAAAGTCGACGGCAAAAAGGAAGGCCGCCTCCAAATAGGAGCCGGCGTCGGCCCGGTGGCGGTAAAGCGTCGCGGCGATTGAATTCTTTGTGATTGGTCCTTCCGGCGTCGCGCCTGCATGCTGCGCGAAAAACGGACCACAGAGCAGGAGTTCCCATGACCGCA
>NZ_JAIPUT010000020.1 GCF_020055635.1 Marivita sp. | reverse complement strand
GTCGGGTGCTTGAGCAGGTTCTCCACGAAGGCGATGTTGGTGGACACGCCGCGCACCCGGAATTCGCGCAGGGCGCGGTCCATCCGGGCAATCGCCTTTTCCGGCGTCGGCGCCCAGGCCGTTACCTTGGTCAGAAGCGAGTCGTAATAGCGCGTGATCACGCCGCCCGCATAGGCCGTGCCGCCGTCCAGGCGGATGCCCATGCCGGTGGCCGAGCGGTAGGCGGTGATCCGGCCGTAATCGGGGATGAAATTGTTCTGCGGATCTTCGGTCGTCACACGGGTCTGCAAAGCATGACCGTTGAGCCGGATGTCGTACTGGCTGGCCTTGCCGGTCGCCTCGGCCAGCGACTTGCCCTCGGCGATCATGATCTGCGCCTGCACGATGTCGATGCCGGTCACTTCTTCGGTGACGGTGTGTTCGACCTGCACACGCGGGTTGACCTCGATGAAGTAGAACTTGCCGTCATCCATATCCATCAGGAATTCGACCGTGCCCGCACATTCGTAATTCACATGCGCGCAGATCTTGCGGCCCAGCTCGCACAGTTCTTCGCGCTGCGCCTCCGATAGGTAAGGGGCAGGGGCGCGTTCCACGACCTTCTGGTTGCGGCGCTGGACGGAACAATCGCGCTCGTAGAGGTGGTAGATGTGGCCCTGCTTGTCGCCGAGGATCTGCACCTCGACATGGCGGGCGCGGATGATCATCTTTTCCAGGTAGCCTTCGCCATTGCCGAACGCGGCCTCGGCCTCGCGGCGGCCCTCAAGCACCTTTTCCTTGAGCTCCTCGGCATTGTTGACCGGGCGCATGCCGCGCCCGCCGCCGCCCCAGCTTGCCTTGAGCATCAGAGGAAAACCGATCTCCTCGGCTTCCTTGGTGATTGCGCCCCAATCGTCACCCAGAACATCGGTCGCCGGGATCACCGGAACGCCGGCTTCGATCGCCACCCGCCGCGCGCTGGCCTTGTCCCCCAGCGCGCGCATGGTTTCGGCGCGCGGCCCGATGAAGGTGATGCCGTTGGCAACGCAGGCATCCACGAGATCGGGGTTTTCCGAAAGCAGGCCGTATCCCGGGTGGATCGCATCCGCGCCCGCGCCCTTGGCCACCCGGATGATCTCGTCAATGCTCAGATAGGCGGCCACTGGCCCGAGGTCTTCGCCGATCCGGTAAGCTTCGTCCGCCTTGAACCGGTGCAGGCCCAGCTTGTCTTCCTCGGCATAGACGGCAACCGTCTTCTTGCCCATCTCGTTGGCGGCCCGCATGATGCGGATGGCGATCTCACCGCGGTTGGCAACGAGGATTTTCTTGAAGTCTGGCATGGCAGCAATCCTGACGTAAAAGGGTCTGAACGGTGCTTAGTAAGATTTCGTTACAATCTCAACATCTACACGCGGATCAGGGAAAGATCGAAGGCCCGTCGATCCGCGCCTTTCCGCGCAGATCGACGGGCCGGGACAGGCCAAGCTGGCCCATGTTCGCGGCCATGTCCTTTTGCAGGATCTCGACCAGGTGTGGCGGCCCATCGGTGTCCAGCGCGGCAAGCGCATAATGCCAGGCCCGGCCCAGCATGATGAAATCCGCGCCAAGGGCGATGGCGCGCAGCATGTCCAGTCCGCCTTCGATCCCGCTGTCGAAGATCAGCGGCAGGGACGTGGCCTTGCGCATCGCCGGCAGCACCTCGATCGGGGCCGGGGCCGCGTCGAACTGGCGACCGGCATGGTTCGACAGCCAGATCGCATCGACACCCGCCTGTTCCAGCCGCGGCGCGTCGTCGGGGTTGAGCACCCCCTTGACGAAAAACGTGCCATCCCAGGCGTCGCGCAGCCAGCGCACGTAATCCCAATCCGGCGAGGTGCGCAGCAGGTAGCCTGCGTGCTGCGTCGAACTCAGCCCCGTCACCTTGCCGGCGTAATCGTCGATCAGGCGCATCCGGGGCATGCCCTGAAGTGCTGTTCCCATCGCCCAGGTCGGGCGCATCGCGATCTGCGCCAGAAGCCGCGGCGTCAGTTTCGGCGGCGTGGTGAGGCCCGACCGCACCTGACGTTCGCGCCGCGACGGCACCGGCACATCGACGGTCAGGATCAGGGTCGAAAACCCCGCGTCCCTTGCGCGCTTGAGCATGTCGGTGCGGATGCCCTCGTCGCGCGGCGGGTACATCTGGAACCAGCCATTGCCGTCAAGCCGCGGCGCCACGTCTTCGGGCGTGCGGGTCGCCACGGTGGAAATGCTGTAGGGGATGCCCGCTTTCGTCGCCGCCCGCGCCAGCTTGCGTTCCGCATCGGGCCAGATCATGCCGGACATGCCCAGCGGGCTGATGCCGACGGGCAGGGGATAGCTCTTGCCGCAGAACTCGGTTGTCAGATCAACCGTCGTTTCGCCGTGCAGGATCGATGGCGTGAACAGCACCCGGTCCAGCGCCGCGCGGTTGCGCCGCAAGGTCGCTTCGTTGCCGGTGGCAGAATCCAGGTATTCCCAGACGAATTTCGGAATGCGCCGCTGCGCGCGCGCCCGGAGATCCCGGATGGCGGGGTATTTTGCATGATGGTCCATAGCCGCGCATTTGTGGCCAGAAGTTCGGAATTGTCCAGAAGCCACGCGCGGGCGACGGGCCCGGCGCACGAGACACCTGTACGACCTGCCGGCAAGGCGTTGCAGCAGGCGATCGGAATGGCTACTCTGCCGTTATTTACAGACATGTTTTGACAAGTCCGTCGTTTTTGCAGCCCAAGGAGTTTTTTGATGAATGTCGGTGATCTGATCAAGCACGGCTCGATGAAACACTGGACTCTCGACGGGCCGAACCGGTTGGTGAAGGTGGTCAGCCCCACATCCGACCGCGCGGTGCAGCAATATGGCAGCGCGCTGGGCTATGTGACGCAGGAAAAATACCTGTATGGCAAGGTCGCCAACGAGATCGAACGACTGTTGGGTCTGCGCCCGCACGAGCTGCGCCAGATGGCCTACGTGTATGCGCTCGAACGGCTGCCCACCGCCGAAGAGGTCGGATTCCGGCTGAACTGCGCCTTTCCCGATGGCAGGGTCTTCGATGCCGCGGGCGTCACCGGGATGATGGCGGCGCGCGAGGCCTATTCCGATCACCGGGATGTCTATGAACGCTCGATGACGCCGGTGAGCCAGTTCTACCAGCCCGGATCGGGGATGGTGCCGCAGTGGGAACTGACCTCACCGGTGCCTGTCGCGGGCAAGATCGCCACGGTTACGGATGTCTTTGCATTCCCGCGCGCCAACGGGTCGATCAAACCCTACACGCCGCACAATCGCGGGGCGATCCGGTAGCCGCCGGGCGCGGATTTTTCGAAAAATCCGGTGATTTCCCCAGAAGGAAATCGGCCCTCGGGCGAGCGAACATTATCGGAACATCTTTATCTCTGCGATGTCTGACGCTATCTTGCGGGACATGAGCAGTTTCGATGAAATGGAGGCGTTCGAAAACGCCTCGCTGTCCGCCCGTGCGATGGCCGCGCGCCCGCAGCCCTATCTGGACGATCTCAACCCGGCACAGCGCCAGGCGGTCGAGACGATGGATGGCCCGGTCCTGATGCTGGCCGGGGCCGGCACCGGCAAGACCAAGGCGCTGACCACGCGGATCGTGCATCTTCTGAACACCGGGCGGGCGCGTCCGAACGAGATCCTCGCCGTGACCTTCACCAACAAGGCCGCGCGCGAGATGAAGGAACGGGTGGGGCGGCTTCTGGGCGAGACTGTCGAAGGCATGCCGTGGCTCGGCACCTTCCATTCGATCTGCGTGAAACTGCTGCGCCGCCATGCCGAACTGGCGGGGCTGAAATCGAACTTCACGATTCTCGACACCGACGATCAGCTGCGCTTGCTCAAGCAACTGGTGCAGGCCGCCGGCATCGACGACAAGCGCTGGCCCGCGCGGCAACTGGCGGGCATCATCGACGGCTGGAAGAACCGCGCGATCACCCCCGACAAGGTGCCCGCCGCCGATGCGGGCGCGTATAACCATCAGGGGCCAAAGCTCTACGCGCTCTATCAGGCGCGGCTCAAGGAACTGAACGCGGTCGATTTCGGCGACCTGCTGCTGCATGTCGTCACGATCTTTCAGGCGCATCCCGATGTGCTGAACCAGTATCAGCGCTGGTTCAAATACATCCTCGTGGACGAATATCAGGATACGAACGTCGCGCAGTACCTGTGGCTGCGGCTCCTGGCGAGCGCGCACAAGAACATCTGCTGCGTCGGCGATGACGACCAGTCGATCTATGGCTGGCGCGGTGCCGAGGTGGGCAACATCCTGCGGTTTGAAAAGGATTTCGAAGGCGCGCATGTGGTGCGGCTCGAACAGAATTATCGCTCCACGCCGCATATCCTTGCGGCGGCGTCCGGCGTGATCGCGGGCAATCAGGGGCGTCTGGGCAAGACGCTCTGGACCGATGCGCAGGAGGGCGAGAAACTTCGCCTGATCGGCCATTGGGACGGCGAGGAAGAGGCCCGCTGGATCGGCGAAGAAGTCGAGGCGATGCAGTCCGGCACGCGCGGCATGCGGGCTGTGTCCTTGGACGAAATGGCCATCCTTGTCCGCGCCTCGCACCAGATGCGCGCTTTCGAGGACCGGTTCCTGACCATCGGTCTGCCCTACCGCGTCATCGGCGGCCCGCGATTCTACGAGCGGATGGAGATTCGCGACGCGATGGCCTATTTCCGCGTCGTGACCAGCCCGGACGACGATCTGGCCTTCGAACGGATCGTCAACACCCCCAAGCGCGGGCTGGGCGACAAGGCACAGCAGACGATCCAGACCGTGGCCCGTGCCAATGGCGTGTCCCTTGTCGAAGGCGCGCGGCTCGCGGTGGAGCAGGGGTTGATCAAGGGCAAGGGCGGGTCCGAACTTGGCCAGCTTGTGCGCGATCTGGACCGTTGGGGCCGGATGACGCGTGGCGCTGCGATCATTGAGGATGGTGATGAAGTTCTGGACGATGGGTCGCTGGAAGTGAATCGCGTCAGGTTTGCGGACCCCGAGGTATCCCACATCGACCTCGCGCAAATCATTCTCGATGAAAGCGGCTACACGGGCATGTGGCAGAACGACAAGACACCCGAGGCGCCGGGGCGGCTGGAGAACCTCAAGGAATTGGTCAAGGCACTGGAGGAATTCGAGAACCTGCAAGGATTTCTTGAGCATGTCAGCCTGATCATGGACAATGACAAGGGCGGCGATGGCGAGAAGGTGTCGATCATGACCCTGCACGCCGCCAAGGGCCTGGAGTTTCCCGCCGTGTTCCTGCCGGGTTGGGAGGACGGGCTGTTCCCGTCGCAGCGGTCGATGGACGAGAGCGGCCTCAAGGGTCTGGAAGAGGAACGCCGCCTCGCCTATGTCGGCATCACGCGGGCCGAAGAGATTTGCACGATCTCCTTCGCCGCCAACCGCCGGGTGTTCGGCCAATGGCAATCGGCGCTTCCCTCGCGGTTCATCGACGAATTGCCGGAAGAGCATGTCGAGGTGTTGACGCCTCCGGGGCTTTACGGCGGCGGCTATGGCGCGGCAGGCATGGCATCGCCCGCGACGCAGATGATGGCCGGGTCCGACCTGCACCAGAAGGCGGCGGATGCAAATGTCTACAACTCCCCCGGCTGGCGACGGCTTCAGGCGCGGTCGCAACAGCGCCCGGTCAGCCAGCCTGCCGAGGCGCGCAACACCGTGATCGACGCCACCGCGCTGAGTTCCTACGCGCTGGGCGAGCGGGTGTTTCACCAGAAATTCGGCTATGGCGCGGTGATGGGGATCGAAGGCGACAAGCTCGAGATCGAGTTTGACAAGGCGGGTACGAAAAAGGTCGTCGCCCGGTTCATCTGTGCTGCCGACGACGTGCCGTTCTGACCGGATCGGATGGGCGGGCGCGCATGCAGGTTCCCGGTGCGTGTGGCGCGGGATCGCAAGACATGACGCGCGATCCGCGTTTGGCCCCTGGTGCGTTTGCATATTTGGAAAGAGAAGAAGCAGGGGGCTGTGCGCTGAAGCGCGGTCGTTGCTTGATTTCGGGTCCCAATGGGTCTAATGCACCGTTGTGGCGATTTGTTACCGGATTGCGGGCCACTCGCCGGGGAAACCCGGCGGAAAACATGCCGCTAAAAGGTCAGCCGAAAGCCCCTTTCGCTTGGCCGGAACGGGGCTTTTTTGATGGGCCGGGCCCACGCAGGTGAAGACATGAAAGACAGAAAACCACGGACGAAACTGGTGCATGGCGGCACCAAACGCAGCCAGTGGGGCGAGGTCAGCGAAGCGATCTTTCTCACGCAGGGCTTTGTCTATGACAGCGCCGAACAGGCCGAGCAGCGATTCATCAAGTCCGGACCGGACGAATATATCTATGCCCGCTACGGCAACCCCACCGTGGCGATGTTCGAGGAACGCATCGCGATGCTCGAAGGGGCGGAGGACGCCTTTGCCACGGCAAGCGGTATGGCGGCCGTCAATGGCGCGCTGATGTCGATGCTCAAGGCGGGTGACCACCTCGTGTCGGCGCGCGCTCTTTTCGGATCGTGTCTCTATATTGTCGAGGATATCCTGCCGCGGTTCGGCGTCGAGGTGACCCTGGTCGACGGGGCCGATCTGGACCAGTGGCGCGCCGCTGTGCGCCCCGACACAAAGGCGGTGTTTTTCGAGTCGATGTCGAACCCGACGCTGGAACTGGTCGATATCGCGGCCGTGTCCGAGATCGCGCATGCCCAGGGCGCGCTGGTGGTGGTGGACAACGTGTTTTCCACCCCGGTGTATTCGGATGCGCTGGCTCAGGGCGCGGATGTGATCATCTATTCCTCGACCAAGCATATCGACGGGCAGGGGCGCACCCTTGGCGGCGTGATCCTTGGCACGCGCGACCATATCCGCAAGGTGGTCGAGCCCTACATGAAGCATACCGGCGGGTCGATGTCGCCGTTTACGGCCTGGGTGCAGCTGAAGGGGCTGGAAACGCTGGATTTGCGCGTCCGCGCTCAGGCGCATTCGGCGCTGGCCATAGCAGAGGCGCTGGACGGGCATGCCAGGCTGAAACAGGTGATCTATCCCGGATTGCCGTCGCACAGGCAGGCCGCCTTGGCACAGCGCCAGATGGGGTCGGGCGGGACCATGCTGGCGCTGGAACTGGCGGGCGGCAAGGCGGCGGCCTTTGCGTTTCTGAACGCGCTGCAGGTGATCCTGATCTCCAACAATCTCGGGGATGCGAAAAGCATCGTCACCCATCCCGCCACGACAACCCACCAGCGGCTGAGTGCCGAGCAGCGTGCCATTCTGGGCATTACCGACGGTTTGGTGCGACTTTCTGTCGGTATCGAAGATACGGGCGACTTGATCGACGATATCCTGGGGGCGCTGGACGCAGTCTGACCGCGGCTTTTTCCCCTTAAGATTGATCCGTGCTACATGATATGACGTACACTCAGGTAAGTGGACTTAATCGGGGACGCGCTTATCTTGAGGGCATGTCCAACAGGCGAGGGGGCCTGCGCATGAATATCCATACACCCGAAATCGACCGCAAACCCAGCCGCGAAGAGGCAGAGGCCGCGTTGGCGCTGCTGCGGCAATGGGCCGGCAAGTCTCATGATGGCGAGATCGACCAGGTCGACCCGGTTCTGCGCCGGCTGGTCGAGGCTGAACCGGATGGCTACCCGGTGCTGGCGCGGGAGTATCCCGAGGACTTTGTCGTGGACGGCGACTACAAGGCCTCGCTGCCGGATTTGCAGAACGGGCCCTCGGCGCTGATCCGGGGGGCCAATCGCGGCATCCAGCATGTCGGCATCTCCAATTTCCGCCTGCCGATCAGCTATCACACCCGCGACAATGGCGATCTGACACTGGAAACCAGCGTCACCGGCACGGTCAGCCTCGATGCCGACAAGAAGGGCATCAACATGAGCCGCATCATGCGGTCGTTCTACGTGCATGCCGACAAGACCTTCAGTTTCGGCGTGATCGAGGCGGCGCTGGATGATTACAAGTCGGATCTCGAATCTTTCGATGCTCGCATCAACATGCGCCTGTCCTTCCCGATGCGGGTGAACAGCCTGCGCTCCGGGCTGGCGGGGTTCCAGTATTACGACATCGCGCTCGAACTGGTGGACATGGGCGGCGTGCGCCGGACGATCATGCACCTGGATTACGTCTACAGCTCGACCTGCCCCTGTTCGCTCGAACTGTCGGAACATGCCCGGCGCGAGCGCGGGCAACTGGCCACGCCGCATTCGCAGCGGTCGGTCGCGCGGATCTCGGTCGAGGTGAAGACCGGCAAGTGCCTGTGGTTCGAAGACCTGATCGACATGTGCCGCGAGGCGGTTCCAACGGAAACCCAGGTCATGGTCAAGCGCGAGGACGAACAGGCCTTTGCCGAACTGAACGCGGCCAACCCGATCTTCGTCGAGGATGCCGCGCGGCTTTTCGCCGAACAATTGCAGGCAGACCCGCGCATCGGTGATTATCGCGTGCTGGCCAGCCACCAGGAAAGCCTTCACAGCCACGACGCCGTCTCGGTGCTGACCGAGGGCGATCTGTTCGCGGCCGAAAGCCTTGATCCGAAGCTGTTCTCGACCCTGTTTCATGTCGGATAGGGGCTGAATGTCAGCGCAGTTCTTGAAAACGGCGGCTTCGGTCGCCGTTTTTCGTGCTGCGTCCTGTCGCCGGCCTGCCTTTCAAGTGCTGAATTCCTGACCGCTGTGCCGTTTCGGCAAGCACAACCACATGTCTTGCGGTGCAATCTGTCGTGTCTGCCCCACAGGTCCGCCGGCTTTCGGGAGCGGGGCGTCGATCGCTTTACATTTTTGTAAACCGACCGCGCTAACCTCGCAGGCGGGAGGAAACCGACCGCGCCACAGTCAAAGAGGTTTCCAATGCGTGAAGACAGCCTACAGATGACATTCATCCGGCCGGGCCTGCGATCCCGGATCGACCTGTTCTTTGCCGAGAAGGGGCAGGGTTTCAACCCGGCCGTCTATATCCGGCCCCGCCTGGACAGCATCCTGCGGCTCGAAGCGATGAGCGACGCGGAACTGGCGGCGTTCGGTCTGACGCGGGAGGACATCCTGCCCTTCGTGTTCGAAGACTGCTTTGCCGAAACAATGCATCCGAACCCGCCGCCGGATGCTTGACACCCCGGCGCTCCGGGGCCAACGCTTTGCGCCATGTTCGACATCCGTCCCGTTACATATGTGATCGGCCTTCTGGTCGCGATTCTCGGGGCGACGATGATCCTGCCGATGCTGGTCGATCTTGCCGAGGGCAGGGGCGAATGGCCTGTCTTCCTGCAAAGCTCTGTTCTGACGATGTTTTCCGGCGGGTTGATCGCGCTGGCCTCGGCCAACGGCGTGAAGGAAGGGCTGACGATCCAGCAGACCTTCCTGCTGACCACCGGTGTCTGGGTGGCGCTGCCCTTTTTCGGCGCGATTCCGTTCGTTCTGGGGGCCACGGAGGCGCGGTTCATCGACGCCTTCTTCGAGGCGATGTCGGGCCTGACGACCACCGGCTCCACGGTCTTTTCCGGGCTCGACGATCTGCCCAAGGGCATCCTGCTCTGGCGCGGGTTGCTGCAATGGCTGGGGGGCATCGGCATCATCGTTGTCGCCATGGTCTTCCTGCCGGAATTGCGGGTCGGCGGGATGCAGATCTTTCGCTCCGAAGCGTTCGACACGATGGGCAAGATCCTGCCCCGTGCGACCCAGATCTCGGCCTCGATCTCGACCATCTACATCGCCATCACGATCGCCTGCACGATGAGCTATTACATCGTCGGAATGGGGTTCTTCGATGCCACGGTGCACGCCCTGACCACCGTATCGACCGGCGGCTTCTCCAATTACGACGCCTCCTTCGGAGTTTTTCAGGGACCCGCCGAATATGTCGCCGCCGCCTTCATGATTGCCGCGGCATTGCCCTTCGTCCGCTTCGTGCAGATGAGCAGGGGCAATTACGAGGTGCTGTGGAAAGACAGCCAGATCCGCGCATTCGTGGCGACGATTGCCGTACTCGTGGCGATCACCGCTTTCACGCTCACCCGGATCTTTCCGCACCATCCCGAACAGGCCTTCCGCGAGGCGCTGTTCAACATCGTGTCGATCATGACCGGCACCGGCTATGCCAGCGTCAACTACATGCTGTGGGGGCCGTTCCTGATCGCGATCTTCTTCTTCATCGGGCTGATCGGCGGCTGCGCGGGATCGACCTCGTGTTCGATCAAGATCTTCCGCTACCAGCTGCTTTTCACGTCGATCAAGGTTCAACTGCGCAAGATCCGGTCGCCGCATGGCATCTTCATGCCACGCTATGCCGGACGTCCGGTGGGCGAAGACGTGATGAACTCGGTGATCTCGTTCTTCGTCTTCTTCGTGATCTCGCTGGGCGTCCTGTCGGTCGCCCTGAGCATGACCGGCCTGGACCTGATCACCTCGGTGTCCGGCGCGGCTGCGGCGCTTGCCAATATCGGTCCGGGGCTTGGTCCGGAAATCGGCCCGGCGGGCAATTTCGCGGGGCTCAACGATACCGCGAAATGGATGCTTTCGCTGGGGATGCTGGTCGGCGGCTGGAGCTTCTTGCGGTCTACGCCATCTTCACTGTCAACTTCTGGCGTGCGTGATCCCGTCTCGGTGAGCGCTGAAAACCCGTTCGAACGGGTTTGAAAAGGGCTTTCGAAAGCCCTTTCCCCGCGCGCTTGATTTCCGGAGTCTTAACCGATGAGCGTCAGAACCCCACACACGATGCGCATCGAGCGGACAGGGTCACTCCCACACCGCGACAGAAAGGGCAGTGCTCTTGAAGCCCCGGCAGCGGGGACGACCATGAGAGACCGGTCACACGAGGCCCCTCGCGAGGGGGTACAGGTCCGGGGGACATCTCCCGACGCAGAAGAGCACGGTCAGGGCCCGAACGGGGCGGCGCCGCTTCTTCCTCTTGAACAGGGATGACCCCCATCCCACATCACGACTGCACCCGGCGGGTCTGACCCGACCGGATGTCCGGCGTGGGTCGGGCAGGTCTTGCCTGTCCGACCCTTTCGCGCGGCGTGCCTGCAAGCACACCCTACAGGATGCGGCTCTGGCCCTTGGGGTGCGCGATGTCACGCACCCTGGCCGGCGGACGCCTTCGGTTCAGCCCAGTTCGGCCAGTCGGTTCAGCGCATCCTGCAGCTTGGCCGCCTCGTCCTCGCGCGCGGCGAGATTGGCGCGTGTTTCCTCGACCACCTCGTCGGGCGCGCTTTCGACGAATTTCGGGTTGTTCAACCGCCCCTTCATGCCGCCGATCTCCTTGGCCAGCTTCTGCAACGCCTTGTCCAGACGCGCCTTTTCCTCGTCCACGTCGATGATGTCGGCAAGTGGTATGCCAAAGGTCGCGCCCTCGGCCGGCACCGTGGCACAGCCCTTGGGGAAGGCCGCGACCTCGGTCAGGTCGTCGATCCGCGCCAGGCGCTTGATCAGCACCTCGTTGCGGCCCCAGGCGGCGCGCGCGGCATCGTCCATGCCGGTGACCACAAGCGGCAGGTAAAGCCCCACCGGCACGTGCATCTGCTGCCGCGCGGACCGGATGCCCTCGATCAGCCCGATCACCCAGTTCATCTCGCGGTCGGCCTCGGCGTCGATCAGGTCGGGGCCGTAAGTGGGCCAGTCGGCATGGATCAGCATCTTGGCGCGATCCCCCGTCACGGCCCACAGTTCCTCGGTGATGAAGGGCATGATCGGGTGCAGCAGGATCAGGCACTGGTCGATGACCCAGGCCATGGTCGCCCTGGTCTCGGCCGTCTGCGGACCCTCGTCCAGCAGGAGCGGCTTGGAAAACTCGACATACCAGTCGCAGACCTTGCCCCAGACAAAGCGGTACAGCGCCGCTGCCGCGTCGTCGAAGCGGTAGGCGTCAAGGGCGGCATCCACCTCGGCGCGCACGCGGGCGGTCTCGCCGATGATCCAAAGGTTCACCGTCGCGGTGGCCTTGGGGATCCCGGCGCCTGGTGCGCGGGCCTCGAACACGCCGTTCATCTCGGCAAAGCGCGTCGCGTTCCAGAGCTTGGTTCCGAAGTTCCGGTAGCCGGCAAGCCGCTGCATGTCGAGTTTCAGCACACCGCCAAGCGACGCCATCGCCGCATTGGTGAAGCGCAGCGCATCCGCGCCGTATTCGTCAATGATCTCAAGGGGATCAACGACATTTCCCAAGGATTTGGACATCTTCTTGCCCTTGGCGTCACGCACCAGCCCGTGCAGGTAGACGTCCTGGAACGGCACCTGATCGACCACGGCAAGCTGCATCATCATCATCCGCGCAACCCAGAAGAACAGGATGTCCTGACCCGTCACCAGAACGCTGGTCGGGAAGTATTTCTGCAATTCCGGCGTGTCCTCGGGCCAGCCCAGCGTCCCGATCGGCCAGAGGCCGGACGAGAACCAGGTGTCGAGGACATCGGGGTCACGCCAGACCGGGTAGACCAGCCGTGTCGGATCCTGGTCATGCGCCTCGTAGTCGGCAAGGCTGGTCGCCAGCAGGTGCCGCGCCTCGGCGCGATCGGACACCTCGACCAGCCGCGCATGGTTCAGCGGGGTCGGCAGGGTCGACAGCACATCGCCGAACGCGTCCTGCAATTCTTCAAAGCTTGCAGCGGCGTGATGCGTCTCGGCGCCGCGCGCCAGCTTCTGCTCCAGCAGCAGGCGCCCCATCTCGACCTGGTCAAGCGCACCGTCGCCCTCGTCATCCACGAACCCGTCGCCGGACAGGTCGAACCCGTACCACACCGGGATCTGATGTCCCCACCAGAGCTGGCGCGAGATGCACCAGGGTTCGATGTTTTCCAGCCAGTGATAATAGGTCCGCTCGCCCGACTCGGGCACGATCCTGACGTCGCCCTTGCGCACCGCGTCGAGCGCCGGGCCGACGATCTTTTCGGCGTCCACGAACCACTGGTCGGTCAGCATCGGCTCGATCACCACCTTGGAGCGGTCGCCGAAGGGCTGCATGATCGGCTTGGCCTCGACCAGCGGAACCAGCGTGTCGTCGCGCGCTTCGCCGCCCTCTTCCGGGGCCACGGGTGCCTTCGGGGACCCCAGCCGCGGATCGGTCGGCGGCACCATGACGGCCAGACCTTCGGCGGTGATTTCCTCGACCACGCGCGTGCGCGCCTCGAACCGGTCCAGCCCGCGCAGGTGATCGGGAACGAGGTTCAGGCCATCGACCTCGATCTCGTCCAGCGTGCGTTCGCCGCGCGCGACGCTTCCCGCGACCTCGGCCGCGTCGGCATAAGGCGCGCCGTCGTCGCGCATATGCGCCTTGGTGTCCATCAGCCGGTAGCACGGAATGCCGCCCCGCTTGGCGACGCCATAGTCGTTGAAGTCATGCGCACCGGTGATCTTGACCGCCCCCGAGCCGAACTCGGGATCGGGATACTCGTCGGTGATGATCGGGATCAGGCGGCGGTGCTCTTTCGGCCCAACCGGAATCTCGCAAAGCTTTCCGACGATTGGGGCGTACCGTTCATCCGACGGATGAACCGCAACCGCGCCGTCGCCCAGCATGGTTTCGGGCCGCGTCGTCGCGATGGAAATATAGTCGCGCTGTTCTTCCAGCACGACGTTCCCGTCTTCGTCTTTCTCGATATAGGTATAGGTCGCCCCGCCGGCGAGCGGGTACTTGAAGTGCCACATGTGGCCCGGCACCTCGGTGTTCTCGACCTCGAGATCGGAAATCGCGGTCTCGAAATGCGGGTCCCAGTTGACCAGCCGCTTGCCGCGATAGATCAGGCCCTTGTTGTACATGTCGACGAAGACCTTGATCACCGCGTCATGGAAATTGGGCGCGCCGCTGTCCTTGTCGGGATCGCCAGATGCACCCCCCATGGTGAAGGCCTCGCGCGACCAGTCGGCCGACGCGCCAAGCCGCTTGAGCTGCCCGATGATCGTGCCGCGCGACTTGACCTTCTGTTCCCAGACGCGGGTCAGAAACGCCTCGCGCCCCATCTCGCGCCGCGTCGGCTCGCCATTGGCGGCCATCTCGCGCTCGGTCACCATCTGCGTGGCGATGCCCGCATGGTCGGTGCCCGGCTGCCAGAGCGTGTCGAAACCACGCATCCGGTGCCAGCGGACCAGAATGTCCTGCAGCGTGTTGTTGAAGGCGTGACCCATGTGCAGGCTGCCCGTGACGTTGGGCGGCGGGATCATCACGCAGAACGTGTCATCGCGCGAGGCATTGGCCCCCGCCTTGAAGGCGCCACTGTCTTCCCACGCCTGGTAGAGCCGCGCTTCGGCGGCCTGCGCGTCGAATGTCTTGTCCATAGCCATGGGGTCTCGTCCCGATCCTGATGCCGCCCGAGGGGCCGCAGATAAAGTGCTGCGCCTCATCTAGCGAATGGACAGGGAAAGGAAAACCCGGGCGGTGTCGGAAAATCGCGTCGGCCGGGCGAAGGTCCTTCGAAGGACCTTGCGCACGGGATTTCGAAATCCCGTTCCGCGCGTGGCTGTCCTCCGGACAAAGAAAAACGGTGGTGCCAAGGGAGGAGAGGCACCACCGCTTCCAGTTCACGACATCCAGGGAGGAGGAGAGGATGCCGAGCACGTTCGGGTCCGAAGACCCAGATAGGGTGACGGTGACACCAGGGAGGAGGAGAGGTGCCACCGTCTTATTCGGAGCGCCCAGGGAGGAGGAGAGGGCGTCCGATCCTGTGTGGCAAGGGGCCCGGTCGGGGCCATGCTCGCCGGAATTTCGTCAGCTTTCGTAAGCTGCCTGGTATGCAACGCGCCGAATCTCGGATTTGTTCATTCCGAGATCCTGCAGATCGCGGTGCGACAGCGCGTCGAGTTCGCGCAGCGTGTTGCGATAGACCTTGCGACGCGCGACATTGGCGCGATACTCGGTGACCAGCGTGGACAGCCGAGCCATGAGGCCGGTGCCTACGCCGCTGATGCTGGTTGTTTCATATGCCATTGTGTCTGCTCTGTTCGAATTTGTGTGTTTCCGTTCGCTTGAGACAAAGATAGGCGAATGCTGCACGTGCACAATCCTTTTTTCGCTCAACGCTGCTATGCAGCAAATGCATAGATTCAAAGATTCATTTTTGTGCGATCTTTACATGCGCCGCTAATATTCGGGCAGATGGTTGAAGGTTTTCGCGCGCGCTGCCATCTCCGTTACACAATGATGAAAGGTTGAGCATGTCGGTAACTTCCGAAGAGATTCGCGCCGCCCTGTCCCGCGTGGCGATTCCCGACGGGAAGGACCTGATCTCGGGCGATCTGGTGCGGGCGGTCCAGGTGGACGGATCACGGGTGCGATTCGTCATCGAGGCGCCATCGCCCGAAATCGCCCGCCTGATGGAGCCCGTGCGCAAGGCCGCCGAGGCGGTGGTGCGCGATCTGCCCGGCGTGTCGGATGTGTCTGTCGCGCTGACCGCGCACGGGCCGGCGAAAGAGCCGCCCAAGGGGCTGAAGATCGGCGGACATCCGAAACCGCAGGCGGGATCGCTGAAACCGGCGGGGGTCCGGCACATCCTCGCCATCGGGTCGGGCAAGGGGGGTGTCGGCAAATCCACCGTGTCGTCGAACCTTGCCGTGGCGCTGGCCCGGGCCGGGCGGCGCGTCGGGCTGCTCGATGCCGATATCTACGGCCCCAGCCAGCCGCGCATGATGGGCGTGTCGCAGAAACCCGAAAGCCCGGACGGCCAGACGATCATCCCGCTGAAGGCGCATGGCGTGACGGTCATGTCCATCGGCCTGATGCTGCCCGCGGAAAAGGCCGTCGTCTGGCGCGGTCCGATGCTCATGGGCGCGTTGCAGCAGATGCTGTCGCAGGTCGCCTGGGGTGATCTGGACGTGCTGCTGGTCGACCTGCCGCCGGGCACCGGCGATGTGGCGATGACGCTCTGTCAAAAGGCCAACGTGTCCGGGGCGCTGGTGGTCTCGACGCCGCAGGACGTGGCGCTTCTGGACGCGCGCAAGGCGCTCGACATGTTCGAGACGCTCAAGACGCCGGTGCTGGGCCTGATCGAGAACATGGCGGTCTTCACTTGTCCCCATTGCGGCGGGCAAAGCCACATCTTCGGCGCGGGCGGCATGGTGGCCGAAGCCTCGGCGCGGGACATTCCGCTGCTGGCGCAACTGCCGCTCGATCTCGACACGCGGTTGGCGGGCGATGGCGGCGCGCCGGTGGCGGCGGGCGAGGGTCCGATGGCCGAGGCCTATGCCCAACTGGCCGAGAGGCTGATCAAGGACGGTGTGGCCTGAGCCGGGCGACGATGCGTCGACGCATCGACACGCTCGGTCGACCGAGCGTTCACCGCGCGACGGTCAACCGTTGGCTGAACCGGTAGCTGGATTTCGTCAGTCCCTCGGGCGCCCTTGGAAACCGCGCCCGTCTGACTGCGGCCAGCGCCGCCTGGTCCAGCCGTGGATTGCCCGATGACGCCGCCAGCGACACGCCAGTGACCTGTCCCGCCGGGGCGACGGCGATCACCAGTTGCACCGTTCCCTGCAACCCGCGCGGCGGTCGATGCGCGCGACGCAGGGCCGAGGTGATCTGAGCGCCCCATTGCTGTTCCAGCCGGGCCAGTTGCGCACCGGATGGTCCGCGCGGCGCGGGGGCTTCGACGGATTGCCTGGGGCTGGACGAAGAAGCGGATCCCGATCCCTGCGCCGTTTGTTTGGGCTGCGCCGCGCCTTGCGCGGGCTGTGGTTCGGGAGCGGTACGCGGCGCGGGTCTGTCGGGGCGCGGTTGCGGACGCAGCGACGCGACGGGCGCAGCCCGGCGGGCGGGTGGTGTCGTGTCGATCTCCGGGGCAGCCCGGACGGTCTCGGCCAGTGTCGGTCGCGCAGGCGCGGCGGGACGCGGCGTGTCTTGCGGTGCGGGCAGGTCGGGTGCGTCGTCTGCCCTCTGTGTGAGGGGCAGCGGCAAGGCCTCGGGCATGGTCTGGGCCAGGGGGATCGGCGGCGCCGGCAGGCGCGTTTCGGCCTGTGGCAGGCTCGGCGCCGGGCCGGGGGCGGCAAGGGCCGTCATGGCTGGGCGTCGGGCCAAGGGCGTGTCCTGCTTCGGGCGGACGGGCGCTGCGGCCGCATCGGGCTCTGTCAGCCTCGGCGCATCGCTCACCTCCGGCGCGCGGTCCCAGTCCTGCACCATAGCGGCCAGCGTGGGCGTTGCGGCCTGCAGGGTCATTTCTGCAGTGCCGCCTTCGACACCGCTGCTGCCGCCGGGTTGCAAGGGGGCGATGGCCAGCGTTGCGGCGTGAAGCGCGCCGGAGAGGGCGATGAACGCGATGACTTCGAAAACCCGCATCAGCCGCCCTCCGTCACGATCTCGACGCGTGTTGCGCCAAGTGCCGTCAGCTGCGCGAGGATTTGCGCAAGGGTCGCGGCGGGCAGGGTGGCATCGGCGTGCAGGCGCAAAGGCGCGTCTTCCGTCGCGGCAACAGCTTGGGCCAGAGCCGCGTCACCGCGCGCCGTGTCGAAAGCGATCTCTCCCTCCGCACTTATGTAAAGGGCGGCCTGGCCCGTGTCCTCGTCGCCGCTGGCGTTCGGCAGGGTCAGGTCGAAGGGCGCGGGGGGGACGATCTGCGCGGTCATCAGGAAGAAGATCAGCAGCAGGAACACCACGTTGATCATCGGCACGACGGGTTCACGTGCGGCGCGACGGGGGCGCGGCGATATGAGCGCGCGGCGTGTCATTCCAGCACCACGAGGTTGGACCAGCCCGCCGCGCGCAGCAGGCCCATCGTGTCCAGCAGGTGTTGCACCGACGCACCGTCGCGCGGGCGCAACAGGATGATGTCATCGTCGCTCTTCATCAGCGGGGACAATGCCGCGACCGGGTCGGTTGTTTCAATGCCGTTGATGCGCAGACCGTCCGGCAGGACGCTGAGCAGTCGGGGTGGGCCGTCATAGGGCTGTGCCGCGCCGCCAGAGAGTGTGACCGGGATCGCGTCGGTCACACCGAACCGTGCGGCAAGCATGAAGAAGACCAGCAGCAGGAACACGACGTCGATCATCGGGGTCAACCCGATGCGGCGGCGGCGTGTCTGGTGGCTCAGGTCAAGCATGTCAGTCCCGTCTGCTCCGGGTCAGAACGCGGGTGGCGAGATCGTCGAAATCATGTGCGAGGCGGTCGTTGATGCTGTCGAACCAGCTGAGCGCCATGGAGGCCGGGATTGCCACGGCCATGCCTGCGGCGGTGGTCAGAAGCGCCTCCCAGATGCCGCCGGCGAGGGCCGAGGGGTCGGCGCGGGCACCGCTGTCCTGAAGCGCCTGAAACGCGTCGATCATGCCCAGAACGGTGCCGAGCAGGCCGACCAGCGGCGCGATGGTGGCAATGAGGTCCAGTGCGCGCAACCCGCTTCCCGCGTCCATCAGCGCGCCACGCGCGACGCGGGCGGTCTCGTCGCGGGCATCTTCGATGGGCAGGGTGCGCGCGGCCTGCATGGCGGTTTTGACCACGCGGGCGCGCAGGCCGGTGCGATTGTGCAAATTGGCAAGGGCATTGTCATATTGGCCAATCTGCCACTGACCCACGGCAGCCTCGGTCGCGTCGCGCCGCCATGCGCCCATCAGCGTCAGCCGCCAAAGCTTCCACAGGATCAGGCCCAGCGTCACCACGCTCAGCCCGGCGATGACCCAGAGGGCGGGGCCGCCGATGTTCAGGAAATCGGTGATCCGGGTCAGCATGGCGGAACGTCCTTGGGGAAGATGGCGGCGATCATGGCGTCAAGCCCGTCGCTGAGGGCGGCGGGGCCGGGTTGCAGGATCAGCGGCGATTTGATTTCGACGATGCGGCCCTGCGCGACAGCCGGGATCATGCCCCAGCCGGGGCGCGCGGCGATCTTTTCCGGTCTCACCTTCTTGCCACACCATGAGGCGACAATGATATCCGGTGCGGCGGCGATCACGTCTTCAGACGTCACAATGCGGTCTTTTGCCGACGCCTCATGGCGCAGATGGGCGAAGCAATCGGTGCCGCCCGCGATCTCGATCAGGTCGGAGGCCCAGCCGATGCTGGTGATCATCGGGTCGTCCCATTCCTCGAAATAGACGCGCGGGCGGTGGTCGGGCGCGTTGGCGCGCAGGGTGGCGATGCGGGTTTCGAAGCCTTGGGCCAGTGCCTCGGCGCGGTCGGTGCAATCGGTCAGCCGGCCCAGCATGCGGATCATGCGCAGGATGCCCGCCACATCGCGCTGGTTGAAGGCCATGACCTCGATCCCGGCGCGGATCAGCTCGGCGGCGATGTCGGCTTGCAGGTCCGAGAAGGTGAGCACCAGATCGGGGCGCAGCGCGAGGATCTTGGGGATGTCGGCAGAGGTGAAGGCGCCGACGCGCGGCTTTTCCTGCCGCACGCGCTTGGGGCGCACGGCATAGCCGGTGACGCCGACGATCCGGTCTTCCTGCCCCAGCAGGTAGAGCGTTTCGACCGTTTCCTCGGTCAGGCAGACGATGCGCTGCGGGGCACTCATTGGATCACTCCCAAAGGTTGGACCAGCGGGCCGTTTGGCGTGGGCACGATATTGGCGCGCAGGTGGAACACCTCTTCCAGACGGGCGGCCGTCAGGATCTCGTCCGGCGTGCCATCGGCCACGATGCGGCCTGCGCCCATCATGATGAGCCGGGTGCAGTAGCGCCCGGCCAGCGACAGGTCATGCAGAGAGGTCAGCACGGCGCGGCCTTCCTGGGCCAGGGTCTCGAACACCTGAAGCGTGGCGATCTGGGCGGCGGGATCAAGCCCGGCGATCGGTTCGTCCGCCATCAGGAGCGGCGTGTCCTGCGCCAGCGTGCGCGCGATCAGCACGCGCGCCTGTTCGCCACCCGAGAGCGCTGTGGCCAGACGGGTGCGGAAATTCTGCAGCCCCATGCGGGTGAGGGCGGCATCGACCGCGTTTTGATCCGTAGGGCTGAGCCGTGCGCCGCGTGCAAGGTAGGGCAGGCGGCCAAGGGCGACGATCCTCTCGACGCTCATCGGCCACGCGATTTCGCGGGTCTGCGGCAACCAAGCGGCCTGCCCCGCGCGCTGTCGCGGAGGCAGGGCGGCAAGGCTGCTGGTCCCCTCGAACGGCAAGAGGCCCAGAGCGCCGCGCAGAAGCGAGGTCTTGCCCGCGCCGTTGGGGCCGATCAGGCCGACACATTCGCCGGGGCCGATGCTGAACGAAGCCGCATCCACCACGGGGCATTCGCCGCGCCGCACAGTGAGGTTTTGCACCGACAGGAGCGTCATGCAAACTCCCTCCGTGTCTTGTATATAAGGTGCAGGAAGAGCGGTGCGCCGATCAGGGCCATCACGACGCCGAGTTTGAGGTCGCGCTCCGGCAGCACCAGCCGAGTCACCAGATCGGCGGCAAGGACCATCGCAGCGCCGCCTAGGGCCGAAGCCCAGAGCAAGGTGGACGGACGGCCATGGGCAAAACGGCGCAGGATATGCGGCACCACCAGCCCGACAAAACCGACAGCGCCAGCCACAGCGGTGGCGGCGCCGACCGCAGCGGCGGTGCCGAAGAGCAGTTGCACGCGCAGGCGCGAGAGCGAGATGCCCATCGCCTCGGCGGCGTCTTCGCCCAGCGTCAGCGCATCGAGGCCACGCCCCAGACCGGCCAGCGCGACCCAGCCAAGCGCCATGATCGGCAGCGCCAGCCAGACATGGCTCATCGCGCGGTTGGCGACGGAGCCCATCATCCAGAACATGATCTCGGACGCGGCATAGGGGTTGGGCGACAGGTTCAACGTCAATGAGGTGAGGGCTGCGGCAAAGGCCGACACGGCGATGCCCGCAAGGATCAGGGTGAGCGACGATCCGCGCGGACCGGCGAGCAGCAGGATCAGCGCGACCGCCACCCCGGCAAAGCCAAGCGCGGTGATCGGCAAGGCAAGGAAAAACGCAGCGGCAAACCCGGTTTGCAGTGCGATCACGGCACCCAGCGCGGCAGAGCCGGAGACCCCGATCAGCCCCGGTTCGGCCAGCGGGTTGCGCAGGAAGCCCTGCATCGCGGCACCGGACAGGCCCAGCGACACGCCGATCATGGCGGCAAGCAGGGTGCGGGGCAGGCGGATCTCCTGCATGACGGTCACGTAAAGCGGATTGCCCCGCCCGAAGAGCGCCGTCAGACCGTCGGGAATTGAGATCGCCGCATAGCCGACGAACAGCGATGCCAGAAACATCGCCCCCGTCAAAACCATCAGCGCACCAAAGAGCTTCACCGCCCTGCCTCCCGCGCATCGAACATATCAAGCCTGAGGGCTGCGCCCAAAGACGGTGACTGTCACCACACCGGAGTACCGTCACATCCCGCGCGCCCCGCGCGGGTGTAGGGTGATCTGTCACGGCAGGTCTCCTGACTTGCGGGTCTTTGCGTGGCTCGGGCCTTCCCGGTTTCCCAGTGGCATATGCCGAACACGCTCGCCGCTTACAGTTGCGGGGGCAGTCGTGGGATTTCACCACGTTCCCTTTTCACCGGGTTTGGCCCGGACCATGACGGATTTCGGCGTACAACCGGCGGGTCTTCATTGCAAGCGTTGCCGTCCAGAGGCATGGCATGGGAAATGATGGGACAATCGGTGCGTACGAGCCTGGTGTCGGCGAATCAAATCCGTGATTCCCAGCGAATTAAAAGGAAATTCGGGTGGGTTGCGGCTTTTCAAAAGCTGCCATTTGCGGATGTTCTTGGTTTGTTTGTTCTGCGTTCGGGAAATTATGGGCAAACGTGATTGGTGTCAGAAGTTACCATATATTGTATCCTGTTGAGAGCTTTGTGGTGCATATCGTTTCGGATCGGCGAATTTGATACCAAATCCAGTGCTGAAAAGGCTGTAGTGCCAGCGTCTGGTGCCGGTTTCCCATAAAAAACTGTTGCGACCCATGAATTCCCATGGCATCCATGTTTCACGAGATGAGAGCAGGAACGGCAGACGAGGCAGCAAGACCTCACCGCGGTATCCAAACAATAAAAAAAGCAGGTTTCATACAGGCACCCGCTTTCATCGAACACAGAGATCCGGCGCGCGGGCGAGCAGACATCCCCCCAGGTGGCGCGCGCAGTCGGACATTCCCGGAAACGGGACACGGGCGGCGGGTTGATCAGTGGCAGCAGATCAACCCGCCGTTTCCGTTTCCAGGGATCAGAGCAATGAAGGGACCGGTAGGGCAGTGACCCGAAAGCTGAGGTTCAGAGGTGAAAGCCATCACAAGGTCGATGGCAAGGGCAGGGTGTCCATCCCGGCCTCGTTTCGCCGTGTCCTCGAGGCGGGCGATCCTGCCTATACTGAAGGTCTGAACCCCGAACTGGTCATTGTCTACGGCGACAAGCGCCGCAAATACCTTGAATGTTACACGATCACTGCCATCGAAGAGGTGGACGAGAAGATCGAGGCGCTCCCGCGTGGGTCGGTCGAGCGCAAGATGCTGCAGCGCCTGTTCAACGGGCAGTCCCATGCGACCAGCGTCGACGAGACCGGACGGCTGGTGCTGCCGGCAAAGCTGCGCCAGAAGATCGGGCTGAGCGCCGAGGCGTTCTTCATCGGCGCCGGCGACACGTTCCAGATCTGGGAACCCGGAACCTTCGAGGCCGAGGAACAGGCCGCGACCGACGAGTGGCTCGAAGAGCTGCCGGACGATGTCGACCCGCTCATCTACCTGGACAAGCAGCCGGGGAGCTGATCGGACATGTCTGCTGCCGCTGCGACGCCCCCTCGAGACCCCCACATTCCCGTCCTGCTTGCGCCGCTGTTGCGAACGGTTGCGCCAGTCGGCGGCGTTTGGGTCGATGGCACCTTCGGCGCGGGCGGTTATGCGCGTGGGCTGATCGAGGCAGGGGCCGACAAGGTCATCGGCATCGACCGCGATCCGCTGGCGCTCGAGATGGCGGCGGCCTGGTTGCCCGAATATGACGGCCGGATCGAACTGCACCAGGCAAACTTTGCCGAGATGGACCAGATCGCGTCGGACGTGGACGGGGTTGTGCTGGACCTTGGCGTGTCGTCGATGCAGCTTGACCAGGCCGAGCGCGGGTTTTCCTTCATGAAGGACGGCCCGTTGGACATGCGGATGGGGCAGGACGGACCGTCGGCGGCGGATATCGTGAACAATGCGGATGCCTTTGATATCGCGGACATTCTCTATACCTACGGCGAAGAGCGCGCGTCGCGCCGGATTGCCAAGGCGATCGTGGCGGCACGCAAGGTGGCGCCGATCACGCGGACATTGCAGCTGGCCGGGATCATCGAGACCTGCCTGCCACGCCCCAAGCCGAACCAGAGCCATCCCGCCACGCGCAGTTTCCAGGCGCTGCGGATCGCGGTGAACGACGAATACGGCGCGCTGATGCTGGGGCTGATGGCGGCCGAACGCGCGCTCAGGCCCGGTGGCCTGCTTGCCGTGGTCAGCTTTCATTCCGTCGAGGACCGGATGGTCAAGCGGTTCATGCAGGCGCGCGGCGGGCAGGCGGGGCGCGCCAACCGCTATGCGCCCGAACTCGAAGCCGAAACACCTGCATTCGAGATCGTGACCCGCAAGGCGGTGGGTCCGGATGATGATGAACTGGCGGTCAATCCGCGTGCCCGGTCGGCCAAGCTGCGGGTGGCGCGGCGCACCGAGGCCCCGGCGGGCGAGATCGACGCGGGCCAGATCGCCTTGCCGCAACTGAAGGAAGACCGTTGATGCGTTCGCTACTTTATGTCCTGACGTTCATGACCGTCATCGGGGCCGCGTTCTGGGCCTATCACGAGAACTACAAGACGCAGGCGGCGCTGGGCGAGGCGCAGGCGGTGCGCGCCGACCTGCGCGATGCACGGGCGCGGTTGGCCGTTCTGAAGGCGGAATGGGCCTATCTGAATCGCCCGGATCGTCTGCGGGACCTCGCCGAGGTGAATTTCGAGCGTCTGGGCCTGATGCCGTTCGAGCCGGACCAGTTCGGGCGCGTCGACCAGGTCGCCTATCCGCAGCCTCCCGAATTGCCGATCACCGATCCGGTCGAGGTGTCCAGCGCCGGAGCAGGAGAGCAAGAGCCATGATTCGCACACCGCTGCGTCCGCTGGCGCGCATTCTGGACGCGCGCCGCAAGGGCGAGAACCCCGACGCCATCGAACGCGAAAACCTGCGCATCCGGCATGAACAGATGCGCGACAAGGCGCGGTCGCGGGCCGAGGGGCGGCTTCTGGTCATGGCGGTGATGTTCTTTTGCGCCTTCGGCGTGATCGGCGCGCGCATGGGCACGCTGGCTGCCTCCGAAGCTGAAGAGCCGCGCGCGCAGGCCACGGGGGCGTCGATCATCGCCAGCCGGGCCGATATCGTCGACCGGCAGGGGCGGATCCTCGCAACCAACATGGAGACGTTTTCGCTTTATGCCCATCCGCAGCAGATGATCGACCCGATCAAGGCGGCACGGGAATTGGTCGCGATATTTCCGGAACTTGACGAAGACCGTTTGCGCAAGGACTTCACCGGCAAGCGCAAGTTCATGTGGGTGCGCAAGAAACTCAGCCCCGAGCAGAAGCAGCGGGTGCATGACATCGGCGAGCCGGGCCTGTTGTTCGGCCCGCGCGAGATGCGGCTTTATCCCAATGGCGCGCTGGCGGCGCATATCCTTGGCGGCGCGAGCTTTGGCCGCGAAGGCGTTCATTCCGCTGAAGTCATCGGGACCGCGGGCATCGAGAAATTCTTCGACGACGCGCTGCGCGACCCGGCCCGCGAGGGCGCACCACTCGAACTATCGCTGGACCTGACCATCCAGGCGGCGACCGAACGGGTGCTTCAGGGCGGCATGAGCCTGATGAATGCCAAGGGCGCGGCCAGCGTGCTGATGGATGTCCATACCGGCGAGGTGATCGCGATCGCGTCGCTGCCGGATTTCGACCCCAATGACCGCCCGCGTCCGTTGACCCAGGGCGAGGCGGCGGACAGCCCGCTGTTCAACCGCGCGGTGCAGGGCGTATACGAGCTTGGCTCCACCTTCAAGGTGTTCGCCTCGGCCCAGGCGCTCGAGTTGGGGTTGGTCAATCCCGAGACGGTGATCGACACGAGTGGACCGCTGAAGGTGGGCGGATTCCGGATCGGGGAATTCCAGAACAAGAATTACGGACCGCTGTCGGTGTCGGACATCATCGTCAAGAGTTCGAACCGGGGCACAGGCCGCCTGGCCCTGGCGATCGGCGCGCAGCGGCAGCAGGAGTTTCTCAAGGGGCTCGGCTTTTTCGAGCCGACGCCGCTGGAAATCGTCGAGGCCAAGGGGGGTCAGCCGCTCTTGCCGCAACGCTGGACCGACCTGTCGAGCGTGACGATCTCTTATGGCCACGGGTTGTCGTCGAGCCCGCTGCACCTGGCGGCCGGATACGCGGCGATCGCCAATGGCGGCTACAGGGTCGAGCCGACGCTGCTCAGGCAGAACGGCCCAAGGCTTGGATCGCGCCTGATGTCCGAGAGGACCGCGCGGCAATCGCTGGACATGCTGCGCAAGGTGGTCACCGAAGGCACGGCGAGCTTTGGCGAGGTGCCGGGCTATTCGGTGGGCGGCAAGACCGGCACGGCCGACAAGCCAAAGGCGCGGGGCGGCGGTTATTACGATGACAAGGTTATCAACACCTTTGCATCGGTCTTTCCCACGCATGATCCGAAATACGTGCTGATCGTGACGCTTGATGAACCGGTCGAGACCAGTGGCACCAAGCCGCGCCGCACCGCCGGCTGGACGGCTGTGCCGGTCGCGGCTGAAATGATCCGTCGCGTCGCACCGCTTCTGGGCTTGCGCCCCGAGGTGGAAACGCGGCATCTGACAGGCATCATCAACACCTCGAACTGAGGGCATCCGCCCTTTGCGAGGCCAGGAAAACAGGGAGAGCGTCATGGGGGCAGACGCCAAGAGCCTGACCGAGCTGGGTCTGACGGGGCGCGGCGGTGCCGACGCCTTTGTCACCGGTCTGGCCGTGGACAGCCGCGATGTCAGGGAGGGCTATCTTTTTGCCGCGCTGCCGGGCACGCGCATGCATGGCGGCGAGTTCATCCAATATGCGTTGCGCATGGGGGCCGCGGCCATCCTCACCGATGTCGAGGGGGCCCGGATCGCCAAGGACGTGCTGGACGGGTCATCGGCCGCATTGGTGATCGCCGCGGATCCGCGGCAGACGCTGGCCTTCACGGCGGCGCTGTGGTTCGGCAACCAGCCCGACACGATGGTCGCCGTCACCGGCACCAACGGCAAGACCAGCGTCGCCAGTTTCGTGCGGCGGATCTGGCAATTGCTGGGCCATCCGGCGGTCAACCTGGGCACCACGGGTGTCGAAGGCGACTGGCAGGCGCCGCTGGCCCATACCACGCCGGAACCGATCACGCTGCACCGGGCGCTTGCGGGCGCGGCGGAGGCCGGGATCGAACATGCGGCGATGGAGGCGTCGTCGCACGGGCTGGCGCAGCGGCGACTGGACGGCGTGAACCTGCGCGCGGCGGGGTTCACCAATTTCACCCAGGATCACCTGGACTACCACGAAAGCTTCGAGGCCTATTTCGACGCCAAGGCGGGGCTGTTCGCGCGCGTGTTGCCGGAAGACGGCATCGCGGTGATCAATATCGACGACGCGCGCGGCGTGGACATGCTCGCCATCGCGCGGGCGCGCGGGCAGGAGGTCATGACCGTGGGCCGTGACAGCGCCGCCGACATGGCATTGCTGGCGCAGCGGTTCGACGCCACCGGGCAGGACGTGCGAATCAGGTTCGGCGGCGAGGCCTTCCAGACCCGGCTGAACCTCGTCGGCGGCTTCCAGGCCGAGAACGTGATGGTGGCGGCCGGGCTGGTGATCGCCAGCGGCGCGGCGCCCGACCGGGTGTTCGCGGTGCTGCCGGAACTGGAAACCGTGCGCGGGCGGATGCAGCTCGCGGCGACGCGCGCCAATGGGGCCGCGGTCTATGTCGATTATGCCCATACGCCGGCAGCGGTGGCGACCGCCTGCCAGGCGCTCCGCCCGCACGTGATGGGGCGGCTGGTGGCCATCGTCGGCGCGGGCGGCGACCGCGATCCGGGCAAGCGGCCCCTGATGGGGGCGGCGGCGGCAGAGTTCGCCGACCACGTGATCGTCACCGACGACAATCCGCGCACCGAAGACCCGGCGACGATCCGGGCGGCGGTGCTGGACGGCGCGCCGGACGCGATCGAGGTCGCGGACCGCGCCGAAGCGATCCTGCGCGGCGTCGATGCGGTCGGGCCGGGGGACGCGTTGCTGATCTGCGGCAAGGGACACGAGACCGGGCAGATCGTGGGAACGACGATCTATCCGTTCGACGATGTGGAACAGGCCAGCGTGGCGGTCGCGGCCCTTGACGGAAAACTGGCATGACCCTTTGGACATCGGCAGAGGCGGCCGCAGCCACCGGCGGCACCGTGACAGCCGAATGGCAGGCGCAGGGCGTGTCCATCGACACGCGGACGCTCCGGCCCGGCGATCTGTTCGTGGCCCTGACAGCGGCGCGGGACGGGCATGATTTTGTTGCACAGGCGCTGGACAAGGGCGCGGCGGCGGCTTTGGTCAGCCGGGTGCCCGACGGCGTGGCGGGTGATGCGCCGCTGCTGATCGTCGACGACGTGCAGGCCGGGTTGGAGGCGTTGGGGCGTGCCGCGCGGAGCCGGACAGGGGCCAGGGTGGTCGGTGTCACCGGGTCGGTGGGCAAGACCTCGACCAAGGAGATGCTGCGCACGGTGCTGGGCGCGCATGGTCAGGTGCATGCCGCCGAAGCCAGTTACAACAATCATTGGGGTGTGCCGCTGACCCTTGCGCGGATGCCGCGTGACGCCGATTTCGCGGTGATCGAGATCGGCATGAACCATCCCGGCGAGATCGCCCCCCTGAGCAAGCTCGCCCGCCCGCATGTGGCGCTGGTGACGATTGTCGCGCCGGCGCATCTCGAGGCGTTCGAAGACATCGACGGGATCGCGCATGAGAAGGCGTCGATCTTTGACGGGCTGGAACCGGGCGGGGTGGCGATCTGGAATGGCGATCTGCCGACCAGCCCGATCCTCAAGGCGCGGGCCGCAGAGAGGGCGGCCGTCAGCCTGTCCTTCGGCACGACCGAGGGCTGCGACATGCGCATCACCTCGATACGGGACACCGAGGGCTACAGCGTCGCGCAGGCCGCGTTCGAGGGCGCTCAGCTGCTCTACAAGATCGACGCGCCGGGGCGGCATTTCGCGATCAACGGCGCCGCGGTGCTGGCGGTCTGCGAGGTGCTGGGCCTCGACCGCGCGCTGTCACTGGCGGCGATCGGGCGCTGGCATCCGGGGGCGGGGCGCGGGGCGCATGTCACGATCCGGCTTGATGTCGCCGATCCCGATGCGACCCTGGCGCTGTTCGACGACGCCTACAACGCCAACCCGGCCTCGGTTGCCGCGGCGCTGGCGGTTCTGGCGGCAGCACCCGTTCAACATGATACAGGCCGGGTTCAGAAGGGCCGCCGGATCGCGGTTCTGGGCGACATGAAGGAGCTTGGCCCGACCGGACCGGCGCTGCATGCCGCGCTGGCCGATCTGGACGCGCTGCGGGGGCTTGACCGGGTGCATTGCGTCGGGCCGCTGATGCGTCATCTGCATGAGGCGCTGCCCGAATTGCAGCGGGGCCTGTGGTTCGAGACCGCGCGCGACATGGCCGACCGCCTGCCCCGGTCGCTGGATGCGGGCGATGTGATCCTGGTCAAGGGATCGCTGTCGATGGGGCTCGCGCGTGTGGTTGACGCGATCCGCAATATGGGCGAAGGCAACGCCCGCGGCGTGGTGGAAGGATAAGAGCATGTTGTATTGGCTGACCGCGCTGTCGGACGGTGGAGATTTCTTCAACCTCTTTCGCTATATCACCTTTCGCGCAGGCGGGGCGTTTCTGACCGCGCTGCTGTTCGGCTTCTTCTTCGGAAAGCCCCTGATCAACGTGCTGCGCAAGCGCCAGGGCAAGGGCCAGCCGATCCGCCATGACGGGCCCGACGGGCATTTCGCGAAGGCCGGCACGCCGACCATGGGCGGTCTGCTGATCGTCGGGGCGCTGCTGACCTCGACGCTGCTTTGGGCACGGCTGGACAATCCGTTTGTCTGGATGGTGCTTTTCGTCACGATGAGTTTCGCGCTGATCGGTTTTGCCGACGATTATGCCAAGGTGAAGAAACAGAATTCGGACGGTGTCTCCGGCAAGGTCCGCCTGTTGCTGGGCTTCGTGATCGCGGCCATCGCGAGCTACTGGGCCGCGCAGTTCCATCCCGAAGAACTGACCAACCAGCTTGCCTTTCCGGTGTTCAAGGACACGCTCTTGAACCTTGGCTATCTGTTTGTGCCCTTCGCGATGATCGTGATCGTCGGCGCGGCCAACGCGGTGAACCTGACCGACGGTCTTGACGGGCTGGCGATCATGCCGGTGATGATCGCCGCAGGCACGCTGGGGGTGATCGCCTACGCGGTGGGGCGGGTCGATTTCACCGAATATCTGGATGTGCATTACGTGCCGGGGACAGGCGAGATCCTGATCTTCACCATGGGCATCTTCGGCGGCGGGCTTGGATTTTTGTGGTACAACGCGCCGCCCGCGGCTGTCTTCATGGGCGACACCGGGTCACTGGCGCTGGGTGGCGCGCTGGGCGCCATCGCGGTGGCGACAAAGCACGAGATCGTGCTGGCCATCGTCGGCGGTCTGTTCGTGGTCGAGGCGCTGTCGGTGATCGTCCAGGTGCTTTATTTCAAGCGCACCGGCAAGCGCGTCTTCCTGATGGCGCCGATCCATCACCATTACGAGAAGAAGGGTTGGGCCGAGCCGCAGATCGTGATCCGCTTCTGGATCATCTCTCTCATCCTCGCGCTGATCGGCCTGGCGACCCTGAAGGTGCGCTGACAGGCTCGTTCCGGAACGACGGAACCGGTTTTCAGGCAGATCGAGCGCAATGGGATTGCGCGCTTTATGTCTCGTCCTTGCGCCTTCGGCGACGTCCTCGGGCAAGTGTCTGCGCGACGCGGTCGATGAGCGGTGCGCGCGCGTTGGATGGTGGATTTGCATATTTGGAAAGAGAAGAAGTCCGGACTGGTTTTTTGCCGGTGTGTCAACTAAACCTGACACAATGCGCAAGATGGAGGCGGAGATGGATGGGGGACGGATCGGTCTGACGGTGCCGGAGATCGGCGGCGCGCCCCGTCCGGGCCTGTGTACCGATTGCGGCGTGTCGCGCATGGGCGACGGCCGCGCCTGCGGGCGGGCCTGTCAGTTTATCCAGCCGGATTACGAGAGCCTTGAGAGATCGGTTCATGGGCGTGTGGCCGGGGCGGGGGACGAGGCGTTTTTCGGGGTGACACACGCCATGTACCGTGCACGGCTGGAGCCTGCGGCCGAGGGCGCGCAGTGGACCGGGTTGACCACGGCGCTGGCGGCGGAATTGTTGCGCGCCGGTGCGGTGGACGCGGTGCTCGCGACGGCACCTGACCCCGAGGACCGGTGGAAGCCGTTGCCGGTGATCGTCACACGGGCCGAGGAAATGGCGCAATGCCGGGGCATGCGGATGGGGTACGGGCCGCTTCTGGCGCTGCTGGAACCGGCGCGCGCGGCGGGGCATCGGCGGATCGCGGTGGTGGGCATTCCCTGCCAGGTCTACGCGCTGCGGGCGCTGGAGGCGGAACTGGGGTTCGACGAGATCACGGTGATCGGCACGCCCTGTTCGGACAACACCACGACCGAGAATTTCCATGCCTTCCTGGCGCGGCTGGATGACCGGCCCGAAACCGTGTCCTACCTGGAGTTCCGGGCGGATTACCGCGTGGAATTGCGGTTCGACGATGGGCGCAAGCCGCGCTTTGTGCCGTTTCTCAAGCTGCCGCTGTCCGATCTGCCGGCGGATTTCTTTCCGATGACCTGCAAGACCTGTGTCGATTACACCAACCGCCTGGCGGATATCACCGTGGGCTACATGGGCGGCGATGGCGACCAGTGGCTGATCGTGCGCAACGCGCGCGGGGCGGCGATGCTGGACCGGCTTGGTGACAGGGTGGTGCGGCGCGGCCTGACGGACAAGGGCAAGCGCGCGGCCGCGGTGAAAGGCTTCATGGCCAACACCGAACGCGCCGCCGGTGGGTTGCCGCTGCGCCGGATGCCGGACTGGGTGCGTCCCATCGTGGCATGGCTGCAACCGCGCACCGGGCCACGCGGGTTGGAATTTGCCCGTGCGCGGGTCGAGATGAAGGCGATCGAGACAATTTTGCATCTGCGGCGGGCGCATCCCGCGCGGATCAAGAACATGGTGCCCGATCATGTCTGGCGCGTGGCCGCGCGCTATGGTCTGATGCCCGGCAAGGACGAAACGCGCGGTTAGGCCAAAGGTCAGATTGCGCGATATCTGAACCCGCGTTAGGGAGGGGCGCAGATCAAGGAAGACTGCCCATGACACGCATTGCCCATATCAAGCTGGACGACGGCAATCTGCCCCCGCCCACCCCGGAAATCGAACAGGAGCGCCGTGTGGCGATGTTCGACCTGATGGAGCACAACACGTTCGCGCTTCCCGACCGCGACGACAAGCCGGTGCCTGCCGGGCCGTACCATGTGGGCCTGTCGATCAAGGACAAGCGGCTGGTCTTCGACGTGACCACCGAAAGCCATGACAAGGCGGCGGAATTCCACCTGTCGCTGACACCGTTCCGGCAGGTGGTGAAGGATTACTTCCAGATCTGCAAATCCTATTTCGATGCGGTCAAGACCCTGCCGCCCAGCCAGATCGAGACCATCGACATGGCGCGGCGCGGCATCCACAACGAGGGTGCGCGCATCTTGCAGGAACGGCTCGAGGGCAAGGTGACGGTGGATGATGACACCGCGCGGCGGCTCTTTACCCTTGTCTGCGTCCTGCATTTCGGGGGCTGAGCCTTGGGGTCGTTGCCGCAGTCGATTCTGTTCTGCTGCGACCACAATGCCGTCCGGTCTCCGATGGCCGAAGGAATCATGAAGAAGCTTTACGGCTTCGAGACCTATGTGCAATCCGTGGGCGTGATGAACGATCTGGAGATCGACGGGTTCGCCATCGCGGTCTGCGAAGAGATCGGTGTTGCGCTGAACCGCCATCGGTCGCGCAGTTTCGACGAGATGGAGGAAAACGGCGAGGCGTTGTCGGGGTTCGACCTGATCGTGGCGCTGTCGCCCGCGTCGCAGCGGCGGGCGCTGGATCTGACGCGGTTCTACCATCTGAAGGTGGAATACTGGCCGATCATGGACCCGACGGGCCTTGGCGAGACCCGTGAACAGAAGCTGAATGTCTATCGGCAGACACGCGATCAGTTGGTGGATCATCTGAAACGGAAATGGGGAGCGCAGCCATGAGCCATGCAACGATCACGCGGTATTTCGAGGCGTTCAATGCCAAGGATATCCCGGCCATGCTGGAGTGTCTGACCGACGACGTGGCGCATCACGTGAACGAGGGCAATATCCGTATCGGGCGCGACGCGTTCGAAGCGTTTTGCCAGCACATGGCGCAGTGTTACGACGAGACATTGACCGAACTGGTCGTGTTCGTGGCCGAAGACGGTGGGCGCGGCGCAGCGGAATACATGGTGAACGGAACCTATCTTGCCACCGATGCAGGGCTGCCGGAGGCCAGGGGGCAGGGATACCGCCTGCCTGCGGGATCGTTCTTTTCGCTGACCGAGGGCAAGATCAGTCGCGTGGTGACCTATTACAACCTCAGTGACTGGGTGCAGCAGGTCTCGTGATGCGGATCGAGGTGCTGACCGGCGCGGCGCTGGACGCTGCCCTGGATGACGTGGCGGGCTTGCGCATCGGCGTGTTTCGCGAATGGCCGTATCTCTATGATGGCGATCTGGACTATGAGCGCGGGTATCTCGAGACCTATCGCGCCTCCAATGCGGCGATCCTTGTGGGGCCTTCGATGGATCGCGGCTTGTCGGGGCGGCGACGGGCACACCGATGAGCGACCACGCCGACGATTTCGTCGCAGCGTTCGACGGAACCGGGATGGCGCTGGAGGAGATATTCTATTGCGCCGAGTCGGTGCTGTTGCCGGAATATCGCGGGCAGGGCATCGGGCATCGGTTCTTTGATCTGCGCGAGTCGCATGCACGGGCGACGGGGGCGCGTGTCTCGGCCTTTTGTGGCGTCGTGCGACCTGACGACCATCCGTTGCGGCCACCGGGCTACCGACCCTTGGACGGGTTCTGGCGCAAGCGGGGCTATGCGCCTTTGGACGGGGCCGTGGCGTGGTTTTCGTGGAAAGACATCGATCAGCCGCAAGCCACCAGGAAGCCGCTCCAGGTCTGGACGCGGGATTTGACAGGGGATGAAAGATGAAAGTTGCAGCCGCCGCCTATCCGATGGATTTTCTTGACACCTGGCGGGCTTACGAGGACAAGTTGACGCGCTGGGTGAGCGAGGGCGCCACTGCCGGGGCCGATCTTCTGGTGTTTCCGGAATATGGCGCGATGGAGCTTGCGACGCTCGCGGGGCGCGATGCGGCACTTGATCTGGAGGCGTCGCTGCGGGCGGTGTCAGACCGGATCCCTGAGGCAGATGCGTTGCATGCGAAGCTGGCGCAGGCGTTCGGGGTGCATATCCTTGCGGCCTCGGCACCGGTGTTTGATGCCGATATCGACGACCGCCCGGTGAATCGCGCCCGATTCTTTGCGCCGGATGGCAGCATGGGCCATCAGGACAAGCAGATCATGACGCGATTCGAACGCGAGGAGTGGGGAGTGGTCGGCGGTGGACCGCTGCACCTGTTCGACACGGCTTTGGGCAGAATCGGCATCCTGATCTGCTATGACAGCGAATTTCCGTTGCTGGGTCGCGCGATGTCCGAGGCCGACCTGATCCTTGTGCCGTCCTGCACCGAGGCGCGGGCGGGGTATTCGCGCGTGCGGATTGGCGCGATGGCACGGGCCTTGGAGAATCAATGTGTTACGATCATGTCTTCAACCGTCGGGTCCTGCGATTGGTCCGAGGCGGTGGATGAAAACACCGGCACGGGCGGCATTTTCGGACCGCCCGATACCGGTTTTCCGCCGACGGGTGTGGTCGCGGAAGGCATATTGAATCATCCGGGCTGGACCTGTGCAGAGGTCGATCTGGAGCGGATTGCGCATGTCCGGGCCGATGGTGTGGTGCTGAACCGGCGGCATTGGGACGAGCAATCTGGACGTGACGTGATTGCCGCAACGCGGAAACTGGGTTGAATAGGCCTTGATAAACGGGCCGTTTGGCCCCATTTAATAGCGCGCCCCGCACTATGTCGGGGGTTAACTCAGGAGAGACCATGGCCAAGGAAGATACGCTCGAATTTCCCGGTGTCGTTAAGGAACTCCTGCCTAACGCGACGTTTCGGGTCGAGCTGGAAAACGGCCATGAGATCATCGCGCATACGGCAGGCAAGATGCGCAAGAACCGGATTCGTGTTCTTGCAGGCGACAAGGTGCAAGTCGAAATGACACCCTACGATCTGACCAAGGGTCGGATCAACTACCGCTTCAAGTAAGCGCGCTTCATGCGCCTGGTACTGGGGTCCGGAAGCCCGCGCAGGCGGGAGCTTTTGGCGCAGATCGGGGTGGAGGCGGATGATATCCGCCCGCCCGACATCAACGAAGACCCGCGTCCCGGTGAATTGCCGCGTCCCTATTGTGTGCGTCTTGCACGCGAAAAGGCATTGGCGATTGCCGCAAGCGACGACGAGATCGTGCTGTCTGCCGACACCACGGTTGCTCTGGGTCGGCGCATTCTGGGCAAGCCCGAAGACGCGGCCGAAGCCGCGCAGTTTCTTTATGCGCTGTCCGGGCGCAGGCACCGGGTCGTGACGGCGGTGGCCGTGCGGCGGGGGGACCAAATCTGGGAACGCGACGTGGTCACGCAGGTGAAAATGAAATCGCTGAGCGATGCCGAGGTGAACGCCTATCTGGCCAGTCAAGACTGGCGCGGCAAGGCGGGTGGCTATGGCATCCAGGGCCCCGCCGGTGCCTTTGTGCCGTGGATCAACGGCAGCTTCAGTGCGGTTGTGGGCCTGCCGCTGGCGGAAACGGCCAACCTCTTGGTTGCGGCGGGCTATCCGCTTTACGGGGTGTCGACATGAAGGGGCGTCTGATTGCGCTGGACCATATCGGGGACCGCGAGGCGGCGGCGCTGATGGTGGACGGGCAGGTCGAGGATCTGTTCTTCGACACCGACCAACCCGCTCCCGGCACGATCTACCGCGCCATTGTCGACCGTCCGATGAAGGGGCAGGGCGGGATGTTCCTGCGCACGCCCGATGGCTCTGCTTTCGTACGGCAGGTCAAGGGGCTGTCCCCCGGTCAGACGCTGCTGGTGCAGGTCACCGGTTATGCCGAACCCGGCAAGGCGATTCCGGTCACGCACAAGGTGCTGTTCAAGAGCCGCTACGCCATCGTCACGCCGGACGCGCCGGGGATCAACGTGTCGCGCCGAATCAAGGATGACGATGCGCGCGAAAGCCTGTTGGAAATCGCGCATGACATCATGGACGCGGGCGGTTTCGGCCTGATCCTGCGGTCGTCCTGCGAAGGGGCCGATGCGGGCGAGATTGCCGACGACATCGCGGCGATGGCCGATCTGGCGTCCAAGGTGATGGCGGATGCCACGGGTGACGCGGAAACGTTGATGGAAGGCGATGGGCCGCATCTGCTGGCGTGGCGCGAATGGACCGATGATGCCGAGATCGACAGCGCCGATGGCAGCTTTGAGCGGCATGGCGTGTCGGATGTGCTCGACGGGCTGCGCGCCCGCGATGTGACGCTGGGCGAACAGGCGTCGATGGCGATCGAGCCGACGCGGGCCTTGGTTGCAGTGGATGTGAATACGGGTGGCGATACCAGCCCGGCTGCCGGTCTCAAGGCCAACTTGGCAGCGGTGAAAGACCTGCCGCGCCAGTTGCGGCTGCGCGGGCTTGGCGGGCAGATCGTCATTGATCCGGCGCCAACGGCCAAGAAGGACCGTCGCCAGATCGAAAGTGCGCTGCGGGCGGCTCTGAAACGCGACAGC
Organism: Marivita sp.; assembly: GCF_020055635.1. GTDB lineage: Bacteria > Pseudomonadota > Alphaproteobacteria > Rhodobacterales > Rhodobacteraceae > Marivita. Next base: position 30,817 of record NZ_JAIPUT010000020.1, on the reverse strand, counting down.
GTGGAAACCGTGTTCGTGGGGTGGACTCCGCTGGGGCATGTCGAGTTACAACGCAAGCGCGACCGACTTTCCCTGAGCGAGGTGCTGACATGAGCTGTCCCATCTGCGGCAAAGACACAAACCCCGAAGCGCGTCCGTTCTGTTCGAAGCGCTGCGCCGACCTGGATCTGGCGCGGTGGCTGAACGGGCAATATGCCGTGCCGTCCGAAGACCCCGAGGACATCGAAGCGGCCATTGAGGCTGCCGAACAGGCGGCTGCGGCGTCGGACAAGATCCACTAGCATCTTGCCTCGACAGGTCGTCGTGATACGGCTTGCTCATGGATGCCGCGATCTCCAAATCCTTTGAGCCCCTGATCCGCCCGGCGGGGCTGGACGGCGTGCTGGTGAGTTTCGGCGATGCCTTGACGGAGCCGGCGAACCGCGCGGCCCTGGCCTTTGCGACCGAAGTCGAAAAAGCCGGGATTGACGGGGTCGAGGATTGCGCGCCGTCGCTGGTGTCTGTCCTCGTGCAGTTCGACCCGGTGCATCTGGAGTTCGAGGCTCTGGTCGAACGGCTGGAGGCGTTGTTGCGAGACCGGACCTGGTTTGACGCCGCGATGCCCGAGGGGCGGCGGTTTATCCGTGTGCCGACGGTCTATGGCACTGATCTTGCGCCACAACTGGACGAGGCGGCCAAGGCGGCCGGGCTGTCGTCCGAGGAAGCGATCGCCCAATTGGCAGAGTCGCGTGTCCGGGTACAGACCATCGGTTTTGCGCCCGGTCAGCCTTATCTGGGTCTCTTGCCCGAAGTCTGGGATATTCCGCGCCAGACCGCGCTGACCAAGGCGGTGCCGGAAGGAGCTCTGGTGGTGGCGATCCGTCAGCTGGTGCTGTTTTCCGTCTCAAGCCCGACGGGATGGCGCCATGTGGGGCAAACAGCGTTGAAGCTGTTCCGTCCCGACAGCGACACGCCGTTTTTCCTGCGCCCGGGGGACGAGGTGCAGTTTGTGCCCGCCACGCCGGATGTGCTGAAACATCACGCGGATGATCCGAACGGCGGTGCCGAGATCGAGGCGATCCGGTGACCCGCGCGCTGAACGTGCACCGGATTGCGCCCGGCGCAACCGTGCAGGACAGGGGCCGTACCGGGTATCGCGCATTCGGTGTGTCATGCGGTGGCGCGGCGGACAGGCTTGCCCTTGCCGAAGGGGCGGCGCTTCTGGGCCAATCCATCGACTGCGCGGCATTGGAATTGCCGGGCTCGGGCGGTGTCTTCGAGACGACTGCCCCGTTGCGCATTGCCCTGACCGGTGCGCCGATGCGGGCGCAGATGGACGGTGCGCCGATGCGGGCGCAGATGGACGGTGCGCCGCTGGCTTGGTCCGCGTCACATGCCGTGCCTGCGGGCGCGCGGATTGAAATCGGCGGCGCCTTGGCGGGCAGCTATGGCTACCTGCATGTGGGCGGCGGGTTCCAGACGCCGGTGCGGCTTGGGGCGCGATCCGTGCACCTTGCCGCGGGCATCGGCTCTGCGGTGCAGGCGCAGGATGTCTTGCCCGTTGCAGAGGACACGGGCACCGAGGTCGGTCTGTGCCTGCCCCAGGACACCCGCTTCGAGGGTGGTATGCTGCGCATGGTCGAGAGTTTTCAGACCGGCTTTTTCGACCCGCCGACGCGGGACCGGTTCACGCAGACCATTTTCCGCCGCGATGCGCGGGCCAATCGCATGGGGATGCGGCTTGAATCCGAGGGGGCCGGCTTTTCGACGAGCGAGGGGCTGAACATCCTGTCGGAATCGATCCTGCCCGGCGACATCCAGATCACCGGCGATGGCACGCCCTATCTGCTGTTGGTGGAAAGCCAGACGACCGGCGGGTATCCCCGTCTCGGGACGGTGATTCCCGCCGATTTGCCACGCGCGGTGCAGACCCCTGCGGGCGGTACAATGCGGTTTCGGTTCGTGTCGCGGGACGAGGCGGTTCAGGCGCAGCGGCGGATGCAGGACCATCTGGCGCAGCTTTCCAAGCTGTGCAGACCGCTGGTGCGGGACCCATCGCAAATGCGTGAGCTTCTGAGCTATCAACTGATCAGCGGCGTCACAGCGGGCGACGCGCCTTTTTCCGAGGAGTAGACAATGCATGTCGATCTGAATGCCGATATGGGCGAAAGCTTTGGTCCGTGGCCGATGGGGTCGGATGCGGCGTTGCTGGAGGTCATCACCTCGGCCAATGTCGCCTGCGGCCTGCATGCCGGCGACTGGGACGTGATGGCGCAGACGATGGCGCTGGCTGTGGCCAACGATGTGGGAATCGGTGCGCATCCGGGGTTTCCCGACCTTCAGGGCTTTGGCCGCAGACGCATGCATCTGAGCCATGACAGCTTGCGAAATCTCGTGCGATATCAATTGGGTGCGGCACAGGCGATGGCGCGGTCCGTGGGCGGCACGGTGCGGCATCTGAAGCTGCATGGCGCGTTGGCGAACATGGCATCCGAGGATCTGGCGATGGCGACCGCCTGTTACGAAGGCGCGCTGTCGGTTGATCCTGACATCATCATCATGGTTCTGGCCGCGACACGGCAGCAGGCGGCGGTCGAAGCGTTGGGCTGTCGCTGGGCGGGCGAGATTTTCGCGGACCGGGCCTATAATGACGACGCGACGCTTGTGGATCGAAGCCTGCCCGGCGCTGTCATCCATGACGCGGAGCTGGCGGGACGCCGCATGGTCGAGATGGTCAAGGCGGGCGCGATCCTCACCGAGAGCGGCGCACATATCCCGGCGCCGGTGGACACGATCTGCCTGCACGGCGATGGCGCGACGGCGGTGCAAATTGCCCGCACGGTGCGCGCCGCTCTGGCCGAGGCTGGCGTGTCGTTGCAGCGGTTCGATTGGCGTCAGGGTGAGATGATCAAGGTCTGAACATCGGCAACATTGGTGCCCGTGGCGCGCGTCATCAGCAGATCGCCACCGGCGGCCAGGGCGGCGTAGCTGTCATTGTTGGCCAGCAGGGCGGTGACGTCCTGGCCTGCCGCCGCGATCCGGGGCAGGGTGCCCGCGTCCACCACGCCGCCCGCGGCATCGGTGGGGCCATCGCGACCGTCGGTGCCACCGGACAGAAACACCCAACGCGCGTTCAGTTCGGGCGCGCGCAGGGCGACGCGCAGGGCCAGTTCCTGATTGCGTCCGCCGCGCCCCGTGCCGGCGAGTTTCACCGTGGTTTCGCCGCCGAACAGCAGCGCGGTGGGTTCGGGCCGCGCAATCAGTTCCGCGAGCACCTGATCTGCGGCGTCGTTCACGTCCCCGATCAGGGCATCGCTGACGATGCGGGGCGTCAGACCGATGCGTTGCGCTTCTTCCGCCATCGCTTCGAGGGACAGGCGGTTCGATCCGACCAGTGTGTTTGTCGCGTCCGGCAAAGGGTCAAACGTCTGATCCTTCTGCGTTTCCAGATGGTTGCGGATCGACTCCGGGGTCATGTCCCAAATCCCGGCTGTCCTGAGCGTGGTGATGGCGTCGGTCGCCGTGCCAATCGGGCTGACCGTCGGGCCGGACGCAATGGCGCGCAGATCGTCGCCGATGACGTCGGACAGCAGGTAGGCAAAGACTGGCGCAGGTGCGGCCAGCCGAACGAACCCACCGCCCTTGAGCAGGCTGACCTGCTGGCGCACAAGGTTCATCTGCACGATGTCGAGCCCGGCCGAGAGCAGCAGGTCGTTCAGCCGCGCCTTGTCCGCGAGGCTGATACCCGGCGGCGGGGCGGGGAGGAGCGCGGAGCCGCCACCGGAGATCAGTGCAACGACACGGTCGTTCTCGGTGGCTTCGGCCAAAAGTTCCATCACGCGCTGGGCGGCCCGTGCGCCGGCCTCGTCGGGGACGGGATGTCCGGCGCGCAAAAGCTCTGCACCCTTCAGTGTCGCGTCGTTCTCGTGATGGGTCACGGCCAGGGCCGCATGGGCATCCGGTATGGCGGCCATCGCTTCGCCCAGCATCGAAGGCGCGGCTTTGCCGATGGCGATCAGGAATGTGCGCCCGCCGGAATTCTGCGGCGGCAGCGGGGTGTGTGCAAACCCGTGCCGCACCGCCCGCGCCGGATCGGCGGCGGTGACGGCTGCGTCGAACAGGAGCCGGGCTTGGGTGCGAAGGCTTTCGATCTGTGTCATGTGACGATTAGCCGTGCGAATCCCATGAAAGTCAATTGTTTGCACAGCAGAGCTGATGCACTGCGTTCACTGTGATCTTGCGCAATCGACTTGGAGTAAGTGGTGGGCGACCCTGGAATCGAACCAGGCGTGCGTCTCCGCGAGGGAGTTACAGTCCCCTGCCACACCTTGCGGCCTGTCGCCCACTTTTGCCAAGGACCCTGCCCGTGGCGTGAGCGGGTGATTACAATTGCCCCCTTGCGGCGTCAACAGGAAAATCCCATCAAGCGGGAGCGTTTTCTGCAAGGCAATCAAGGGGGCTGTGATGGTCAAGAAACCGAAATGGGTGGTGGCCAAGGAACAGTCCAGGAAGGCTGCGGCGGCCGAGACAGTGTGGCTCTTCGGGTTGCACGCGGTGCGGGATGCGCTGGTCAATCCGAACCGCGACCGGCTTCGTCTGGTGGTGACGCGCAATGCCATGGACAAGCTGGCCGATGCCATCGAAGTGGCTGGAATCGAACCGGAAATGAGCGATCCGCGTCGGTTCGATGCCCCCATCGAGCCGCAATCCGTGCACCAGGGGGCTGCGCTGGAAGTCAAGCCGCTGAACTGGGGACGTCTGGAGGATGTGGCGCTTGGCGGGCCTGCCGGCCCACCGCGTATCGTCATGCTCGACCGGGTGACCGACCCTCACAACGTCGGGGCGATTCTGCGGTCGGCAGAAGTGTTCGGCGCGTCTGCCGTTGTCGGCACGCTGCACCATTCCGCGCCGGAGACAGGCGCCTTGGCGAAAACCGCCTCGGGCGCGCTGGAGCGTCAGCCCTATTTGCGAGAGCGCAACCTTGCCGACGCGATGGAGCGTTTACGGTCAATGGGTTACGTGATTTTCGGACTGGATGGCGAGGCCGAGCAGAGCATCGACGACGCCGTGGCGCCGGTGCGCGACAGGCCGATTGCGCTGGTGCTGGGGGCCGAGGGGCCGGGGCTGCGCCCCAAGACCAAGGAAACCTGCGACGCGCTGGTGAAAATCCCGTTTGCGCAGGCGTTCGGGTCTCTCAACGTGTCGAACGCGGCGGCGGTGGCGCTTTACGCCGCACGGAGCTAGGCTTGCGGTTGGCGGGTCGCGTGCCAATATTCGGTCCGAAGGAGAGGCCATGCCCCACGGAACCAAGATCGCGACCTGCTGCTACTGCGGAACCCGCGCAGCCCTTGTTTTAAAAGGGGAAACCCGCCACGAACTGAGCTGTTCGGCCTGCGGTGCGCCGCTGCATGACATGAAGATGCTGCGCGCCGACATGGTGCAGACACCGGTGTCGAGCGCGCGGGTGAACACGCACCGGCCCAAGGCCAAACAGAGGAAAGGTTCCGTGACGCCGCTGCCAGCCTGGGAACGGGAAGCGGTCTTTTCCAACCGGAAGAAAAAGAAGAAGCGCAAGACATTGGCGAAACGGTTCTTCGAGGAAGCTTTCGACGTTCTGGAAGACATTTTCGACTGACCCGTACGACTCTACCACACGAAGCGTACGGCCCGGAGCGAGAAAAGCTGGGTTTCGATGTCCCTGCGTCGATTTGGGCGCAGTTTTCAGCGAACCGTACGAATAGCCAGGTCGAACCGTACGGTTGATCGGTACGGGACGTTTCACTGGTCAATTCCCGCGCGCTGATTTAAGTGCGCAGAGGCAAAGACGGAGGCCCGCGTGAGCACATTTGAAAACCCCGGTCCGGTCGAAGAAAACTGGAAAGACGCAATTTCTTCGGTCGAGGAAATCATCGAGGATGCCCGCAACGGCAAGATGTTCATTCTTGTCGATCACGAGGATCGCGAGAACGAGGGCGATCTGGTGATCCCCGCGCAATGGGCGACGCCGGACGTGATCAATTTCATGGCGACACACGGGCGCGGGCTGATCTGCCTGGCGCTGACGTCGCAGCGGATCGAGGCCCTGGGACTGGAGTTGATGTCGACCAACAACTCGTCGCGCCACGAGACCGCCTTCACGGTGTCCATCGAGGCGCGCGAAGGGGTCACGACGGGGATCTCGGCGGCGGATCGCGCGCGGACGGTGGCGGTGGCCATCGACGGCACCAAGGCGGCGCAGGACATCGCGACGCCGGGGCACGTGTTCCCGCTGCGTGCCAAGGATGGCGGCGTGCTGGTGCGCGCCGGGCATACCGAGGCCGCGGTGGATGTGTCGCGCCTTGCCGGGCTGAACGCGGCGGGGGTGATCTGCGAGATCATGAACGATGACGGGTCGATGGCGCGGCTGCCGGAACTGGTGGCATTCGCGCAGCGGCACAACCTCAAGATCGGTACGATCAGTGACCTGATCTCGTATCGGCGTCGGCATGACAACCTCGTGCGGGTGCGCACCGAAGAGACCATCACCTCGGAATTCGGCGGCGAATGGCAGATGCGAATCTATACCGACGAAACCCATGGCGACGAACATATCGTGCTGACCAAGGGCGATCTGTCGGGTGACGCGCCGGTGCTGGTGCGGATGCACGCGATGGACCCGATGCTGGATGTCGTGGGCACCGGGCCGAAGGGCCGGGCGGATGAATTCCAGGACGCCATGCAGGCGGTGGCCGACGAGGGGCGCGGTGTCGTCGTGCTGCTGCGCGACACGTCGATGAAGATGGATGTGGGCGACGAGGTGTCGCCCAAGACCTTGCGGCAATACGGGTTGGGGGCGCAGATCCTGTCGTCGCTTGGATTGTCGAAACTGACGCTGCTGACCAATTCTCCGACCCCCAAGGTGGTGGGGCTGGAGGCCTACGGGCTTGAAATCGTCGGCACGCGCAAGATCTCGGAGTTGGGCTGATGGCGTCATCCGAAGCGCATCACACGCTGGACCGGCCGGAATTCGACCGGCCCGTCAAGCTCTTGATAGTGGTTGCACCGTACTACCGGCATATCGCGGATCAGCTGATCGCCGGGGCGCAGGCCGAGATCGAGGCATGTGGCGGCACGCATGACCTGATCGAGGTGCCGGGCGCTCTTGAGGTGCCGACGGCCATCGGCATCGCCGAGCGGCTGTCGAATTTCGATGGCTATGTCGCATTGGGATGTGTCGTCAGAGGGGAAACCACGCATTACGAAACGGTGTGCAACGACAGTTCGCGGGCGATCACCCTTCTGGGGTTGCAGGGGCTGTGCATCGGCAATGGCATCCTGACGGTCGAGAACATGGCGCAGGCGCAGGCGCGTGCCGACGTGTCGGGCCAGAACAAGGGTGGCGGCGCGGCTGCAGCGGCCTTGCACCTGATCGCGCTCAGCCGTAAGTGGGGCGCGCAACGCAAAGGTGTCGGATTTGTCCCGCAACGGGATGAACTCAAGATCGCAGGCACCCCGAAGGACCCGGACATCGCATGAGCCCCGCTGCCAAGCCCCGCAAGGTGGACGAAAAACGCCAGAAGCGCTCTGCGTCGCGGCTTTATGCCGTGCAGGCGCTGTTCCAGATGGAACAGTCCGGACAGTCGGTGGACCGGGTCGCGGTGGAATTTCTCGATCACCGGTTCGGGCTGGCGCAGGACGAGGACGGGACCGCCCTTGTCGAGGGCGACGTGGACCTGTTCCGCCGGATCACCGACGAGGCCGTCAACTGGCAGGGAAAGATCGACCAGATGACCGACCGCGGGCTGGTGGCGAAATGGCCCATAGCGCGAATCGATCCGACATTGCGGGCGCTGTTTCGCGCCGCCGGAGCCGAACTTGTGGCCACCGAAACGCCGCCCAGGGTGATCATCAACGAATATGTCGATGTGGCACGGGCGTTCTTTCCCGAAGGCAAAGAGCCGAAATTCGTCAATGCCGTGCTGGATCACATGGCGCGCGAGGCGCGGCCCGAGGCTTTTTGAGGTCTGGTTTCGAGGTCTGGACGACCTGCGGCTTCGAGGCGCTTTGAAACCCGATCCGGTCCTCCTACGTTACCCTTGAGGAAAGCGAGGCGAACCCATGCCGGACCTGATCAAGATGTATATCCACCAAAGCGTGATCGGGTTTGCCCTGTCCGCGATTTTCGTCGGTCTTCTGCTCTATTTCAACGTGGTCAATCTATGGCACCTGGTGACCCACACCGATGTCGGGTTCCTGGCCGTGTTCCTGCTCTGGCTGTTCAACGGCATCGTCTTTGCCGGTGTCCAGTTCGGCATTTCGATCATGTTGATGACCTATGACGACGAGGATGACGATGATGACGATCATCGCGGCATGCCGATCGGCCTGACGCCGATCCGCGCCGAGGCGCATGCGCCCCGTGGGCAAATCCGAAAGTTTTCAGGGAAATAAGCGGCGGGAACCACGCCAACCGTGTGGTTCTCTCATTCCCGAGGACCTGTATGTACAGGTGGGCGTCGGGTAACCGGACCAGGGCCCGGACAGAGCCAACTCCCTCGGAATTGCTTAAGGCCACCGGAATGCAACCTAGCACGAGAAGGGCAGAACCCGCCTGTCTCTGAGGTAGGCGGGGCAGGGCCGTCTGACAAGGGGGTATTTGCGATCAGGCGCTGCGGCGTCTTGATTTTTGTTCTCACTTTGTTCATCTGTGTCCGGTATGACCTCTGTATTCGATCCACACGCCGGTCGGGCCGGCGATGTTCTGCCCGGACAGCTTTTGGCCCGCGGGGTGTGCCGTCACCTTGCGAGCCACGGATTCGCGGTGGTCGAGGAATTCGTGCCGGACCGCGGTCTTCGGGTCGACGTGATGGCATTGGGGCCGAAAGGCGAGATCTGGGTTGTCGAATGCAAATCCTCGCGGGCGGATTTTCAGTCGGACCAGAAATGGGAGGGCTATCTTGACTGGTGTGACCGCTATTTCTGGGCGGTCGATCTCGACTTTCCGTCGGAACTGCTGCCGGTGGAGACCGGTCTGATCATCGCCGATGGCTATGACGCCGAGATCGTGCGGATGGCGCCCGAAGACAAATTGGCGGCGGCGCGGCGCACCAAGCTGATCCGCAAATTCGCGGTGCATGCGGCGCGCAGGCTGCAGGCGCTGCGCGATCCGGAGGCGATGCTCAGCGCTTGGGCTTGACCTTGCGGGCGGCGGTGGCGGCGAGCTTGATTTCCTCGGCGATCTCGTCGGCTTCCTCGGGGGAAAAATCCATCGGGATCTCGAGGCCGTCGGCCAGAATGAAGAGACGCACCATGCCCAGGTCGGTCGGGCCGATCTGAAGGTTGGCTTCGATGTCGCGTTCTGTGTTGATGCCCATGACAGGTCTCCGGCGGATTGCGGGTCAGGACACGGGCCATAGCGCCGGGGGGCTTGTTTTGCAAGGTCGTGCCGGGGCAGGATCACGGCATGTCTGACGGTGTAACCTTGCGGGACTATGGCCCCGGCGACTTTGACTGGCTGGTCGACCTGCATCGCCGCCACTATGCCGAGGTCGAAGGGTTCGACGCCACCTTCGCAGCCTTGGTGGCGACGATCCTGCGGGATTTCGAGGCGCATCGGGACCCGGGTTGCGAACGCGGCTGGGTGGCGGTGTCCGGGGGCGCGCGCCTTGGCAGCATCTTTTGCGTGCGGCTCGACGACCGAACCGCGAAGCTGCGGCTGTTCCTGCTGACCGCCGAGGCGCGCGGGAAGGGGCTTGGGGCCTTGATGCTGGAGACCTGCATGGGATTCGCCCGCGACAGGGGCTATGCGCGGATGCAGCTCTGGACCCATGAAAGCCACGCAGCGGCCTGTGCGCTTTACCGGGCGAAGGGCTGGCGCTGTACCGCGTCGAGGCCGGTGCGCAGCTTTGGGGTCGATCTGGTCGAACAGGCGTGGGAAGTCGCGTTGTAGGGGCAGATGGGTCTTGCAATGGCCGGAGCCTGCCGTTATTTCGCCACCCAGTGCCGACATAGCTCAGTAGGTTAGAGCGCTTGATTGTGGATCAAGAGGTCCCCCGTTCGAGCCGGGGTGTCGGTACCATCCTCACTCTGTTTCGATCTGGATGGTTTGCATCAGGCGGCCTGTGTCGCGCGCGAAGATCAGGATGCGGTCATCTTCGGTCACCACCGCGTACCAGTTGCGCGCCTGGGTGAAGGCGGTGGCCGTGGTGCCGTCGGGCAGGGTGATCGTGTCGGGCAGCGGTGTCGCGGATTGATTGTAGCGGATGACAATCAACGCGGTGATGAGTATGACCCCGGCGATCATAGTTGCGGTCAGGACCGTCACCAGCCGCCGCAGGAATCGCAGGTTGGCCGGTTCGGGGACCTGATCTTCGGGGGCGTTGTCCATGTCTGACTCCATCTTGCGCGTGACCATCGGGGCCGCGCCACCGCCGCGCCTTGATAAGGCCTTGGCACGGGACGTGCCAGAGGAAGCGGCACTGTCGCGGACGCGGCTGGCCCGGCTGATCGACGCGGGTGCGGTGCGGTGCGCGGGCGAGGTCCTGAGCAACCCCAAGGCCAGCGTGGCGGAAGGCGACGTGATCGAGATCGCGGTGCCTGCCATGGTCGAAAGCCATATCGAGGCGGAAGCGCTGCCGCTGGATATCCGGTTCGAGGATGAGGATCTCATCGTGGTGATGAAGCCCGCGGGCATGGTGGTGCATCCCGCGCCGGGCACGCCGACGGGCACGCTGGTCAACGCGCTGCTGCATCATTTCGGCGGGCGGCTGTCGGGGGTCGGCGGTGTCGGGCGCCCGGGAATCGTGCACCGGATCGACAAGGACACAAGCGGGTTGCTGGTGATCGCCAAGTCCGACCGGGCGCATCACGGGCTGGCGGACCAGTTCGCGGCGCATTCGGTGGAGCGGCTTTACCAGGCGCTGGTGCACGGTCATCCCGATCCGGGCGATCCGCGTCTGCGCGGGGTGCGCGGCGTGTCGATCGAACCCGGCGCGGTGATCAAGATCACCAGCGATCTGGCGCGGCACAAGACCGACCGCCAGCGGCAGGCGGTGTTCTTCGGTCACGGTCGGCACGCGATCACGCGGGCGCGGGTGCAGGAGGTCTATGGCACGCCGGCGCAGCTGTCGCTGGTGGAGTGCCGGCTGGAGACCGGGCGCACACATCAGATCCGGGTGCACATGGCGCATGCGGGGCACGGATTGGTGGGAGATCCGGTCTATGGCGGGCGGCGCAAGGTGGCCAAGGGCGCGCTGTCGGAGGCGGCGATGGCGGCCGTGGCGGCGTTCGACCGGCAGGCGCTGCATGCCGCCGTCCTGGGGTTTGACCATCCCGTGAGCGGCGAAACCATCCGGTTCGAGGCTGCGTTGCCTCAAGACATGGCTGATCTGATCTCGATATTGCGTGCTTGAAACAATCGTCCCATGTGCGTGAGTGCACTGACACTCGGGTTACACGCGGCTCCTTGTGCGTTAAATTGGACTCAGCAAGACGATTGAAACTTGAAATCCGCGGGGTTGAGTCCCAAATAGGATGTTAAGCCCGTAAACATTGGAGGGACAAGGGTATGGCCAATTATGCGAATCTCCCGGCCCCGTCACCGGAAGCCGGACTGAGCCGATACTTGCAGGAAATCCGGAAGTTTCCGCTTCTGGAACCGGAAGAGGAATACATGCTCGCCAAGCGGTGGGTCGAGCAGGAAGACACCGAAGCGGCGCACCGGATGGTGACGAGCCACCTGCGACTCGCGGCGAAGATCGCCATGGGCTACCGCGGCTACGGGCTGCCGCAGGCCGAGGTGATCTCGGAGGCGAATGTCGGCCTGATGCAGGCGGTCAAGCGGTTTGACCCGGAAAAGGGCTTTCGGCTGGCAACCTATGCGATGTGGTGGATCCGCGCTTCGATCCAGGAATACATCCTGCGGTCCTGGTCGCTGGTGAAGCTGGGCACGACAAGCGCGCAGAAGAAGCTGTTCTTCAACCTGCGCAAGGCCAAGTCGCGGATCGGTGCCCTGGAAGACGGCGATCTGCGGCCCGAGCACGTGGCCAAGATCGCGCATGACCTGGGCGTCAACGAGGACGAGGTCATTTCGATGAACCGGCGTCTGTCGGGCGGCGATGCGTCGTTGAATGCGACGGTCGGGTCCGAAGGCGAAGGCACGATGCAGTGGCAGGACTGGCTTGAAGATGAAAGCGCCGATCAGGCCACGGATTACGAAGAGAAAGACGAGCTGGATGCGCGGCGCGCGATGCTGGTGCAGGCGATGGACGTTCTCAATGACCGCGAGAAGGATATCCTGACGCAGCGGCGGCTGGCGGACAAGCCGGTCACGCTCGAAGACCTGTCGGGGCAATACGACGTGAGCCGCGAGCGGATTCGCCAGATCGAGGTCCGGGCCTTCGAGAAATTGCAGAAGCGCATGCGGGACCTGGCCAAGGAGCAGGGGCTGCTGGCAAGCGCCTGATCCCGAACCGAGATTGCGACGGGAACGCCGGGCCTGTGCCCGGCGTTTTTCTGTGCTACGCAAGGGCGGATCACAGGGAGGTTTCGATATGTCGGCAATTCGGTGGGGTATTCTGGGCGCGGCGACATTCGCGAGGGAGCAGATGGCCCCGGCGATCCACGCGGCGCGGCGATCGGAACTGGCGGTTCTGGCCACGTCCGATCCGGCCAAGGCGGCCCCGTTCCAGGAGATCGCGGCGGGGGTGCGGGTGGTCGACAGCTATGAGGCTGTTCTGGCCGACCCGGAGGTGGATGCGGTCTATATCCCGCTGCCCAACACGCTGCATGTCGAATGGACGCGCAAGGCGCTCGATGCGGGCAAGCATGTGCTGTGCGAAAAGCCGATCGCGATGCAGGCCGACGAGATCGAGGCGCTGATCGCGCTGCGAGACCAGACCGGACTGATGGCGGCCGAGGCCTACATGATCGTGCATCACCCGCAGTGGCAACAGGTGCGCACATGGCTGCAGGAGGGCGCGATCGGTGACCTTCTTCGGGTGAACGCGACCTTCACCTATGACAATTCCGGTGATCCCGGAAACATCCGCAACAGCGTCGAGACCGGCGGCGGGAGCCTTCCGGATATCGGCGTCTACACTCTGGGATGCACGCGGTTCGTCACCGGCAAGGAGCCGGAGAAGGTGCTGTTCGCGGATATCCGGCGCGAGAATGGCGTGGAAGTGCGGACCGAGGCGCTGGCGCAGTTCGACGGGTTCACGCTGACGTCGCTCACGTCGATGCGGATGACGCCCTATCAGAACGTGTCCTTTCACGGATCGAAGGGTGTGATCGAGGTGGTGACCGGGTTCAACCCGCTGGTGCATTCGGACGCCGAACTGAGGGTGACGCGCCAGGGGCAGCTGACCGAAACGCTGCGCTATCCCGGCGCGAACCATTACGTGTTGCAGGTCGAAGCCTTTGGCGCGGCGGTGCGCGGCGAGGCCGATTTTCCCTGTCCGCTGGAATTCAGCCTGGGGACGCAGCGGTTCATCGACATGATCTGGGCGGCGGAGGGATAACGGCCCCGCGACTGCGCCTTGGCGCTGTCTGATCGGAATGCGCCATGCCCGCGCGGCGGGCGCTTTTTGGCGCGGTGCTCTGGCTTGCGAGCGGTCGCCCGATACGGTGCGGACCAAAAAGAAGTGATCCAAACCTGGTGCCTTGCGTATCACCCTTAAAGACTTGGGGTGACGCAAATCCATGGACATCACATCAGTAGAGTTTTCTGCTGCGTTTCTTAATTCTCTGGGTGGCAGTGGCGAGAGCGAAACCGAGAGCCTCATCGACGGCATTTCGTTTGAGGTCTCGGAAGGTCCCATAGACCCATCCGCACCGCTTGCAACGGACGACGGAATCGTTGGACGGATGGCTGTCCGTCTCGAGGACGGTTCCACCGCAGTCTTCGCACTCAAATGTGACTCTTATTAGGTCCATTGCCGCCGCCGTTACCGCATTTTTACAGGTTATCCATGCAGGGCATGGCATATGTCAACATTTGGTGACGCGTTACGTGTCGGTATGCGCTGACAGATTTCCGACCTGAGGTGTGGTTGGGCCGGTCCTGTCGGGGCTTCGGGGCATGGACCATCACGAGCCGTCAAGGCCGGAGCCCTGCGTTGTCTGACAGGACAGAGTGGTCCGGCCTGCGCAAACGAAAGGGGCCGATCCCGGGATCGGCCCTTCGTGTCTCATGCGGCGTTGGTGTTCGCCGGTTTGGCTTTCTTCGCGGTGTCGGGTCCGGCCGCGTTGCTGTCGATGAAGTCGAGCACCAGCGGGCGGATGTTGTTGCGCCAGCTTTTGCCGGCGAAGATGCCGTAATGGCCAGCGCCCGGTTCGACATGGCTGGCCTTCTTGTCGTCCGGCAGGCCGGTGCAGAGGCCGAGGGCTGCGATACACTGGCCGGGGGCCGAGATGTCGTCATTCGCGCCTTCGACGGTTTTCACCGCGACCCGCGTGATCGCGCCGAAATCGACCTTGTGCCCATCGACGACAAATTCGTTCTTGGCGATTTCGCGCTTCTTGAAGATGCGGTCGACGGTGGAGAGGTAAAATTCCGCCGGCATGTCCATCACCGCCAGGTATTCGTCGTAGAAGCGGTTATGCGCATCATGGTCCGACGCATCGCCGCGCATGACGTTCTGGATCTGGTTCGAGAATGCATCGGCGTGCCGTTCGCCATTCATCGAGATGAAAGAGGCCAGCTGCAAGAGGCCGGGATAGACCATGCGGCCGACGCCCGGGTATTTGAAACCGACCCGCTGGATCATGGTTTCCTCGAGCTGGCCCATGGTCACACGGGCGCCGAAATCGGTCACGTCGGTCGGCGTCGCGTCGGGATCGACGGGGCCGCCGATCAGGGTCAGCGTGCGCGGCTGCGCGTCCGGGTCCAGTTCGGCCAGGTAGGCGGTTGCGGCAAGCGTCAGCGGCACCGGCTGGCAGACCGCGACGACGTTGATGTCGGGACCCAGCTCGCGCATGAAGTCCATCAGGTAGAGGGTGTAGTCCTCGACGTCGAACTTTCCGGCGCTGACGGGAATGTCGCGTGCATTATGCCAATCCGTCACGTAAACTTCGCAGTTCACGAGTAGGGATTTCACCGTGGAGCGGAGGAGCGTTGCATAATGCCCGGACATCGGCGCCACCAGCAGGATCTTGCGGGGCTGTTCCTTGCGTCCGACGACGTTGAAGTGGATCAGATCCCCGAAGGGACGTTCGACTATGGTCTCAATCTCGACGAGGTGGTCCTTGCCGTCTTCATGGGTGAATGTCCGAATCCCCCAGTCGGGTTTGACGACCATACGCTCGAATGTGCGTTCGGTGACCTCGCCCCAGGCGGCCATCCACTGAACCGCCGGATTGGGCAGCATGGCCCAGGCCGGGTACGAGGCCATGGTGCGCGCTGTCGAGCCAAGCCATTGATTCGTATTGCGAAAAGTTTCCATGAGATCGTATGTCATCATGTGGCGCATAGAGGCGTCTCCTTAAAGCCGGCCCGGGATCCGGGCCAATTCGTCGCTTTGCCTCCCAACGCAGGCGACTGTATTCTGCATGGCAGCATATCTAGGGGGGAATATTGGTCATGACAACCAACGACGTTGCCGCACCAGAAATGAGCGCGGAACTTGAGGCCAATTTGCAAAAGATCGAGACGCTCACGCAGCGGCTCATGTCTGCGCTCTCCAGCAAGAAGAAGGTCAACCCGTCGCTGAGCGCGCCGGACTCGATGTTGTTCGGGCACGCGATGCAGGCCTATTGGCAGGAATGGGTGCAGAACCCGGCAAAGATTCTCGAACATCAGATCGAATTCTGGGGCAAGTCCGTCACCCATTACGTCGAGGCACAGCAGGCGCTGGCCAAGGGCAAGTTGCAGGCTCCGGCGGATCCCGGCCCCAAGGACCGGCGGTTCAAGAACCCGCTGTGGGACGAGCATCCGTATTTCAACTTCATCAAGCAGCAATACCTGATAAACGCCGAGGCGATCCGCACCGCGGTGGACGATATCGAGGACATGGACGCGACCGAGAAGAAGCGGTTGCGCTATTTCGCCCAGCAGATCGTCGACATGTTCGCACCGACGAATTTCCTGGCGACCAATCCGGATGCGCTTCAGAAGGCGCTGGAAACCGAGGGCGAGAGCCTTGTGAAGGGTCTTGAGAACCTGGTGGCGGATCTCGAAGCCAACAATGGCGAGCTGGTGGTCCGGCTGGCCGACGAGGGCGCGTTCGAGATCGGGACCAACATCGCCACCGCCGAGGGCGAGGTGGTGTATCGCAACCACATGATGGAGGTGATCCAGTACAAGCCGACCACCGAAAAGGTGCGCGAAACACCGATCGTGCTCTTCCCGCCCTGGATCAACAAGTTCTACATTCTCGATCTGAAACCGGAAAATTCCTTCATCCGCTGGGTCGTCGATCAGGGCTACACGCTGTTCGTGGTCAGCTGGATCAACCCGGACGAGTCGTACAAGGATGTCGGGCTGGATACCTATATCGAGGATGGCTACCTGCGGGCGGTCGACGAGGTGAAGGCGATCTGCGGTGTCGAGAAGATCAACGCGATCGGCTATTGCATCGCGGGCACCACGCTGAGCCTCACGCTGTCGTTGATGAAGCAGCGCGGCGACAGTTCGATCAAGTCCGCCACCTTCTTCACGGCGCTGACCGATTTTTCGGACCAGGGCGAATTCACGCCGTTCCTGCAGGATGATTTCATCGACGGGATCGAGGCCGAGATCGGCGAGACCGGCATCCTCAAGTCCTTCATCATGGCGCGTACCTTCAGCTATCTGCGGTCGAACGACCTGATCTACGGACCCGCGATCAAGAGCTACATGATGGGCGAGACCCCGCCCGCCTTCGATCTTCTGTACTGGAACGGTGACGGGGCGAACCTGCCGGGCAAGATGGCGATGCAGTACCTGCGCGGGCTGTGCCAGGACAACAAGTTCGCCGAGGGCGGGTTCGACCTGATGGGTCACACGCTGAACCTTCGGGACGTGGACGTGCCGCTGTGTTCGATCGCCTGCGAGACCGATCACATCGCGGCATGGAAGGATTGCTACAAGGGCGTGCAGGCGATGGGGTCAAGGTCGAAGACGTTCATCGTCTCGGAATCGGGCCATATCGCGGGCATCGTCAATCCGCCGACCAAGAAGAAATACGGCCATTACACCAATGCCGACCTGTCCTTGCCGCCGTCCGACTGGCTGGCGCAGGCCGAGTACACCGAAGGGTCGTGGTGGCCGGTCTGGGAAAAGTGGATCGCCAAGCGGTCGGGCAAGTGGGTGCCTGCGCGCGATGTGGGCGACACCGCCCATCCGCCGCTTTCCCCCGCGCCGGGGACCTATGTGCGGATCAAGGCCACCGCCTAGGCGTTCGGCGGGCTTTGCCTGACCCTAGGGAAATTTTTTTGCTGCAGTGCAGAAAAAGACTTGAAATGCTGCGGTGCAGCATGTATCTGTTTGTCATCTGCAAGAGACAGCGGGGTGGGCCCGCAGAGCAGGAAAGGATTTGAACAATGGCTAAGACACCTGACATGACCGCGACCATGAAAGAAATGATGGGCGCATTCCCGGTCGACACGAAAGCAATGGAAGACGCTTTCAAGACAACAGCGACCCTGAACGAAAAGCTGTCCAGCGTTGCCCTGGAAGCCGCCGAGAAGTCGAGCGAGATTTCCGCCAAGTGGACAAAAGACACCCTGTCCAAGCTGAGCGACATGTCGAAGGCGAAGACCGAGCCGGCCGACTATGCAAAAGCGATGACCGATTTCGCGTCCGCGCAAGCTGAAGTTGCTGCCGAGAACATGGCCGCCTTCGCCGAGATCGCGAAGAAGGTCCAGATGGACACGGTCGAACTGATGATGGCTGCTGGCAAGGACCTGTCGGAAGACGCGACCGCCGCAGTCAAGAAAGCCACTGCCGACGCGACGACCGCTGCCAAGAAGGCAACAACTGCCGCGAAGTAAGCTTTTCATGAATTAGCGTTCTCTCCTCCCAAATTGGAACGCTATATTCTGGCCGGGTCCCTCGTGGATCCGGCCTTTTTTGTTCGTGGATGCCTGCATGACGTCAGCAACGCTTTCTTTTTGTTTTGCATGTGCGTAGGCTGCAATGCAGCAAAGACATTCCGGGGGAGGGAGACACCTTGGCCGAAGACCAGAAACCGTTGCTGATCAAACGCTACGCGAGCCGGCGTCTCTACAATACCGAAACATCCGACTACGTGACCCTCGAAGACATCGCCAGCTTCATTCGGGGCGGGCGCGAAGTGAAGATCGTCGATCTGAAATCGGGGGATGACCTGACGCGGCAATACCTGTTGCAGATCATCGCCGAGCACGAAAGCCGGGGCGAAAGCGTGTTGCCGACCAACGTGCTGAACGACCTGGTGCGCAGCTACACGACGCAGGCGACCAGCGTCGTGCCGCAATTCCTTGCCGCCAGTTTCGAGATGTTCCGCGACAGCCAGTCGAAATGGGTCGAGAACATGAGCAAGGCGAACCCGATGTCGAACGTGCCGGGCTTCGAGGCCATCCAGGCGCAGCAGGAAGCGTTCCTCAAGGCGATGACGGGCAAGGTGTCGCCGGGCTGGTCGGGGCCGTCGCCAGACGATTCCGACGCGGGCACGACCGACAAGACCACGACGGAGGGCGAGGATCTGGACGCGATCAAGACCCAGCTCGCCGAGCTTCAGAAAAAGCTGTCGAAGCTCGACAAGTGATCAGGCGGTGGCCTGGACCGGCTGCTGCATGACATGATCGATGGCCGACAGGATGACGTCGGCCACAGCATCGCAATCCTCCAGCGTCAGGCGCGCGGGCAGGCGGCAATCGCAGGCGCGTGACAGCATCTGGCGGGTCTTCGGCAGGTCGGGGGCCGGGCCAAGGAATTCCCAGTTCCAGAAGGCCCGCGCGTTGTCGGTGCTGCGGCCGAAGACCTGGATCGTGACCCCCATCGTCCTGGCGACCTCGACAAAGGCATCGACCGATGCATCATCCATCCCGGTCAGGCTGAATTGCAGCGAATCCGGCGCACGCTCTTCCTTGGGCAGGGCGCTGGGCACATCGATCCAGGGCGACCGGCGCAGAAGATCGGCGACATGGTCGTGGTTGCGGCGGCCATTGGCCACGCGGCGGTCCAGTTCATCCAGCTGGGGCCGGATGACGGCGGCCGAGAGGTTCGACATGCGCAGGTTGTAGAGCGGCAGCTTGTTCTGCCATTTCGCAAATGCCTCGTGCAGGACCGGGTGTTTCTTCCAGTTGTGCTCGTAGGCGCCCGACAGGATCACCGCACGGGCGATCAGGTCGGCATCGTCGGTCAGCAGGATGCCGCCTTCGCCGCCATTGAGCATCTTGTAGCTCTGGAAGCTGAAGCAGCCGACCGCGCCCAGCGTGCCGACAAGCTGCCCGTTCCAGCGGGTGCCCAGCGAATGCGCGGCGTCCTCGATCACCGGGATGTCGCGCGCCGCGGCCAGCCGCAGGATTGCGTCCATGTCCGAGGTATGCCCGCGCATGTGGCTGATCATCACCGCGTCGACGTCGTCGAGCCTGGCTTCGAAATCCGCCATGTCGATGCGGTAGCTGTCATCGACCTCGCACAGGACCGGGACGCAATCGGCATGCACGATCGACGACGGCACGGCGGCAAAGGTGAAGGCGGGGATCATGACCCGCGCGTCGCGTGGAAGGCCCAACGCCTTGAGCGACAGAAACAGCGCCGCCGAACAGCTGCTGACCGCAAGCGCGAAGCGTTTGCCCATCCATGCCGCGAACTCTTCCTCGAGCAGCGCCACCGGCGATCCCTCGGACGCGGTGTAGCGGAACAGATCCCCGGAGTGCAGCAGCCGCTCGATCTCGCCGCGGGCGGCGTCGGGGATGGGTTCTGCGTCGTGCATGTTCGGAAGGTCTGGCATATCTGCGCCCCGTTTCTTGCTGTCACGTTCAATACGCGGTGTCACGACAGTATGACAGAGGCATGACGCCGTGGCGACGAAATTTGCAGGAAAATCATGCGGCGTGGCGACACCCGGAGGCTCAGACCCCCAGCCGGTCGCGCATCGCGAACCAGGACATGGCGAGTTTCAGGATCGGCGTGCGCAGCAGCCCTCCGCCCGGGAAGCGGCCATGCGGGATCGCGTTGAAGGCGTCAAAGCCCGTCGAGGCCCCGCGCGTCGCTTCGGCCAGCAGCTTTCCCGCCTGGATCGCGTTGCCGACACCGTGGCCGGAATAGCCCGAGGCCGACAGGATGTTGGGGCGCACGCGGGCAAGATAGGGCATGCGCCGGAGCGTGATGGCAAGCGTGCCGCCCCAGGCGTAATCGACCCGGACATCCCGGAGATGCGGAAACACCTTGGTCATCGGCCTGCGCACGAGCGCCGCGATGTCGGCCGGAAAGCGGTAGCCATAGGTTTCGCCGCCCCCGAAGATCAGGCGCCTGTCGTGGCTGAGGCGGAAGTAATTGACCACGAACCGCGAATCGGCGACCGCCACGTCCTGCGTCAGCACGCGCGCGGCGTCCTCGCCCAACGGTTCGGTGGCGACGACGTAATTGTTGATCGGCATGACCCGCGCGGTGACCTGGCGGTCGAGCCCGCCAAGATACCCGTTGGCGGCCAGGATAACCTGGTCGGCCACCACGTGCCCCGCATCGGTGCGGATCGTGACCTTGGGCCCGTGCCGGATGTCATGCACATGACTGCGCTCGTAAAGGCGCGCACCGGCCCTGGCGGCGGCGTCGGCCAGTCCCAGCGCCAGCCGCAGCGGGTGCAGATGCGCCGCCCCCATGTCGAGCATGCCGCCGACATAATCGGGCGACGGGCAAAGCGCGTGAAACGCGTCCCGGTCCAGCGGCGTGACCTTGTCATGGCCGTAGCGTTTCTGAAGATGTTCGGCATAGCTGTGCAGGTCGGCCACGTCCGCCGGTCGCGACGCCGCCCAGGCGATGCCGTCGCGGATGTAGCAGTCGATGCCATGCCGCGCGATCAGCCCGCGCACCAGCGCCTTGGCGTCCTCGCCCAGATCCCACAGATGACGCGCGGCGTCCTGCCCGACCATCTTCTCCAGCGTGACCTGGTCCTGCCGCTGGCCGGACCCCAGCTGCCCGCCATTGCGTCCCGACGCGCCAAAGCCGACGCGATGGGCCTCGAGCAGCACCACGTCCGCGCCCATCTCGGCCAGGTGCAGCGCCGCCGACAGCCCGGTATAGCCGCCGCCGACGATACAGACATCGGCCCGCGTCTCACCCTGAAGCGGCGCGAACGGCGCCAGCGGCGTCGCGGTCGCGGCGTACCAGCTTCGGGGATATTCCCCGCGTGTGTCATTGCTGAACAATAGGTTCACGGGCGCGGTCCTGATCTTCTCTGGTTCAAAAATATCCCGGGGGGTTCGGGGGGCTGGCCCCCCGATCGGTCGGACCGGCGAAGCCGGTCCGAAATCCCGGATCAGACGTTCAACAGAAGGTGTTCGCGTTCCCACGGGCTGATGACCTGCAGGAACTCCTCGTATTCCGCCCGCTTGACGATCGAATAGACGCGGCAGAAATCCTCGCCGAGGATCTTGTGCAGGTCCTCGGCCTCTTCGAACACCTGAAGCGCCTGGCCCAGCACCTGCGGAATGTCCGCCTCACCCTCATAGGCATCTCTCTTGAGCGGCTTGGACGGCCATTTCTCGTTCATCAGCCCGAGATAGCCGCAGGCGAGCGAGGCCGCGATGCCGAGATAGGGATTGCAATCCATCCCCGCGAGGCGGTTCTCGACCCGGCGGCTGTCGGGGCCGGACAGCGGAATGCGGATGCCGGTGGTGCGGTTGTCGCGGCCCCAGGCCAGGTTGATCGGGGCGGCATGTTCCTTGACATAGCGGCGGTAGCTGTTGACGTAGGGTGCCAGCACCGCGATGGCCGAGGGCGTGTAGGTCTGCAACCCGCCGATGAAGTGGAAGAACGCGTCGGTTTCTCCGCCCTGCGGTCCGGAAAAGATGTTGCGGCCGGTTTCGATATCCATGATCGAATGGTGGATATGCATGGCGCTGCCGGGTTCGTTCTCGATCGGCTTGGCCATGAAGGTGGCGAAACAATCGTGGCGCAGCGCGGCCTCGCGGATCAGGCGCTTGAAATAGAACACCTCGTCGGCGAGCTTGACCGGGTCGCCGTGGCGCAGGTTGATCTCGAGCTGTCCCGCGCCGCCTTCCTGGGTGATGCCGTCGATCTCGAAGCCCTGGGCTTCGGCGAAATCGTAGATGTCATCGATCACCGGGCCGAATTCGTCGACCGCGGTCATGGAATAGGCCTGGCGCGCGGCCGCCGGACGGCCCGACCGGCCCATCATCGGCTCGATCGGCTTGGCCGGGTCCAGATTGCGGGCGGTGAGGAAGAATTCCATCTCGGGCGCGACAACCGGTTTCCAGCCCTGGTCGCGGTAAAGCTGCACCACGCGTTTGAGCACGTTTCGCGGCGCATAGGGCACCGGGTTGCCCTTGCGGTCATACGCGTCGTGGATCACCTGCAACGTCCAGTCGCCGGTCCAGGGCGCGGCCGTCGCGGTGCTCATGTCGGGCTTCAGGATCATGTCGCGTTCGATGAAGCCGCCATCGTCCTCGTCTGCGGCTTCGCCCCAATCGCCGGTGATGGTCTGGAAGAAGATCGAATCCGGCAGGTGGAAATAGGCTTGCCGCGCGAATTTCGACGCCGGCACCGCCTTGCCGCGGGCAATGCCCGGCAGGTCGGCGATGATGCATTCCACCTCGTCCAGCCGGCGGCCTTCGAGAAAGGCGCGGGCGGGATCGGGCAGGGCATCGGTCCAGTCGGTCATGAGAGTGTCCCTTCACGGAAGAAATGGGCGAACTGGTCGGCCAGGCGCGCATTGTCGAGCGGATTGCCCATTTTCGCGGTCGCGTCCTGCAAAAGCTCCTCCGGCACGAGCCCCTTGCCGCGATAGGTGATCAGGCCCTTGATGAAATCGTCGTTGTATTCCGGGTGGGGCTGCACGGTGAAGGCCTTGCCGGGATAGAGCAGCGCCGCGTTGGCGCAATGGCTGCCATGCGCCACGACCTCGGCCCCCTTCGGGGCCTCGATGACCTGGTCCTGGTGCCAGGCGTTGATGGTCAGGGTTTCGGTGCCGAACACGTAATCCTGCTGGCCGATGACCCAGCCGCCGTCGTATTTCGTGACCTTGCCGCCCATCGCCTGCGCGATGATCTGGTGGCCGAAACACACCCCGATCAGCGGGCGATCAGCGGCGATGATGTCGCGGATCAGCTGTTCCAGCGGCGGGATCCACGGGTGATCCTCGTAGGCGCCGTGTTTCGACCCGGTGATGAGCCAGCCATCGGCATCCTCCGGCCCGTCGGGAAAGTCGTTTTCGACCACCGACCAGCTTTGGAAGGTGAAGCCGTGACCGGCCAGCAGCCGTTCGAAGAATCCGGGATATTCCCCGAACGATCCCTTGAGTTCGTCCGGGGCCAGACCCGTTTGCAGTATTCCGATTTTCATGAAGCACCAAGGTGTTTGTGGTCTCAAGCTATGCGCTCGGCCCGTGGCGGGCAAGATGTGCGTCAGACCGTATCGAGGTATATTACGACGCGTTCCGCCGGAGTGAGCTCTTCCATGTAGTGGCGTTCCTGCTTCTTGGTCAGGACCAGGTTGCGGATCAGTTCCTCGTGGAAGATGCGCGGGATGATCGTGCTGTTTTCGAACGCCGCTATCGCCGGGGCCCATTCGTCGGGAATCTGCGGCAGATCCAGCGCATAGGCGTTGCCCTTGACCGGCTCGGGCGGCGCCTTGCCGTCTTCGATGCCGGTCAGGGCCGCGCCGAGGATCGCCGCCAGCGTGAGATAGGGGTTCACGTCGCCCCCCGCGACCCGGTGTTCGATGCGGCGCGCCGACGCGCTTCCCGAGGGCACGCGGATCGCGGCGGTGCGGTTCTCGTAGGCCCAGGCAATGCCGGTGGGGGCGTGGGCCTCGGGCACCAGCCGGTCATAGCTGTTCCAGTGCGGCGCAAACAGGAGCGTGCTGTCATACATGCCGTTCAGGCAGCCCGCGATGGCGTGGTGCAGCATGTCGGTGCCCTTGGGGCCGCCATCGTCGAAGACGTTCTTGCCGTTCTGATCCAGCACCGAGAAATGCGTGTGCATGCCCGAACCGGAGTAATCCGGATAGGGTTTCGCCATGAAGGACGCGGCAAAGCCGTGGCGGCGGGCCAGGCCCTTGACCAGCATCTTGAAGAGCCACGCATCGTCCGCGGCGCGCAGGGCGTCGTCGCAATGCATCAGGTTCATCTCGAACTGGCCCAGCCCGGCCTCGGAGATCACCGTGTCGGCGGGAATGTCCATCGCCTCGCAGGCATCGTAGAGATCGGTGAAGAAGCGGTCGAACTGGTCGATCAGCCGGATCGACAGGATCTCGCCCGCCTTGCGGCGCTTGCCGGATCTGGGCGAGGCGGGCACTTGCAGGTTGCGGGTGCTGTCGTCGATCAGGAAGAATTCCAGCTCCATCGCCACCACCGGAGTCAGGCCGCGCGCCTTGTAGCGCTGCACCACGGAATTCAGCGCATGGCGCGGGTCGCCCTCGTACGGCTCGCCGGTTTCGCGGAACATCCAGAGCGGCAGCAATGCGCTGGGCGCTTCAAGCCACGGCATCGGCACGAAGCCGCGCCCGGTGGGCCAGAGCACGCCATCGGCGTCACCCGCCTCGAACACCAGCGGGCTGTCATCGATGTCTTCGCCCCAGATGTCGAGGTTCAGAACAGACAGCGGAAAGCGGGTGCCGCCGTCCAGCACCTTGTCTGCAAAGCGCGCCGGCACACGTTTGCCGCGCGCCTGACCGTTGAGGTCGGATGCCGCGACACGGATCGTGCGGACCTGCGGATTCTTGCGCAGCCAGTTGCGAATATGGGTGTCCATCGGAGCCCCGTTTGATGAATTTGATCAAATTAATGGATATGCGGGGCGCATGCGCATTAGCAAGCGAAATTCACCGAATGACGTTCAGTTTCAGCTTCATCTTCGTGCGGACCTCTTGCGGCAGGTGCCGGTTCAGGCGGCGATTGATCAAACCGAAAAGGCTGATGATCAGCAGCGTCAGAAGGATGAAATAGAACGCCAGGATCGGATAGGGGATGAACGGGTTGAAGGTCTTGTCGGCAAAGAAATTCGCGTAGTAAAGCGCGTCACCGCGCTGCTGCCAGGCCGGGAAGCCGGAAAAATAGACCAGCGTCGTGGCGTGAAACAGAAAGATCGCCTCGTTGGTGTAGGCGGGCCAGGCAAGGCGCAGCATGGTCGGCCAGGTCACGCGCCTGAACCGGGTCCAGCCGGTCATGCCATAGGCGTCCGCCGCCTCGATATCGCCGCGCGGGACCGATTGCAGCGCGCCGTAGAAGATCTCTCCGGAATAGGCGGCGGTGTTGAGGAACAGCACGATCAGCGCGCCCAGCCAGGCAGCGGTGAACGGATCGAAGATCGGCGAGACCGGTTTCAGCGTGAGGAACAGGAAATAGGCGAAGAAGAACTGGATGAAGAGCGGCGAGCCGCGGAAAAGGAAGATGAACCACGCGCTTACCTTGCGAACGGCCCAGATGTTCGAAGCCTTGCCAAGGGCCACGGCCGTCGCGAGGAAGAACCCCGCGCCAAGCGCCAGCACGCCGAAATAGATGTTCCAGATCATGCCCGAGCCGATCAGGGTGAATTGCTGGCACAAGGTAAAGCCGTCACGCGGCAGCAGGCGTTCGCCGATCCCGATCGAGCGCAGGCCATAATCGGCGATGGTTTCCCAGCAGCTCATGCCCGCTGGCTCCGAAGCAGGCGGCGCGCCGGAGGCAGCGTCCGCAAAGCGGGCGCGTTCCGGCACCAGCGGGATAGCACGCAGACCATGATCATGCCGCCTTCCTCTGGGCTTCGCCGCCCATCGTGGCCTGTCCGTGGGTGAGCCTGAGCATCACCTTGTCGAGGACGATTTCGGAAACGCGGGTGAAGGCGAGATAGAAGATCAGCAGGAACAGGAAGTACCACATGCGCCAGTCGGGATGCGGGTAATCGGTAAAGCGGGGCGTCTTGGCGCCGCCCAGTTCGCGCGCCCAGTAGACGATGTCTTCGACACCCAAGAGGAACAGCAGCGGAGTCGCCTTGATCAGCACCAGCCAGAGGTTGGACAGGCCGGGCAGGGCAAAGACCCACATCTGCGGCACCAGGATGCGCCAATAGACCTGCCGGCGCGACATGCCGTAGGCTTCGGCGGTTTCCAGCTGGTTGTGGGGCACGGCGCGCATGGCCCCGTAAAGGACGTTGGCCGCGAAGGCACCGAAGACGATGGCGAAGGTCAGCACCGCCAGCATGAAGCCGTAGGTTTCATGGATCCATTGCGGCGCGTTGTTCATCGGCAGCTTGGCCGCCGCGCAGACGACAAAATCATTGCCCTGCCAGATCGACTGGTCCCAGTCGGGGCATTTGATCTCGTGGCGGATCCATTCGAAGAAGATATCGAGCGCCAGAACGAAAAACAGGAAGAACGCGATGTCGGGCACGCCGCGCACGATGGCGATATAGCCCTTGCCGAACCAGCGCAGCGGCGCGATTTTCGACCGCGCGGCAGAGGCGCCGCCGAACCCGAAGGCCAGCGCGGTGGGCGCGGTGATGGCGAGCAGAAGCAGGACCGTGCCGAAGGACCAGTAGAGGCCCATATGCTTGCCGGTCGTCAGGTAACACGCATACCAGCGGAGGGTGCCGAGCGTGTCAGGATCTGTGCAAAAGCTGAAAATGGCGCGCCTCTGGGGAGGTTGGAATGTGCATATTTGGAAAGAGAAGAAGGGGGCAGGCGGGCCGCCCCCTTCTCGAGTGGGCTCAGAACGTGGCCGAGCCGGGCAGCCACTTTTCGATCAGCGCGTTGAGCGAGCCGTCTTCCTTCATCGACTCGATCGCGGCGGTGAACCTGTCGCGCAGCTCGGTGTCGCTTTCGCGGATGCCCATGCCGATGCCGCCGCCCAGCAGGACGTCGTCGCCGACCAGCGCCACGTCGGCGTTTTCCTCGGCGATGGGCTGGAGATAGGCCTTGTCGGCCAGTACCGCGTCGGCCTCGCCGCTGCGCACGGCGGCGATGGTCTCGTCGGGGGTGGCGAATTCGACCAGCGTGGCCCCCGAGGACGCGATGTGGGAGGCCTGGATGGTGCCGGCCTGGGCGGCGATCACGCCACCGTCGAAATCGACATCCGAACCGTCGAGCGCGAGATAGGCCGAGGGGTCGGGCTGGGTGTAGTTGGTCGTGAAATCAATGACCTCGTCGCGTTCGTCGGTGATCGACATGCCGGCGATGATGGTGTCGTAGTTGCCGGCCACGAGGTTGGGAATGATGCTGTCCCATTCGTTGGTGACCCATTCGCAGGTCAGTTCGGCGCGGGCGCAGAGCTCGTCTCCGAGTTCGCGTTCGAAGCCATCGACCTCGCCGGCATCGTTGATGAAGTTGTACGGAGGGTAGGCGCCTTCGGTGCCGAGGCGGATCACCGTGTCGTCTTGTGCGACGGCCATCGAGGCGGTCAGCGCGAGGGCGGCAGTGCCGAGGATGAGGGTTTTCATGGGTGTGGTCTTCCTGTTTCTTGAGTGGTTATTCGGCCATTGTCGAGGATAGGAACCCCCGCAGCCGTTCTGATTTGGGCGCCCCGAACAGGGTGTCCGGCGTGCCTTCTTCCTCGATCAGGCCCTGGTGCAGGAACACCACGTGATTGCTCACGTCGCGGGCCATTTTCATGTCATGCGTGACGATCAGCATGGTCCGGCCCTCGGAGGCCAGATCCCTGATCACCTTGACGACCTCCTGTTCGAGTTCAGGATCGAGCGCCGAGGTCGGTTCGTCGAACAAGAGCGCCTCGGGTTCCATGCAGAGCGCACGGGCAATGGCGGCGCGCTGTTGCTGGCCGCCCGACAGCATCGCCGGGAAGGCGTCGCACTTGTCGCCGATGCCGACCTTGTCGAGATAGCCGCGTGCCGCCTGTTCGGCCTCGGCCCGGTCGCGGCCGAGCACGGTGACCGGCGCTTCCATCACGTTCTGCAGGATCGTCATGTGGGACCAGAGGTTGAACTGCTGGAACACCATCGACAGGTTCGTGCGGATGCGCAGCACCTGTTTCGGATCGGCGGGGTGGCGGCCCAGACCGCTGCCTTTCCAGTGCACGGCTTCGCCCTTGAACAGGATATCGCCCTGCTGGCTGTCCTCGAGCAGGTTGGCGCAGCGCAGGATGGTCGATTTGCCTGACCCGGACGATCCGATCAGCGAGACCACGTCGCCGCGACGGGCGGTAATATCGACGCCCTTGATGACCTCAAGGCTGCCGTACTGCTTGTGCAGGTTGACTATTTCGAGAACGGGCGTGTCTGTCACAAGGCGCTCTGGCGGGTTGGGTCAAGGATGGATGGCAGGATGAGGCCAAAATCGGGCGCGATGCAACGAGGAATCCGTGACTCGGGCGCTGTTCCGCGCCGGTGACGGTACGTAAGCCTGTCAGATCGGCGGTGGGGGCACCGCGAGATAGGCGCTTTTGGGCAGATCCGCGAGGCCGTAAAGCCCAAGCGTGTCGCGGTCCTCGGCATCGAGGCCCGAGAGCGCGGCGGTCAGGGCGGACCGGACAGCCTCGGGATCGGCTGCCTGGCCGCAGATGAAGGGCATCGCCGGGGTGGGCGGTGTTCGGGCGATCACGGTGAGGCCGCTGGCCCACTCGTCCCAGCGGGCGATCATGCGCCATGTGTTGGCGTCGATCGCGGCGATTCCGGCCTGGCCTGCGGCCACGGCCTGTGCCGAGGCCCGGTGGCTGCCGCTCTCCGCCGGATCGACCAGACGCGCGCCGTGGGTCTGGGCAAAGACGTGGAGCGCGTTGTGACCGGATTGGCTGTGGCGGTCGTTGAGGATCGCGTGGTCGCGCAGGAGTTCGCGCAGGCGGCGCGTTTCTTCGGACCGGGTGACGATCACGCTGCGGTAATATCCCGGCGGACAGCCGTCGAGCCGGAAATCGGGGCTGGCCACCAGCGTGACCTGTGCATGCAGCCCCAGCGCATAGGGCAGGCCGCAGGTCTGCGACAACATCAGGTCGGGATCGGTCCACAGCGCGTCAAGCGGCAGATCGCGGGTCAGGTCGCGCGGCGCTTCGGTGAGCCGGTCCGCGACCGCCGACCAGAGGCGATCATTGGCGGCCCGCGTCTCGGGCCGGTCATACATCGGCAGGGCTGCGATCAACCTGCGCTGTCCACGCGTTGCCGGGCCAATGCGCTGTCGCGATCGTTGATGCCGAGAAGCTTGGACACCAGGCGCAGCAGGGCGTCTTCCTCGGCCTCGCGCACGCCATCGGCAAGGACCACCGCCCAGAGCGCCTCGATCACCGCGATGCGGTCCTCATAGGGCACCGCGTCCTTGATGGCCGAGGTGAAGCGGACGGTATCGGGGGCTTCGGATTCGAGCGTTTCGGCCTCGCCGCGCAGCTTGGTCGCCTCGAACGGCGACAGGCCATAACGGGTGGCTGCGATCCGGTCGATCCGGGTCTTCTCGCTCTCGTCATAGACGCCATCGGTGCGCGCGACGCGCACCAGCAGGGCGGTGAGGGCCAGACGGGCGTCGCCATCGGGCAGGGGGGCGGGGTCGGGCGCGGTGAGCCGCTTGAGGAAATCTGCAAACATGGGGAGGGATATATGTCCTTGGATGGGCTTCGCCAATGGGGTCAACCCGAGAGGTCCGCCACGTCGTAGAGAATGTCGTCAAGCGCGATGCCGCCCGGATCGGTGTTCTGGATGGTCAGGGCGGCCACACCTTGGCCGCTGCGCCACGCCAGCGAGATCACGCCGTGCCCGAGCGGCAGGACGATTTCGGCGATCCGCCGCGCGTCGGCGTCGTAGAACGCAACCTGGGCGGTTTGGGGCATCGGACGCTGGCCCAGCGGATCGGGATATTCGGCGTGCAGGCGCAGGCCGAAGGCGAATTGCGGATCGTCAAAGGCGATCGCGATGCTGCCCTCGCCGCGCCCGTCCGCGCCGGTGTTGCCCACCGGACCCAGCGGGAAAAGCGCGTTGGAACCGAAGCCTGCGTGATGTGCGACGGTGAAATTCTGCCCCGGTGGGCCGGGGATCACGCGGAGCGGGGCGCTCGGCAGGCCCTTGAGCATATCGAAGCGGCCATGCGCGGTGTGGCTTTCTTCAAGCCGCTGGCCCAGCAGGTGTTCGGCAATCGACAGGCCCGGCGCGCGCCAGTGCTGGTGGAAATCGACCCCGGGTTCGGTGACCGAGGGCAGGCTGTCGAAAGTTCCGATCCGGTGCGGCAGGGCGCGCAGGGTGTCATAGGGTACGGAGCGTAATTCATTTGCGCTGGCCAGCCCGGGAAGGCAAAGCAGGGCGAGCGCGGCGCGGATCATGTCAGCTTGCGGAACATTGCGCCAAGCGCTTTGAGCGCGGATCCAAGGCCGTAAGGCGGGTTCACGATGAAGAGGCCCGACCCGGTCATGCGATGGCCTTCGCGGGCCGGGGGGAATGTGACCTCGTGGGTCAGCGCCTCGGGGTGGTCGGCCTGCAGCGCGCGCAGCATCGGGCGGTGCGCGCCGGAACTCAGGATCGGGTACCAGATCATCACCACGCCGACATTCCACTTGCGGGTGAGCGCGGCCAGCCATTTGGGGATCTGGGCATAGTCGGCCTTGATCTCGTAGCTGGGGTCCACCAGCATCAACCCCCGGCGCGGGGTCGGCGGGCAGAGGCTCTGGGCCAGCGCCAGCCCGTCCTGCTGGTAGATATGTGTGTTCGGCGCGCGCATCGTGTCGCGCAGCACGGCATGTTCCTGCGGGTGCAGTTCGGCCAGATGCAGGCTGTCCTCGGGGCGGAGCAGCGCCTGCGCGATGGCGGG